>CALRYD010000004.1:0-133711 GCA_943372305.1 Hydrogenophaga intermedia | reverse complement strand
CCATCGGCCGCATGGGACATCGGCCTGACGGCGGTGATTGAAACCACCGACGGCCGGCTCAGCTACTGGGCGCTGCAACACCCCGCCGCGCGCCCGGACTTTCACCACCGCGGCGGCTGGCAAGCCCTGCCCGACCTGCCCGCCATTCTCTCCACCGATCCGACCCCATGAAACTCGGCCTCGAACGCTTTCTCGAAGACCCCGCGCTGCGCGCCCCGCTGGCCGGCCGCCGCGTTGCCCTGCTCGCCCACCCGGCCTCGGTCACCCGCGACCTGAACCATTCGCTGGACGCCCTGGCGGCCCTGCCCGACGTCAAGCTCACGGCGGCCTTCGGCCCTCAGCACGGCCTGCGCGGCGACAAGCAGGACAACATGGTCGAGTCGCCCGACTACCTCGACCCGCGCTTGGGCATCCCGGTGTTCAGCCTGTACGGCGAGGTGCGCCGCCCCACCGACGCGATGATGGACACGTTCGACGTGCTGCTGGTGGACCTGCAGGACCTGGGCTGCCGCATCTACACCTTCATCACCACGCTGCGCTACGTGCTGGAAGCCGCCGCGCGGCAAGGCAAGGCTGTCTGGGTGCTGGACCGCCCCAACCCCGCCGGCCGCCCAGTGGAAGGCACGCTGCTGCGCGATGGCTGGGAGAGCTTCGTCGGCGCCGGCCCCATGCCGATGCGCCACGGCATGACCATGGGCGAGCTGGGCCACTGGTTCATCGCTCAGCTCCAGCTCGAAGTGGAGTACCGCGTCATCACCATGGAGGGCTGGGAACCCGACAACGGTCCGGGCTTCGGCTGGCCGCTGGAGCGGACCTGGGTCAACCCCAGCCCGAACGCGGCCAACCTCTGGATGGCCCGCGCCTACGCCGGCACCGTGATGCTGGAAGGCACCACGCTCAGCGAAGGCCGTGGCACTACGCGCCCGCTCGAACTGTTTGGGGCGCCGGGCATCGACACCACCCGCCTGCTGGCCGACATGCGCCGCATCGCGCCGCAGTGGCTGGCCGGCTGCCAGCTGCGTGCCTGCTGGTTCGAACCCACCTTCCACAAACACGTGGGCCAGCTCTGCGCCGGCGTGCAGATCCATGTGGAAGACCCGACCCACTACGACCACAACGCCTTCAAACCCTGGCGCCTGCAGGCCCTGGCCTTCAAGGCGCTTCGCGAGCAGCAGCCCGACTACCCGCTGTGGCGCGACTTCCCCTACGAGTACGAACACGACCGCCTGGCCATCGATCTCATCAACGGCGGCCCTGCGCTGCGCGAGTGGGTGGACCACCCGGCGGCCACTGCGGCCGATCTGGAAGCGGTCGCGGGACCGGACGAGGCGGCCTGGTTGGAGACCCGGAAGCCGTACCTGCTCTACTGAGCGGTTACAACCATTTCTGGAAAAACTGGGCCGTGCCCATCGCCGGATCCAGCTGATAGCCCTCGTACCCGATGCGCTTGTAGAGATTGACCGCCGGCGCGTTGCCCGAGAGCACTTCCAGCGTCATCTTCACCGCGCCGCGCTCGCGGGCGATGGTTTCGGCCAGCGCCAGCATCTGCTCGGCAATGCCGCGGCCGCGGTGGCTGGCGAGCACCGCCACGTCGTGCACATTGACCAGCGGCTGGCACTTGAAGGTGGAAAAACCCTCGATGCAATTGACCAGGCCCACCGGCGCATCACCGTCGAAAGCCAGGATGCTGAAGGCCTGCGGGCGCGCAGCCAGTTCACGCACAAGATTTGTTTTCGCAAAGTCGGACAGCGGCTCGCCACCGCCAGCCGGGTCGCTCGCGTATGCGTCCAGCAGCATGACGATGGCCGCCGCGTCGGCCGGGTCGGTGTAGTCCGCCCGGCGCACCGAGAGATCGGCCGCCATCAGCCGGCCTTCACCGCGGCCACGAGCCGCTCGGCGCAAGCCTGCGCCTGTGCCGGATCGCGCGCTTCCACCATCACGCGCAGCAGCGGTTCGGTGCCGCTGGCGCGGATCAGCACACGGCCGGTCTCGCCCAGCTCGGCTTCCACCGCCTGCGTCTCAGCGGGCAGCAGCGTGTTCGCTTTCCAGTCCTGGCCGGGCTGCAGGCGCACATTGATCAGGGTCTGCGGAAACAGCGTCACATCGGCCAGCAGCTGGGCCATGGTCTTGCCGCTGTCCACGCAGGCGTGCAGCACCTGCAGGGCCGAGACCAGCCCGTCGCCCGTGGTGTGGCGGTCCAGCACAAGCAGGTGGCCGGAGCCTTCGCCGCCCAGCACCCAGCCGTGGCGCTCCAGTTCTTCGAGCACGTAACGGTCACCGACCTTGGCGCGCACGAACTTCACGCCTTTTTTCTTGAATGCGACCTCGACGGCCATGTTGGTCATGAGCGTGCCCACCACGCCCGGCACGTCGATGTCGCGCGCGATGCGGTCGGCCGCGATCAGGTACAGCAGCTCGTCGCCGTTGAACAGACGACCGGTCGCATCCACCATCTGCAGGCGGTCGGCATCGCCGTCGAGCGCCACGCCGTAGTGCGCGCCGTGCTCCTTCACCGCCGCCACCAGGGCCTCGGGGTGGGTGGCGCCCACGCCCTTGTTGATGTTCAGGCCGTCTGGGCTGCAGCCGATCTTGATGACCTCGGCACCCAGTTCGTGGAACACATCGGGTGCGATGTGATAGGCCGCACCGTTGGCACCGTCCACCACGATCTTCAGGCCCTTGAGCGTGAAGCTGTGCGAGCAGGTGCTCTTGCAGAATTCGATGTAGCGGCCGGCCGCGTCGTCCATGCGGCGCGTCTTGCCCAGGCTGGCCGAATCCACCCACACAGGGGTTTCGTCCAGCGCGGCTTCCACCGCCAGCTCCCAGTCGTCGGGCAGCTTGTTGCCCTGGGCGCTGAAGAATTTGATACCGTTGTCGGCAAACGGGTTATGGCTGGCGCTGATGACCACGCCAAGGCTGGCACGCTGCGCCCGCGTGAGGTAGGCCACGGCCGGGGTCGGCACCGGCCCGAGCAGCACCACGTCCACCCCGGCGGAGTTGAAGCCGGACTCCAGTGCGGATTCGAGCATGTAGCCGGAAATGCGGGTGTCTTTGCCGATCAGCACCGTCGGGCGCGCCTCGCTGCGCTTGAGCACGCGGCCCACGGCGTGTGCCAGGCGCAGCACGAAGTCAGGGGTGATGGGAGCCTGGCCGACCGTGCCGCGGATGCCGTCGGTGCCGAAATACTTGCGGGTCATGAAAAGTCCTCTGCTGTTGTTCTGTGAGTGGCGCCTGCCTCCGGCGCATTGCCGGTGAGGGACACCGGACAGCCTTTGATTATCGGCGCTGGGCCACCTCAGACCGCGCAGACGGCCCGCCAGACGCGCAGCGCGTCCACTGTTTCACGCACATCGTGCACCCGCACCACACGCGCCCCGCGGTCCACCGCCAGCAGCGCCGCGGCCATGCTGGCCGCCACCCTGTCGGCCGGCTGTTCGCGGCCGGTGACCGCGCCCAGCGACGACTTGCGGGACCAGCCGGCGAGCAAGGGGTAGCCCAGGTCCAGCAGCTCGGCCTGGCGCGTCAGCAGGCTGAAGTTCTGCGCGACCGTCTTGCCGAAGCCGATCCCCGGATCCAGCGTGATGCGGTCAGCCGCCACGCCCAGCGACCGCAAAGCCTGAGCGCGCTCACGCAGGAAGGCTGCCACCGGCGCCAGCACATCGCCGTCCATGGGCGCGGCCTGCATGGTCTGCGGGTCGCGGTGCATGTGCATGAGGCAGATGCCGCAAGCCGGGTGCGCCGCCACCACGTCCAGGGCATCGCCACGGCGCAGCGCCCAGACGTCGTTGACGATGTCGGCCCCCAGCTCCAGCACGGCGCGCATCACCTCGGGCTTGTAGGTGTCCACTGACACCGGCACGCCCAGACGGGTGGCTTCGCGCACCACGGGCAGCACACGGGCCAGTTCTTCGTCCAGCTTCACCGCCGGGCTGCCGGGCCGGGTCGACTCGCCGCCGATGTCCAGGATGTCGGCACCGTCTTTGAGCAGTTGCTCGCAGTGCCGCAGCGCGGCGGCGGTGTTGGCATGCTGCCCGCCATCGGAAAACGAATCGGGCGTCACGTTGACAATGCCCATGACCTGCGGACGGCCCAGGTCGATCTGATAACGGGTGGTCTGCCAGTGCATGAAGTCAAGGGCTCCGGAAAGGGCAACGGGGCCCGAAGGCCCCGTTGAGGGAGAAGCGTCGGACCGATCAGGCGGCCGTCGGAGCCGGGTCGGTGCTCACCGCCGGGGTACCACCGCTGCCA
This sequence comes from Hydrogenophaga intermedia, assembly GCA_943372305.1. GTDB lineage: Bacteria > Pseudomonadota > Gammaproteobacteria > Burkholderiales > Burkholderiaceae_C > Hydrogenophaga > Hydrogenophaga intermedia_D. The sequence goes on along the minus strand of CALRYD010000004.1, from coordinate 129,463 downwards.
CCACCGCCCACGGACGGGTTGCGCGGCGTCCAGTCCTTGGGAGGACGGGGCGGTTTGCCGGCCATGATGTCGTCGATCTGGTCGGCGTCGATGGTTTCCCATTCCAGCAGAGCGGTGGCCATGGCGTGCATCTTGTCGCTGTGCTCTTCGATCAGGTCGCGCGCCAGCTTGTACTGGGCGTCGATGATGCGGCGCACCTCGTCGTCCACCTTCTGCATGGTCTGCTCGCTCATGTTGGTGGTCTTGGTCACCGAACGGCCCAGGAACACCTCACCTTCGTTCTCGGCGTAGACCATCGGGCCCAGCGCATCGGTCATGCCATAACGCATCACCATGTCGCGGGCGATGGAGGTCGCGCGCTCGAAGTCGTTGCTGGCGCCAGTGGTCATCTGGTGCATGAACACTTCTTCGGCGATACGGCCACCGAACAGCATGCTGATCTGGTTCAGCATGTAGTCCTTGTCGTAGCTGTAGCGGTCCTGCGCCGGCAGGCTCATGGTCACGCCCAGCGCGCGACCGCGCGGGATGATGGTGACTTTGTGCACCGGATCGCATTTGGGCAGCAACTTGCCGATCAGGGCGTGGCCGGCCTCGTGGTAAGCCGTGTTGCGACGCTCCTCTTCGGGCATGACCATGCTCTTGCGCTCGGGGCCCATGAAGATCTTGTCCTTGGCCTTTTCGAAGTCCTGCATCTCGACCACGCGCGCGTTGCGGCGCGCAGCCATCAATGCGGCTTCATTGCACAGGTTGGCCAGGTCTGCACCGCTCATGCCGGGCGTGCCGCGGGCGATCACGCTGGCGTTCACGTCGGTGCCCAGCGGCACTTTGCGCATGTGCACGTTCAGGATCTGCTCGCGGCCGCGGATGTCGGGCAGCGTCACATAAACCTGACGGTCGAAACGGCCCGGGCGCAGCAAAGCGGCGTCCAGGATGTCCGGGCGGTTAGTGGCGGCCACCACAATCACACCCAGGTTGGTCTCGAAGCCGTCCATCTCTACCAACATCTGGTTGAGGGTCTGTTCACGTTCGTCGTTGCCTCCACCCAGGCCAGCGCCACGCTGGCGGCCAACGGCGTCGATTTCATCGATGAAGATGATGCAGGGCGCGTTCTTCTTGGCGTTCTCGAACATGTCGCGCACACGGGCAGCGCCGACACCGACGAACATTTCCACGAAGTCCGAACCCGAGATGCTGAAGAACGGCACCTTGGCTTCGCCGGCAATGCCCTTGGCCAGCAGCGTCTTGCCGGTGCCGGGAGGGCCGACCAGCAACAGACCGCGCGGTATGCGGCCGCCCAGCTTCTGGAACTTGGCCGGATCTTTCAGGAAGTCGACCACTTCCTTGACTTCTTCCTTGGCCTCGTCGCAACCGGCCACGTCGGCGAACGTCACGGTGTTGTTGTTCTCATCAAGCATGCGGGCCTTGCTCTTGCCGAAGCTGAAGGCACCGCCCTTGCCGCCGCCCTGCATCTGGCGCATGAAGTAGATCCACACGCCGATCAGCAGCAGCATCGGGCCCCAGCTGACCAGCAGGGTCATGAGCAGCGAGCCCTCTTCCCGCGGACGCACGTCGAACTTGACGTTGTTGTTGATCAGGTCGCCCACCAAACCGCGGTCCAGGTAGGTGGCGGTGGTGCGGATGCGGCGGTCGTCCTGGGTGACCGCGACGATCTCTGTCCCGCCCTGGCCCTCCTGGATGGTGGCGCTCTTGATCTGCTGGGCCTTCACCTGGTCCAGGAATTCGGAGTAGCCAACGTAGCCCGCACCTGCGGCCGCGCGACCGTCGAATTGTTTGAAGACGGTGAAAAGCACCATGGCGATGACCATCCACACGGCGATTTTCGAGAACCACTGGTTGTTCAAGTGCGGCTCCTGGCTGCAAGGTTGTCAGAGAAAAGCATGTCGGGCCCATTTTAGGACTTTCAAGAAGCCCCGGTCTTGACGAATGCCATGATGTTCGCTATCGCGTCCATCACTTTTTCGGCGCCAGGCACCCATATTCAAGGCCTCCCCGCCCAACGGCGAGGCCTTTGGCGCTCATTTCAGACCCATCCCGACGAGAAAGGTTTCCGAAGACTGGTCGCGTGAGGCTTTGGGTTTGAAGGTTTTGACCACTTTGAACGTCTGGCGGAACAGCGCCACCAGCGCGTCGTACGCGCCGCCGTGGAACACCTTGGCCACCAGTGCACCATCGGTCTTGAGATGCCGCACGGAAAAGTCCACCGCCAGCTCCACCAGCAGTTCGATGCGGGCCGAATCGGTGGCGCCGATGCCCGACAGGTTGGGCGCCATGTCCGACACCACAACGTCCACTTTCTCCACCCCGTGGTCCGCCAGCGCCTGCACCAGCTCGGCCAGCACCGCCTCTTCCCGGAAATCGCCCTGGATGAATTGCACGCCTTCGATCGGGTCCATGGGCAGCAGGTCGAGCGCCAGGATGCGGCCTTTGAGTTCGCCGACGGCGGCCCCGTCCGGGCTGAGGCGACGGCGCAGGTACTGGCTCCAGGCACCGGGCGTGGAGCCCAGGTCCACGACGACATCTCCCGGTCGGATCAGCCCGAGGGATTCGTCGATCTCTTTGAGTTTGTAGGCGGCACGCGCGCGAAAGCCGTCCTTTTGTGCCAGGCGCACATAGGGATCGTTGACGTGCTGGTTGAGCCAGGCCTTGTTGACCTTCTTGCTCTGGGTCTTGACTTTGATGCCCATGGGGGACGCGCGAGCGCTGTGTAAACGATAATTGTCCCATGCCCCAGATCACACTCACTCCCGCCCAGCGCAAAGTCCACCGCGCCGATGCCCACCACCTCGACCCCGTCGTCCTCATCGGAGGGGACGGCCTGACCGCCTCGGTCAAGAAAGAAGTGGACGCCGCCCTGAAGGCCCACGGCCTGATCAAGGTTCGCGTGTTCAGCGACGACCGTGCCGCGCGCGAAGCCATGCTGCAGACCCTGTCGGACGAACTGGACGCTGCGCCGATCCAGCACATCGGCAAGCTGCTGGTCCTCTGGCGCCCCCTGCCGGAAAAGGCCAAAGTGGTCGACGAAGACCGCATGCCTGGCCCCAAGGACGTCAAGGTGCTGAAGTTCAGCAAGCGCGGCGGCCAGCGGCCCGAGGTCAAGGTTGTTCGGGTGCTGGGCAACCAGCGCCTGACGACCGGTGGCCAGGTCAAACGCGCCAAGGTGCTGCAAAAGAGCGTCAAGAAAAGCGCCCAGTGACCCCGAACCGGTCGGTGCGCGCCCAGCCCCGGGGCGGCCCGGCTTGAACTTCCCCTCCCGCGCACCATCTGAGACCGCATGAACGCTGCCGCCACGACCAACGCCCTGCTCGCCTCCGCCGACCTTCCGCTGTTCGACGCCATCACCCCGGCCCAGGTCGGGCCCGCCATGGAAGCCCTGCTGGCCGACGCCAGTGCCGCCCTGGAGCGTGTGACCGCCGCCGACTTCCCGGCCGACTGGGTACGCATTGCCCAGGTGCTGGATGTGGCCACCGAGCGCCTGGGTCGCGCCTGGGGCGCCGTCAGCCACCTCAACAGCGTGGCCGACACGCCCGAGCTGCGCGCCGCCTACAACGAGGCCCTGCCCAAGGTCACCGAGTTCTGGACCCGGCTGGGCGCCGACGAACGCCTGTACGCCAAGTACAAGGCCATGGACCCGGCCCGACTGACACCCGAACAGGCGCAGGCCCACAAGAACGCCATGCGCGGCTTTGTGCTCGGCGGCGCTGAATTGCAGGGCGCGGCCAAGGAGCGGTTCGCCGCCATCCAGGAACGCCACGCCGAGCTAGCGCAAAAGTTCAGCGAAAACGCCCTGGACGCCACCGACGCTTTTGCGCTCTATGTGGACACGGCCGAACTGACCGGCGTGCCGGACGACGTGCAGCAGGCCACGGCCGCCGCGGCCCAAGCCGAAGGCAAGACGGGTCACAAGCTCACGCTCAAGATGCCCTGCTACCTGCCGGTGATGCAGTTCGCCCACAGCAGCGCGCTGCGACAGAAGCTCTACCGGGCCTACGTCACGCGCGCCAGCGAGCAGGCCGAGGGCGAAGCGAAGAAGTTCGACAACACCGCCATCATGGGCGAGCTGCTGGCCCTGCGCCACGAAGAAGCGCAACTGCTGGGCCACCGCCACTTCGCCGATGTGTCGCTGGTGCCCAAGATGGCCGAGTCGCCTGAGCAGGTGGTCGGCTTCCTGCGCGACCTGGCACAGAAAGCCCGCCCGTACGCCGAACAAGACCTGGCCGACATGCGCAGCTTCGCCGCGGAGCAGCTGAACCTGAAAGACCCGCAGCCCTGGGACTGGCCGTACATCGGCGAGAAACTCAAAGAAGCGCGCTACGCCTTCAGCGAACAGGAAGTCAAACCGTATTTCACGGCGCCCAAGGTGCTGGCCGGGCTGTTCCAGATCATCGAAACACTGTTCGAAGTGGCCATCCGCCGCGACAGCGCGCCGGTCTGGCACTCTACCGTGGAGTTCTACCGCATCGAACGCAGCACGCCCGCTGGCGTGCAACTGGTCGGTCAGTTCTACCTGGACCCGTCGGCCCGCACCGGCAAGCGTGGTGGCGCGTGGATGGACGATGTGCGCGCCCGCTGGCTGCGCCCCGACACCGGGGCCCTGCAGACGCCGGTGGCCCACCTGGTGTGCAACTTTGCCGAAGGCGTCAACGGCAAACCGCCATTGCTGACGCACGACGACGTCATCACTCTCTTCCACGAGTTCGGCCACGGCCTGCACCACATGCTCACGCAGGTGAACGAGCGCGATGTCTCGGGCATCAGCGGCGTGGAATGGGACGCAGTGGAACTGCCCAGCCAGTTCATGGAGAACTTCTGCTGGGAATGGGATGTGCTCAAGCACATGACCGCCCATGTGGACAGTGGCGAGCCGCTGCCGCGCGCGCTGTACGACAAGATGCTGGCGGCCAAGAACTTCCAGAGCGGTCTGCAGACGCTGCGGCAGGTGGAGTTCTCGCTGTTCGACATGCTGCTGCACAGCCAGCCGCAGGCCGTGACCACGGGCGAAGCCATCCTGGGTCTGCTGGGCCAGGTGCGCAGCGAGGTGGCGGTGCTGCAACCGCCGGCCTACAGCCGCACCGCCAACACCTTCAGCCACATCTTCGCCGGCGGTTATTCGGCTGGTTACTACAGCTACAAATGGGCCGAGGTGCTGTCGGCCGATGCTTACGCCGCGTTCGAAGAAGCCGCTCAGGCAGCGGGCCGCAACACGCTGGACGTGGAGACCGGACGCCGGTACCGCGAGGCCATCCTGGAAGCCGGCGGCAGCCGCCCCGCCATGGAATCGTTCAAGGCCTTCCGCGGCCGCGAGCCCAGCATCGATGCCCTGCTGCGCCACCAGGGCATGGCCTGACTGGATTTGCCGATCAAACTGCCGATAAGCGCAGACAAGGAGTCGTTGTGATGATGAAAACCGTCCGTTCCGCTGTTGTCTTGCCCTTGTTGGGGCTGCTGAGCCTGCCGCTGCTGGCCCAGGGTGTGTACCGCATCGTGGGTCCGGACGGTCGCGTCACGTTTTCCGACCAGCCGCCGGTCGTATCGGCGAACCCCAAGCCGGCGGCGGGCGCTGGCGCGCCCAGCAGCGCGGGCGGCGGGCAGCTGCCTTACGAGCTGCGCCAGGTGGCCAGCCGCTACCCGGTGACGCTCTACACCAGCAAGGAGTGCGCGCCCTGCAACAGCGGGCGCAACCTGTTGAACGCACGGGGCATCCCGTACACAGAGAAAACCATCACGTCCGCGCAAGACGCTGAAGCGTTCAAGCGCCTCAACAGCGATGGCTCCTTGCCGTTCCTGACGATCGGCGGTCAGCAAATCAAGGGCTACTCGGACGGCGAATGGGCACAGTACCTGGACGCCGCTGGCTACGCCAAACAATCCCAGCTGCCCAGCGGCTACCAGCGTCCGGCACCCACGCCGCTGGTGGCCATCAAGCCGGTGGAGGTGGCCGCACCCAAGAACACCACGACGGCAGCACCCAGCCCGGCCGCCGTGCCGGTCGCGCCACCGCTCACCAACCCGGCGGGCATCCGTTTCTGACGCGGGCACTCCAAGCAGGCGCGCGAGGCGCCCCGCCCATCAGAAGTTGAGCGTTTTCACGCCAGAGCTGGTGCCCAGCAGGCACACGCTGGCTTTTTGGTGTGCAAACACACCCACCGTCACCACACCCGGCCACTGGTTGACCTGGCTCTCGAATGCGAGGGGGTCGGCGATCTGCAGGCCGGTCACATCCAAAATGTGCTGACCGTTGTCGGTCACCAGCGGCTGACCGTCTTTCATCCGCACGCTCGCCTGGCCGCCCATGGCCTCGAACTGGCGCGCCACCCGCGCGGTGGCCATGGGGATGACTTCCACTGGCAGCGGAAAAGCCCCCAGGTGCTTGACCATCTTGGATTCGTCGGCGATGCAGACGAATCGGCGCGACTGGGCCGCCACGATCTTCTCGCGAGTGAGTGCCGCACCGCCACCCTTGACCATGTAGCCGCTGGCGTCGATTTCGTCGGCACCGTCGATGTACACCGACAGTTCGGCCACGTCGTTGGCTTCGAACACCGGGATACCCAGTGCCTGCAGGCGCGCGGTGGACGCCACCGAGCTGGACACCGCGCCCTTGATCTGGTCCTTCATCGTGGCCAGGGCGTCGATGAACTTGTTGACGGTAGAGCCAGTGCCCACGCCGACGATCTCGCCGGGGGTGACGTATTGCAGGGCGGCCTGGCCCACCAGGGCTTTGAGTTCGTCTTGGGTCATTTGCGACAATCCGGGGTTGCTTTGAATTCCACGATTATCCGATGTCCCTCCTGCCCTACGGTCTGACCCGCCCCATCCTCTTCGGCATGGACCCTGAAGCCGCCCACGAACTGACGCTGGACAACATCGCCCGCTTCCAACATTCGCCGCTGAGCTGCCTGTGGGGTGAAAAGCGGGTGGACGATCCAGTCACACTGGCCGGTCTGCGCTTTCCCAACCGGGTGGGTCTGGCCGCCGGGCTCGACAAGAACGCCCGCTGCATCGACGGCCTGGCCGCCATGGGCTTCGGCTTCGTTGAGGTGGGCACGGTCACACCCAAGGGCCAGCCGGGCAACCCCAAGCCGCGCATGTTCCGCATCCCCGAGCGCAACGCGCTGATCAACCGGCTGGGTTTCAACAACGAGGGCCTGGACGCCTTTCTGGCCAATGTGCAGAAGGCGCGTTTTCGCGCCAAGGCAGGTGAAGTGCCCATGCTGCTGGGCCTGAACATCGGCAAGAACGCGGCCACGCCCATCGAGCAGGCCACCGACGACTACCTGGTCTGCCTGGACGGCGTCTATCCGCACGCCGACTATGTGACGGTCAACATCTCCAGCCCCAACACCAAGAACCTGCGCAGCCTGCAGAGCGACGAAGCACTGGACGCCCTGCTCGGCGCCGTGATGGAACGGCGCGAGCAGCTGGCGCAACGCCATGGCAAGCAGTCGCCCGTGTTCCTGAAGATCGCCCCCGATCTGGACGACGCGCAGATCGGCGTGATCGCCGCCACGCTGCAACGCTATGGTTGCAGCGCCGATGGTCAGGCCCATGGCCGGCTGGGCGTGATCGCCACCAACACCACGCTCAGCCGCGATGCGGTCAAGGGTCTGACACACGCCGAAGAAGCCGGTGGGCTCTCGGGTGCGCCGGTGCTGGAAGCCAGCAACCGCGTGATCCGCCAGCTGCGCGCCGCGCTGGGCAAGCGTTTTCCCATCGTCGGTGTGGGCGGCATCCTCAGCGGTGCAGACGCGGTGAGCAAGATCGCCGCCGGCGCGGACGTGGTGCAGATCTACACCGGGCTGATCTACAAGGGCCCCGCCCTCGTCCGCGAAGCTGCGCAGGCCCTCAAGGCTGCGCGCTGATCAGTCCGGCCACGTGCTCGCCAATGGCCAGACAGCTGGTCAGGCCCGGCGATTCGATGCCGAACAGGTTCACCAGCCCCGGCACACCGTGCACCGCCGGGCCGTCGATACGAAAGTCCGCCGCAGGCTCGTTCGGGCCGCTGATCTTGGGCCGCAAGCCGGCGTAACCCGGCAGCAGCGCACCATCGGGCAGGCCCGGCCAGTACTGGCGCACCTCGGCGTAGAAGGCCTCGCCCCGCGCAGGGTCGACCTGCAAATCGGTCGGGTCGTCCACCCATTGCACATCGGGACCGAACTTGGCCTGCCCGCCCAGGTCGACGGTCAGGTGCACGCCCAGCCCGGCCAGGTGCCTGTCTGGCTCGGGAGCGGGGTACACCAGTTGCCGGAACGGTGAACGTCCCGACAGCGTGAAATAACTGCCTTTGGCGTACCAGGGCCGTGGTACGTGGCGCGGGTCCAGCCCCTCGGTGTGCTGCCCCAGTGCACAGGCGTGCAGCCCCGCCGCATTGACCACCGTGCGCGCCAGCAGCGCCGTGCCGTCTTGCGCATGCACCTCGATGCCGCCCGGCGACGCGCGCAACCGGGCCACCGGACTGTGGCATGCCACCATGCCCCCAGCGTTCTCCAGATCCCCCTGCAGCGCGAGCATGAGCGCATGGCTGTCCACGATACCGGTGGAAGGCGAATGCACCGCCGCCCGGCACGCCAGTTGCGGCTCCATCGCCTGCGCCTGCTCGCGCGTGAGCATCACCAGATCGTCGACGCCATTGGTCCGCGCTTTCTCGACGATGGCCGGCAGCGCTGCCGCCTGAGATGCCGTGTTCGCCACGATCAGCTTGCCACATCGCCGGTGGTCCACGCCGCGCTGCGCACAGTAGGCATACAGCAAGGCCTTGCCGCGCACGCACAGCCGAGCCTTGAGCGAGCCAGCCGGGTAGTAGATGCCCGCGTGGATCACCTCGCTGTTGCGCGAGCTCGTGCCCTGGCCAATGGCGGCCTCGGATTCCAGCACCACCACTTCGCGACCGGCCAACGCAAGCGCGCGCGCCACCGCCAGTCCGACCACTCCCGCGCCGATCACCACAACATCCACCGGTTCCAAGCCTTGCTCCTTCGGGTCACACGCACCCGTTAAAGTCGCATTCTGCGTGCAGTGCGCGCATCGACCATTCGCAAACACCACAAGGGACGTTCTCATGATCTTCGTCACAGGCGGCGCCGGCTACATCGGCTCCCACACTTGCGTGGAACTGCTGCAGGCAGGCCACGAGGTCACCGTCTTCGACAACTTCTGCAACTCGCACCGCGAATCGCTCGCGCGGGTAGAGCGCATCACCGGCAAGTCCGTGCGGATCATCGAAGGCGACATCCGCGACGGTGCAGCCCTGCGGGCCGCCCTGCGCGAGGCGCAGCCCTCGGCCGTGGTGCACTTTGCCGGTCTCAAGGCGGTGGGCGAATCGGTGCAACAACCGCTGCGCTACTACGACAACAACGTGGTCGGCACGGTGCGCCTGCTCGAAGCCATGGAGGCCACCGGCGTGCGCCGCATCGTGTTCAGCTCCTCCGCCACCGTATATGGAGACCCGCAGAAGCTGCCACTGACCGAAGACCACCCGCTCTCGGCCACCAACCCTTATGGTCAGACCAAGCTGGTGATCGAGAACATGCTGCGCGAACTGCACCACAGCAACACGGCCTGGCGCGTCGCCATCCTGCGCTACTTCAACCCGGTGGGTGCCCATCCGAGCGGCCTCATCGGCGAAGACCCGCAGGGTGTTCCCAACAACCTCATGCCCTACGTCACACAGGTCGCCATCGGCCAGCGAGAGTTCCTCAACGTCTGGGGTGGCGACTACCCCACGCCAGACGGAACAGGCGTTCGCGACTACATCCACGTGGTGGATCTGGCGCTGGGCCACCTGCGCGCCATCGAATACCTGACAGGCCATGAAGGCTGCACGGAGGTCAATCTCGGCACAGGCATCGGCTACAGCGTGCTGGACATTGTCAAGGCCCTGTCGGCCGCCAGCGGCCGAGAAATTCCCTACCGCATCGCCGAACGCCGCGCCGGCGACGTGGCCGCCTGCTATGCAGAGCCTGGGAAGGCCCAAGGTCTGCTGGGATGGACCGCACAGCGTGGACTGCAGCAGATGTGCGATGACGCCTGGCGCTGGCAGCAGGGCAACCCGAAGGGTTACCGAAACGCATGAAGGACTCGACACCATGCATCAGACATGACGCTCAAGGGTGCCGACGCAGCAACTCCTTGACGTGTCGGCTCGGGATGGCATACGAAATGCCTGATGGCTGACTCAGCGCCGACTCCCTTGTACCCTTGATGAGGACCATGTTCATCACACCCAGCACCTCACCAGTGTCGGGGTCGAACAGTGGCCCACCGCTGTTTCCTGGATAGGCGGTCGCATCCAGCTGGAAAATCTCAAACGTCCCGTCGCGCAAACCCCGTACGGCCCGCGGCTGCAATAGTCGGGCCGACGGGCTTGGCAGTGCAGCATCGGTGATGGAGGACACCACTGCGCGGTGGGTCACCGGCGAGTAGCCCAGCACGCCTCCGATTGGAAACCCCGTGAATGCCAGGTCGGCACCCTCACGCACTCGAGCTGAATCACCCACCACCAAAGCAGGAACAGCTGCGCCGTCCATTTGCAACAACACCAAGTCATACCCATCGCTGCGCTCCACCGTCTGCGCCGAGCGCATAGCCCATTGGCCATCCGCTCCAAGCACCTGAACGACCAGTGATGGCGACTCGCTCAGACCGGTGACCTCGGGCAATACATGTGCGTTGGTGATCACCTGTCGCCCGTTGCCCACCACGAAGCCTGTACCACGCAGCCGAAAGCGCGGGTTGTCGGTACCTTTGTAGGTTCCGATGATCACGATCGACGGCTTGATCTTGAGTAGCGTTTCGGTCAGTCCTGCCCATACAGGGGCCAAAGCCATCGAGAGGCCCGACAGCAGCATCGCTGAAGAGCGCCACAACCGCAACGTCATTGGTTTCGATGGCATAACTTACCCTACAGTTCTTCACGCATTTGTTGGCTCCTTCTCACCGGCGAAGCGCCTCAAGTAGGCTTTTCTCAACAGATGTGGCACCAACAGGTGAATGGGCATTCGAAGGGCATGAGACCGGACATACAACAACCAGCGCGCAACACTGTTGCTCCCACTGTCACAACTCGGGTGTACCGGTTGCAGAGCAAGACTAAGCGCCCAGTCCAAGGCATGTCGACGGATGAAAGTCGGGTGCATCGCGTGAATATCAGCAGAAACACTGTCTGGTGGGGAATAGGCAAACAGCCGATTCAAATGCCGCAGCGCATGGCTCAGCGGCAACTGCAAGCCCAGTTCCCGAGCACGGTCCACCAGATTGCGCCAGAAATCGGGGCGCTGCTCGAAGTGTCTGATGAGGTCGAGTAAATCCAGTAAATCACGCAAACCACGGTCAAATTCACCCTCTTGGAACAGATGCACAGCGCTGTGCAAGACCATATCGGGCGCTGCCAGCACATATAGGCCAGCGTGGCCTTCCAGAGGCTCGATACGCGACAACAAGGCTCTCCCATCGACATGGAAGCGTGAAGTCGGCGGCGCAATGGTGTGATGCAGATCGATAAAGGTATTGCGTTGCACATGACGCAGCGGCGGTATCTCGTGCATCCATTGGCGGTAGTACCGCTGGTTGTAAGCATCCCGCTCGTCACATATCCAACCGGCGGCAAACAAGGCTGTCTCCGCTGCTTCGATGCGATCGCGTGCCACCAATATGTCGATATCTGCAAACAACCGACCCCGCGCAGGCGGCAAGTTTCCCATGAGATACGCAGCACCCTTCAACAGAACAACAGGTGTGCGTATGTCTTTCAGAGCACGTTTGATACGGTCCACCTCCCACCGCACCTCATGCTGCTGCCTTTCAGCCAGTCGCATGCCCGCATTCAGGTGGGTGCGCGGACCAGCCGGCACTCTTGGCAGCCACCCATGGTCCCAGTGGTGGAGCGCCAAACGAGCCAACAGACTGGCGTTACGAGCCTGCCCCAGCAACGTTTCCCACTCTGCATTGGACCACGTTGGCGCGCTTTCAGAGGAGGCCCATACGGCCGACAGCAGATCGTTTCTCATTGCAGAGATTGATCGACCAAGCCATCAAACAAAGCAATGGCTTCACTCAAGTTTCCATACTTGAAATCGAAGCAATCACTGCTTCGAACCACATTGGATAGTGCATCAAAGCCCGCCTTCCCAAGCACCACATAATTGAAAGAGTTGCGACCGAGCTCAAGCATGCTGTCGGCTTTTGATCGTGGTGACAGCACAGGGGGGCAGTTGGCCACGTACCTGGGGAAGACAACCCATCGTGGTCGCGCCGGCTCCGCAATGCGCATCACCTGCGACCTCGGTACTTTCATGTGCGTCACCCGGCCTTTCGCCGTGTCTTTGGTCACCGCACTGAAGACAGCATCGGGTGCGAAATCTCGAATGATTTCGATCGATTGGTTCTTGAGACTGATCGGCCGCCCCAATGGAGTGATCGACGCATCCTCCAGAGAAATGAGCGCCATCTCATCGGACAGCAGACGCCAGCCCCGACTCACCAGAGCGGCACATAAAGTGCTTTTGCCGGAACCGGAGGGAGCTGGCAGTATTGCTGCACATCCATTCCGTTCGACCACAGCAGCATGTAAAAGCAGATACTGATGGGCGTTCGATGAAATGCACCAGTTCATGGCCCACTCCATCAAAGGAAAGGCATGCGCGATGGGCAATGGCAAGAATGGCTCCACACCATCGAACCGAAAAACAGCTTGGCGACGAAACCACCGACGCCAACCAGCCCCTTCGGCAATGCAAACGCCGAAGTCTGCAAAACACTCTGACTCCAAGACTTGATAGTCAGTGTACAAGGTCAAAAGCCCAGCATGAACGCTGGGTATGTCGGAGATGATTCGGAATGCAAAAGGGCCGATTCGAAGAACCAGCCCTTTACCATTCAGGGACTCATTGATGATGGCGGCAGGGGTTTCGCCCAAGGTCACAAAGCGGATTCCTCTACCAAGCCAAGAGCCATGAACTCTTGGCAAATGTCGTCCAACACACTTCGTTCGCCAGAACGGACGAGACCTTGGGTATGCTGGGCAACTTCAGCCATCACTTTTCCATGGTCCAACCCGCTGTCAAACAAAGTCAACATCAACGCCCGCAGCGGGTCAAGCAGGTAGGTCTGACCAGACGTTTCCTCAAAAACGACACAGGAACTTTCGTTCTCAAGAACACACCAATGCAAACGAACAACCGGGTTCAGCTCCATCCAAAAACCCTGGTCAAGCGGAGTGTTTTTCCATGTAATCTTTGAAGAATTTCAGAGCCTCTGCAGATTTCGAGCTTTTGTACAACTGGACCACTTCAATCCCCTTGTACGGAAAATAAAAACTAGCTGGCGCACCACCGATGGCATTCAGCAATGCCGTGATCCAGTGAAACTCATCAGAGTTGGACATATTTTGCATGATGTACAACAACCCTTTGTCACTGCCCCCCCCAAAAATCACATTGAATTTTTCATTCTGGTTAAACCTAAGTGACCCCACGGTATTCACGGCCCGTTTTGTAGACCAACTGTAGTTGGGCCAGTTTTCAATTTTTTTATACTTGCCAGGGCTGTAACCCTGGCAAGTCACGGTAGCTTGTGGACCGGAATAGGCGCCCGACTGCATGCCTGAAATCGAGCACCTTTTGCCGTCATGGGTCAAGACAGTCAAACTTCCTGTCGCGAGCACCTGCGCGGGCCCGGAGGCGACGGCCAAGAGTCCTCCGCCTTTGGCAACACTCTTGAGGAGCATGGAGCGCCGAGCCAAAGAATCCGGAGTGCTCGAAGCGAGCGGCGATTCATTCTTGAGTGTGGTTGGATCAGTCATCGCAAGTCCTTGTATCTTTCGTAGGGCGAGCCCTCTCACAGCATGCTAAGCAATATTCACACCAATTGAAGGTCTGTCAAAAATCCTCATTGCTTCAACAGCTTAGCTCGGTGGATGCAGCGAAAACCCACCGAGCCAGTTTTTGCCATCACAACTGTAAAAAACTTCGACACAGTCAAAGTGACTTAAGCAGTTGTTGCACTTCTGCCTGGCCAGAGAATTTATCCCCCATAGCACTGAGTTCGTCGAGCAGCTTTTTGGCTGAGCCCTTGTCTCCCGCGGCCGTCTGGATCTTCGCCAGATTCAGCTTGAACACTGGCGCATCGGGTTTGAGGCCGACCACTTTCTTTTGCAGGTCCAGGGCCTTCGAATGCTCACCCTTGGCCGACAGCAGCATGGCCAGGGTGTCCATGAACGCAGGCTGGTTGGGGGCGAGGGTATTGGCCTTTTCGGCCAGCGCGATGGCATCCGAACGCCCTTGCTGACCGGCCAGCCAGGCAAGGTTGTTCAGCGCCAGTGCGTTGTTGGGTTGCTGTGCGATCACCTTTTCATAGTGCCGCGTGGCGACTGGCCATTGGCCGGCAGCGATGGCCCGGTCGCCCAGGTACATCGGGACGGCCACATCCTTCGGATGCGACTGGAGCCACTCAGCACCCCAACGATCGGCTTCGGCCTGCTTGCCGCTTGCCAACAGAACCGAATGCAGCTTGATTGCCAGTTCCGGCACAGCCGAGAGCTTCAGGCCTGAGCGGTACGCTTTGGCCGCAGCGTCCCATTGTTTTCCAGCCGCCTGAACGTCGCCCTCCATGGCATGTCCGATAGCCTGATCCGGCCTCTGCTTTTGCACCGTCTTGCTGATGGCAAGCGCTTGCTCGGGCTGTCGGTTCTGCGAGGCCAGGTCGGCCAGCGCGCGTTGCGCGGGCAGGAAGTCGGCCTGCACCTCCAACGCCTTGCCCAAGCTCTGCATGGCAGCCTTGGCGTCTTTGTTGGCCACTTGCGCACCTGCTATAAGCATGTACGGAGTGGGCGACTGGGGCATCAGCGACACCAGCTTATTGAAGGTGGCGATCGCCTGGTTGTGCTCGCTGTTGGCCGCCTGCGCACGCCCCAGGCTGGCGACAACGTCGGCAGACTCGGGCAACGCCGCCGCCGCTGTCTGCGCGACGGCGAGTGCCTGCTTGGCTTCCTTTTGTCGCAAATGGTGATCCACCAGCATCACGCGCGGGCGAGCTTCGGTCGGAGCCACTTGCACCGCCTTTTCGAGAGCTTGCACGATCGCCGCCGGATCGGCACCGGTGCTCTGCCGCACGTCGGCCAGCGCAAGCCATGCCTGAGGATTTTGGGGCGCGCGCTGAGTCAGATCCTGCAGCCGCTTGAGGGCGGCCTGCGGTTGCTTGTCGGCCAGGTCCAGGGTGGCCAGCCCGGCCACGGCAGCAAGGTATTGGTCATCGACAGCCAGCGCCTCGTCAAACGCCTTGCGCGCGCCGGCACGGTCGCCCTTGAGCATCAGCGCCAAGCCGCGCAGATGTTTGGGCATCGGGTCCTGGGCACGCTTCTTTTCCAGCGATCCGATGGCCGCGAGCGCCTTGTCGAAATCGCGCCGCTGCATCTGGGCGTTGATCAGCGCCATGTCGGCCACAACACCAGTATCCTGAGCCGCAATGTCGTGCAGTTCGGTGAGCGCCAGATCGGTCTGCCCCAGGCGGAACTGGCTCAGGGCCAGAGATGTGCGCTTGGCAGGGTCTTTGGGATCGGCAGCCGCCGCCCGCTTGAAGTAAGCCTGCGCCAGCGCGAAGTCACCCTTGGCCATGTAGGCGCGGCCGGCGGCGCTGAGCAAGCCGGTGTCTGCATCCTTCGCCTCAGGACTGAACCCCTCTGGTATAGCCGCGAGGGCCTGGTCCACCTGCCCGGCGCGCAGGTGCGCCAGCACCAGGGCACGGCGTGCCACACGCAATCCAGGCGCGGCCTGCAGCGCCTTGCCGAGAAAGGCCTGCGCCTGAGGGGCCGAGCCTGTCTGCAACTCGATCACACCAGCCAGCTCGTTGGCGGTGGGGCTGTCGGGGGTGCGCTTGAGCAGTTGCTGCACACGGTCCTTGGCCAGCTTGAAGTCTTGCTTCTGATAGGCCTGCTGCGCCTGCAGATAGAGCGTGACCGGATGCGACGGCGCCAGTGCAGCGAGCTGCTCCAGCGCCTTCGTTGCCTCATCGGTTTGCGACTGCGCCATGAGCGTGCGCACCAAGGCTGCATGGGCATCGAGGTATTTGGGCGCGGCTTCGACGGCCGCCCGGTAAGCGGCAAGGGCCTCTTCACGCTGCTCGGTACCGTAAATCAGCACATCGCCCTTGAGCTTGATGGCTTGCGCGTTCTTGGGCTCGCGTGCAATGAGGCGGTCGAGTTCGGTCAAGGCCTCGTTGAACTCGCGATCCGCGGCCTTCAGGCGGGCGCGCTCGATCAGTGCGGGTGCGTACTCGGGCTGCAGCTCCAGCGCAGCGTCCAGCCGCTGGCGGAAGTTCTCGCTCTTGCCCTGGGCGCGCCAGGCGATGGCCAGCGAAGTCAGCAAATCGGCCTGAGCCGCAGTCGATTCCAGGCGCACCTGGTCGAAGGTTTCGGTGACCTTGCGCGCTTGCCCTTGTCCGAGCCAGGCCCGGGCCAGCAACGGCGACACCTCATCGGGCTTGTGGTTGGCTTCGCGCGCCTTGCGCAGCTCGGCTTCGGCGCCCACCACGTCGCCGCTGTCCAGCAAAGCCTGACCCAACAGCAACCGGGCTTCGGGGAAGTCGTTCTTTTCCTGCAGCGCGTTCTTCAGTTCGATGATGGCGGCGGCGTTGTCGTTCTTCTGCAGGTAGTCGCGCGCGGACGCAACCAGCTGCTCCGGGTCCTTGCCGCCGCAGGCAACCAGAACGCCTGTCAGCATCAGAGCCATCGTCAGACCGTGCAAGCGAAATCGGGGATGTTTCATAGAGGTCTCCAGTCCTGTGGTGCAGCTCATTTGAGTCCGAGCCGGTGCATCACGTCGTACAAGGTCGGGCGGCTGACGCCCAGCATCTCGGCAGCCTTGAGCACATTGCCATTCGAGCGCGCCAGTGCCGCGATCACGGCTTTCTTCTCGGCTTCGTCGCGCACGGTTCGCAAGTCCAGCACCGCTTCTTCGTTCACGGTGGCCGTCGTGGGCAAACCCAGGTCGTCGGCCGTGATCTGGCTGCCGTCGGCCATGATGACCGACCGCTTGAGACAGTTTTCCAATTCGCGGATGTTGCCAGGCCAGCGGTGCGCTTCGATGGCCCGAAGTGCATCGGACGCCAGGCTCAGGCTGCGGCGGTTCTGCTCCTGTGCGAAACGACGCGTGAACGCGTGCGCCAGCAGGGCCGAATCACCAACCCGGTCGCGCAGCGGCGGAATGTTGACCACGATCTCGGCCAGCCGATAAAACAGGTCTTCGCGGAACTTGCCTTCGCCAATGAGCTTTCGCAGGTCCTGGTGGGTGGCACAGACGATGCGCACATCGACGGGAATCTCCTGCCGTCCACCCAGGCGTTCGATCACCCGCTCCTGCAGAAATCGCAGCAGCTTGGCCTGCAGCGCCATGGGCAGGTCGCCGATTTCGTCGAGCATCAACGTGCCGCCGTGCGCGGTCTCGATCTTACCCAGCGTCGTCTTGGCGGCCCCGGTGAAGGCGCCTTTTTCGTATCCGAAGAGCTCGCTCTCCAGCAGGTTCTCCGGGATCGCTGCGCAGTTGATCGCCACAAAGCGCCCGCTCTTGCGGTTGGACGCCTGATGCAGCCCGCGCGCCAACACCTCCTTGCCAGTGCCGCTCTCACCGAGCAGCAGCACCGTCGCACCGCTGTTGGACACCTTTTCGATGGTGCGGCAAATGCGCAGCATTTCGG
Organism: Hydrogenophaga intermedia; assembly: GCA_943372305.1. GTDB lineage: Bacteria > Pseudomonadota > Gammaproteobacteria > Burkholderiales > Burkholderiaceae_C > Hydrogenophaga > Hydrogenophaga intermedia_D. Next base: position 111,760 of record CALRYD010000004.1, on the reverse strand, counting down.
GATCGCGCGTGATCAGGCCAGCCAGAGCGTCAGGCTGTCGCATGGCCTGGAGGCGCAGGTTTTCAGCCTGCAGTTCGTGCAGGCGCAACGCACGCTGCACCGTCAATGCCAGGATTTCGGGCTCGAAGGGTTTGGCCAGAAAGTCATAGGCGCCCATCGCCACGGCCCGAAGGGCGTTGTCCTGCGCGTTCTGCCCGGTCAGCACAACAACCTTGGTGTCGGGCGCAGCGGCGAGCATCTGCTCGAGCAGCGCAAAACCCTCGGCGCTGCCGTCGGCATCAGGCGGCAGGCCCAGGTCCATGGTGACCACCGGTGGATTGTGTCGGCGCAGTTGGTTGAGTGCCGACTCGCGGTCATCCGCGCTGACCGACTCGAATTGGTCCAGAGACCATTTGATCTGCTTTTGCAGGGCCAGATCGTCTTCGACGATCAGCAGCTGAGCGGCTTTTTCCGAACTCATGCTTCTTCCAGGGTTTGCAGGTCAGAACGGCTGAAAGTTTCGATCAGCGGCAGCAGCAAGGTCACCACAGTGCCCTCGCCCTCCCGGCTTCGGACATCGACTTTGCCGCCCAGTTCCTGCACGTATTGAAAACTCTCATAGGCACCGATCCCCATGCCCGTGTTTTTAGTGGTTTCGAAGGGCTTGAACAAACGGTCGCGCATGAACGCTTCCGACATGCCGTGTCCATTGTCACCCACTTCCACACGCGCATGACTGCCCATGCGGTCGATCTTGAGCCACACCCGCTGATCAGGGGTCGTGGCGTCCAGAGCGTTGTTCACCAGATGGCCGATCACGCGCTCCATGCGCTCGGCATGCCCCCGTGTGGCCACCGGCTGAGCCTCGGCCACATCGAGCTGGCGCCCGCGGCGCTGCACCGACTCTTCGAGCGTTCGGGCGATGCGCGCCAGATCCACACCCACCGCGGCGCCTGCAGGGGTCGCGCCCTCGCGCAGCTGCAGCATCAGCTGGCGCATGCGTTCCAGCGAGTTCTCCACCGTCATGATCATGTCGGCCTGAAACTCGGGGTTGTGCGCCAGACGCTTGGCGTTCTTCATCATCAGCGACAGCTGGGTCACGATGTTTTTGAGGTCGTGCACCACAAAGGCTGACATGCGGCTGAAGGCTTCGAATTTGCGCGCCTCCAACAATGCCTCGGTCGCCTGCATCTGCGCCAGGTAGCTGGCAGCTTGGCGACCGGCTGTCTTGAGCAGGTCGGTCACCTCCCAGTTCACGTCCATGCGCGTGCGTGGGCTGGCCAGCTGGACGAAGCCCAGCAACTCGGTTCCCATGAAGAGGGGAACCAGCAGCCAAGCCTGCGGCTGGTTCTGCAGCCATATCGGTAACTGAAGGTGCTCGTACATGTCGGGCTTGCGCCGGTACTCGTCCAGATTGACCACCCAACCGGTCCGGCGCATGAACTCCAGCAACGCCGACTGCACGGGTTCCTCGTCGTTCTGGCGTTGCTGGTTCCAGGCGGCCGTGTTGCGCAACACCTGATCTCCGGGCTTGAGCATCCACAGCGCACCAGCCGGGCTCTCCAGCATGTCGGCCAACCCTCGGATCACGCGCGGCCCCACCTCCTGCGGGCTCGAACTGGCCGACAGCGTCTGCGTGAAGCGCAACCATTCCTCACGGTAGTCGTACCGGTAGCGAAAAAAATGCTTGCCCAGCCAGACGCGCAAACGAGCACGCAACGAACGGGACCATGCCACCGTGACCAGGGCCACCAGTGCCAGGAACACCAGCGCGAGCTGGATGCCGCGACCCCAGTCGCCACCGAAGTAGCGCACGTAGTACCCCACACCCGCAATGAAAAGCAGGTAAGCGCCAACGATCAGCAGACTGGCCGAATGGAAAATCACCCGCTGTGACACCCGGATCTTGCCGATCCAGTTGCGGTGACGGGTGCTGGACAGCAGGAGCAGCGGCATCAACGCGGCATGGACAAGCCCGCGGATGCTCAGCGCGTCGCTGTCCATGCCGCCGAACAGCACCGCCTGAGAGAACAGGTACAGGTCAAAAACAAAACTGCCGGCCAGCCCGACACAGATGGGCTTGGCGTTCCACAACGCGTCTTCTGGCAGATTGCGAAACAGCTGCTCCACCAGCACCAGCCCCAGCACCGACAGCAGCATCAGCGTCAGAAACACCAGACCTGCACCAGTTCCAGCCTCGCGTGCGCTGAACAGCAATGCCACGAAGCCCAGCACCGGCAAGACGGAGGCCAATGGGCCGACCCACTTCAATCCGCCCGCGTTGTCCTGCCCTTGGCGGATCAGCCGGAGAAGAAAAACAAACCAGGCACCGTAACGCGCGATGTCCAGCAGCAGCGTCCAGAACCACCAGCCCCCGCCCATGTCCAGCGCCAGCCAGCCACTGGCCGCCCACAGCGCTGTCAGCACCACAGCGGACAGCACCGCCACGCCTGTGCGGTTCACAGGGTGCCGCAACAGGCCACGCCCGATCAGATACAAGGCCAGCCCGCCATAGGCCAGCAAAGCAAGTCCAAAACCCCAGCGCGCCAGTGGCAAGGCCAGCTCGTTCATGCGTGGGGACTCAACATGGTTTGGTCACTGGGCGCCCTTGCCCGTGAGCACGACACCCACGGTCTGGAACAGGATGACAAGATCCAGGAACAGAGAATGGTTCTTGACGTAGTAGAGGTCGTATTGGAGCTTCTGCACTGTGTCTTCCTTCGTCGAACCATACTGATAGCTCACCTGGGCCCATCCGGTCACCCCAGGCTTGACACTGTGGCGAACGGCATAGAACGGGATCTCCTGCACCAACTGATCGACGAAGTACGGCCGCTCCGGCCGAGGGCCAACCAGGCTCATGTCACCGGACAGGACACCAAACAGCTGTGGCAGCTCATCCACCCGCAGCTTGCGGATGATGCGACCCACGCGCGTGACACGGCTGTCACCCGCTGTGGCCCAGCGCGGCACACCATCCTTTTCTGCGTCTGTGCGCATGCTGCGGAATTTGACAACGTTGAACGTCTTGCCGCCCTGCCCCACGCGTTCCTGACGGTAGAACACCGGACCAGGGCTCTCCAGCTTGATCAGCAAGGCCGTGACCAGCATCAGCGGCGCACTCAGCAGAATCAGAAGTAACGCCGAAAGCATGTCAAACACCCGCTTGGTGCCCGAACGCCAGATACCCTGATCGAAACCTTCGCCAAAGATCAGCCATCCGGCCGACATCGCGTCCAGACGAATTTGTCCCGTGGTGTGCTCGAAATAGGTGGCAGCATCCCGCACCCGCACACCCGAGAGCTTGCAGTCCAGCAACTCCCGCATGGGCATGCTGCCGCCACGCCGCTCGGTCAACGCGACGACGACTTCGTGGATGCTTTTGCTGCGGACCAGATCGAGCAGGCTTTGGTGTGGCGCCAGCACGTCCCACTGGGAAACCTGATGCTCCGTTTCGTTCGGGCTGGCGAAAAAGCCGACCAGATCGGTGTGTGAGCCGGGGCGCTTCATCACCTGGGCCACTGCTTGCGCGCGCGTGCCGGTGCCGTAGATCAGCACCCGGCTGCGGGGCAGCGCGCGTGGCAGCAGCGCCGCGCCCAACACCTGGTACAGCAGCAACACCGAAGTGGCCAACATCACGATGACCACCACCCAGGTGCGCCCATAGAACGCTGGCAACGGCAGCAGCAGCAGCACCGCCACCACCACCGCCCCTGTGACAAGGAACGACACCAGTGCACGTGCCCAGACCTGGGTGGCGCTGAACACGTTGCCGCTGTCGTAAAAGCCCAGCGTCGCGTTGATGACCAGGAAACCGACGGCCATCAGCAAGGCGCGCCCCAGGCCCTTGGCCAGCTGATCAGCGGTGGCCATATCCCAACCCGTCACCGCGGCCTGAGTGACCAGGAAGGCCAGCACGATCAGGCACAGGTCCAGAAACACCTGCAGCAGCGTTCGGCGATGGAAAAAGTGATTGAAAACTCGGATCAAAACCGCCCCTGCGCACTTTCGACCGACACACATGTGTCGGAATGTCTGACACCTAGGATACTCTGCTCACCGTGACATTACAATCGGTTACAGGCAATCCGTTCGTCGGTTTGTCCACAAGCACAGAGCCAGCGTCACGGTCAACAGAGCCAGCAGCAGCACACGAGGCACCTCGGTGGCGCTTATCAGCAGCCCCAGCGACAGAAACCCCAGCAGCGACACCCCCAGCGCCCAGGCCAGAGGGTCGCGCTGCTGCAGTCCTCGGGCCACTGCCACGCCAGCCATCAGCACCCCGCCTCCCAGAAGCAAAGCACCCAACACACCCAGTTCCAGCAACAGGTCCAGGTACAGGTTGTCGATGTGCCAAGGCTGGTAATAGGCCTCGGCCGCTGGCATCCATTGGCTCAGGCCGCCCACAAAGGTCGTGTTCTGCAGCAGCTGTACACCGCGCGCGTCCCACAGCTGGACCCCGAACACCTGGGCGGTCTGACGCGCGCCGGTGGCGTGCAGGGTCACCACCGCGGGCCAGGCCTGTGCAGCGCCACCTGACCGCGTCGCTACCGGTAGCGGGTAGCCCTTCAGGCTGATCGTCTGCCACTGCGTCCCGGCCGGATCGTCGGGCGCCACGGCAACCGTCTGCCACTGGCACATCAGCGTGTGCACCAGGTGCCGCTGACACAAGGACACCAGCACCTCGTCACCTGGCTCCCCAGCCAGCCTCAGTCGCACGGTGTAGCCCTCGGGCAGCGCCAGATGCACACGCTGCAACAGGCCGAACTGCAACGCCAGCTCGGGTCGACTGTCTGGTCCGCTCAGCACCACATGGCCCTGCCCACCGTTATCGCGCTGCCAGGCGGCGCGCCCCGGCAGCTCGCTTTCCATGCCCAGCGTGCGGTACTGCGCGGTGAAGCGCCCCATGCCGAGCCCGCCCCACCAGCCCGCATGGACCGACACCGGGCTCTGCAACAGGCCCACGCCGCGCTGCCAATGCGCCCAGCGACCCAGCAGGTCTTTGGAGCTCGCCTCCAATCGACTGCCCAAGATCGCGCCCGCACCGATGACGACCACGCCCTGCACCAGCAATCCCACAAGTGCCGCGACGACCACCCGACGCCGTCCCGGCCCGAGCCCGTCGTGTGGCAGGTGCAAGTAGCGTGCGGCCAGCGCCCAGCCCAACACGGCGACGACAAAAGCGCCCATCACGCTGCGCGAATACGTGGTCAGCACCGTGTAGATGGCCAGCCACAGCAGCCCCAGCGCCAACCAGGCGCGCACTCGGGTCGGCGCCATCCAGACCGCCCACAGCGCCAGCGGCGCGGTCAGCGCCAGGTAGGCGTCGATGGCACCACCGCCCACGTGCATTTCCCAGAACGCCGCGCTGGTGCGGTAGCCCGAAACGAAATTCAGCAGCCCGACTTGCGACCCACGCTCCCACAACACCAGCGCACCCACCAGCGCCAGACCGGCGACCATGCCGCGCACGAAAGCCAGGCCGGCGGCCTGCCGGTCGGCGTCGATGGCGCGCGCGACCAGCGGGGCCAGCAGCAGCGCCCAGACAAACGCCTTGGCCACCCGCACGCTGTTCCAGGCCGACAGATGATCGGCGAAAAGGCCCTGCCACAGCGCGTCGCGCCAGCCGGTGTGTGCCGGCAACGGCGGCGCGCCTTGCCAGCCGCGCCACAAGGCCTGCGCCACGCACAAGGCCAGCCCGACGAATGCCCACCCCATCCAACGGGGCCACACCGCCGAAGATGCTTCGGCGCCCCGCCAGGCCCAGCGCGCATACCCGCCCGCGAGCACCGCCAGCACCAGCAAATCGGACTCGTCGAACAGCCACCAGCCGGTCCAGGGGTAAAAATTGAGCAGCGGGAACAGCGCCGGCAGCCAGAACAGCCAGGCCCTGGTCGAGCTGGCCGCCACCACCGCCGCCAGCCAGATGCCCGCCAGCACCGAAACGGGCGACGCTGGGTGCCACTGTCCGAGGCCCACCGCCACCAGCAAGGCCCCTGCAGAAAGCAGCGCCCGCCCGGCCCTCAGGGTGCCCGATGCGACAGCCCCTGGGGTCAGACCAGCACTTCCGCGCAAGTCGGATGCCCCAGAAACGCCTGTGGGCTGGCGCTGGCCCCATAAGCGCCCGACTGGAACACCACCACCCAGTCGCCCGGCTGAGCCACTGGCAGTTCCACCTGCTCGGCCAGCAGGTCCAGCGGGGTACACAGCGGGCCGACGATGTTCACCGCCTCGCGCTCGGCAGAACCCATTCGGTTGCCAATCGCCACCGGGTAGTTGCGCCGTATCACCTGACCAAAATTGCCGCTGGCCGCAAGGTGGTGGTGCAGCCCACCGTCGGTCACCAGAAACACCTGCCCGCGCGAAACCTTGCGGTCCAGCACCTGGGCCACGTAGACGCCGGCCTCGCCCACCAGGTAGCGACCCAGCTCGACCTGCAAGCGCGCCCCGGGAATAGCCTGCCCCACCCGGTGTTGCACCGTGGCCAGCGCAGCGGTGACCGGGGGCAGATCCAGCGCCCGCTCGTTCGCAAAATACGGAATGCCCCAGCCCCCGCCCAGGTTCAAGTGCCGCACCGGCGCGGGCGCATCAGCGCTCAGGCGCAACAGCAGTTCGCCGGAGGCCAGCGTGGCTTGCGCGAGCAGGTCGCCCTTGAGCATCTGCGAGCCCGCGTAGAGATGGAAGCCTTCGAACTGCAGACCGGCCGAAGCGATGGCCCGCAACAGCGCCGGCACCTGCTCGGCGTCCACACCGAAGGGCTTGGCGCCGCCGCCCATGCGCATGCCGGCGCCGCGCAGTTCAAAGTCCGGGTTCACGCGCACGGCGACGCGGGCCGGCTGGCCCAGGCGTGCGCTGGCCTCGGCCAGCAACGGCACCTCGCGAAACGATTCGACGTTCACCAGTACACCAGCCGACACCGCAGCATCCAGCTCGACCGCGCGCTTTCCCGGCCCGGCAAAGCTGATGCCTTCGGGCGCCATGCCCGCCGCCAGGGCGCGTTGCAGCTCGCCGGCCGAGGCCACGTCCAGCCCATCGACCAGCGGAGCCACAAAAGAAAGCAATTCGGGCAGCGGGTTTGCCTTGATGGCGTAATGCAGGTCGACGCCAACCGGCAGCGCCGCTCGCACCTCGGCCACCCTGCGTGCGACACGCTCGCGTTCGTAGGCGTAGAACGGCGTCTGCCCGACCTGCTCCACCAGCGCCGACAGCGGTCGGCCGCCGATCAGCAACTCGCTCCCGGCCACATCAAAACCCTGCATGTTCGGCCTTCCAGCGCTGTCGGTCCAGCTTGCCATTGGGGTTGCGCGGCAGCGGTTGCGTCTGCCAATGCACCACCACCGGGACCATATAGGCCGGCAGCTGCGCGCGGCAGTACGACAACAATGCCATCGTGTCCTGCGCCGGGTCGCCACGGGCCGCACCCGACGGCACGGCGGCCACATGTATCACCTGGCCCAGCGCCTCCTGTTCTACGCCCACGGCGATCGACTCGGCCACCAGTCCGCTGGCAAACACGGCCTCCTCCACCTCGGTCGGACTGACGCGGTAGCCCGAGGTCTTGATCATCTCGTCGCGCCGGCCCACAAAGTACAGATAGCCCTCGGCGTCGCGCCGCACCGTGTCGCCCGAAAACACCGCTATCTCCGGCGCTGGCCGCTCATGCCCGCCCACCTGAAAATGCGCGGGCAACGGCCGAAAACGAAGGGCCGTGTCCTCTGGACGGCGCCAATAGCCCTGCGCCACCAGCGGCCCGCGGTGCACCAGTTCGCCCGGCTCGTCGACGGCACATTCGGTGCCGTTCTCGCTCAGCACCAGCACCTGCGCATTGGGAATGGCCCGTCCGATGGAATCGGGTCGCGTGTCCACCTGCTCCGGCGGCAGGTAGGTCGAGCGGAAGGCCTCGGTCAGTCCGTACATCAAGAACGGCATGGCCCGCGGCGCCCGCCCGCGCAAAGCGTCCAGCGTTGCCCGCGGCATGCGTCCGCCTGTGTTGGCCCAGTAGCGCAGCCGAGCAGTCGCATCGGCCGGCCAGTCCAGCGCCGCCAGCTGCATGTACAGCGGCGGCACCGCGGTCAAGGCGGTCACACCCTCGCGGGCCATGGCCTGCAACACGTCGCGCGGCAGCAGATAGTTGAGCAAAACCACCCGCGCGCCCACCAGAAAGGCCGTGGTCAGCTGGCTGAAACCGGCGTCAAACGACAGCGGCAGCGCCGCCAGCAACACATCGCCACGGTGATTGCCCAGATAGGCCGCGACGCTGGCAGCGCCCGCCACTAGGTTGCGGTGCGAGAGCACCACGCCCTTGGGGTGGCCGGTGCTGCCCGAGGTGTAGAAGATGGCTGCAGTATCGGTTTCAAGTCGCTGAGGCAGAGCCAGATCCGAGCCAGATTCATCGGTTGGGGACGGCCAGCCGTGCAACTGCCATGCACCCGGCCACGGCGTGGAGTTTGACGCTGCGTCCGGCAGGTCCACCAACACCACATGGGCCAGGTCCGGACAAGCCTGCAGGAAAGGCGCCAACGTGTCCAGTCGAGTGGTGGACGTCACTATCACCTTGGCGCCGCTGTCCACCAGGATGTGGTTTACCTGCGCCGGCTTGAGCACAGGGTTGATCGGCACCAGCACACCGCCGGCCGCCGTGGTGGCAAAACTCGCCACCACGGTTTCGATGCGCTTGTCCAGGCACACCGCCACCCGGTCACCTGCCACCATCCCCAAGCGCAAAAAGGTCCTGACCAGACCCGAGATCTGCAGCTGCAGCGCGGCATATGAACATTGGCGTCTGTCCGCTACAAGGGCAACCGCATCGGGCCAACAGGCGGCGGCTCGTGCAGGCAGCTCATGCAACAAGACTGGGGGCAAGCTCAGGCTCACAGTGGTCTCAGGGCTCGGTACGGACATGCGCCTCATGTTAAGCGAACGCACTCACCTTACAAGGACGGGATACCGTCCATCCATCTCTAGAATCGAACACCATGAACCTCATGCCCGATGTGCTCCGCGTGCTCGACAACGCCTTGCAACTGCAAGGTCGAACCGAACGTTTCGACCGCGCCACCCCGCTGCTCGGCGCCCTGCCGGAGCTCGACTCCATGGCCGTGCTGGCATTGATCTCCGGACTCGAAGCGCATTTCGGTGTTGCCTTCAGCGACGACCAGTTATCAGGGAGCAGCTTTGCGACCGTGGGCAGCCTGTGCGAGCTGGTGCAAGACTGCCTGGATAGTCCAGCCCCATGAGCTCCTCCGGCCCGGACGCCCTGCCCCAGGCCTTTTTTCTGCCTGCCGAACCCGGCCAGCGCTTTTGCCTTTACCACGCGCCACAAGGCGATGCGTTCAAAGGCCGCTTGCTCTACCTGCATCCCTTTGCCGAAGAAATGAACGCCAGCCGCCGCGTGGTGGCGCAGCAATGTCGCGCGCTGGCCGCCTGCGGCTATGCCGTGTTGCAGATAGATCATTTCGGCTGCGGCGACAGCTCTGGCGAGTTCGGCGAGGCCACCTGGCAACACTGGCTGCAGGACGCCCGGCTCGGTCTCAACTGGCTGCGCGAACATGCGCCGCAAGCCCCCACCTGGCTCTGGGGCCTGCGCGCCGGTGCACTGCTGGCCTGCGAAACCGCCCGCGCCCTGAAAGCCGAACAACCGGACGCCGCGGTCAACCTGCTGCTCTGGCAGCCAGTGGCCAGCGGGCAGCAGCAGTTGCAGCAGTTTCTACGACTGCACGCCGCCGCCCAGTGGCTGGGCAGGGACGCCGTGGGCGAGCCCCCCATGAAACGGCTGGCCGCCGGCCAGCACGCGCATGTGTCTGGTTATAGCCTCTCACCCACCCTGGCGGGCGAGCTGGAAAAGGTCCAGCTGAACCCGCCCACTGGTGATGGACACATTGCGGTTATCGAATGCAGCGCCGCGGAAGCTGCCGTCTGCAGTCCTTGGTTGAGCCAAACGCACGTAGTTTGGGAAGCCGCCGGCTGGCAAGTAAGCCTGCAAACCGTCAGCGCCAAGCCCTTCTGGCAAACCGTGCTCGAGTCCTGCCTGCCCGAAGCACTGAACTTGGCCACACGGCAGGTGCTGGCATGAGCGCCATCAACGAACAGCCCGTCGTCATTCAAGGCACGCTGCCAACACCCATGCTGGGTGTGCTCACAGTGCCTGATGGCAGCACGCCACCCTACGGAACCGGTGTGATCATTGTCAACGGTGGTGCCCAGTACCGCGCCGGAGCGCACCGTCTGTTCGCCCAACTGGCCCGCGTTCTGGCCCACCACGGACACACGGTGTTGCGCTTTGACTTTCCGGGTCAAGGTGACAGCCCTGGTGAGCCTGCGGGATTCGAGCACACTGCTTCACACATCGCGGCTGCCATCGATACCCTCTACAAGCACCATCCCCTGTTGTGCAGCATCGCGCTGGTTGGCCTTTGCGACGGCGCATCGGCGAGCCTGCTGTATCTCGATCAATCGCGGGACAAACGTGTCACCCATCTGTTGATACTCAACCCCTGGGTACACAGCCCAGTGACCGGGGCTCGCGCTCAGGTCAAACATTACTACCGACGGCGCCTGTTGATGCCTGACTTCTGGCGCAAACTCATCCGTGGTGGCGTCAGTTGGTCTGCTCCCCGAGAGCTATGGACGCAGTGGCGCCTGTCACGTCAGAAGCTAAGTAGCCCACCATCCCGCACTGCATTTCAGGATCGCATGGCGGTAGCCTGGCAGAGCTTCTCGGGAAAGCTACTGCTGGTCCTCAGTGAACACGACCGCGTGGCGCAGGAGTTCAGGGAACATAGTCAGACGTCTGCCGCATGGGAAGGCTGGCAGCAACACCCTGGCCTGCAACAACGGCACATGAACGGAGCAGATCACACCTTTTCACCCGAAGGCATGCAATCAGCTTTGATGCAAGCCATTCAACAGTTTCTGGAAAGGCCATGAAAAAAACCGCCGTGGTGACGGCGGCCTTTTGTGGCTGGAAACCGCGTTCAGCGCGACTGACAACGGCGTACCAGCGCGAGACCGGCCAATGCCAAACCTAGCAGGGCCAACGCACCCGCCTCAGGCAATTCATTGGAGGGGAAACCAACCCGCTTGGTCAGGTAACCTTCATCAATGGCGCCACCATCCGCAGCGATCTTGAACTTTCCCCAGAACAGATTGCCGTTATCGTCGTATTAGGGCAGGTCATCGTTGGCGAGTAAGCCATGAATTCCTGTGAACCGGAGCCACGGCTGTTCGTGATCAAACACCACTCGGTGGGGTATCCAGCAAACCTGCAACCAGAGCCTGGAATGTATTCGTGTCGGTTTCGGTGTTGCCTCCCAATGTGCGCACATAGATCGGATCGGTGGTGTAGGAGCTTCGAGCATCCGGGAACAGGTCCGGATAAAAAAGAACCCCAGAGCCGTTGGCCTTGATCAGCAATCCACTGCCAAGCTGCCCCGAACACCAACTGACTCCAATCACCATACTGGAGGATGGGCAGCAGGTTCGACTTTGCCTCAACAGTTTCGAGCGCTTCGATAGAATACAGAACGAACTCGTCCTGGTAGGCAGCGCATAGATTCCAACGAGCCCGCCAAAAACAGTCCCCGACAAGCACTGCAGATTATTCAAGCCGCCGATCTATAACGCTTGGATATCTGCTCCACACGGCGCAACATTTGGATGGATCAGCGCCGCATGAGCCACACTAGAGAACGCCAAAGCAAAAACTGCAGTCGCCCGAGCAATCGAAGACTGAAGGTTGTCGCTCATGTTCGGTGTCGAAAAATGCATAAAAAAAGGTGGATGGCGACCAGCGCACCATCCACCTGCATTGAGAATGCTGTAAGACTCAGGCTTGCTTCTTATTGCGGCGGGCGAAGCCCAGCCCAGCAAATCCCAGACCCAACAGAGCCAGAACACCTGGCTCAGGCACAGCAAACTCAACGTTGCCATTCAGCACGGAACTACGCTGCCAAGTCAGAGGACTATCGTCGATTTGAGTCGGAGTACCACCAGCATTGTTGAAGTTGGCGGTGGCTTCAACGCCGTTGATGGCAACAATGTCACCAATGTCAAGCCCGCCAATGAAGAAAGTGTCGGCCAGGACGCTCTGGACTTGGGTGTACAGCGAAAAGTTACCGATACCACCCGAGCTACCCAAAACTTCCAGGGTCATCAACAACACGTCATTGCTGTTGTCGAAATCACCATTCACATCGGCAGTCGTGTCTGCATAGAGATTGATGAGCCCGCCAGCACCGTAAAAAGCACCGACGCCAAGCAGACCGCCTCCCAAGTCTTGAAGACCAGCAACAACACCCATCAGGTTGGAATAACTGAAGCGCATACCGTAGACAGCGCCCAGGCCCTCAGAAGCGTTGACCGACAGCGTGCCATTGCTGGAATTGAGCAGGTTGACGGTACCGCTGCCCGAGTCCGTCACGTAGTCGCCGACACCCAATGTGCCAACGTTTCCGAAGACGTTCGTGGTGTTGTCGGTGTATGTCGAGGTGGCAGACCAGTTCAATCCAAAGTAGGCAGCAGGAGCCGTAAGGGAATCAGCATCGCCACCGCTCCACGCAGTAGCGAACGTGCTGGTGTCCACCACCACCGGGGCAGCGGTCGCATGACCGGCAACCAGTGCAGCGGCGACGGCAGCAGCGCTGAGCAGCTTCTTGTAAATCATAGAAAACTCCTTGAAGGGTTAGTGCCGGCGAGGGATGAAACGCTTGGCTGAAGCTCTCTCAAGCATTGATCGTGCCAACAACAAAAACCCTCGACTAAACAACGGCAAACGAAGCGAAGGACCGCTGGTAGCCCAAGTATGTGAAAAAAAAACCGACATTTTTTGCCACCAGAACCAACAGCCCAACCGTTGGACGCCCGAACTCTCAGACAGCGATTGAACGATCGATAATGCCGCGATCACTCCAGCGAGAAGAGCATGAGCCAGTTCAACCATCCAGAGGCTTTCAGTCGCAACATCGGCGTCGTCAACACCAGCGAACACGAGCGGCTGAGAGCCTGCACAGTGGCCATTGCCGGAATGGGAGGTGTGGGAGGTGACTACCTGATCAGCCTGATCCGCGCAGGCGTGGGTGGTTTTCACCTGGCGGAATTCGACGAATTCGAGATCCACAACTTCAACCGCCAGTACGGCGCGAACACGCAGACTATCGGCCGGCGCAAGCTAGACGTGATGGTGGAGATGGCGCTGGCCATCAACCCGGACCTGCGCATCAAGACCTTCCCGCAGGGCGTGTCGCCTGCCAACGTGAACGCGTTCCTCGATGGCGTGGACCTGGCGATCGACGCGATGGACGTGTTTGCGGTGGACATGCACCCGCTGCTGGTGAACGCGGCCACGGCCAAGGGTCTGACGACGATTGCCGCTGTGCCGCTGGGTCTGGGTTCGGGCATTCTGGCCTTTGGGCCCAAGGGCATGAGCTATGCCGACTATTTCGCCATCACGCCAGAGATGAGCGAAGACCAAAAGGTCATACAGTTTGCCCTGGGTTTTGCGCCTGAGATGTTCCACCTGAAGTACCTGGACCCGAACTCCATCAACCTGAAGGCGCGCAAGGGCCCGAGTTCGGTGGCGGGTTGCAAGCTGTGTTCTGGCTTCATCACCACCCAGGCCTTGCTGGCACTGCTGCACCCGGAAGAGGTGCAGTATGTGCCTTGGTACACCTATATAGACGCTCGGCTGAACAAGTACCGACACCGCCAGTTGTGGATGGGCAACCGCAACCCGATCCAACGGCTCAAGAGTTTTGTGGCCAAGAAGCGCCTGGAAAAGCAGTCCGGCCACAGCTGATTCAGCATCCGGCCGGCCCCGGGGGCCTGCGTTAGACTGATTCGCCGACCACCGACATGGCGGTGTGTGGGGCCCAAGCGGAGCACAGCATGAACACGACACACGAAGGCAACGTGATGGCGCCAACCCTGTCCAGGCGAACCCTGCTGGCTGGCCTGGGCATGACGTTGCTGCCTGCCTGGCCGGCCTTTGCGGCTGCGGATGACGGACTGGCGCTGGCCCAGCGTGTGTACAACCGGCCCGACGGGAAAGACGTCACCTCGGTGGTGACCATGTTTCTGGGGCAGGAAGGCAAACCGCCGCGCGAGCGCAAGATGCTCGTGTACCGGGCCAACGGTCAAAAGGGCGATGTCTCCACCCTTATCCGCTTCACGGCTCCGGCGGACATTGAAGGCACGGGTCTTCTGACCCTGGACGCTGCCGATGGCGTCACCGACCAGTGGATCTACCTGCCAGCCATGCAGCGGGTGCGGCGCGTGGATTCCAGCCGCCAGGGTGGCCGTTTTGTCAATTCCGACTACTACTTTGAAGACCTGAAAGACCGCAAGCCCACCGCCGACACGCACCGCATCACCGGGCGCGAGAAAGTGGGCGACACGGTCTGCGATGTGATGGAAAGCGTGCCGGTGCAGGCGGACAACTCGGTCTACCTCAAGCGCCTGAGCTGGATCGACCCCAAGAGCTTGCTGCCCTTGCGCATGGACTTTTTCGAGCGGCAACCGGACCAACCCAGCAAGCGCCTGCTGGTGGCGCGTCGCGAGCAGGTGCAGGGCTATTGGACGGTGATGGACAGCACCCTGACCGACCTGCAGACCGGGCACCAGACGCGGCTGGCCGTGGAAAAAGTACTGTACGACCGCCAGCTGCCGGCCAGCCTGTTCACATCGCGCACATTGGCTGAAGAGCGCCAGGAACGCGCATACCGCCCCTGACCGTGCCGCCGACGCATGACCACCTCATACCCAACGCCAGAGGCAAGGATGAAACCACACCACACACTGCGTGCAACGCTGCTGGCCACCTGTGCCGCGAGCGTCGTGCTCCTGGCAGGAGCCGCCAGCGCCGAAGGATTGAACCTCAAGCTCGACACGCTCGCGCTGGAAGCGGCCACCCTGCCCGACCACCCGGACGCGTCGTCCAACCTGCGCGCCAAGGCAGCGGTGAGCGCCAAGGGCGCGTCGGGAGCTTGGTCGTATGCCTTGGGCGCGCGGCTGGATGCCAGCGCACAGTCGGGCGAACAGTCGTTCGACCGCGTGCGGTTGGACTACACCGAGAACTACCTGCGCTGGCAGAGTGAGCGCGTGCAGGTGACGGCCGGTACGCAGAATGTGCTCTGGGGCCGGGTGGACGAGATTTCACCCATCGACCGCATGAGCCGCGCCGACCTGACACACGCCCTGCTCGACCGCCTGCCCGAGCGGCGGCGTGCGGTGCCGGCCGTTCGGTTGGAAAACTTTGGCCAGAACAGCAAGCTCGACGTGGTCTGGCTGCCGGTGTTCGACGCCGCGGTCATGCCGCACGAACGCAGTGTCTGGCACCCGGTGGATGTGCTCAACGGCCGCATCCTGGGCATTGGCACGCTGCCGGGCTTGGCGGGTGCGCTGGTGAAAGAGGCCGACATCAACGGCAGCGGCGGTGCCGGAGTGCGCTGGACGGCCGAGGGCCAGGGCATTGACTACGGCGTGAGCCTGCAGCGCGCGCGCTCGTCGCAACCCTACTACCGCGTGCTGCCCGGCTCCAGCGTGGTGCTGCAGGCGGTGCACCCGCTGAGCACCGTGCTGGGCGGCGAACTGGAAACCGAAGCGGCTGGCGCCACGTGGCGCGCTGAAGTGGCCTGGAGCAGCGACAACCCGCTGACCACGCCCAGCCTGCAATACCGCACCGCCCGTGGCCTGGCCTGGGTGGTGGGTGCCGAATTCTTCCCTGGCGACAGCGAGACCCGCGTCACCCTGCAGCTGGCGGGCCAGCGCATACAGGCCCAGGAAGCGGTGCTGGACCGTACGCGCATGACCTACCTGCTGGGCGATATCGAACACCCATTCGCCCAGGGTCGCTGGCGTGCCGACCTGCGCTTCTCGCTGGGCCTCAACGACCGGGACAATTACGTCAACCCCCGCCTCACCTACACAGGTATCGATCAGCACGAGCTGTTCGTGGCCGCGCACCTGTTTGGCGGCGCAGACAACACCCTGGGCGGCTTCTACCGACGCAACGACGCGCTGAGCCTGGGCTGGCAGGCGAAGTTCTGAGCGGCTGTATGAAACCCATAAGCCTCGTGACACGTCAGCTTGGCGGGAGCGGTTCTTGATCGAACGTCTGCGCGAGCTGTTCAGCCGTCTGCGGAGGCACCCGGTCTTCCTGCGCGTCAACCAGCCGCCGCTGATGCGCTGGCGCACCGCGCTGGCCATCATCGCCTTGATCCATGTCGTGGGTGGCGCACTGCTGCTACGTCTGGACCTCAACAACGCGCCGGGCCTGTACTTTCCCGCGCACGCGCCCGCCACCGTTCTCGAAAAGGAGCTGCGACGGGAGTTCCCCAACGACGAATTTCTGATCGGCCTGTTCCAGGACGACAACATCTACACCGCCGATCGCCTCAAAGCCATCGACCGTGTGGCGGGCGACATGGCGCGGCACGCCGATGTGGACCGGGTCTTTGCCGTCACGCGGGTGGACCACATCGCCGGCAGCGCCGACGGGTTCGTGGTGGAACCCTTGATCGACGTGACTCGGCTGGACAGCAGCACGCCGCAAGCCAATCGTGACCGTGTGCTCAAAGACCGCTTTGTGCCGCGCTGGCTGGCCTCGCCCGACGGCAAGGCGCTGGCCGTGGTGGTGCGCACAAAGCCGCTCAAAGAAAGCCGGCAGCGGCAGTCCATCGAAACCGACTTCCGCACATCTGTAGAGCAGCATGCCTTGAGCACGCAGTTGACCGCCGTGGCCGGCACCGTGGCACTGGACGCAGCCGAGATGAATTCGATGCTGCGCGACACGCTGGTGTTCACGCCGTTGGTGATGGGCCTGGGTCTGGCGCTGCTGTACTGGGTGGTGGGTCGCATCATCCCTGTGCTGATCGGCGCTGCGGCCATGAGCACGGCTGTGACCATTTGCGTGGGTTTGATCGCGGCGCTGGGCCAGCCTTACACCCTGGTCACCGCCATGGTGCCGACCTTGATTTCGGCCTACACGGCGGCCAACTTGCTGCATTTCTATGCCGCCGTCAAACGCATGCGCGATGCAGGCTTCCACCGCCCCAAGCGGGTGGTGCTGGCGCTGCAGTCGGTCAACACCCCGGCCATGTTCAATGTGCTGACCACCGCCGCCGGCATGATCAGCCTGGTGCTGGTGCCCATTCCACCGGTTCAGGTGTTTGGCCTGATCGGCGCCGTGGGTGTGTTGGCGATCTACCTCGTGGTGTTTTACCTGGTCCCGCCATTGCTGGTGAAGTTCGACCACGGTCCCTGGGCCGGCGACAGTGGCGGCTTTGCCTGGACGAAGACCCTGTCGTATGGCCTGACGCGGCTGAGCATTCGCTACGCGGGCTGGGTGGTGGGCGTGTTGCTGGTGCTGATGGTGGCGGGTCTGAACCTGGCCTGGAAGGTGCAGGCCGAGTCGGATTTGCTCAAGTTCTTCGGCCCCGAACACCCCTTGACCATCTCCACCGACCGCGTCGAGCAGGCGCTGGTGGGCGTGACCGCGCTGGAAATTGTGGTGGACGGTGCGCAGCCCGACACCTTCAAGGACGTGGAGTTGTTGCAACGCATCAAGAAATTGCAACAACAGGTGGAGGCTTTGCCGCAGGTGGACCGTGCTTTTTCCATGATGGACATCGTGGAAGAAATGAACTGGGCCTTCAACGAAGAGGACCCCGCTTTCCGCGCCCTGCCCCAGGACAACCGCATGCTGGCCCAGCTGCTGCTGATCTACGACGGCCGGGATCTGCAAGAGCTGGTCAACCAAGACTACCAGCGCATGCGCATTTTGCTGAACGTGAACGTGCACGGCGCCAACGCGATTGCCGGCGTCATCTCCGACATCGAACAGCTGATCGCCCAGTCCGGTACACCGCAACTGAAGTGGCAGATGGCGGGCTATGGCCGGCTGTTTGCCGACCAGGAAGACCTGCTCGTGGTCGGCCAGCTTCAGAGCTTTGCCGGTGCCTTCGGACAGATCTTTTTCATCATGCTGCTGCTGTGGCGCACCTTGCCAGCCGCGGTGATCAGCATGCTGCCCAACCTTGCACCACTGCTGGTGGTCTTCATGATCATGGGGGGCAGCGGCATCCACCTGGACATGGCCACGGTGCTGATCGCAGGCGTGGTGCTGGGCATCACCGTGGACGACACCATCCACCTGATGCACCACTACCAGTTGCGGCGCGACAAAGGCATGGGCGCGGTGCATGCCATCGCCCGCAGTGTCGAGGCGTCGGGCAAGGCGGTGTTGGCCACATCGCTGCTGCTGGTCTCGCAGTTTCTGTTGCTGAGCATTTCAGATTTTGTGCCCACCTCGCACTTCGGCCTGCTCACGGCGGCGGGCCTGGTGGCTGGCCAGTTGCTGGAACTGGCGCTGCTGCCCGCACTGCTGGTGCTCTGGTCGCGGCTGAAATGTCGCCACCCGTGGCTGCGCGTCTGATTGCTTTTTGTTACGCCCTTTGCCGGGGGTAGCCGTTCAGGCACCAGATAATGCCGCTCAGCCTGGGATCGCAAACGATTTCACTGAGCAGTTGCAACGGCGCAAAACCGCAGGCACCAATCAGGGCGAACTACGAGCCTTTGGTCGGTCTGACCCATTTTTGCCATTCATTTCTGCTGGAATTGATCCGATCAACACAGCAGTTCGTTAACTTCTGCACACCAAGCGCCCTCCCATGACCACCGGCTCGTATCAGTTCGAAGCTCTGGAAAACACCGAGTTTCAAACCCAGCGCCTGCTCCAGCAAGCGCAAGCGGTGCGTGGCCTGGAGGCAACCTTGTTGCGCAACGCCGGCATCCAGCCGACCCACGACGTGCTTGAAGTCGGCAGCGGCCCCGGTTTCGTGACCGACCTGCTGGCCGAACTGGCACCCCAGGGCAGCGTGCACGCGCTGGAACCCAGCCCCACGCTGCTGGCCCAGATCGAGAGCAACGTCAAGCACCGTCCGGCCAAAGGGCTGTTCGTGCACCAGGGGTATGGCAACGCCATTCCGCTGGCCGACCAGAGCGTCGATTTTTCTTACACCCGTTTTGTTCTGCAGCACGTGCCGCAGCCACACAGCGTGGTGGCCGATGTGTTCCGCGTCACGCGTTCGGGTGGCCGTTTCTGTGCCGTCGATTCCGACGATGGCCTGGTGATGTTCCACCCCGAAGAGTCGCGCGTGAGCCGTCTGCTGGCCGATGCTCAAGTGGCCCAGGCAACACAGGGTGGCGACCGCTTCGTCGGGCGCAAGCTGCAGGCGCTGATGCTGCAGGCCGGTTTCACCAACGTCAGGACGCGCGTCCTGACCCTAACCAGCACCGAACTGCCCTTCCCGGTGCTGTTCAACATTCTCTTGGGCTACAAGGCCTCGTTGCTGGGCGATGCGGTAGACGCACGCGCCCTGTTCGAGGACTTGTCGGCCGACGTCGCAGCAGGCCGTCGCCTGGTGGTTGCGGGCGTTTTCATTGTCACAGGCGAACGCAAGTAGGTCCTCTCATGAAGGAACTGAACATGGACACGAATTACTTCCACTTCCAAGAAGTCCTGCCGGGTACGTCAGACTTTGACGACTACCAGGAAGCCCGTTACGACGTGTTCTGCGAAGAGCTCGGCCGCGTGCATGCCACTGGCCAGTTCAACCGCCGCGGCCACCCGATCGAAACCGACCGGTTCGACGCCCACAGCCGTCACTTCATCGGCCGCCACAAGACCAGCGGCGTGATTGCGGGTTTCATGCGCGTGATCATGCCCAACCCCATGGGCCTGAACGTCAGCGACCGCTACACCATCGACCAGCCCCTGCCCTATGGCGTGACCATGGACCACGTCGGCGAAATTTCTCGACTGGCGGTCACCCCCGGTTTCCGACGCCGTCACGAAGACCAGGGCAAGTCTGTGCAGGGCGACCCTGAAACCGAAATGACCTGTCGCGCCGAAGGAATGCGCCAGCACCAGCCTGAACTGGTACTGGGCCTGTACAGAGAGGTGTATCACCTGTGCCAGAGCGAAGGCGTTGACTACTGCGTCGCCGCCATGGACCGCCGCTTCAGCCGCCTGCTCAACACATTGGGTTTTCCATTCCTCCCGGTCGGTCCGATCAACGAAACCGTCTCGCCGCCGCGGCGCGTCTTTCTCATCAGCGCAGTGGAAATGGAGCGTTCACTTGGGTCGCGAGAAAACTGCATCCTGCGTTTTATGCAGGCCCAGCTCGAACGCCTGCAGCCCGCCGCGCCGCTGCCTTTGGCAGCCTGAGCCGCTTCAGTCAGCCCGTCTGTTCCACGCGCGCCGCAACTTGCCCAGTTGGTGACGCGCCATCGCTAGCCACCCTCGCCAGTGGCGCTGATCAAACGCCAGCAGACCGACCCGCTCGCGCCGGCAGTCCATCCAGTCGGCCTTGTAGGCGTCGTCCCCGCTGAGGAAGTCCACCTCGCACACCTGGTCCACGTCCATGACGTGGCGCATCAGCTGCGCAGTCAAGACTGAACCAGTGGACAGCTTTTCGTAGCCCTGCACATAGGCCAGCTTGAATATGTTGGCCTTGCCTCCCGACACGAGCCAAACTTGGGCCGCTACCGGCTCCCCCCCCACCCACAACAAACCCAGGCGCAGCCAGCCTTGCGCCGCCGCCAAGCGGATCAACCCTGGCATGAACGCTGGATTCGGCTCCGGCACTTTCCAGCTGCGGTTGTAGACCGACATATAGGTGTCAATGGCTGCGTCCAACACGGGCAGCTCCCTCGTCACAACCTCTAGCCGCCAGTCTCCAAGCTTGTTCAGCCGCTTGAAGGCGCGCGCCACCGTGTTGCGAAGGGCCGAAGGACGTGCGGCCCAGTAATCGTCAAAGCCACCCGCTGTCACCGGCTGGAACCAGTTGCCAAAGCTGACCTCCTGCCCCACCCAATACCCGGATCGCTCCAGCGCCGCCGACAGTGCCCGCACCCAGGCGCTGCGCTCGTCCAGCGGCTGCAAATGCCAGCGCACTGGCGCATGTGCGCTGCGCACGGCGCCCACCGCGTCCAGCCAATCGTTCTCCGTCAACTGCGCCCAGGAACCGACCGGCCCGTACAACCCGCTGTAGTAGTTGGACAGTGCCTGTATATCGCGCCCATCACCTGCACGCATGAGGTGCAGCACCACGGCACCCGCACCACCGCCCACGGGCATGGTGCAGCGGTCCACTGAATGCGGGAAGCCTTGCCCGGCCAACAGTTCAAACCAGGACGCTGAACAAAAGACGCCATCGGCCTCTGGCGCGCCGGGGTCCAGGTTCTGCGGAGCCAAGGCCTCAGCGCCCGATGGCCGCGTATTCGATGCCCAGCGCCCGTACCAACGCCGGGTCGTACAGGTTGCGCCCGTCCACGATCAGCGGGCGCTTCAGTTGCGCCTTGATCAGGTCAAAGTCCGGGCTGCGGAAAGCCTTCCACTCCGTCACGATCACCAGCGCATCCGCTCCGGTCAGCGCATCGTTCTGTTGGTCGGCGTAGCGAATACGCTCGTCGTCACCCAGCACGCGCTGGGCCTCTTTCATCGCTTCCGGGTCGTGGGCCGTGACGGTTGCGCCAGCGGCCAGCAAGTCGCGAATCAGGGTCAGGCTTGGCGCCTCGCGCATGTCGTCGGTGTTGGGCTTGAAAGCCAGGCCCCACACCGCGAAGTGTCGACCTTTCAGATCGCCATCGAATCGCTGCAGCAACTTGCGGCTCAGCACATGCTTCTGTGCGTCGTTGGCCTGTTCGACCGCAGTCAACACCTTCAGGTCCAGCCCGGCCTCGCTGGCGGCGGTCTTGATGAGCGCCTTCACGTCCTTGGGAAAGCAAGACCCGCCGTAACCGCAGCCCGGGTACAGAAAGTGGTAGCCAATGCGGGGGTCCGATCCAATCCCCTGGCGAACCATTTCGATGTCGGCGCCCAGCTTCTCAGCCAGGTTCGCCAGTTCGTTCATGAAGCTGATACGCGTGGCCAGCATGGCATTGGCCGCGTACTTGATCAGTTCGGCACTGCGCACATCGGTGACGATCAGCCGCTCGTGGTTGCGCTGGAAGGGCGCGTACAGCGCCCGCATCAGATGGATGGCCTGTTGATCGCTCGCGCCCACGACGATGCGGTCGGGACGCATGAAGTCCTCCACTGCAGCACCTTCCTTCAGGAACTCCGGGTTGCTCACCACTGCATACGGTGTGGTGATCCCGCGCTGTGCCAGTTCATCGACAATGGCAGCATGCACCCGGTCGGCAGTGCCGACCGGCACCGTGCTCTTGTCCACCACGACCTTGTAGTCGGTCATCAGACGGCCGATGTTGCGCGCTGCGGCCAGCACGTACTGCATGTCGGCCGAGCCGTCTTCGTCCGGTGGGGTGCCCACGGCGATGAACTGGATGGTTCCGTGGTGCACCGCGCGCTCCACGTCGGTGGTGAAGCGCAGGCGCCCGGCAGCCACGTTGCGCGCCACCATTTCTTTGAGCCCGGGCTCGTAGATGGGTATGCCTCCCTCTTCCAGGATACGGATCTTGTTGGGGTCCACGTCAAGGCACAACACATCGTTGCCAACCTCCGCCAAGCACGTACCGCTCACCAAGCCCACATAGCCCGTACCGACAACCGTTACCTTCATATGAATTCCTAGTCACTTTGCGCTTTGTGGCACATGATATCCGCGACGTTTGACCAAGCATCTACATGTGCTGTGCTACGAGAATCAGCTTGCAACATCCGCCGGAAAACATGGCCCCAGGTATGCATCAGCCCCCCACACGCACTGTTCGCCCTAGCCGCTCAGTTTTTCGCTTGCCACGCGTCTCCGTCGCACTCGTGCTCCTGACTGCGACTCTAGGGACTTGGCTGGCATTGAGCAAACAGGGCTCCGTCTTGCATAACGAATTGCGCAGCCGTTCGCCTCAAGAACTGATCCGTTACACCTTGCGCCGTTTGGAGGGTCATCCCAAGCTTGAGTGGGCCACACATCCTGTCTTGCACGGCATACAACGTCGGCTGGAAAGAGAACCCCCGGCTAACTTACCGACCCTTGGGAAGGGGCAAATCAAAAACATGCAGCAGAGCATGCAAGGCATCACACAGACTTGGGTAGTGGACACACCGCAAGCGATTCGAAAAGCGATGCATGAAGCGACTGCGGGAACCTACATAGAAATAGCTCCCGGGCTGTATCCATTCAGTACAGCTCTGACCGTTCGAAACCGCGGAACCCCAGAATCTCCAATCGTGGTGGGTGCAAAGTTACCGGGAACCGTGTGGTTGCTGTTTACACATGTGGACGGAATTTATTTGAAACAACCCAACTGGATTTTTGAGAATTTAAACATTCGGGGCGAATGTCCTTCGCATGATACATGCGAGCATGCATTCCATGTGGTGAGCGCTGCGTCCGGCACCGTCATAAGAAACAATTTTCTCACAGACTTCAATGCACACATCAAGGTGAATGGCGAGAAAGGTCTATGGCCTGACGGAGGACGACTGGAACACAACACGATGACATTGTCAGAACCCCGAAAAACTGGAAAACCAGTTGTTGCATTTGATCTTGTCGGCGCCAACGATTGGATAGCATCAGACAACCTCGTAACTGATATCTCTAAAGCAGGTGGAAATCGAGTTTCATTTGGGATGTTTATGAAGGGCGCCAGCAGCAACGGGCGTTTTGAACGAAATTTGGTCATATGTTCAAGCAAAAACATCTCACACCCAGGGATTCGGGTAGGCCTCTCTTTTGGAGGTGGAAATACAGGCCGAACATTCTGCAGAGACCGCATCTGTGAAAGAGAGCACATCAATGGATATCTCATCAACAATATCGTTGCACACTGCAATGACAGTGGCTTGGACATCAATCGTTCGGCCCCGGTCCTAGTAGCCCACAACACCCTCATCAATACCTCTGGGATCACGCTCAGACAACAACCCGCCCAGGCGATGCTTGCCGGCAACCTATACGACGGCTTGGTACTCGCGCGCGACAACACAAACATGACGGAAGCTCCGCAAACCTCGGTCTCCGCGAAACAGGCGCTGATCGATGCAGATGCACTGGACTTGAGGTGGGTGAGCCCTCCACTCGGAATGGGCATGCATCCCGGCGTGAGCAGGGACTTTTTCGGCAAGCCGCGGGGCGCGAAGACTGCACTGGGTGCTGTCGAGATCACCCCCCCCCCGCTGCACTAGGCGCAATCTCACCGCGCATCGTGTGAGCGACATATCCCGTCGCCAAGTAATGCCATCTTCACCGAGGGTTCATAAAGTGCGGCCATCCTTGACCGACATAGACTTAGATCAACGTGAAGGTACTCACAGATAGCACCAACTATCGTGAGCTATCCCGTCGGTGCCGCTGTGCCAAGCACCTCACTCGACACACTCCGCGCAAATGTCCAATCTCTCCACGAGCCCCGCCTCTATGCAGCCCACCAAAATCCGAGCGCTGCCGGCCATGATCGCCATCATCGGGCTGCTGGGTACGTTGCTCTCCGCTTGTGGCGGTGGCGGTGACATCACCTCTTCAGCGGTGGCGGGAGGACTGCAAGAGACACCACAGGGCTCCACGAGCCAACAAACGGCAACCATTGGCGCTGGCCCATCTTCCACACCGGCCTTGATGGTTCCAAAAAAACCATTTAACTGTGCAAAAAATGCACTCACCTGCGTGGAAGTAGCATCAACGTCAGATAAGCAGCAAAGCACTGTGCCTGTCACCTTCGGTCTGCCCCTCAAAGCAGGCGCCTGGAAGCACCAGGTATCTGACCTGTATGCCACCGACGAACAGGGCCAGTCGATTCCTGTGCAGGCTGATGACATCTCCTCGCACCGTGACGGCACGGCCCGCTTTGCCGTGGTCAGCGCCCAGATCCCCAACCTTGGGACCGGGGAGCGTCGAGTGATCTCGTTCTTTGCAGGGGGCACTCGGGGAACTGCTCAGACCCTGCCAGACGCTCCAGACTGGAATATGGAGGTGATCGCAACCATCTATTCCCCGCAGACCGTTAAAGTCACTGTCGGCAATCGCTCGGGGCAAACGGCTGGCACCCCCTTCAAGGAAGGGGAAACCATTGCGCTCATCCTTACCAGCCAAGGTGTGACTGAAGAATACAGCCTGACCGTCAGTGCCGCACAAGCCGGTGGAGGCTATGCCACCACGCAGTTAATCGCATCAGCCTTTGCAACCCTGATCAATAAACAAAGCACATTGTTTGCGGCTGAAAAACCGCTGAAATCGTACGAAAATTTTTTCATTTACACCAAAAATCCCGCCAGGGGCAAATTCAGTGTCACCATCCAATACAGTGGCACTGCAGCATTGACAGCATCCACCGTCGCCGAATTCTCGCAGCCTGAGAAATGGGTGTACAGACCACAAGACGATCTGGTGAAGGCTATCCAATCGAGCAGGACATCACCCCAAAACAGCAACACCGTTCGTTTCAGCGGCCCAGTCTCCAGCGAATTCCACCTCGCAGCCCCCTTGGTGAGTCAAACCACGGGTGAGGCTCATCCATTCCTCACCGCCCGACTAGACACCAGATTCTATGAGCAGGGAAAACGCTCACGAACGGATGTCGTACTGGAAAACAACTGGGCGTTCAAGCAAAACCCGCGAAACATCAGATACGAGCTGACAATCAAGCTCAAGGGAAAAACGCTGCTCCATCAACCTGCGTTCGAACACTTTCATCGCGCCCGCTGGCACAAGGCTGTGTGGAGCGAAGAGCCACGGTATGTGCTGCGCCATCACATTCAGGATTTCTTCGACAGCAAAGCCGTTCACAACTACGATCTTTCCTTGCCTATTTCCGAGTCAACCCTGAAAGCCGAAAAAGTCAATCTCGACGAGGCCCGTAGAAGCCAGATTGCCCTAGGCCCGATGGCCAATCTGTTTATCCGACCAGACTTCCTATCCACCGGTGGCAGGCCTGACAACGGTCCGCTGTCCAGATGGACGGTTCTCTATCTGCTAACGCAAGATCAGCGGATGCTTGAAAGCTTGATGGCAAATACCGATGCCTCATCCAGCGTGCCCATCCACTTCCGTGATGAAGCTACACAGCTTCCGATCAATCCCATCGACCATGCCGACGTTTCCACGCACATCAACAGCAAGAAGAAGCCGCCGGTTTCATCCGATCCGACCATCTGGTCACCAGACCAAGCACACCAAGCCTCCTATTCTTACGTACCATACTTGTTGACCGGCGATCGCTTTTATCTGGAAGAAATGATGTTCTGGGCATCATGGAATGTCCTCAACCAGACAGTTGCCAACAGGCAAGGAGCCCTCTCGCTCCTCGAAAAAGATCAAATTCGCGCACAAGCTTGGGCACTCCGATCGTTGGGTGAGGCGGCCAGATCGTTGCCGGACCGGCACCCCATGAAGCATGTTTACACGACGATGCTCCAGAACAACCTTGATCGGTATTTCGATACCTATATCATCAAAAAGTTGGCATCTCCACTTGGAGCAATCACACACCTGACTGGTGTTGACACCTCACCCTGGCAGATGGACTACTTCATGACCACCATGTCGCTGCTGGCTCAGAACAGCGAACCTCATGCACAGGAAATATTGAACTGGTGGGGTCAATTTTCAGTTGGAAGATTTTTGGCAGACGATCAAGGATTCTGTGCGGCAAGAGCCTCCGGCTATTACTGGCCAATCGCAAGTAACCCGGGAACTTTCCTGACATCGTTCAAAGAAATTTTCGATCTTTCGTATCCTGCCGATGTGGGAAAGAAATGCTCAGACCTTCAGATCATTGAGGGCTACCCTGACTACCACACTGGTTATGTGGCTTATGCACGGGGTGCGTTGGCAGCGGCGGCTAACGCCGGTGTTCCAGAGGCAAAAGATGCGTACATCAAATGGAAGGCGATGACACCATTGGTGGATACAGCGTTCGCTACAAGCCCAAATTGGGCCATCGTTCCACGTAATTGATCACTCACGCATTGACGCGATTTGGATAAATGGGAGCGAGCTGCCAAGCGCGGCAATGGCCGAGCAGGGCCTCGGTCGGCGGCCACAACGAGGATTTCAACTGCCTCAGGTCGGTAGGACGCTGAGACAGATCTGTTCAAAAACCGCGGCAACGGCGCGGTGACCAAACTGCGTCTGAACCAGGTGACGTGCCGCCTGCGCCATGGTGTGGCAACGGTCCGGCTGATCCAGCAGGGTCAGCACCGCCTGAGCAAACGCCGCTGGTTCGTCGCGGATCAGCAGGTGCTCTTCATCGCGAACGTCCAACCCTTCCACGCCCAAGGTCGTGGACACGACTGGACGACCCATGGCCATGGCCTCGAAGGTTTTGATGCGTGTCCCGCCCCCGACGCGCAGGGGAATCACGAAGACCTGGCCGTCCCTGACGTGAGGACGAACATCATCCACACGTCCTGTGAAATGAACGCCGGTCGTCTCTTTGGCCAGCTTCAGCAATGAGGCGGCAGGGTTCCGGCCGATCACTTCAAACTGGGCTTGTGGCCGGCGCTTCAAGACCAAGGGCCACACATCGCGGAGGAAGAACTGCACGCCATTGATGTTCGCGTCCCAGTCCATCGATCCAGTGAACACGACCTTGCCGCCCTGTTCATCACTGGCCGGCTGGGGCTGCGAGAAGCTGAAGTAATCTAGGTCCACGCCGGTGGGGATGGGGGATGCACGGTCGCAGCCAAACTCGCGCGCAAAGATGGACGCATCGCGCTCCGACACGGCAATGACCCTGTCGTAACGCTCAAGGGCGGCCTTTTCGAAGCGGCGCATCTTGCGCGCTTGCTGAGCCCAGAGCAGTCGCATCGCTCGCGACGAAGCCTGCTGCGCGTGGCGCTCGAATATCTCGGTCTCGACGTTGTGGGTGAAACACACCGCGGGCACATCCAATTTTGCGGGCATCAGGGGGCTGGCATGCAAGAAGTCGAACACCACCAGATCGAACTGCTGCTCGCGCAGAACACGCGAAACGGTCGGGATCGCGTCGCCAGCGACGCTGGACAGCACGTTCACCGGCCAGCGGCCAAATACGTCTGCTGCCCGCATCCAGCGGGGCTTTTCCGCAGGCGGATCCCACGAGATGAAGCGGTCACACAGCCCTTGGAGTTCCTGCGCATACCGCTGCTTCTGATCCTCCGCACCGGGACCCAGCAAGGTGATATCGAATTGGCCGCCCTTGAGACCGCGCAGGACGTTGCAGGTCCGAATGCGCGCGCCGGTGTCCTCCGGCTGGAGGAACATGGTCGAGACAAACGCCATACGAGGGCGCATGGAGTCGCTCACCAGCAAATCCCTTCGTACGACGGACATCCAGCTTTGAGATCGGCATAGCCTGCCAGATCGATCACCTGCAAACGATCGGCCGCAGCCAGGATGGCCGCACGGTCTTCAGGCGTCGCATGGCCGACGATCACCGCGCGCACCGACGGCGACAAGGCCTGATCAACGTTCTCCACCAACAGCCGGTCCAGGTGCGGCACCTCACGCTCGACAAACTCCTTGTTCTTGCCCAGCAAACGACTGAGTTTGACGTTGGGGTCCCTGATCACCAGCTCATAGCCACGGCCCAGCAGCCGCTCCGCCAGCACCACCAGCGGCGAGTCGCGCAGGTCGTCGGTCCCCGGCTTGAACGCCAGACCAAACAAGGCCAGCGGCCTGCGCCCGCCCTGAGCGATCAACTGGTAGGCACGGTCGATATGGACTTCATTGCTCTCCAGCAACCCTCCCATGGATGGGACAGCGACATTCAGCTGCCGAGCCATCGTGAGAAAACCCTTGACCTCTTTGGGCAGACAGGAGCCGCCGAACGCAAACCCAGGTTTCAGGTAAGCCGCCGAAATGTTGAGCTGGCGGTCCTGGCAGAAGATACGCAAAACCTCGCGCGAATCCACACCCTGGGCCTTGAGCACCGAGCCGGCCTCGTTGGCAAACACGATCTTCAAGGCATGGAAGACGTTGCACAGGTACTTGACCGACTCGGCCACACCGCAGGTGGTGCGAACCACCTCCCCCGGAACCCCGCGGTACAGCTCTTCTACCGCCGCATAACCCGCTTCATCGAGCGAGCCGATCACGGTCTGGGGCGGCTGGTGAAAATCCTTGACCGAACTGCCTTCGCGCAGGAACTCGGGGTTGAACACCAGCGACAGGCGATCACCCACCACACGACCTGCCGCCGCCTCCAGAATGGGACGCAAGCGCTGCTCGGTGGTGCCGGGCTGCACCGTGCTGCGAATGACCACGGTATGGGCGGTGCTCTTGAGAGCGATCAGTTCACCCACCTGCCGGACAACCGCGTCCACGTAAGTGAGATCGGGGGTGTGGTCGGCTCTCGCTGGCGTGGGTACCGATATCAGCGACATGTCGGTGCAGGCCACCGCATCCGCGGCATCCGTCGTGGCACGGATGCGTCCGGCCGCGACGCCTGCAGCCATCAGTTCGTCAATCTGGTCTTCCACCACAGGGCTGCTGCCGTCGTTGATCATCCGTACCTTGTCGGCATTGGTGTCAACGCCAACCACCGAATGCCCCAGTTCGGCCAAACACGCGCAGGAAACCGCGCCGACATAGCCCAACCCAAAAACGCTAACTTTCATCATCTGGATGCTCGCAATCAGAAAAACGTCCCTGCCACATTCCACCAAGAGACGATCGTCAGGCGCGTTGAAGCCCTCCATCCATCCCTTGTCCTGAACCATTCTCACACACCGTAACAAATGGCCCGCGCTGGCTTCATGGGGCCTGCAGTCCGCGCCCGATGCGCCGATACAGCCCTCGCAGCGTCAGTGCATAACGATGCTTGAAGAACAGATACGCCAGACCCTTGGCATGGCGAATGGTGAATTTGTTGATACCCAGCCCCTTGGGACGGGAAATTTCCTGCGCATCGTGCACGACAGAAACACTTGGAAAGTAGTGCACCTTCCAACCCGCCCGCCAGATGCGGATGCAATAGTCCACATCCTCAGGCGAGTAGAAGATCCGCTCATCCAGCAAACCGGTCGCGGCAATGGCCTCTGCCCGCAGCAGCCAGCAAGCCGAAATTGCGTAGTCCACTGCGCCGGGCTTGGCCCTGACCTCTTGCCGTTCCAGTTCGCGCAATGCCCAAAGCCTCTTGACCTTGCGCATCACAGTGGGAAACACATCCACACTGAGCTGAAACCGCCCGTCCGGATAAGTCAGCCGGGGAGCCACCAAGCCCACCGCTGGGTGGTCCTTCAGATACGCGAGCATGCCACGCAAGGCCTCGGGGTTCATGTACGCGTCCGAGTCCAGTATCAGGACCGCTTTGCCTCTGGAAGATCTCAACGCCAGATTGCGCGAGCGGGTTGTGCCGGTGTTTTCGGCCTGGTAGAAAACGGTGAGGATCCCCGCAAACTCGGTTTGCAGCGCTTCCAGGATGGCGACGCTGCCATCGCGCGAACCGTTCTCCACCACCAGCACCTCACCAGCCAAACCGCAAGCTGCAAAGCTGTTCACCAGGCTTTCGACACATGTCCTGATATAGCGCTTGGAATTGAACGACAGGACAACGGCGGAAACATCCATCAATGCACTCCTGACCGGTCGGCGCGGTCTTTGATCTGTTGGAACAACTCACACTGCAGCCGGGTGGTTTCTTCCCAGGAGAAGGCCTCGGCGTATCTGCGAACCTCACCGCGCTCTGGATAGTGCGCCAGCAGGTCACGCAAAGCACCGAGCAAACTGGCCACATCGCGCACATCTGCCATGCGGCCTGCGACCGCTTGCGTCACCACCTCCGGCGTGCCATTCACTCGCGTGGCCACCACGGGCGTTCCGCAAGCCATTGCCTCCAGCAACACATTGGCCCAACCCTCGAAGCTGGACGCGAGGATCAGCACGTCGGCAGCGCTGTAGTAGGTCCTCAGTCGATCATTTGGCTGCTGCCCTTCGAACCGAACCCGCTCGGCGACCCCTAGGCGCTGTGCGAGCGCTTCCAGATCCCCCCGCAGAGGGCCCGACCCGACAACCACCAAACACGCGTCGGGCTGGTGCTGCAGCAACTCGATGGCCAAGTGATGGCCCTTGCGTTCGATCAGATGTCCGACCGACAACAGCACAAGGCCTTCTGTGCGAAGGTCCAGGCTCCGTCGTGCGGCCTGCGTATCCTGCGGACTGAAACGCGCCAGGTCCACACCGTTACGAATGGTCAGCGATCTGGAGCGGTCCGCACCCAGTTCGATCATTTGCTCCACCAGATCGGTACACACCCCGATGTTCGCGGACGACCGCTTCAACGTCTTTTGAAGCAGCCGCCTGGGCCATGAGAACTGACGGTAAAGCGTGATGTCCGAACCCCGTGCCGTGCACACAAACGGCTTTCCCACCATGCGGGCAATGAGCGAGGCGGCCACACCATCCGGGTACCAGAAGTGAGCGTCGATCAGATCGAAGTCAAAGCCTTCCCGGATCAGACGCCGAACGGTTGGAAGCGCCCCCGCAGCCAGCAGATAAGGCGCCACGTTCTGCCCCACCTTGGGCGGCAACGGGTAACGAGGGTGGTGAACAGCGACGCCATGGCGTTGTTCTTGCCTGGGCGTGGCGGCCATGCGGGCGTATTCGCCAAACCTCGGGCTCGTGAAAGGAAACCAGGGCACTGGCGCCACCACCTGCGTTTCCACTCGACCGCTCTGGAGGAGTTCCCGCAGGCGCGCCTCGACGAATATGCCGTGTATGGGCCGTGTTTCGCTGGGGTACAGCGTGGAGAAAAGCAGTGTTTTGATTTTGTGGGTCATGCGCAGACACGGCAATGCACAGCGGCAACGAAAAAAAGCCCCAACCTCCCTCCGGAGCGTGAACCAAACCTCCTCAGTGCCGAATGATTGTAGGTGGCGAACATCAAACTACACTGACTCATCCCCTCGTCGTCTCCTATCCATGTCGCCAGAAACCAGACAAGCCCTACAAGCCGAACTTGAGTCCGTCAGCCTGGCGTCGCGGCAACTCTCGCGCGCCATTGGCCAAGCCAAGCAGGTGGGGCACAGCGTCGACTCACTCGTTGAGCAGAAAAAGGCCCTCAGCGATCGAGAACGCGAGTTGAAGGCGCTGCTCAGCGAAGACAACCAACGCCCGCGCCCGGCCACGCCACGGCCTCCAACCGAGGCTGCAGATGGCACAACTCCTGCACCAGCCGACGCCATCGCGGGCGGGGCCGCCAACTCGGCGGACAGCCTTCCAACAGAAGTGGCCCTCGCCTGCCAGGCCGACTGGGCCAACTGGGATGCCTTCGTCGAGCAACACCCAGATGCCAGCGTGTACCACCTCAGCGGATGGCGCGCTGTCATTCAGAAGTCCTTTGGTCACGAGTGCCCTTATCTGGTGGCCAAACGTTCGGGCCAGGTCGTGGGTGTGATGCCCCTGGTGCGAATGCAAAGCCGGCTGTTTGGCCACTTCATGGTGTCCATGCCCTACTTCAACTACGGTGGCTCACTGTCCTACGAGGCAGCGACCGATCAGGCATTGACCCGTCAGGCCATTGAACTGGCCACCGCGGCCGGTTGCCGGCACATCGAATGGCGCGAGCCCGCTCAACGGCCCGGCCTGCCGGCGCGAACGGACAAAGCCAACATGTGGCTGGACCTGCCTGCCGATGCCGACACCTTGTGGCAGCGCCTGGGCAGCAAGCTGCGCGCACAGATCAAAAAAGCCCAGGCCTCTGGTTTGACCTACGAAACCGGAGGCCTCGGCTTGCTGGACGAGTTCTACCGCGTGTTCTCCACCAACATGCGGGACCTAGGCACACCCGTGTACGGGAAAAACTTCTTTGAAAACATCTTGCGCGAAGCGCCTGGACACCCCGTGCTGGTGATCGGCCGCACCGCCCATGGCCACGCCGTCTCCGCCGCCTTGCTGCTGCGACATGGTTCCCGCATGGAGGTCCCATGGGCATCCACATTGCGCAAGGCCAACGCTTTGAACGCCAACATGGGGCTTTACTGGCACATGCTGTCCCACGCCTGCCAGGCGTCCTGTTCGATCTTCGACTTCGGGCGATCCACCAAAGATGCGGCCACTTACCGGTTCAAGAAGCAATGGGGTGCGCAGCCGGTGGATTCATACTGGAACTACTGGCTCCCGGACGCTGTTTCGTTGCCGAAGTTCAGCCCCGACAATCCAAAATACCGTGCCGCAATCACCGTGTGGAAAACATTGCCGCTGTTTTTGACAGAACGTATCGGTCCCCTCGTTGCCAAAAACATTCCCTGAAGCGTTGTCCCAGGAGCCTCTATGCGCGTTAGTGTTGCCTTGTTCGGTCTCAATCGCTCACTTCCTTGGACCCACAAGAGCATAGACCGATGCCTGGTTCAGGCCTTGAAACAAGCTGGTGCAACAGTCAAGGTGTTTGCACATTTCAATTCACCGGAAAACCTGCACAACCCCAGGAGCGGTGAGCGAAGCGGAGGCTTCAAGAACGCCAGCCTTGAAAGGCTACAAATAGACAAAATGCTCGTCGAGCCGCAAAAGGACGAGGACACGCAAGACATCTGGCTGCGCTTCAAGTGTCACGACCTGCAGAGCAACGACCCCACGGGAGCCACCCACAGAAACCTGATCAACCAATACCGGAGTCAGCTCAAGGTACTTGAACTGATACAGGCGGCGGAAGGTGAGGACGTGGATGCGATCCTCTTCGCAAGACCCGATCTGGAGTATCTGGATCCGCTACCTGCCCGAGAGGCTCTGCAGCTGATACAAGCAGGCACATTCGACATCCTCACACCTACCTGGCACCGGTGGGGCGGGCTGAATGACAGGATCGCACTGTGCAGCCCCCGCGCCGCTATGGCCTACGCGAGTCGCTTGAGCCTGCTGGACGAAGTCGCACAACTGAACGAACCTATGAATGCCGAGCGAATTCTCCAGTACGCCATGCACAAGAACAGCCTCAAAAACGGGGACCTTATGGTCAGGGGGGCGCGTGTGCGTTATACCGGCTACACCGTCGACGAGGGGTTCAATCTGACCACAGCTGAAAGATCCAGATTTCTTTACAGACGGGTCGTCAGCAGAATTCGTCGAAGCTTTTCCTACTGACTGACACTTCACCGGTCCGCAACATTACCAAAGGGAGTTTGATATGAGCAAAAACAGCTTCAACCTGGCCTATATAGGGCAAAGAAAAGACATCGAGCAGTTGGTTCCAAAATCGGCGAAAACCATTCTTGACGTGGGCTGCAGTGTGGGGACCCTTGGCGAAAGTCTGAAAACAAGAAACCAGGCCACAGTATTTGGCATTGAGTTATCGGACGAAATGGCAGAGGAAGCCCGCACCCGTCTCGACACAGTTCTAACAGGCGATGCCTGCGAAATGCTGAAGTCACCTGAACTGAAGGATCGCGAGTTCGATTGCATCATCTTTGCCGACATTCTTGAGCATCTTCAGGATCCGTGGACCACGCTTCAAAGCGCCGGCCATCTGCTCGCACCCGGTGGATGTGTCGTCACATCCATTCCCAACATCCGGCACATGGATTCCATATGGAATCTCGTGGTACGTGGGCGCTGGCCGTATCGAAGCCGCGGCATACACGACCGAACACACCTGCGATTCTTTACACTCACCAACATCAAAGAGCTGTTTGAAACTGCCGGCATGCAGATCGAAGCCATCGACCCCAATTACAGGATTCTTGAGCGACCGCACAAAATCAACCGTTACGCGCGATTCCTAGCCCTTCCCATATTGAAAAATTTCCTTGCCTTTCAGTATGTGATACGCGCCCGACCAACTAACGCTTGATCCTCATTCTCAATATGCGATCATCTACTGGAAAACACTATGTAGCGCTCGATCATATCCGGGCTTTTGCTGCTTTCATGGTTCTATCCTGGCACTTCCTCCACTACAACAACGGCTATCCAGTACCATTCGATCAGGACCCCATTTTTATTTTCTCACTATTCAACGAGGGACACACCGGGGTAGCATTGTTCATGACCCTTAGCGGGTATCTTTTCGCAAAACTACTAGATGGTAAACAGATTAGGTGGGGCGACTTCTTTTACAACAGAGCATTGCGCCTCTTGCCACTGCTCGTTTTTGTCATCATCGTGGTCGGACTACGTCGCTGGGCCAACGGTGTGGAACTCGAAACCTACATCAAGTCGGTGATTGCGGGTGCAGTCAAACCAACGCTCCCGAACGGGGGCTGGTCGATAACGGCAGAGGTTCATTTCTACCTACTTTTGCCTCTTATCTTGTGGGGCTTTCGCAAGCATTTAGCTCTGATGCCATACGCGATCCTGCTTGCAATTGCTGTGCGCCTATTCATTTGACAAATGGGCGGCGACATCAAGTCGCTGAGCTACCTGACCATCATTGGCCGAATCGACCAATTCTTCCTAGGCATTCTCGCATTTCACATATCAAGACACCAAAAGGAAATACCAGCCACCGGCCTTCTTCTTGTCGCTGCCTTTATGGTGTTTTGGGGCTGGTTTGACAACGAGGGGGGATACTATGCTTTTCATAGCACCCACACGCGCGAAGCTTTGTGGATCGTTATCCCTACCATCGAGGGCATAACATATGCTTATGTTATTGCCTGGTACGACTCAAAGTCTTTTGACCCAAATAATCTTTGGGTACGGATCGCAGGATGGTATGGCGAGGCGTCTTATTCAATCTATCTACTTCATACCTTCTTTGTTTTCAAAGCGGCTCGATTTATCAATGAAAACATCATGGATATAAGCAATGCATACGCAGCTCTACCTTGGGCACTACTTGCATTCATGGCAATGGCAATCCCGGCTTACGCGTCAAGAAAGTTGATCGAAGAACCGTTCCTTCGACTGAGAACGGGATACATCAAGAATTGATCCCCAAAGCACCTCACACCCAGGGCCCTTGATCGTCACTCATCTCTAAATATGAGCGCCCCAAACAAAGGTCTCGCTTGGAAGCGCGTCAATTTACAGTTGGGGAGGCAACAAGTTTGCGCGTTCCAGTCGACGACACACGTCATCCAGGCGGTAATTCGCCACCAGGTCCAGCGACATGTTCTTGCGGTCGTCATTGGGCGTGACGCGCACGTACTTGGGGTTGTTGATCTGGGTGCAATGCCCTTCATCCACCCAGCGCTCTGGCACGGTGGTAACGCTGCCACCGTAGTTCCTCGCCCAGTAGCGGATGCCAACGCCGTGGTCCCAGAAGTACTTGGACCTCTCTGCGCGCTCGCCAGGCGGACAGTTCGGGTGCTCCTGGATGTGGCGCCACCAGCCACTGCCGCGCTCAAACTGGTTCTGGCTCGCGTCCCGAGTGGTGCAGCCAATCAGCTCCCAGTAGCGCCGCTTGTACTTGGACCAGATGCGGCTCCAGGCCAGCGAAGGGTCGACCGCGATAGTCTCGCCGTTGGCCATGCGTTCGAACATGGACACGATTTTTCGCATGGTCTCTGGGCGCACGATCAGGTCTGAATGCCAGAACGCCAGCCGGGGTGCGAACAGCCACACGAATTCCATGGGGAACACCGGGTGGAGCGTCGGGAAGTCGAGCATCTCGTTGAAGTTCACCACCACCGCCGAGGGGTGCACGCGCTTGGGGGCGCCCACGCGCGGGTCGTAGCCAATGACCGGGGTCCAGCCCACTTCCACCACCATCTGCTGCTGCACCCAGCACCAGTCGTCGTTCACGTTCCAGCACAGCCAGGGCTTGTCGATGCCGACGAAATGCCGGGCCCAGTCTTTGGCCGCCCCCAGCACAAGGTCCAAATCGCGCCCGGACTGGTGATAGGCCTGCCAGTTGGCAAAACCCGCTCGTCGTTGGATCTGGTCCGGATCCTGGGCTGTATCGGTGCTCATGCAAGGGCTTTCTCGGTTGTATGCGGCTCAGCGCCGCATGGCCACTGGCTGCCCTGGCACGAGCGCGCGCTGGAACAGCCGTCGCCAGGCGGGCAACCGTCGTTCGGTGACAAAGCTGAAGGCGTAGCACATCGCGACGATGATGCACGCGACAAGCACCGACTGCAGTACCGACTGGCTTTGGTTGGGCGAGACGTAGCCCCACCACTGTGTGATGGGGCGGTGGAACAGATAGAGGGTGAAGGAGAAGCCTGCCAGCGCCGCCAGTCTCACTCGTTGCCCCTCGAGCCAGCGGTGAACTGCTGGCATGAGATGGGTGAAAGCGTGGATATGGACCAGCAGAGCAATGCCGACCAGATAGTCGGTGACCAGGCGCTGAGAGCCTTCAAGGCGCCAGAAGCCAGGCACCCAGAGCTTGAGGAAGGTACGGACCGTGACGTCGAAGTCCGTCACATTGATGCCCACCACCAACCCGACTGATGCGACCCAGAGCAGCGCTGCCTGAGCGGGCCGCAACACGGGCAACTTGTGTCCATAATGCGCCAGCCAGGCCCCGGCGGCCCACACTGGCAACAAAACCATGATGGCGGGTCCTGCCATCAATGCCAGGCCCAGCAGGAGCGGCCAGCGCAGGCGCCCGCGCACGAAAAAGAAGGCGCCGAACAGGACGTAGTACCAGACTTCGTAACACAACGACCAGTACGGACCGTTCAAAGTGAGCGCTGCGGGATTGAGCCACGACTCGTTGAGGAAAAGGAGGCTGCTGACCAGGTCCCACATGGCGATAGGGCGGAGGTTGGAGAACGCCGCATCGGACAGCTGGGTTTGGGGTGGAACCAGCCAAGCCATGCACACGCTGAACACGATGGCCGGCACCGCTACCGAGTAGATACGGGCAGCACGCGCCACCGTGTAGTCCTTCCAGGACCGGCCTTTTTGCAAGGTGGTGGAACAGATGATGAACCCGGACATGACGAAGAAGACCACCACAGCCTCATGGCTGAACCACGACAGCGGCATCCAGGCCATGTACAGGCCG
This sequence comes from Hydrogenophaga intermedia, assembly GCA_943372305.1. Classification (GTDB taxonomy): domain Bacteria; phylum Pseudomonadota; class Gammaproteobacteria; order Burkholderiales; family Burkholderiaceae_C; genus Hydrogenophaga; species Hydrogenophaga intermedia_D. The sequence goes on along the minus strand of CALRYD010000004.1, from coordinate 73,960 downwards.
TCCTGCTCCATGTGCCCCAGCAGCACGGCAAGCGCGGCGGCAAAACGCATGAAATCGAGATACGCGGAAAGGGCCGGCGTCAGCTTCATGATGGATTGCCCGCGAGTTGGGCGTGCTCGTCCACGCAGGTCTGCATCAACTGCGCCAGCGCCGCGGCCCGCAGTTCGCGCGAGAAGCGCAGCGCCAGTTGGGCATTGCCTTGGGCTGCCTCGGTGACAGAAGGGTTCTCGCGCCATTCGCGCAGGCTCTCTGCAATGGAAGCCGGCTGAGCGATGTCCGCCAGGAGCACGCCTTGAAACTCTCGCAACTGCGCAGCTGTGTCGCCGCTCGGGTCCACCAGACCCAGGATAGGACGGCCGCTGCGCAGGTACTCGTAGATCTTGGCGGGGATCTGGGTGTTGAAGTGACTGCCCTGGAACACCAGCAACAGGTCGGCAGCCATGATCTCGGCGATGGCCTCCCGGTATGGAATGGGGGGGGCGACCTCCACCACATCTTGCAGCCCGTGCTGCACAGCCAAGGCCAGCACTTCATCTGCATGTTTGGGCGCCCTGAAGCGCACCCTCAGCGTTTCACGGCTGAGCTGTCCTTGGGCCAGCATGCGTGCCACGGCGGCAAAGAACGGCCCGGGGTCGCGGTCCCGTGGATAAATGATGCCGCTGTGCAACAGCAAGAGCTGGTGGTCGGCTGTTCCCTGGCGGTGTGGCTGGTTGCCCGCAAAAGCGTCTTCGTCGTAGCCGTTTTCAATGACCACGCATTTGTCTGCCCATTGCGGATACCGAGCCCTGTAGGTCTGCGCCGCCCGCTCGGTGGTGAACACGCAGCGGCTGGCATCGCGCAGCACCGCTGCCTCCAGCCACTGCCAGACTTTGCGCTGCAAAGGGTTGGAGGGGTAGTCACCGTTGATCATCGGATCGCGAAAGTCGGCGATCCAGGGCAGTCCGCCCCAGCGGGCCAGGCTGCGCCCGATCAAGTGGGCAGTGGAGATGGGGTAGGTGCTCCAGATCAGGTGCGGCGCCTGCTCGCGTATGGCCTTGCGCCCCGCCAAGACCGCTGTCGGCCACCACGATGACCAACGATCGGGCAAGGCGAACGCCTGCGGATACTTGCCCCGGATGGACAGGTGGCGCGCGGCGTCGAGCGCCCGGGCACGGATCACGTTGACTTGGGGGGGAATGGCGGACACCAGGTCGTCCCGGCATTCTTCGAATGCGCCTGGGGTCACGGCAAGGACGCTGGGTTCCCACTGGTGGCTGGGCAGGTGTTTGATGAAGTTGAGCGTGCGCAATATGCCGCTGCTGCCCGCCTGCGGCGGGAAGTGAAAGGCGACCATCAAAGCCCTGTGATGGGTGGCATCGCGTTCGGCCAGCATGGCCGGCTTGCGCACGAGGTTGCGCGACAGCTGCCAGAGCACACGCCCGTCGCTGGGTCCCCAAGGGGTGAATCGCGGCACCTGGAACAGCGAGGTGGCGTCGGTGGCCACACCGGTGCGCGTGGTCAGCGCGAACTGATACCCCGACCGACGGACCAGACGCACGTGTTCGGCATCGAAGTCGCGCCCAGGGATGCCGTTGGGGTAGGCAAACGCAGTGACGGGCGCGCGGATCAGCGACTCGAGCTGTTCCTTGGCGGCGCCGATTTCAAAGGCCGCTTCCTGTTCGGTGCACAGCTTGAGGATCGGGTGGGAGACCGAATGGGCGCCGATGCCGAAGCCCTTGGCGTGGATGGCGCGCACATCGTCGGCTGCCATGCAGGCCACGCCCGACGCATCGGTGCCGGTGTGCGCGTGCAGTTGCTGCAGCCAGCGCTCCCGTTCGGCGAGTGTCAGGTACTTGAGGCTGCGGTCAAGTTCACGCACCGCCTGGCGTTTGTTGTCTGCGGTGTCAAAGCGCACGCTGGTGGATGTCACGCCAGGCAGGGCAAACGCGGGCGTGGCGTCTGGCGCGGCCTGAACAGCATGCAGGATGCGCTCGTTCCACATAGGCCGCCCCAGCAGTTGCTCGCAGGTGATGAAGAAGGTGGCGTGCAGGCCCAGCCGCTCCAGCAAGGGGATCACGCTGTGGCACCAGTCTGGGTAGCCGTCATCGAAGGTGATGCAGGCAGCGTTGTCGGGCAGGCGGCCGGCTCGCATGGCCGTCATCGCGTCGTGCAGAGGCAGTATGCGAAAGGTCTTGGCGGTGGCGCGCAGCACGGCTTCGAGCGCCGCCACGTTAGGCTCGTCGGGTGCGAGCGGGTGGCTGGTCAAGGGGACCTTGTGAAAGGTCAGTGTGGTCAGCTTGCCTCGGGACAAAACGCTCAGCACCGGCGGGCCCTTTCCATCGGGAAGCGCCGCGCGGCACTTGCGAACGTGATGCAACGGGGGGTCATGCGCCCTGCCCCAACCAGGCCCAGAGCGCAAGCTCGGTCTGGCTGATCACGAGGCCGTCGTGCGTGGCAATACGGCCGGCCAGAAAGTCGTCGCGGATGCGAGCCCTGAGCGAAGACTCGTCCAGATCCAGGCAACCGGTGGCGTCGAGAAATTCGAAGGGACTGGCGACCGACGTGCTGCACCAGGTCTGGTAGACCGCATCGAGCACGTCTTGCGCCATCCAGGCCGTGTCTTTTTCGCCCGAGGGCAAGGCTGGGAACACGCAGGCGAGGCCTAGCCCCAGCACACCCTGCAGCATCGTTCGTCGGTTGGGTGCAGTCATGACAAGCCCCTTGACTTGAGGTGGTCCGCCAGGCGCAAGCTCAAAGCCACGATGGACAAGGTGGGGGCTACGTGTCCCCCCGTGACAAAGACCGAACTGCCAGCGACGTACAGGTTCTCTGTTCCAAAGACCCGCTGGTCCGCGTCGGTGACGCCTGAGGAGGGGCTGGTGGCCATGCGTGTGGTTCCCATGTGGTGCAAGCCGAAGCTCATCTGGTCGCCAAACAGGCGTTGCGACTGTTCTTTGAGCAGGCGTAAACGGCCCAGGGACAGGGCACCAATCTCACGGCCGAGCAGCATCAGGCCCGACCACATCATGTCGATGTCCTGCTTGCTGAGCTTCCAGTCCACAACGAGCTTCTTGACGCCCAGCCGGTCGCGCTGGTTGCCCAGGCGGATGCGGTTGTTCCGGTCGGGGGTCTGTTCCATCATGATGTGCACCCCCGCGCCACCGAGCTGATCAGCGTGGGCGAAGATGTTCTTGTCAAAGGTCTTTCGCGAGATGGCTTCGGCCACCATGTCAAAGTCTCGGATGAGGTTGCTCAGGTGCAAGAAGGCTTCGTCGGGCAACTGCCCTTTGATCAGGCGTTCCTTGAGGATGTGAAAGGACGAGATGCCGTCCGACAGGTCGTACTGGCTGGCGTTGAAAAAGACCAGCTTGCCGTTGACGATGCGGTGCTCCCGGAGCACTTTCTCGGCGTATTCGTGGACAAACGCCACGTTCTTGTTCTGCTGATCGACCGATAGCCCTGCACCGAATGCCTCACTGGAGCCCATCACCGCAGCGGGTTTGACGGTCGGGTGCTCCATGAAGTAGCGGCCGACGTTGTCGCCCTGGTTGCCGAGCTGGTTGCCGTACTTTTCGTTGAACACCAGCAGCATGCGGGCGTTTTCAAGCCCGCCCATGCACAGCACAAACACGCCGGCAGACACCCGGTGCTGGCGCTGGCCATTGGCGGTGAACATCACCTCGCGCACGCGGCGCTTGGCCGGATCGAACAGCAGGTCGGTGACGTTGGCATTTTTGTAAACCGACACGCGACCCGACTGGTGAAGTGCTTCGCCATGCTTGGCGTAAAAACGGGTGGGGGGGCGCGCCGACTTGGCCACCCGTGTGGCCAGGAAGCTGGCGTGATCCAGCGGCGACACGATGCCGGTCTGGGCGCGCCAGTGGGCAAGGTCGTAACCGTCGGTGTCCACACCGCAGTACTGCCCTGCCTTGTCGTAGTGCTTGCTGAGCTCCGAAAACGCGATCGGCCAGCCACTGTTGGGCACCCAGTCGCGTTTTTCAAAATCAATGGGCGACAGCGGCATTGTGCTGTTGTCCCAATGGTTGCTGGTACCCCCCAGAAAGCGCAGCCGCGAATGCATGGGGTCAGGGAAATGGGTGGGGGCGCGTTCGGCGGCGTAGAGCGACTGGGAGCTCTCGTCGTAGGTGTCCTGCCCTCCTTCCAGAACGACGACATTGGCGTACTTTGTGCGCAGCTCGTTGGCCAGGCTGATACCCGCCGGGCCAGAGCCAACGATGCACACATCCGCCTCGATGCGCAGAGGCGATGCGGGAGAAGCCGCGTCAAACAGCATGCGTTTTCACCTTGAGTTTTTCCAGGAACAGCGGAATGAGTGCAAAAAACCAGATGCTGGTTTCCGAGTTCTTGTGGTCAGACGCCATGCCAGCCACCATCAGGCACGTCAGCCCCAGCATCAACCCCATCACCATCAGGCGCAGATCGTCTGCTTCCCCCTCCAGCGGCATGCGCGAGACTCGACGCAGCGGCACCAGACAGCGGTAGATGATGAGCAAGATCAGCGACGCGCCAATCAACCCGTGGTCCACGAGCAGGGACATCAGGTAGTTGTGAGAGGCCCGCCCGGCACGCTTGCCCTCGACTTGGGTCAGGTAATCCGGCGGAATGTACGACGGGCTGAGCGCGAGTGTGCCTTTGTGTCCCTGACCGAGCAGCGGCGCGGTCTTGAACATCGCCCATTGCGCCGCGATGATGACAACTCGAGAACGGGCACTCTGGTCTTCAGCCTCTTTGAGCTGTGTGAGTTGAACGCCCTCAAACCGCTGCATGACCGAAGGGCCCAACACCATCAGCCCACCCGCCACCGCAAGCGTGGCCAGTGTGTACAGGCGCCGGGAAGACCCTTGCGCCGGCAACAACAAGGCCACCAGAGCCGTGACCAGGATGGCCAGAAACACCCCGCGGCTGCCCGCCATGAGCACAGCCTTCAGACAGGCAACCGCCAGCAGCAACACGACCAGATACTCCCACCAGCGACGTCCCTTCAGCAGAAGAAGGTAGCAACCGCACACCAGCACTACGGCCACATGCTGGGACATCTGGTTGGCCGATGCAATAGACGGACCGCCCACGCCGTCCAGGCGCCCACCCCACGAATGGGTGAGGCCCAGATAGGCGAAATAGCTGCAACCGGCCATGGTCACCAGAAAAAAACCGGCCAGGTCTTTCTGGTCGCGCAGGGCACTCTGCATCAGAAACATCAGCATCAGGAAGTTGAACGCCATCCCTACAAACTCGATGTGCTCTGCAACGTCCACAGCCCAAAGCGACTGCAGGATCACATACGCAAAAAACGCTGCATACAGGCGGGTCTCAGCGAACCGGAACGGCTGAAAACGGCCGCCCTTGATGACGACGGCCAGCAGGGTCACCAGGGCGGCGGTGAGAGACCACCGCAGATCGGGCAAGGATTGCCCCCACCAGCGGGCCGGCGGGTGCAGATAGAAAGCCATCAGGTACGCGCACAGGCCGAAAAACGGCCGCTTGACCAACGCGGCCACCAGCAAGCCGAAATACAGCGCGACGAAAATGACTGCGGTCAATGACACGTCGAGCGCCTGTCAGGTGGTGGGCTTGTGGATGAGCGGAAGCGGCACGCGCACAGGTTCACCGAAAGATACCTTTTGTATCGATCACCACCTTGTCTTTGATAATCTGCGGATCGATATCCTTGAACTCGTCGTGGTCCACCAGCAGCAACAGGATGTCTGCCTCCTTGATCACTTCTTTCAAGTCGAACAAGGGGAATGGAAGCCTGTCTTTGCCCACGTTGGGCTCGCACGCCATGATCGTTCCAAGGCCTGCGTGCATCAGGTGTTCAACGATTTCCATCGACGGTGACTCACGCAGGTCGTCGATGTTGGCCTTGAAGGCCAGGCCCAGGCAGCCGATGACCGGGTCTTTGAAGCGCTGCGCTTTGGCGCGCACCTTCTCGATCACCCAGTTCGGCTTGGCGTCGTTCACTTCGCGTGCGGTGCGGATGAGGCGTGCCTCTTTCGGAGCGCTGGAGACGATGAACCACGGGTCCACCGCGATGCAATGGCCACCCACGCCGGGACCAGGCTGAAGGATGTTCACGCGCGGGTGGCGATTGGCCAGGGCGATGGTTTCCCACACGTTGATGCCGAGGCGATCGCAGATGACCGACAGTTCGTTGGCAAAGGCAATGTTGACGTCCCGGAAGGAGTTTTCCACCAGCTTGGACAACTCGGCAGTGCGGCTGTCGGTTTCCAGAATGGCGCCGTTGCAGAAGGTCTTGTACAGCGCCTTGGCTTTGGCCACGCCGGCCTTGGTGGTGCCGCCGATGATGCGGTCGTTGTCCACCAGTTCGCGCAGGATGTGCCCGGGCAGCACACGCTCGGGGCAATGAACGAAGTGGACCTTGCCTGCCAGCTCCGGACGGCCTTCAATGATGATCTTCGCGATCAGCTCGGTGGTGCCCACCGGCGAGGTGGATTCCAGGATGACCAGGTCGTCTTCTTTGACGAAAGGAACGATGGCGCGGGTGGCAGCCTCGACATAGCTCAGGTCGGGTGCCTTTGGATTGCCGTTCTCTTCCTTGAAGGGCGTGGGCACCGCAATGATGAAGGTGTCGCCCTCTTCCGGCGTGAGCGAGGCACGCAGGTTGCCGCTGTTGACGGCGGAGCGGACGAGGATGTCCAGGTCGGGTTCGACGATGTGGATACGGCCGGAGTTGATGGTGTCCACCGCCTTGGCGTTGACGTCCACCCCCAGCACCTGGTGGCCCTTGGTGGCCAGCATGGACGCGGTGGGCAGGCCAATGTAGCCCAGGCCCATGACGACGATTTTTTGGAGTTCTCTTGCCATATCAGTGCTCTCTCAATTGCATGGACAGAATGTGTTGGACGATGCGCTCCACCGCTTTGCCATCACCGTAGGGATTGTGCGCGCGCGACATGACGGCGTAGGCTTGGTCGTCGGTGAGCAGGCGCCTCGCCTCGCTCACGATCTTCTCGCGTGAGGTTCCCACCAGCTTCACGGTGCCCGCCTCCACGGCTTCCGGCCGCTCGGTGGTGTCGCGCATCACCAGCACCGGCTTGCCCAGCGAAGGCGCTTCCTCCTGGATGCCGCCGGAATCGGTGACGATGATGTGCGCCCTGTCCATGAGGTAGACGAACGGCAGGTAGTCCACCGGGTCGATGAGGTGGACGTTGGCCAGACTGCGGGCAGCGAGGATGTCGTTGACGGGCTGGCGCACGTTGGGGTTGAGGTGGACCGGATACAGCACCTGCACATCGGCGTGCTCGGCCGCAATGTCGGCCAGTGCTTTGCAGATGCTCTGAAAGCCTTCGCCGAAGTTTTCACGCCGATGGCCGGTGACCAGCACGAGGCGGCGCTTGGGGTCCAGGAAGCTGAAACGCTGAGCGAATTCGGCCTGAAGGACCTTGTCGTTGCGCAGCTTCTCCACCACAACCAGCAGTGCATCGATGACAGTGTTGCCGGTGACGTGGATGCTGTCGGCCGGCACGCCTTCGCGGAGCAGGTTGTCTCGTGAGGCAGGCGTGGGGGCGAAGTGGACGTCGGCCAGCGATCCGGTGAGCTTGCGGTTCATCTCCTCTGGGAAGGGGGCGTGCTTGTTACCCGTGCGCAGGCCCGCCTCCACATGACCGACAGGGATGCGCGAGTAATAGGCTGCGAGACTGGTGGCCAGGGTGGTTGTGGTGTCGCCGTGCACGAGGACGAGGTCGGGTCGTTCCTGCTGGAACACGGTTTTGAGACCGCTCAGGATGCTGCCTGTGATGTCAAACAAGTCCTGTCCGGGCTTCATGATGTTGAGGTCGTGCTCGGGCACGATATCGAACAAGTGCAGCACCTGGTCAAGCATTTCACGGTGCTGGGCCGTGACACACACCACTGTGTTCAGTTGTGGGCAGGACTGCAGGCCCTTGACCAGCGGGGCCATCTTGATGGCTTCGGGACGCGTCCCGAAAACGAGCATGACTTTCACTTGAGGATTCCCGTCGAGATGCTTAGGCGGTGGATCTGTTTCATGACAAGGACTTCTCAGCGCGGATGCATGCCGGATGTGTTGCGCTGGAGGTAGTCCAGCAATGTGGACTCCAGGCCTTCCGGCCTGCCGGCTGCAAACCAGCTGAGTATGAGCCAGGCACTGTAGAACAGCGCGCCGGCGAAAACACCTCCCGCCAGGCGAAGGCCAGAGGAAAACCCCTCAAGGGTCATGAGCCATGCGACCAGGCCGTACATCAACAGAGCGCCGCACACAGGGCGCCAGAGGGCGGCCAAGACACCGGAGAACCGCTGAGCACAACGCTGTCTGGCGTACCAGACGGCCAAGATACAAGCCAGCGCGCTGGCCAGCACACGTGCCCAGATCAGGCCGAGCAAATGGTGGTCTGGCATGAACAGCAGCACCCCGATCACAAAAAACACCAGCTCGGCCCACATCAGGGTGCTCTGGGTTCGTGTGTGGCCATACAAAATGAGTTCAGCGTTCAGGGCACTGACACTGAAGCGAATCACGGCAACCACGGAGTACAGGGCTACGAATGGCGCGGCCAGGCTCCACTTCGCACCCAGGACGATTTCTGTCAAAGGCACAGCCACAGCGGCGACGCCAAGCCCGAGGGGCAGGGTAATGGCGTTGGTGGCCGCAATGGTCTTGAGGACCGCGGCATTGGTGCGTGCCACGTCGTGCTTGATGGTGGCGAGCACCGGCAGGAAGGCACGCACCATGGCTGGCCCGACCTCGCTCACCGCCAGCCGCCCGAGATCGCCCCCGACGTGGTAAGCGCCATACTGTGCGGGGCTGCCAATGCGCGCTGCGATCAGTTCGTCACTCCGGCCCAGCAAGAACCCCCCGACGTTCGAAAGGAGAAGCCACTTGGAGTGTTTCCAAATCTGGGCAATGCCACGGGTGGTCCAGACCGGACGGTGCGGATGCAGCAGATAACTGAGCAGGAACACCAGGAGCGAGCCGACGAATATGCCGGCGACCAGGGCTCGGTAGTCGCCCAGCCACCACCCCACTGCCCAGGTGGTGACAACGCCGCACAGTTTGGCGAGCAGGTTGACCTTGAAATCCAGCGCGAAGTTGAACTGCTTCTGCGCGAGCACGAGCCCAATGTTGCTTGCCCCCTCGAGGATCAGCGCCACACAGAGAAACCACAGGATGACTTCGACACGGGGTTCGCCGAAGTACCGTGAAGCCCAGCTAGAAGTCACGGCCAGCAGCGCAGCCCCGAGCAGGCTTTGCATGAGCCTGAGCGTCCAGGCGGCATTGGCCTCGTCGATGGTGACTTCGTGCTTACGCAGGAGCGCGGTCACGGCCCCCATGTCCATGAATGCCCGGATCAAGGCAACCATCAGGGTGGCCATGGCGACCACTCCGTAGTCGGCTGGCACCAGCAGGCGGGCCATGACCACGGTGTTAAGAAAGCCGACGCCCTTGATGGCCCAGCGCGTGGCGACGGTCCACATCGCCCCCCTGATGAGGGCCTGCTTGGGGCTGCTCATGGGCGACGATCTCCCATCAGGCCTTGGTAGCGCTCAATCATCACCTGCACGCCATGGTGAGCGATGATGGCATCACGCGCACGAAGCCCCATCTCTGATGCCGCCAGGGGTTTCTCGAAGCATTGCCACATGCTCTGAGCGAGAGCATCGATATCGTCGGACGGGACCAGCCAGCCGGTGTCACTGCTGGACAACAAGGCCGGCGTTCCGCCGACCGCCGTGGCGATGACGGGCAAAGCTGTGGCCATGGCCTCTTGCAACGTGCACGAAGTACCCTCTGCCTGCGATGGGAGAACAAAGCAGTCAAGCGCGCGCAAGATATCGGGAATGTCGTCGCGCGCACCGGGAACCCAGGCGAGGTCCGCTCGTCCCGCCTGGTGGAGCACGCTCTGGATGTCAGCTCGCAGCGGACCGTCTCCGACGATCACCAGGCGGGCCCGCGCAGCGGCTTGCGGGTGCTGATCCAGCATCCGGACAAAGGCGCGGGCGAGCAACGGCTGGTTCTTGACCGTCTGCAATCGCCCCACGGTGCCAACCAACCAATGCTGGCGGGGTTTAAACGGGCAATCCTGCGGGACCTGAGGTGGTTCGGCAGCCGGGCTGAAGCTATCGGTGTCCACACCATTGGCGATGAGGCTGCGGCGGTCCGGAGGCACAAGTACTCGCTGCGCGAGATAACGGTCGATGTCGGCAGACACCGCTACATAGTGGCTGACAAAGGGCCTGTAAAGCCGGCGGACGCGCTGATATCGAACGCTTTCGCCGCGCGGGTCGTGGGCGTCCCATCCATGCTCGGCATGAATGCGCAACGGCACGCCAGCGAGCCAGGCGAGCGGCATGACTTCCAGGGCAGCCAGATTGCAGGTGTGCACTACATCGGGCCGCAACTGACGGAACAACTTCCAGATGCGGGGATACAGTGGCACCGCGTGGCCGGGTTGCTTGTTCAGCGCGATGAACTGGACGTCGCTGCGCTGAATGCGCGCCTTGGAATCCCCAATGGTGGTGAGCGACAGCACCACGTGCTCGAACAGGTCGTGAGGAAGCCGGTTGATGAGCTGAACGATGACGTTTTCCAGCCCGCCGATGCCGAAGCTGTAGACCACGTGAACGATGCGCCGCCGGCGCGAAGGTACGTTCATACAGACACCGGCGCAGCGCTCTGCCGCAAAAACGCATCAAACATCACCAGCGTCCACAAGGCGGTCGAATGGTCGTGGCGCCCGCCAAGGTGTTCGTCCACCAGACGGCCAATGGTGGGCCGGTGAAAGTAGCCGGTGTCGGCCATGCGGTCACTGAGCACGGATTCGCGCATGCGACCGGCGAGTGGGCCGCGAAGCCAGCTGGCCAGTGGTACCGAAAAACCCATCTTGGGCCGGTACAGCACATCGCTCGGTAGCAGGGGCTCAAAGGCTTTCTTGAAAACGGCTTTGCCTTCCCCTGCTCGCAACTTGTGGCTACTGGGTAGTGTGGCGAGCCACTCGATCAGCTCGTGGTCCATGAGCGGCTCGCGCACCTCTAGCGAATGGGCCATGCTGGCGCGATCGACTTTGGTGTTGATGTCGCCGACCAGCCAAGTCTTGTAGTCCAGGTACTGCACCAGCGACAACGGGTCTTGGGTGCGGGCGTTCCGGGCATGTTGTCGAAACAGGTCGGTTGCGCGGTAGCCGCCGAGTTGCCGTTTGAAGGCGGGCGAGTACAGCGATTCACGCAAGCCTTCGCGCACATGCGAGACGGTGTTGCAGTAGGCCTGCACCGTGTCCATGGCCAAGGCCTGGAAGGTGGTCTTGGCGCGCAGCGGTCGCGGAGCCCAATCGGCTTTCGGGTACAAGGTTCCGAGTGCACCGAACAGCGGTTGTCGCAGGCCCTGCGGCACTCGCGAGCGCAAAGCTTCTTCACCCAGGTGCATGCGGTAGCGGCGGTAGCCGCCAAAGCTCTCGTCGCCGCCGTCACCGCTGAGCGCCACGGTCACATGGTGGCGGGCCACTTGACACACGCGGTAAGTGGGAATGGCAGAGCTGTCGGCATAGGGTTCGTCGTACAGGCGTGCAAGTGTGTCGATGAGACCAAAGTCTTCGCTGCCGACGATTTCGAGCCGGTGATCGGTGCGATAGCGGTCGGCCACCTGCTGCGCGAAGGCGGACTCGTTGAACTTGGGATCGTCAAACCCGATGGCGCAAGTACGCACCGGCTCGCTGCTGAGCCCGGCCATGGTGGCCACCACGGCACTGGAATCGACCCCTCCCGATAGAAAAGCGCCCAGTGGCACATCGGCGATCATGCGCAGGCGCACGGCTTCGCGCACCCGCTCGCGGACCTCAGCTTGCGCATCTTCAAAGCTGATGGGGTTGTCACCGGTGAAATGCACATCCCAGTACGGCACAGGCGCGGGCAGCTGATCCATGCCGCGGCGCAAGGTGAGCGTGTGGGCGGGCGGCAGCTTGTGTGCACCGCTGTAGATACAACGCGGGTCAGCGACATAGCCCAGGGCAAAGAACTCTTCAACCGCAAGGGGGTCGAGGGTTCGACGGAAGCTGGGGTGCTCAGTGAGAACCTTGAGCTCGGACCCGAAGATGAAGGTGCCGTCGGGCAAGAGCGCATAGTGCATAGGCTTGACGCCCATGCGGTCGCGCGCCAGGAAAAGCGTCTGTTTCGGTCGGTCCCAGATGGCGAAGGCAAACATGCCGCGCAGACGGTGCACACACTCTGGCCCCCATGCCTGCCAGGCCTGGACGATCACTTCGGTGTCGCTGCGGGTGCGGAAGGGACGGCCGATCGCCTGTAACTCCGTGCGCAGGGCCTGGAAGTTGTAAATCTCTCCGTTGAAAACAATACCGACTTGACCGTCGGCAGAAAACAGCGGCTGTTGGCCAGTGGCGAGGTCGATGACAGACAGTCGCCGATGGCCTAGCGCCAATCCGGGTTCGAGATGGATATCGTCTTCGTCGGGCCCGCGGTGAGCCTGCACGTTGTTGATGCTGCGGGCAAGGTTGGCGTCAAAAGGACGCATACCCCGCAAATCAAACAGACCAGAAATGCCGCACATGGTCAGCGCCCTTGCTGTGTGGTTCGCAGCATCGACTGCAACGGGCTGGACTGGGCCTGCAGAAAACTGTTGAGCAGCTCGTCGGCCGCAGGCACGCGCTGCTGGTCGGGCAACCGGTCGTCCAACGGAGTGGACATCACCACGATGGCTGCATCGTCGCCCTGCCCTCGCAGCAACTGCAAGGCTCCCAGCAACTTGGCTTGTACGTCACTGGAGGTGAATCGATCACCTACCCAGTAAAAGCGCCAGACGCGCAAACGCTTGCCACTGGACGTGATGCTGACCGAGCGGTCGCGCAAGATCGCCGTTTGCACCACCTGGGGATCACCGTCCACGAGCACGCTGTGCACACCGTTTTGCACCTGAGCCCAGCGCTGGTCATCACTGAGCACCAGAGCGTTGCTGGACGAGACAAGCTTGCGATCCCGGCCCTGCTGGCGGTAGTAACTGATTCCCAGATCCACGCTGGACCCGGCAGCTGCGGCAAAACTGTGTCGGGCTTCGCCTGACGGATTCTGAAACGCTGGTACCCAGTCGCTGGTGGGCGAGGATATCGGTTGCCAAGGCTCAGCCGCTGCCACATGAGCCAAAACCGGTGAGGCCGGGTTGATGCTGCTCTGCAGAGCTTGCAGCAACACCTGGGGAGCGACCAGCACCACGGCTGAAACCACAGCCGTCCCCCACAAAGCGCGCGCAGAGGTATTCAACGGGCTGTTGCCGACCACGACCTCAGCCTCCATATGGTCTGCATCAACGGGATCGGCCCACCGAGCGCCAATGAACAGCATGGCGAGGATCACTGCACCGAAGAACACCCAGCCGTAGATGAGGTGGTCGACTCCGGTGGCCAGCTCGTTGCCCGAGAGATGGCCGATCATCACGATCATGTAAGCGCGCATCCAGTTGGCCAGCAATGGCACGAGCAACGCGACCAGCATAAACAGCCAGCGCTTGCGCAGGCTGCTGTAACTCAGGTATGCGAACAGGCAGCCCACCATGAGCGAGGCGATCAGGTAGCGGATACCACTGCAGGCCTCCACAACCGACCATGTTCCGGAAGGGATCACAAACTGCAGGCCTTCGCGGTAGACCGGTATACCGGTCAGCCGCAGGGCCAAGACCGTGAAGTCTGCGGTTCGGTCCATCAGCCACGGCAGCATGAAATCGCCCATGGGAACGGCGAAAAACAGGAAGCCCAGCGGAAACATGAGCTCACGCGCAATGGAGGTCCCGAACACGGCAACGAAACTCAAGATGACCAGCGCCACCAAAGCCGGATGGACGAAGGCGTTGACGGACACCAAGTCGCCCAGCAGCCACACCAGCGCCACCAGCAACATGACCAGCAGGGCCAATCCGCTCGGACTGGGCGCCAACCCCTTCAGCCTGCCACGCACGCGCCAGGCCAACCAGAGCGAGATCAGCGGAACCACAAAACCATGGGTATAGGTTTCGGACTTGGACCACAGTTCCACGAGACTGGCAAAACCTTCTCGATAGACCCACAGTAAAGTGACCAGCAGAATCAGCCAGAGGCCAGTCGCCGTACGCCAAGCATTCGAGGTTGGCGCTTCAAGAGACGCCGTTAAGCCGTCTTTCATCTTGGTTCCCGTTCTTGATCGATCGACAGACTGCGGCGAAGAGGCGCTAGCCGATCGGCCCAGCGGAAGTGGTTGAGGACGTGTTGGCGGGCGAGTCCGCCCAACACAAGCTTTCGCTCTGGCTGGGTCAGCAGCGTGCGCACCTGATCGACCCAAGCGCCAGCGTCATCTGCAACCAAAACGCCTGAGCGCTCGTCCGTCTCTATGGCCAGGGCACAACCCGGCGTGGTCACCACGGGCTGCTCCATGGCCAGGGCCTCGAGAAGCTTGTTGGGCAAGCCAGGTGAGACGCGCATGGGCGCCACCACCGCTGAAGCATGCTGCAGGAAGGGCCGCACATCTGGCACCGTGCCTGTGATGCGCACCGCTGGGGATGCAAGTGCCAGCACTTCGGGTGCCGGATTTCTGCCGACCACATGGAGCACGGCAGCAGGGCACGTCTTGCGAAGCACAGGCAGCACCTCCGAGGCGAACCACTGGACGGCGTCGATGTTGGGCCAGTAATCCATGGTACCGACGAACACCACCGCCTGTTCGCCTGACGGGAACGGAGATGCGCGGGCCTGCGAAACGGCAAAGAATGCTGCGTCAACACCGTTGCCCATGGTCTGTACGCGCCCTCGGCATTCTGGAGCAACAGCGTCAAACAGCCGGGTCTCACGTTCGGTCACGAGAAACGATTGCCTGGCAGCCATCACAGCCTTGCGCTCGTGGCCAAGCAAGAGTCTGGCCTCACGCCGGAGCACCCATGACATGGGCCAGCTCTTCGCGGTGGAAATACGGCGCCACTTTTGAGAGTCGACATCCACGAGATCTAGGATGAGATTGGTCGCGACCTGCGGATTGGGCATCAGATAAGCGGCCATGGGCGAAGACACCACGACGCATGCGTCAATGTGATGGTGTGCCAGGGTCGCTCGCACCCACTGGCGCATACCACCACTGACATAGTGGCAGACCGACAGGGGCTTGTTTTGCATGAGCCCCCGAAGTGCGCGCAGTTTGGCCCAGGGACGCTTCAACCGTTCCAGGTGAAGGTCTGCACACATGGAAGCCAAGGCTGGCACATGCTCTTCGTCGGCAGGGTCGTCCAGAAAAGTGCCCAGGAACACGCGGTGGTCCTGCAGCAGCTGCTCCAGCATATGGAAAGACCGCACCTTGTCGCCTTTGTTGGGGGGGTAGGGCATGCGGTGAACGAGGTACATCACGTTGGCCATATCCGTCCCGAAACACCGAGGGCTCCACACGACGCGCATGTGCAAGCCCTGAGGTTAAGCATCTGCATCAAAAAACCGGGCTGGCTGGTCGGCCCCTCGACAGGAAGATCGAGTCCATGCGGTCCCAACGAAAATCCTGGAGAAGCCGAGCCAGCTTGCGCTCGTTACGGTCAATGTTCAGGTAGTGGCGAAAACGCGTCTTGGCGTCGATGCCGGCCACGCGCGGCTGTTCGGCGTCGATTTCCCAGGGATGGAAGTAGAAAATGGCCGACTCGGCATCGCGCGCGTTGACCTGCTGCAGCATCCAGCGGGACACGTTGTAGGGCAGCAGCCGGAAAAAGCCGCCTCCGCTCGATGGCAGGTTGCGGTCGAACAGGCGCAGCGTGGTGGGGGGAACTTCGAGCAAGCCGGGGCGTACTTCGTGCGCGAAACGGGGCGCATCGGGCATGCCGTAGTGATCGTGCTTGACCGGGTAGATGCTGGAGCTGTAGCGGTAGCCGGCCTTGAGCAAGGTGTCCAGCGCCCACAGGTTGCCGGTACCGATGGAGAAACTGGGTGCGCGGTAACCTTGCACGGACTGTCCGCCGATGTCTTCGAGGATGTTCTTGGCACGCTGCACGTCGTCAAAGAACTCTGTCTCGGTGAGGTCGCTTGCACGCTGGTGCCCGTACCCGTGGCTGGCCAGTTCGTGACCCTGCTCGACGATGCGGCGCACCATCGCCGGGTAACGCTCGGCCACCCAGCCCAAGGTGAAAAAGGTGGCCTTGGTCTGGTTCTGATCGAGCAAAGCCAGAATGCGGTCCACGTTGCGTTCCACGCGGCATTCGCGCTGGTCCCATTCATCGCGGCGGATGTAAGGCGCAAATGCCGAGACCTGGAAGTAGTCTTCGACGTCGATGGTCAAGGCGTTGACGATGCGGCGGGCACTCATGTTCTGGCCCGCCTCAACGTTCCGACGGCGGCTCTTCAGGCCCCGCACGCAATCGCCCAGACGCCGAGAAGCGCCGAAGCACATCCAGCAGTTCCAGCCCCAGACGCTCCTGACGCAACATGCTGCGTTCGATGCGCAGCAGCCGGTCGCTCAGCTGCATGGCCGACATCTGGGTGAGCTGGCGTCCGAGGTCATCGGTCAGCAAAGGATCGATGGACCCCAAGCCACCCATGCCGCTGTCGCCAAAGTCCATCAGGGGCGCAGGCCGGGAAACCGGCTGACCTGGCAGGTTGGCCCACGGATCGCCAGCGGGCTGCGGGGCGGCTTCGGGCACGGCGTTTTCAGCCTGCATTTCCACGATGACTTCGTTGACGTCTTCCACCGAAAAGTGGCTGGACTCGGCCAGATAACCTTGCAACAGCAACCGGTCACACAAGGTGTTGATACGGCGCGGAATGCCGCCACAGAACTGGTGAATGATGTGGAACACCGCCGGATCAAACGACGGCTTGTCGGTCGCACCGGCGCACTTGAGCCGGTGTTCGATGTACGCGCGGGTGTCTTCCTCGTCCAGCGGCCCCAGGTGGCAACGCGCCGTGACACGCTGGCGCAACTGCAACATACCCGGCCCTTGCAGGATGTCGCGGAATTCGGGCTGACCGATCAGGAAGGTTTGCAGCAATGCTTGGTCGCCGAATTGAAAGTTGGAGAGCATGCGCAGCTCCTCCACAGCCAGCGGCTGCAGGTTCTGCGCTTCGTCCACGATCAGCAGGCAGCGTTTGCCTTGCGTGGTCTGCGTGATGAAGAAAGCCTCCAGCGCCATGAGCAGATCGGCCTTGCCCGTGCCGCGCACAGGCACGCCAAACGCCCCGCACACGAGCTTGAGCGCATCTTCTGCGCCCAGCTGGGTGCTGACCAGGTGCGCCGCCACCACACTGTTCGTGTCCAGGCTGTCGAGCAGGTCGCGCACGATGGTGGTCTTGCCGGCCCCCACCTCACCGGTGATGACGATGAAGCCCTCACCCCGCATCACGCCGTACACCAGGTACGAGCGTGCCCGGCGGTGCGGCTTGCTGCTGAAGTAGAACTGGGGATCCGGGTTGAGCTGGAAAGGTTTTCTGCTCAGCCCATAGAAGGCTTCGTACATGGTTCAGAACCGGTGATTGACCGTACCAGCGATGGAAGTCTCGCCATAGGGACTGGTCGGGCTGTCCTGCACTGTGCGACGCAACTGAACGCTGCCAGAGGTTCGGGGGGCCAGTTGGGTGTTCATCCGCAGGGTCAGGCTGTTGCTGGTTGTCTTTTGGCTCGAAAGGCTGCCTTCGTTGCGCTGGAGGCTCCAGTCGGCGCTGACCGAAGTCAGCGGTGTCAGGCGGTGGCCCACCGAAACGCCCAAAGCGTGTTGCAACACGAAGTCGCTGCTGTCGAAATCATCACCCAGCGAGATGAGTGACTGCAAACGGCTGGTCCGACTGCGGCTGAGCGTGGCGGTCACAACGGTGCGGCGCCCTTGCAGGACGGCGGAGAGGCTTTGCGTGCGAGCCAATGTGGCTGACGAGGCCAAAAAACTCTGAAACACCTCGGTTCCACCCGACAACCCCAGCTCCAGCAAGCTGGCCGAGACGAGCTGCGCGCGTTTGACTGGATCGGGTTCCAAGGGCAGATAGTAGGCGTCCAGCAGGTCTTGCAAAGTACCCAAAGAAGCCGTCGCGGCCTGTGTCGGACTGTTGCTCACATCACGCGAGTCGCGCAGTCTCCACAAGGTGCGTCCGGTGCGGTGTTCCAGCTGCAAGTTGTGAGAATGGCCGAAGTAACGCTTCTGCAGATCCAGCGACAGACGACTGCGAGGCGACGGACGCCAGTTGGCCCCGACACCCGCGATGTTGTAAGACTCGCGCTGCACGCTGAGCACATCGTTGCGTTCGACACCGGCCAGGGCCGTGAGCATCAATTGCGGAGTGACGGAGTAGTTCAAATTGAGGCGCACGCTGTCCGAACGCGTTTCACGGTCTTGCGAATAATCTGTCGTGCCGGACTGCGCCTGTATCGACCAGCCCAGAGGACCGTTGAACACGCCCTGCATGAGCAGGGACAAGTCCTGAGACTGGCTATCGGAGCGCCCTGCCTGACGGGTATTCGAGCCGGCCAGTGAATAGCGCACCTCGTAGTCGGCAGCGCCGGCCAACCGCCCTTTGAGGTAAGGCGAAAAGCGGTAGCTGAAGGTCGCGGAACGGTTGTTGTCTGAAATGCCGCTGCCACCACTGGGACCGAAGGCCGAAATCGCCTCCTCGCTGGCCACAGCCGATGCATCCACGTAGGCGCGACCGTCCCAAACCTCAATGCTACCGAGGGCATTGAGAGCGTGTCGCAGGCTGTCGTCGCTGGTGCCCTGAAAGTGGTGCATCGCACGCAGCGAATAGTCCAGCGATCCTTTGACACGGGCGCCGTTGGCCACCACCCGAACGCCGGGACTGACCTCGATCGCCTGCTCGCTGCGCGCGTCCGGCGTTTGCGAGCCGTTGCTGCTGACCGTCACGCCGGCGGAAACGCGCCCCTCTACCCAGAGTGATTGGGCACTTTGCCCCATGGCGAAAGGTGAGACGAGGGTGAAGGCGCCGACGCAGCAGCCCGAGCGCAACATCTGCCGGGCAGAACGTGCGGAAACGATGGGCAAAAGGAACAGACTCGGTCGCAGCATGTCGTTTCTCAGTGCGCGCTCAGGAAGCGGCAGCGACCTTCTTGTCGCGCTTCTTTTCCGATGCACTTTCATGCCCGTAGCCGTACCCGTAGCCGTACCCGTAAGCGGCCTGATCCCCGCCGCGCGCCTGGTTGAGCACCAGCATCTTGACCGGACACGCCTCGATCGTGGTCAGCGCATGCTTGACTTGGGACTGCAGTGTCTTTTCGGCCTGCACCACCATCACGATTTGCCCCATGTGCGTGGCCAGCACGCGGGATTCGGTGGTCAGCAGCAGCGGCGGCGAATCAAAAATGATCACGCGATCCGGATAACGGCGCCCCATCTCTTCGACCAAGGAGGTCATGGCATCGCTGGCCAGCAGCTCGGTGGCCCTCGGGTGGGGCGTGCCGCTGGGCAGGAGGGTCAGCTTCTCGACGTTGGTGCGCAACATCACATCGGCCATGTCGGTGCGTTTGTCCAGCAACAAATCCAGCAGCCCGGAACTGGGCGGCAGCCCAAGGGTTTTCATGAGCGAAGGCTTGGCCACATCGGCGTCCACCAGCAGCACCCGATAGTCCAGTTCCATGGCCATGCTCATAGCCAGGTTGATGGCGGTGAAACTTTTGCCCTCACCAGGCATGGCGCTAGTAACCATGATCAGGTTGCCATTGGCCACAGGGGCCGCGCTCTTGCCACTGGCGTTGTCCAGCAGCGGCCGCTTGATGACGCGGAATTCGTCAGCGGCCAGCGAGCGCGGAGCCGCCGGTGTGACAAACCCCATGGTGTGCAGGCGCTCCAGATCGATCTCGATGCGTCGCGACACGGGAGGCGGCTCAGGAACACGCACTGGTTCTGCGGGCGGCGCCTTTACTCCCGCACCGGAAGGCGTTGACAAAGGCGCGGGCGAACTCGCGGGCACCGAGGGTGGCTGCACCACCGAAGGCTCGGGCATGGTTGCACCCGCTTGGCGCAGTTGATCCAGACGTTGAGCGGCTTTTTCAATCAAGGAGGACATGGTCTCTTACCTTCCTGTGCTGGCCATGTAGGAAAGGAATGCCATGCCGATCACGAACATCATGACAAGCACCACGAGCGAAGCGATGAAGCGTTTGAGACTGCGCAGCTCTCGTCGACGCACAGCGTCGTTCCGAATCAGGGTCACCACCCCCAGCAAGGGCAGTTGTGCATGGGTGCGCAGGTTCCCGGCTTCAAAATAAACTGGGCGAATCTGGCTGATCAGGAAAGTCACCCCCGTGCCAATGGCGAGCGCTGCCAACAGCACCGCTGGCAGCAACAGCACGCGATTCGGGGCTACCGGCTTGTTTTCGGCACGGGGCGGATCGATCACGCGAAAGTCGGCCATGCTGGACGCCTGATCAAGCTCCCCGCTCATGGAAACCGATTCACGACGGGAAACCAAGTCCTCGTAGTTTTTCTTGTGGATTTCGTAGTCCCGATTCAGTTGTGCCAACTCGGCTTCCATCTGCGGCGCGAGCTTCATCTGCTCCTGCGCGCGGCGTGCACGGGACTCGTGCTCGGCCACACGGGCACGCAGGGATGCGACCTGCACATCGGCTTGTGACAGCGCGCGGGACATATCGGACAGCACAGGATCGTTGTCCACCATCACCTGGGGATTGGCCTCGGCTTGCTTTTGCAGCTCAGCGACCTCTTTCTTGCGCTGGTCCTCCAGCTCACGGATCATTCGGCGTGTGTTCACCACATCCGGGTGGGCTTCTGTGAAGCGCTGAAGCAGGGAGTCCAGATTGCTGCGCAGCGAGCTCAGGCGGGAATCAATCTCTGGCGTCGCCAAACTCGCAGCGGGCACACGGGTCGTGGTCTTGCGGGACGCCTTTTCCTGTTCCAGCTGGCGGCGTGCCGCGTCGCGTGCGCTTTCTGCTTCGCGCAATTCCAGGCGGGCCTGGTTGAGGGTGTTGCCGATCTCGGACATACGGCCGGCCATGTCCATGCCACCCTGGGTTTGCAGGTCGATGTTGCGCAGCCTGAACTCCTTCAGGCGGGACTCGGCCTCGCTGAGTTTGGCCTCGTAGTTCTTGATCTGGTCTTCAATGAAACGGCGGGCGCTGTCGGAATCGCTCTTGGAATCACCCAGACTCGATTCCACGAAGATCGTCAGCATCGACTGCACCACGCGCAGGGCCTTGTCCGGACTAGCGCCGCGATAAGACAAAGTGTAGAGGTTGTCCCTGCCTGTGGTTCTGATCGACAGATCCTGAGTCACCTCGTCGATCAGCTTGTCCTGCTCAGGCTTGCTCTTGGCTGCCAGATCGAGGTCGGCCATGCGAATCAGCTTCTCGACGTTGGGGCGGCTGATCAGCGTGCGGCTGAGCATGGTCACCTGTTGGTCCACGTTGGGCTGCACGGCAAGGCCCGCCATCAGGGGCCGCAGGATGGTCTGCGTGTCCACATAGACACGGGCAGAGGCTTCGAACCGGTCGGGCATCAGCAGCACGCCGACAGCCCCGGCCGCGGCCACCACCCACGCCACCGCCACACCGACCCTGCGATATTTCCACATCCCGCGCAGGATGGAATTGACTTGTTGAAGCAGTTCTTGCATGCGTGCGGCCTTTAGACCGATCCCTGAAAAAGAAACCCTCTGTCGCGCGGATGCGCGAGTCGCCGATCAAAACCGATATAGCCGGATCAGAACCAGCCCTGCGGAATGATCAGCACATCACCCGGCAACATCTCGACATTGGCCGAGATGTCACCTCGACGAACCAGATCCTGCAAGCGCACGCTGTAGCGTTTGTTGCCCTCAGCGGCACGGACGATGGTGGCCTTGTTGCCATCGGCAAAGTCGGTCAGCCCGCCCACTGCGATCATGACGTCCATGACCGACATTTTCTGCTTGTAAGGCAGGAACTGCGGCTTGGCCGCTTCACCCACCACGCGGATCTGCTCGCTGTAGGGGCCGACGAAGTTCGTCACGATCACGGTCACCACCGGATCGCGCACCAGTTTGGCCAGTGCCTTTTCCACATCGCGGGCGATCTGCACCGGTGTCTTGCCCTGCGCCACCAACTCGTCCACCAGCGGCGTGGACACCTTGCCGTCCGGACGAACCGGCACGGTGGAGGACAGTTCGGGATTCCGCCAGACGTTGATGTTCAGCGTGTCACCCGGACCAACGATGTAGTTGTAGTCGGGCGAAGAGGCCTGCGCGGGCGCAGCGGGCAGCTCGGCCTGACGCGTGGCACACCCCATCAAGCTGCCTGTGATCAGTACGGCCATCACCGGAAGTGCGATCCGCGGCCAAGCGAAAGATGTGTTGTTTTGCATGATTCGGGACCTCCAAACTGCGCCAAATGTTAATAAAAGTTAACAGCCAAACAAATATACAGCAGACCCATGTCGATTGACACCTGTGAATTTGTAAGCGATCACCCGAAGTGATGAGCAGTCAGTGGACCGCCCTTGCCCAGCCGCAGGTCAGCCACCCAGGTGCAACGCGGGGCGCCACATAAAATGTCGGTTTTTCTCCAACATCCCGGGATTCTCAGAATGTCTCTCTTCTCCGCCGTCGAAATGGCCCCCCGCGACCCCATTCTGGGTCTGAACGAGCAGTTCGCTGCCGACACCAACCCTGCCAAGGTCAACCTCGGGGTGGGTGTGTATTTCGACGACAACGGCAAGCTGCCCCTGCTGCAGTGCGTGCAGGCGGCCGAGAAAGCCATGATGGACAAGCCCACCGCCCGTGGCTACCTGCCCATCGACGGCATCGCCGCCTATGACTCGGCCGTCAAGGGCCTGGTGTTCGGTGCCGACTCGGACGTCGTCAAGAGCGGTCGCGTCGCCACCGTACAGGCCATCGGCGGCACCGGCGGCCTGAAGATCGGTGCCGACTTCCTCAAGAAGGTCAGCCCGAACGCCACCGTGCTGATCTCCGACCCGAGCTGGGAAAACCACCGCGCGCTGTTCACCAACGCCGGTTTCACCGTTGACAGCTATCCCTACTTCGACCAGGGCGCGAATGGCGGCCTGGGCGGCATCAACTTCGACGGCATGCTGGCCAAGCTCAATACCGCCGCCGAAGGCACCATCGTGCTGCTGCACGCCTGCTGCCACAACCCCACCGGCTACGACATCACCCCGGCCCAGTGGGACCAAGTGATCGCCGTGGTGAAGGCGCGCAACCTGACCGCCTTCCTGGACATGGCCTACCAGGGCTTTGGCTACGGCATTGCCGAAGACGGCGCCGTGATCGCCAAGTTCGTGGCCGCTGGCCTGAACATCTTCGTCTCCACCAGCTTCTCCAAGAGCTTCAGCCTGTACGGCGAGCGCGTGGGCGCCTTGAGCGTGGTCGGCAGCAGCAAGGAAGAAACCGATCGCGTATTGAGCCAGCTCAAGATCGCGATCCGCACCAACTACTCCAACCCGCCGACCCACGGTGGCGCCATCGTCGCCGCCGTGCTGGGCAACCCCGAGCTGCGCGCCCTGTGGGAAAAGGAACTGGGCGAGATGCGCGTGCGCATCAAGGCCATGCGCCAGAAGCTGGTCGATGGTCTCAAGACCGCCGGTGTGCAGAAGGACATGAGCTTCATCACCACCCAGATCGGCATGTTCAGCTACTCCGGCCTGTCCAAGGACCAGATGGTGCGCCTGCGCAGCGAGTTCGGTGTCTATGGCACCGACACCGGCCGCATGTGCGTGGCCGCTTTGAACAGCAAGAACATCGACTACGTCTGCCAGGCGATCGCCAAGGTCATCTGATCCGGCGTTCAACGCTCCGACAAGCCGCTCTTGCAGCGGCTTTTTTGTGGGCGGTAGCCCGCCGGTTGCGTCCCTGAGACGCTCGGAAGTAAGCTTTCACAAAAGTGACAGATGGGCCTGAGATTTAGGTGTTTTCACCCTCATGCCCTTGAAAGCAAACTGTTATATTGCACTGCAACATAACCGTCCACCATCTCGCCATGCTCTACCAGTTGTACGAAACCCAACGCTCCTTGATGGAGCCGTTCGCCGACCTGGCCGAAGTCGCCGCCAAGATGTTCAACAACCCGGTGTTGCCACTGAGCCAGCTGCCCATGGCGCAGCGCGTGGCCGCGGGCTACGACCTGATGCACCGCCTGGGCAAGGACTATGAAAAGCCGGCGTTTGAGATCCCGACGGTGAACGTGGACGGCGTGGACGTTGCGATCTTCGAGCGCATCGAGATCGACAAACCCTTTTGCGAACTGCGCCGCTTCAAGCGTTTCAGCGACGACGCGGCCACGCTGACCAAGCTCAAAGGCCAGCCGGTGGTGCTGATCGTTGCGCCGCTGTCGGGCCACTACGCCACGCTGCTGCGCGACACGGTCAAGACCATGCTCAAGGACCACAAGGTCTACATCACGGACTGGAAAAACGCCCGCCTGGTACCGCTGTCCGAAGGCGAATTCCACCTCGACGACTACGTCAACTACGTGCAGGAGTTCATCCGCTACCTGCAAAAGACCTACGGCAACTGCCACGTGATGAGCGTGTGCCAGCCCACCGTGCCGGTGCTGGCCGCCGTGTCGCTGCTGGCCAGCCGGGGAGAAACCACGCCGCTGTCCATGACCATGATGGGTGGCCCGATCGACGCGACCAAGTCACCGACGTCGGTGAACAACCTGGCCACGCAGCGCAGCCACAGCTGGTTCGAGAACAACGTCATTTACCGCGTGCCCTCGACCTTCCCGGGCGCCGGTCGCCGCGTCTACCCCGGCTTCCTGCAGCACACCGGCTTCGTGGCCATGAACCCGGACCGCCACGCCAACAGCCATTACGACTACTTCCAGGACCTGATCAAGGGCGACAACGAAAGCGCCGAGGCCCACCGCAAGTTCTACGACGAGTACAACGCGGTACTGGACATGGACGCCGACTACTACCTGGAAACCATCCAGACCGTGTTCCAGGACTTCAAGCTGGTCAACGGCACCTGGGACGTGAAGAACGAGAAAGGTCAGGTCGAACGTGTGCGCCCCGAAGACATCGCCCACACCGGTCTGCTGACCGTGGAGGGCGAGCTGGACGACATTTCGGGCTCCGGCCAGACGGCCGCGGCGCACGGCCTGTGCACCAGCATCCCCAAGGCGCACCGCATGCACTACGAGGCCAAGGGTGCGGGCCATTACGGCATTTTCAGCGGCCGCCGTTGGCGCGAGATGGTGTACCCGGTGGTCAAGAGCTTCATCCTGGCTCATCAGCCCAAAGCTGCGGCGGCAAACACCGCACCGGCACCGGTGGTCGCGCCGGTTGCAGCACCGGCCCGCAAGCCCGCAGCGAAAACGTTGGCCACCAAAACGGTCGTGACCAAAGCGGTTGCGCCCGTGGCCAGCAAGAAAGCGGCCCTCAAAGCCGCTCCAGCCCGCAAGGCCAAGAGCCCGCGCGCCTGATCGCGACAAGCCGCGTGAACGGGCCCTGGGCCCCGGTATATTCGCGGCCATGAATCCGCTTGCCCGGCGCATCGACGCCGCCCTGCCCCAGACCCAGTGCACGCGCTGCGGTTACCCAGATTGCGCGGCCTATGCCGAGGCCATTGCCGCCGGTGAAGCGGGCATCAACCAATGCCCACCCGGCGGCGCGGACGGCATTGCCCGGCTGGCGGCCATCACCGGCCAGCCCGTCATACCCCTGAATCCTGCCAACGGCATCGACGGCCCGCTGACCCTGGCGGTGATCGACGAAGCCTGGTGCATTGGCTGCACGCTGTGCATCAAGGCCTGCCCCACCGATGCCATTGTAGGCAGCAACAAGTTCATGCACACGGTCATCGAACCGTATTGCACCGGGTGCGAGCTGTGCATCCCGGTGTGTCCGGTGGACTGCATTTCACTGGAAGTGGTCAGCGGCGAGCGCACCGGCTGGCAGGCCTGGAGTGCCGAGCAGGCGGACCTGGCTCGCAGCCGTTATGAGGCAAGGCAACAGCGTCTGCAGCGCGAAGAGCGCGAACATGCCGCGCAGCTAGAAGCGAAGGCGCGCATGAAGTTCGCCGATCTGGAGGCGCACTCGCTACACACCGACCCGGCCACCCTGGACAAGAAGCGCGCGGTGATCGAGGCGGCGCTGGCCCGCGCCAAGGCCAAACGCGAAGGCCAGCAGGGCTGATGCCTGCCGGCGCTGAACCGGTCTCAGCCGTTCAGGCTGCCACCATGGACTTGTACACACCACAGCCAACGTACAGGTCGTCCACCTTCACCACATAGGACATCTTGGTCTGGACGCGCCCGGACGCCGGGTTGGTGATGTCGTACTCCACCCAGCCAGGTTCGGATTCGCCCTGCGCCACGATCGCGTCCAGCAAGGCCTGGCCATCAACGCCAGCGATGTCCTGCACACGTGAGCCGAGTTTTTCTGGCTTGCCCCCAAAGGCGCGGTAGCTGCCCATGCCGTCGAGCGCGAAGACATACATGTCGCGGTCGAAGAAGGCCTGCCCCGGATCGGTGAGGTCGCGCACAAAGCTCTCGCGACCGACCCGCTGGCGGTGCTCCAGCGCACGGTTCACCATGTCCATGGCCTCTTCGGCTGTGCCTTGCTGCAGCATGAAGGAGGAGACCGCCTGCGACAGGTGGGCCGCCCGCTGCTCCAGCAGGTTGGCCTGGCTGACCGCGCGCTCAACCATCTGGGCATTGCGCTGGGTGATCTGGTCCAGTTGGGCGACCGCCGATGAAATCTCGGTCAGACCGCTGCTCTGCTCGGCGCTGGCGGCGGAAATGAGCGACATGTTGCTCGCCACGCCACGCACGCCGTTGACGATCTGCGTCATGTTGCTGCCGGCCGCCCGGATCTGCGAGACGCTGTCGGCCACCTGTTCGCCCGAAGCCTGGATGAGCTGACGGATTTCCTTGGCCGACGCGGCCGAACGCTGGGCCAGCGTCCGCACCTCGCTGGCCACCACCGCAAACCCCCTGCCCTGCTCACCGGCACGGGCGGCTTCCACCGCCGCGTTGAGCGCCAGGATGTTGGTCTGGAAGGCCAGGCTGTCGATGACGCCGATGATCTCGTTCATCTGCTGGGCGCTTTTCTGGATGACCTCCACGGACGCCACGGCCGCCCCCATGGACTGGGCGCCCGACTCCGCCACATCGCGCACCTTGGCGGCCTGGGTGTCGGAGTCGCCCGCGGTTTCGGCGTTCTGGTGCACTGTGCTGGACAGTTGCTGCACGCTGGCCGCGGTCTGCTCCAGGTTGGCCGCCTGCTGCTCGGTGCGGTCGGCCAGGTCGCGGTTGCCCGCAGCCAGGCTCTTGCCCGAGAACGCGACCAGCGCGGAGTTGCTGCGCACCTCGGCCACCATGGACGACAGGCTCCCATTCATGCGTTCAAGCAACTCGGCCAGCTCGGCCAGTTCGTCGCGACCGCGGACGTTGATGTGCGCGCGCAGATTGCCCTCAGAAGTCTGGCGCATCACGTCGATGGCGTGGCGGAAGTCGATGACAAAGCTGAAGTAGAACGCCAGCATCAGGTACAGCACCAGCAGCAGCCCGGCGCCTACCGCTGCGAGCGACCAGGTCAGCGTGCGGTGTTCTTCCGCCACGCGTTGCCTGAGCAGCGTGTCCAACTGGGTCTGCACCGCCTGCTGGTAGTCGGCCACGGCGGAGATCGCGCGCGTGCCGGCCGCGAAGTATTCCGTCGGCGACATCCCGCCCTGCGGCCCCATGGCCACGGCGGCTTCGTTCAGGAACGCCTGGACCGCCTGCGCCGTCTGCTGGCCCTGCAGGCTGCTCTGACCGTATTTCTGCGCAAAGCGCTGCAGATGCAGGATGTCGGCCGTGGCCGACTGCGCGTCGGCGATCAACATGCTCACGCGGTTGACCACTTGCGGGTCGCGCTCGGCCCGGGCCAGTTGCCCAGCGCCCAGGCCACGGGCCTGGGCGAGCAGCTCACCCCATCGCGGCGTGTGGCTCACCGCCATGTCCATCAAGAAGTAGCTGGCTGGGTCAGGGTCGAACAAAAGGTTGGAGCGTTCCGCCACGGTGTAGAGAAACAGGCGCAGGTCGCGCACCAGCGTGCTGTGGCGCGCGAAGGATTCGGCCGCAGGCAGCTGCTCGCTGGCCGCCAGCTCGCTGGCGGCCTGGCGCAAGGGCTTCCATTCGGCACCCAGGTCGAAGTCGGGTCGTTCGGCCAACGACTGGTCCAAGGCCGCCAGACGGGTCTGCAGCTGCCCCCGCGTGGCCTGCAGCGCCGCACGGGCGCTCGCATCCCCCGAGAGCAGCATATTGGTCTGGCCGCGGTGCTTTTGCACCTCCACCACCACGGCGTTCAGATGTTGTGTCAGTTGCGCGCCGTGGATCTCAGCCTCGGTGAAGGCGATCGAGTCGTTGACCCGTTGTGTCAGCACCAAGCTGATGATCACCAGAGGCACAAACAACACCAGTGCCAGCACACCCAGCTTGGTGGGCAGGCGCAGCAGGCGCATGAGCTTCACGCCAGGGCGCAGCGGTTTGAAAGCAAACATTCGCGGGTTCTCCACCGGTGGTCGTTCAGTGGCTATCGGCTGCACGCAGCCGGGCTTGAGACGGACGGCATCAGAGCGCTCCCGATGCCAACGTTTTTCAGTGCACGCGGCGGATGCCGGACTGCCGCGCTTCGAAGTGCCGGAACAGTTGCACGGCCATCAGGCGCAAGGTGTCGTCGGCCAGGTTATGTGCGTCCTTGAGTTGCTGCAGCGCATAGCGACGGTCGCACATCATCAGGGCGCGGCTGACACACATGCCGTGGCCAGCCATGCGCAAGGTGAAGCTTTCCAGCAACTCGGGCGGCCAGGGCATGGCCAGTTCCCGCTCGCGCCAGGTTTGCGGCTGTTGCGCCCAGCGCTGGTCGCCCTGCGACAGCAACTCGTGCGGGTGGGCGTTTGCCGACGGGGCGGATGACATGGACGGTGATGGGGCGTTCATGGCGCTCTCCTGAAAACGGTGGCCAGCCGATGGGTAGGTAGGACAAGAGGTTACGGACCTGCCGGTTCGCCTTTGCCTTGAAAAACGCCACAAAAGCCTGCCAGCCCTTGGTTTCTCGGCAGCGCTGGGCACAATCTGAGCATGGAAACCACCACCCGTCTGATCAAACTCACCGCCCGTCCCGAGGGGGTGCCCAGCACCGACCACCCACGACCGGAACGCCTGTTGCGCGGCAACCCGCTGCGCGAAACCTGGAACCTCATCGAGGCCGGTCTGCCTGCCGGCCAGGTGTTTTGCGGCGTATGGCGCTGCGAGCCCGGCCACTGGCGCATCGCCATGGGTCCGACCGAGCGCGAGCTGTTCACCGTGCTCGCAGGCCGCTGCCGGGTACACGACGCGCTGGGCGGCTTCGAAGAAGCCGGCCCTGGCGAGGGGATCTACATCCCGCCCGGCTTCGAAGGTGCGTTCGAGGTGCTGGCCCCGCTGACCAAGACCTACATGATCTGCGAATGAGCCCCGCGGCGCCGACATGAAAAAACCCCGCCGGGCTCGCGCCCTGCGGGGTCTGTCTCCTCGGCCTCGTTGAATCTCAGTTCGGCTGGCCGGCCAATCGGGCAAACGCGCTCACCACGTCCGGCGGCGCCTGCACCAGCTCGATCAACACGCCCTCGCCCGCGATGGGGAACTCTTCGTTCGCCTTGGGGTGCAGGAAGGTGATGTCAAAGCCGGCAGCCCCCTTGCGGATGCCGCCCGGCGCAAATCGCACGCCGTTGGCCGTGAGCCACTCTACCGCAACCGGCAGGTCGTCGATCCACAGACCGATGTGGTTGAGCGGCGTGGCGTGCACAGCCGGTTTTTTCTCAGGGTCCATGGGCTGCATCAGATCGACCTCGACCTTGAACGGGCCGCTGCCGATGGCGCAGATGTCTTCGTCCACGTTCTCGCGCTCGCTCTGGAAGGTGCCGGTCTTCTCCAGACCCAGCATGTCGACCCACAGGGTCTGCAGGCGCAGTTTGTCCGGGCCGCCGATGGCGATTTGTTGGACCCCCAGCACCTTGAACGGTCTTGGCGTGCCCTTCATTTCTCGAACTCCACGATCGGCTGATCGACGACCAGGCTCTCGCCCTTGGACGCGAGCACCTTGGCCACCACGCCATCGGCCGCAGCGAACAGCACGTTCTCCATCTTCATGGCTTCGATGACGGCCACGCGTTCGCCAGCCTGCACCTTCTGGCCGACCTGCACAGCCACATCCACCAGCAGGCCCGGCATGGGCGAGAGCACGTATTTGCTCATGTCCGGCGGTGCCTTGAAGGGCATGAGCTGGTGCAACTCGGCCATGCGCGGCGACATGACCATGGTCTCCAGCTTGGTGCCGTTGTGCTGCACCACCAGCGACAGCGGGTTGCGCGGTGAACCGCGTTCCATCTGCGCGGTGAAGGGCTGACCATTGACCTCACCGTTGATCACGATGTCGTTCAGGCGCGAGGGCGAGCTGATCTTGTAGCGCTTCTCACCCACCTGCACCGAGGCGTAGCCGGTCTCGCCGACGAACTCGTCCACGTGCACCGCGGTGTAATTGTGCTGACCGGCGGCGTCCAGGCTGACCACCACATAGTCTTTGCCCACCTTGACACCATAGCCCGGCAGCTGGCCGCTGATGCCGGTGGCGCGCTCGCGGCTCTTGCGGCGCACGAAGGCGGCCAGCGCGACCAGGAAGTCCGGATCGTCGTGCGGCACATCCTCGGCGCGGAAGCCGTGGGCGTAGTGCTGCGCGATGAAACCGGTGTTGAAGTTGCCCGAGACGAAGTCCGGGTGCGCCAGCAGCGCGGCCTGAAACGGGATGTTGCTGTTGATACCGCGGATCACGAAGCCGTTGAGCGCTTCGCGCATCTTGGCGATGGCGTCGTTGCGGTCCTTGCCGTGCACGATGAGCTTGGCGATCATCGAGTCGTAGTACATCGGGATCTCGCCGCCGTCGTACACGCCGGTGTCCACGCGCACGCCGTGCTTGTGGGCGGTGTCTGCCTGCCACATCGTCTCTTTGGGCGGGTCGAAGCGCACCAGGCGGCCGGTGGACGGCAGGAAGTTGCGGAACGGGTCTTCCGCGTTGATGCGGCACTCCATCGCCCAGCCGTCGCGCTTGACGTCGGCCTGGGTCAGCGGCAGCTGCTCGCCGGCCGCGACGCGGATCATCAGCTCCACCAGGTCCAGGCCGGTGATGCACTCGGTCACCGGGTGCTCCACCTGCAGGCGGGTGTTCATTTCGAGGAAGTAGAAGTCCTGGTCCTTGCCGACCACGAACTCCACCGTGCCGGCCGACTGGTACTTCACCGCCTTGGCCAGCGCCACGGCCTGCTCGCCCATGGCCTTGCGGGTGGCGTCGCTGATGAAAGGCGACGGCGCTTCCTCGATCACCTTCTGGTGGCGGCGCTGGATCGAGCACTCGCGCTCGTTGAGGTAGATCACGTTACCGTGGCTGTCGCCGACGATCTGGATCTCGATGTGGCGCGGCTGCTCGACGAACTTCTCGATGAAGATGCGGTCGTCGCCGAAGCTGTTGCGCGCTTCGTTCTGGCAGGCGGTGAAACCTTCGAGCGCTTCCTTGTCGTTGAAGGCCACGCGAAGGCCCTTGCCGCCGCCGCCGGCCGAGGCCTTGATCATCACCGGGTAGCCGATGCCCTTGGCGATGTCGACCGCCTTGGCGGCCGACTCGATGGCGTCGTTGTAGCCAGGGATCGTGTTGACCTTGGCTTCGTTGGCCAGCTTCTTGGAGGCGATCTTGTCGCCCATGGCCGCGATGGAGAAGTGGCGCGGGCCGATGAAGGCGATGCCCTCGTCTTCACAGCGCTTGGCGAAGGCTTCGTTTTCGGACAGGAAGCCGTAGCCCGGGTGCACCGCTTCGGCGCCGGTGGCCTTGCAGGCCGCGATGATCTTGTCGGCCACGAGGTAGGACTCGCGCGAGGGCGCCGGGCCCAGCAGCACGGCCTCGTCGGCCAGCTGCACGTGGCGGGCTTCCTTGTCGGCCTCGGAGTACACGGCCACGGTGGCGATGCCCATCTTGCGGGCGGTGGCGATGACGCGGCAGGCGATCTCGCCGCGGTTTGCGATCAGGATTTTCTTGAACATGTTGTTTTCTCCTCGGGCGATCAGAGCGGGATGTTGCCGTGCTTGCGCCACGGGTTCTCGATCTTCTTGTCCTTGAGCATCACCAGCGAGCGGCAGATGCGCTTGCGGGTTTCCGAAGGCAGGATCACGTCGTCGATGAAGCCGCGCGCGCCGGCCACGAAGGGGTTGGCGAAGCGGGCCTTGTACTCGGCCTCGCGCTCGGCCAGCTTGGCCGGGTCCTTCTTCTCTTCGCGGAAGATGATTTCCACCGCGCCCTTGGCGCCCATCACGGCGATCTCGGCGTTGGGCCAGGCGAAGTTGACGTCGCCGCGCAGGTGCTTGGACGCCATCACGTCGTAAGCGCCTCCGTAGGCCTTGCGGGTGATCACAGTGATCTTGGGCACGGTGCACTCGGCGTACGCGTAGAGCAGCTTGGCGCCGTGCTTGATGATGCCGCCGTACTCCTGGCTGGTGCCGGGCATGAAGCCGGGCACGTCGACGAAGGTGATGACGGGGATGTTGAACGCGTCGCAGAAGCGCACGAAGCGCGCCGCCTTGATGGAGCTCTTGATGTCCAGGCAGCCGGCCAGCACCAGCGGCTGGTTGGCCACGATGCCCACCGTCTGGCCGTCCATGCGCGCAAAACCGATCAGGATGTTCTTGGCGTAGTCGGGCTGGATCTCGAAGAAGTCGCCGTCGTCGACCGTCTTGAGGATCAGCTCCTTCATGTCGTACGGCTTGTTCGGATTCTCCGGCACCAGCGTGTCCAGGCTTTTCTCCAGGCGGTCGATCGGATCGCCGCTGGGGCGCACGGGCGCCTTTTCCTTGTTGTTGAGCGGCAGGTAGTTGTAGAGGCGGCGCAGCATCAGCAGCGCTTCCACGTCGTTCTCGAAGGCCAGGTCGGCCACGCCGCTCTTGGTGGTGTGCGTCACGGCACCGCCCAGTTCTTCGGCGGTCACTTCTTCGTGCGTCACGGTCTTCACCACTTCGGGGCCGGTCACGAACATGTAGCTCGAATCCTTGACCATGAAGATGAAGTCGGTCATGGCGGGCGAATACACCGCGCCACCGGCCGAGGGACCCATGATCATGCTGATCTGCGGCACCACACCGCTGGCCATCACGTTGCGCTGGAACACGTCGGCGTAACCACCGAGCGAGGCCACGCCTTCCTGGATGCGGGCGCCGCCCGAATCGTTCAGACCAATCACCGGTGCGCCGACCTTCATGGCCTGGTCCATCACCTTGCAGATCTTCTCGGCGTGGGCTTCGGACAGTGCGCCACCGAAGACCGTGAAGTCCTGGCTGAAGACGAACACCAGACGGCCGTTGATCATGCCGTAGCCGGTGACCACGCCGTCACCCGGGATCTTCTGGTCCTGCATGCCGAAGTCCACGCAGCGGTGTTCGACGAACATGTCCCACTCTTCGAAGGTGCCTTCGTCGAGCAGAACTTCCAGGCGCTCACGCGCCGTCAGCTTGCCTTTGCTGTGCTGGGCAGCGATGCGTTTTTCGCCGCCGCCCAGGCGCGCCGCGGCGCGCTTCTTTTCCAGTTGGTCCAGGATGTCTTGCATGGTGGTCTCCGGTGAAATCAGGAAATGGCCTCACTCGAACAGGTCGAGCAACTGCCGTGCAGCGGTCGATGCGGCCAGCTGGCCGCCCAGCACCTGCTGCGTGAAAAGGTCCAGCTTCTCGCGCACCTGCGGGTGCGCGCGAAAGCGCTGTTTGAGGCCGGCGTCGATGCGTTCCCACATCCAGGCCGTGGCCTGCTGCTGGCGCCGTGCGGCCAGTCGCCCGTTGGCGGTCTGCAGCCGGCGGAACTCGCTGACCGACGACCAAAACGTGTCCACGCCCTGACCGTGCAGCGCGCTGATCTGGATCACCTGCGGGTGCCAGATGGCTTGGTCGTGGTGCATGTGGTCCGGGTTGCCGTGCAGCCCCAGCAGACGCAGCGAAGACATGATCTGCGCGCGCGCACGGGTGGCGGCGTCGGGGTCGATGTCGGCCTTGTTGATGACGACCAGATCGGCCAGCTCCATCACGCCCTTCTTGATCGCCTGCAGGTCGTCGCCGGCGTTGGGCAGCTGCAGCAGGCAGAACATGTCGGTCATGCCGTGCACAGCGGTCTCGCTCTGGCCCACGCCCACGGTCTCGACGATCACCACGTCGTAACCCGCCGACTCGCAGACCAGCATGGCCTCGCGCGTCTTCTCGGCCACGCCGCCCAGCGTGCCGCTGCTCGGGCTCGGGCGGATGTAGGCCTTCTCGTGCACGCTCAGGTGCTCCATGCGCGTCTTGTCGCCCAGGATGGAGCCGCCCGACACCGATGACGAGGGATCGACCGCCAGCACCGCCACACGGTGGCCCTGACCGATCAGGTACAGGCCCAGCGCCTCAATGAAAGTGCTCTTGCCCACGCCCGGCACGCCGCTGATGCCCAGCCGGAAAGCACCGCCGGAATGGGGCAGCAGCCCCGTCAGCAGCGCGTCGGCCTGCAGGCGGTGGTCGGGGCGGGTGGACTCCAGCAGCGTGATGGCCTTGGCCATCGCGCGGCGCTGGACGACCGCACCGCCCGAGACGATGCCCGCCTGGATCTGCTCAGGCGTCACGCCACCGCTTTCCGGATCTGTTCCAGCACGTCCTTGGCGCTGGCCGGGATGGGGGTGCCAGGACCGTAGACGCCCTTGACGCCCGCTTCGTACAGCATGTCGTAGTCCTGGCGCGGGATCACGCCGCCCACGAACACCACGATGTCGTCGGCGCCCTGCTTCTTCAGCTCCGCAATGATGGCCGGCACCAGCGTCTTGTGACCGGCAGCGAGCGTGCTCACGCCCACGGCGTGCACGTCGTTCTCGATCGCCTGGCGGGCGCACTCTTCCGGTGTCTGGAACAGCGGGCCCATGTCGACGTCGAAGCCCAGGTCGGCAAAGGCCGTGGCCACCACCTTGGCGCCGCGGTCGTGGCCGTCCTGGCCGAGCTTGGCGATCATCACGCGCGGGCGGCGGCCCTGCTCGGTGGCGAAGTCGGCGATCTCTTTCTTGAGCTGTTCCCAGCCCTCGGCGCTGTCGTATGCGGCGGCGTACACCCCGGTCACCTTCTGTGTGTCGGCGCGGTGGCGCCCGTAGATCTTTTCCAGCGCGTCGGACACCTCGCCGACGGTGGCGCGCAGGCGGATGGCTTTGATGCTCAGGTCCAGCAGGTTGCCCTGCCCGCTTTCGGCGGCGGCGGTCAGCGCAGCCAGCGCGGCCTGCACAGCGGCATTGTCTCGGCTGGCCTTGATGGCCTGCAGGCGCTGGATCTGGCCGTCGCGCACCTTGACGTTGTCCACGTCCAGAATGTCGATCGGGTCTTCCTTGGCTAGCTTGTACTTGTTGACGCCGACGATCACGTCCTTGCCGCTGTCGATGCGCGCCTGCTTTTCCGCGGCGGCGGCTTCGATCTTGAGCTTGGCCCAGCCCGAGTCCACCGCCTTGGTCATGCCGCCCATGGCGTCGACCTCTTCGATGATGGCCCAGGCCTTGTCGGCCATCTCCTGCGTCAGCGACTCCATCATGTAGGAGCCGGCCCAGGGGTCGACCACGTTCGTGATGTGGGTCTCTTCCTGGATGATCAGCTGCGTGTTGCGGGCGATGCGCGAGGAGAACTCGGTGGGCAGCGCGATGGCTTCGTCCAGCGAATTGGTGTGCAGCGACTGCGTGCCACCGAACACGGCCGCCATGGCCTCGATGGTGGTGCGCACCACGTTGTTGTAGGGGTCCTGCTCGGTCAGCGACCAGCCCGAGGTCTGGCTGTGCGTGCGCAGCATCAGGCTCTTGGGGTTCTTGGCACTGAAGCCTTTCATGATGCGCGTCCACAACAGGCGGGCCGCTCGCATCTTGGCGATCTCCAGGTAGAAGTTCATGCCCACCGCCCAGAAGAAGCTCAGGCGGCCGGCGAAGTCGTCCACGTCCATGCCCTTGGCGATGGCGGTCTTCACATATTCCTTGCCGTCGGCCAGGGTGAAGGCCATCTCCAGCGCCTGGTTGGCACCGGCTTCCTGCATGTGGTAGCCCGAGATCGAGATCGAGTTGAACTTCGGCATGTGCTTGGCCGTGTACTCGATGATGTCGCCGATGATCTTCATCGACGGCTCGGGCGGGTAGATGTAGGTGTTGCGGACCATGAACTCCTTGAGGATGTCGTTCTGGATGGTTCCGCTCAATTTGTCTTGCGAGACGCCCTGCTCTTCGGCCGCCACCACGTAGCCGGCCAGCACCGGCAGCACGGCGCCGTTCATGGTCATGGAGACGCTGACCTTGTCCAGCGGGATCTCGTTGAAGAGGATCTTCATGTCCTCGACCGAGTCGATGGCCACGCCAGCCTTGCCCACGTCACCGGTCACGCGCGGATGGTCGGAGTCGTAGCCGCGGTGGGTGGCCAGGTCAAAAGCGACCGACACGCCCTGCCCACCGGCGGCCAGCGCCTTGCGGTAGAACGCGTTGGACTCTTCTGCGGTGGAGAAGCCGGCGTACTGGCGGATGGTCCAGGGCCGCACGGCGTACATGGTGGCCTGCGGGCCGCGGATGTAGGGCTCGAAACCCGGCAGCGTGTTGGTGTACGGCAGGTTCTGGGTGTCTTCGGCCGTGTACAGCGGCTTGACGCTGATGCCGTCGGGCGTGATCCAGTTCAGTGCATTGACGTCGCCACCGGGCGCGGATTTCTGGGCCGCCTTGTTCCAGGCTTCGAGGGTGGCGGGGGCGAATTCAGAGGGTTTCTGGCTCATGGCAACGGGCTCGCGGTGCGGTGTGGGGATGCAACAGAAAAGGCGTCGCAGTTTACATCATTCATAATTATTGATGCAAAATATTCCGACGGCCTTACAATCGGCGCTCGCTGTCACACCCCTTTCTCATTGATGTCCGCCCTGTCCCTCGCTCCCCGCGCCCTGTACGAAGAAGTCGCTGAACTGCTGCGTCAGCGCATCTTCAAGCGCGAACTGGAGCCGGGCAGTTGGATCGACGAGCTCAAGATCGCCGAGGAGTACGGCATCAGCCGCACCCCGCTGCGCGAGGCCCTCAAGGTGCTGGCCGCCGAAGGCCTGGTGACCATGAAGGTGCGTCGCGGCGCCTATGTGACCGAAGTGTCCGAGAAGGACCTGGCCGATGTCTACCACCTGCTGTCGCTGCTCGAATCCGACGCCGCCGGCGTGGTGGCCGAACGCGCCAGCGATGCCCAGCGCGCGGAGCTGCAGGCACTGCACGCCAGCCTGGAAGCGTCGCTGAACGACCGCGACCGCTTCTTTGCCGTCAACGAGCAGTTCCACATGCGCGTGCTGGAAATGGCCGACAACCGCTGGCGCGAACAGATGGTGGCCGACCTGCGCAAGGTCATGAAGCTCAACCGCCACAACTCGCTGTTCAAGACCGGGCGCATCAACGAATCGCTGGCCGAACACCGCGCGGTGATGGCTGCCCTGCTCGCGCGCGACGCCAGCCTGACACGCCAGCGCATGCAGGAACACTTCCGCAACGGGCTGGAAGCGGCCACCTGAAGGCGGGCAGCGCCGCCCTCACAGGCGGCCTACCAGGCGCTCAGACGCCTCAACCGCTGAAGGAGGCCGTGTGCCCGACGCTGACCTGGTAGGTCTGCGACTTCACGGTGTCCAGCAGGTGCCAGGTGCCGGTGGCCGTCTCGGCGGTGAATTCCATCATCAGGTAGCCACGGCGCTGCGTTTCGGCGTACTTCAGGGTGTCAATCACGCCGCGGAAGATCGCCGCCGTCTGAACGGGCGGGATGCTCTGCAAAAACTCTTCCAGCCCTGGAGAGCTGACACTGTGCGTCGCGAATTCTTCGCCCACCTTGGTGCCATCGCCCAGGGTCAGGTCGTTGTGCCAGGCGTTGTGGGTGTCGCCGGCCAACACCACCAGGCGCTTGTTGAGGGCAGCCACCGTGCCCAGCAGGATCTCGCGCGCAGCGGGATAGCCGTCCCAGGCGTCCAGGTTGTAGCCCAGCTTGGGGTTGATGGCCGGGTTCAGCAGCGCCTGTTGCACGGGCGTGAGCGCTGCAGGATTGGCAGCGTTGGTGGCTTTGGCCACCAAATAGTCGTTGATCGCCTGGGCGCCAGCGGCCTGTGCCTCCGGGCTGGTATTGGCCGGGTTCAGAGCCTGCAGGATGGACACCGGGAATTCCATGCGGCCCATCAGCACCTGCTGGCCCAGCACCTGCCAGCGGGCGTTGGACGCCGCCATCTGGCCGGTCAGCCAGTCGAGCTGCTCGTTGCCCAACATCTGGCGGGTGGGTGAGGCAAAGGCTGCACCCGCGCTGGCGGCCGTGGCGGGGTTGACCAGGTCCAGCAGGCTGATGGGCTCTTCGCGGCCGATCAGGCGCGTCTCCAGCATGTGCAGCGACAGCAGATCGCCAAAGTCGAAGCTGCGGTAGATCTTGCGCAGGTCGCTGCGGTCAGGCGTGCGGATCGGCATCCACTCGTGGTAAGCGCGCAGGGCGGCCTTGACGCGCGATGCGAACGGACCTTCGGTCGCCTCGTCGTGGTTCTCGGCGCCATCGGTCCAGGCGTCGTTGGCGACCTCGTGGTCGTCCCAGATCGCGATCATCGGCAGGTGCGCGTGCAACTGCTTGAGGTCCGGATCGCTGCGGTACTGGGCGTAGCGCTGGCGGTAGTCGTCCAGCGACAGGATCTCGTTGGCAGGACGGCTGGTGCGGCCCAGAGCGGCGGCGTCTTCTGACGCATAGCCGTCGGCGGCGTATTCGTAGATGTAGTCGCCCAGGTGAACGGCGTATTGGGCACCCGCGCGAACCGCTTCACTGTAGGCGTGGAAGTAGCCAGCAGGATAGTTGGAGCAACTGAACACCGCCAGCTTGACGCGTTCGGCACCCTCGGCCGGCAGGGTGCGGGTGATGCCCACCGGCGAATTGGCCAACAGCGAGCGGAAGCGGTAGAAGTACTGGTGGCCCGGACGCAGACCACCCGCGTCGACCTTGGCGGTGTAGCCCGTTTCGGGGCCGGCCTTGACCCAGCCCGCCGAGACCACGCGGCGGAAACGCGCATCCAACGCCACTTCCCAGCGCAGCAGCACCGGCAGGTTCGAACGGCTGCGGCGCACATGGGTCCAGAGCATCACGCGATCGGCCAACGGATCGCCACTGGCCACGCCATAGTCAAAGCGCAGCGGTCCGCGCGCGCGTTCGGACATGGCGCTCTCGAAGCCGTCCTGTTCGGACTGCTGGTGGGCTTGCGCCTGGCCAGCCGCTAGGAGGCCTGTGGAGGCAGCGGTGGTGGCCGATGCCAGCTGGAGGATGAAAACGCGCCGGTTCTGGTGGTGCATGGTGGGGCTTTCAATGCAGCGCTGCTGCGGGGTGGTGAAAAACGCACCACCAACTTAAAAAGCCCGTTTGACAACCCCATGAATCCCGCACCGACCGGGCTCCACCAAATGACCATGAAGCATTGCAAATGTGACAAGCTCCGCTGTGCCCGCCGGGCTGCCGGACACAGCCGCCGACCGACAGGGCCCTGCGGTTTTGCTACCGGCTGCCGTTACCGAATGCCCAGCAGTTCGACCTCGAATACCAGCGTCGCGTTGGGCGGGATCACGCCGCCGGCGCCGCGCGGGCCGTAGGCGATACTGCTGGGGCAGGTCAGTTTGGCCTTGCCACCGACCTTGATGCGTTGCACGCCCTCGGTCCAGCATGGGATCACGCGGTTGAGCGGGAATTCAATGGGCGTGCCGCGCGAATAGGAACTGTCGAACTCCTTGCCGTCAGGGAAGGTGCCCTTGTAGTGGACCTTCACCGTGTCGGTCGCGCCGGGTGCGGCGCCAGCGCCGTCCTTGAGCGAGCGGAACACGAGACCAGAAGCGGTGACGAACGCGCCGGGCTCTTTGGCGGCGGCGTCGAGCGTGGCGTTCTGAGCCAAGGCTGGCCCTGACAGCAGACTGGTGGCGACGGCGGCGGAACAGATCAGGAATCGCTTCATAGGTCGGACTCTCAAAGGGTTGGAACAAGGGATTCGGATGGGACCACTTCGGCGGTTGGCGTCACGTGCGCCTGGGCCAGCGCCCAGACCTCGCGCGCGGGCAAAGGCTTGAGGCGGTGATCGCTCCAGACCTGGCGCCACTTGCGCGCACCGTGCAGGCCATGGCGCAGGCCCAGCATGTGGCAGGCGATGGAGTACCAGTTCGCGCCGTCTTCGGCGTGGGCACGCTCCATGTAGTCCACCATGGCCAGCTCCACCGCTTCGCGCGTGGACACCGGGCGGCTGGCGTCGCCATAGAAGCGCTCGTCCCAGTCGGCCATCAGCCAGGGGTTGTGGTACGCCTCGCGGCCGATCATCACGCCATCGACCTGAGCCAGGTGCTCGGCGATCTGCTCGTTGAGGGTGATGCCCCCGTTGACGGCGATGGTCAGCTGCGGAAAGTCGCGCTTGAGACGGTGCGCCAGTTCGTAGCGCAGCGGCGGGATCTCGCGGTTCTCTTTGGGCGAGAGCCCTTTGAGCCAGGCGTTGCGCGCGTGGACGATGAACACCTCACAGCCGCCATCGGCCACCGTGCCGACAAAGTCGCGCACAAACTCGTAGCTCTCGACCTTGTCGATGCCGATGCGGTGCTTGACCGTGACCGGCACATCCACCACATCGCGCATGGCCTTGACGCAGTCGCGCACCAGCGGCGCCTCGCCCATCAGGCAAGCGCCGAAGGCCCCTTTGAGCACGCGCTCGCTGGGGCAGCCACAGTTGAGGTTGATCTCGTCGTAGCCCCGGTCCTGCCCCAGGCGCGCGGCGCGAGCCAGATCGGCCGGGTCGCTGCCGCCCAGCTGCAGCGCCACCGGGTGCTCTTCGTCGTTGAAGCGCAGCAGCTGGGCCGTGTTGCCGTGGATCAGCGCTCCGCTGGTCACCATCTCGGTGTACATCAAGGTGTGGCGGGTGAGCAGGCGGTGAAAGAAACGGCAGTGGCGGTCGGTCCACCCCATCATGGGGGCCACCGAGAGGCGCCAGGGAGAAACGGAAAGAGACATGCGCCCGATTATCCCGCCACACAGAAAAAAGCCCTGCAGAAGCAGGGCCGACGGAACGAGGTGCCTTGACCCAGGGCGCCGTGGGTCCGGCTTTGCCGGCCCACCAGCGCCGCCCCCTTGAGGGGGCGACGCGCTCGCTGACGCGAGCGCGTCGCAGGGGTGGGCACATTCACCCCATGTGCAGACCACCGTTGACCGAGAAGTCGGCGCCGGTGGCGTAGCCGCCCTCTTCGCTGGCCAGCCAGGCGATGATGGACGCGATTTCGCTGGGCTTGCCCAGGCGCTTGACGGGCACAGTGGCGACGATCTTTTCCAGCACGTCGGGGCGGATGGCATTGACCATGTCGGTGCCGATGTAGCCCGGGCTCACGGTGTTGACCGTCACGCCCTTGGTGGCCAGTTCCTGGGCTAGGGCCATCGAGAAGCCGTGCATGCCGGCCTTGGCGGCCGAGTAGTTGGTCTGGCCAGCCTGGCCCTTCTCGCCGTTGACCGACGAGATGTTGATGATGCGGCCCCAGCCCTTTTCGACCATGTCGCCCACGACCTGCTTGGTCACGTTGAACATGGAGTCCAGGTTGGTGTTCATCACCGCGTCCCAGTCGTCGCGCGACATCTTCAGGAACATGCGGTCCTTGGTGATACCGGCGTTGTTGACCAGCACGTCGATGGTGCCGTGCTCGGCCTTGGTCTTGGTGAAGGCTTCGACGGTGGAATCCCAGTCACCCACGTTGCCGACCGAAGCGTAGAACGTGTAGCCCAGCGCCTTCTGCTCGTCCAGCCACTTGGTAAAATCGCGCGTCGGGCCGCAGCCGGCGATGACTTTGAAGCCCTCCTTGTGCAAGCGCTGGCAGATGGCGGTACCGATGCCGCCCATGCCGCCGGTGACGTACGCTACTTTTTGAGTCATGTTGTGTGCTCCTCTTGGTGGTGCCGATATGGCGGAAAAAATGTGGTCGAAGAAAGTGTCTGAACCCAGAGGTGCGGTGGAACCGGCTTTGCCGGGCCACTCGCACCGCCC
The DNA here is from genome assembly GCA_943372305.1 of Hydrogenophaga intermedia. GTDB lineage: Bacteria > Pseudomonadota > Gammaproteobacteria > Burkholderiales > Burkholderiaceae_C > Hydrogenophaga > Hydrogenophaga intermedia_D. Next base: position 31,974 of record CALRYD010000004.1, on the reverse strand, counting down.
CCTGGGGGGTGACGCCGCAGGCGGCGCGGGGGGCTATCGCTCCACTGCCAGGGAAACGCCCATGCCACCGCCGATGCACAGCGCGGCCAGGCCCTTCTTGGCGCCGCTGCGCTGCATCTCGTGCAGCAGCGTCACCAGAATGCGGCAACCGGACGCCCCAATGGGGTGACCGATGGCGATGGCGCCACCGTTGACGTTGACCTTGGCCGGGTCGATGTCCAGCGCCTGGTTGACAGCACAGGCCTGTGCAGCGAAGGCTTCATTGAGTTCGAACAGGTCCACATCGGACGCCTTCCAGCCCGCACGGGTCAGGGCCTTCTGCGACGCCGGTACCGGGCCCATGCCCATGGTGGCCGGGTCAAGACCGCTGGTGCCGAACGCGGCGATGCGTGCCAGCGGCGTCAGGCCCAGAGCGGCGGCTTTCTTGGCGCTCATCACCATCACGGCGGCGGCGCCGTCGTTGATGCCCGAAGCGTTGCCAGCGGTCACCGAACCGGCCTTGTCGAAGGCGGGGCGCAGACCGGCCAGCACCTCGGCGGTGGTCTTGGCGTTGATGAACTCGTCGCTATTGAAGACGATCGGGTCTCCCTTGCGCTGCGGGATGCTCACACCAACGATCTCGTCCTTGAACTTGCCCGCGGCCTGCGCGGCGGCGGCTTTCTGCTGGCTGCTGGCGGCCAGGGCGTCCTGCATCTCGCGGGTGATGCCGTGGGCCTTGGCCACGTTCTCGGCGGTGATGCCCATGTGGTACTGGTTGTACACGTCCCACAGACCGTCCACGATCATGGTGTCGACCATCTTCCAGTCGCCCATGCGCTGGCCGTCGCGGCTGCCGTTGAGCACGTGCGGGCTGGCGCTCATGTTTTCCTGACCACCGGCGATCACGATCTCGCTGTCGCCCCAGGCCACGGCCTGTGCGGCCAGCATCACGGCCTTCAGGCCCGAGCCACAAACGGCGTTGATGGTCAGTGCGGGCGTTTCCTTGGCCACACCGGCCTTCATCATGGCCTGGCGAGCAGGGTTCTGGCCCACGCCAGCGGCCAGCACCTGGCCCATGATCACCTCACCGACCGCATCGACCGGCAATCCGGTGCGGGCCAGCAATTCCTTGATGACGATGCTGCCCAGCTCGGTGGCCGGTGTCTTGGCAAGCGAGCCGCCGAACTTGCCCACGGCGGTACGGGCGGCTGAAACGATGACGATGTCTTCCATGTGGGTGTCTCCTCAGGGGTCAAAAAACTAAAAACGGGCCGATGCGAAATGTCCGAAACCTGGATGCGGCAGAACCGGCTCCGCCGGGCTGCGTCGCACCACCCTCTTGAGGGGGGGTGCGCGCAGCGCGGCAGGTAGCGTGCATGTTCAGGCTTTTGCCTTGACGTAGCGGCCCGGTGCGGGCTCGATGGCGGCATAGGCCTTGCCCTTTCCATAGGCCTTGGGCGCAGCAATTTGCTTGCCAGCCAACAGTTTGAGCCAGGCGGCCCAGTCGGTCCACCAGCTGCCCTTGTGCTCGGTGGCGCTGGTGATCCAGTCGTTCACGTCGGCCGGGAACTTGCCCTCGGGGCCGATCCAGTGGCTGCGCTTGCCGGCAGCAGGCGGGTTGATCACACCGGCGATGTGGCCCGAGGCGCCCATGACGAAACGCTTCTTGCCCGGGAACACCTGCGTGCTGGCGTAGGCGCCACCGATGGGCACGATGTGGTCTTCGCGCGAGCCATAGAGGTACACAGGGATCTTGACCTTGCGGAAGTCGATCTTTTCGCCGCAGACCGTGGTCTTGCCCGGCTGGACGATGTTGTTCTCCAGGTACATGTTGCGCAAGTACCAGGCGTAGTACGGGCCGGGCAGATTGGTCGCGTCGGAGTTCCAGTACAGCAGGTCAAACGGCGGCGGCGACTCGCCCTTGAGGTAGTTGCCCACCACGTAGTTCCACACCAGGTCGTTCGGGCGCAGAAAGCTGAAGGTGGTGGCCAGGTCGCGCCCGGGCATGAGCCCGCCCTGGGCGAACTGCATCTCGCGCATCTTGACGAAGGCCTCGTCGATGAACACGTCCAGGATGCCGGTGTCGGTGAAGTCGATCAGCGTGGTCAGGAACGTGGCGCTGTTGACCGGCGTCTCGCCGCGCGCGGCCAGCACGGCCAGCGCGTTGCTGAGCATGGTGCCGCCGACGCAGAAGCCCAGTGCGTTGATGGTGTCGGCACCGGTGATGTCTTGTGTGACACCAATGGCCTTGATGACTGCGTCTTCGATGTAGTCGTCCCAAGTGGCCTGTGCCAGCGATTCGTCGGGGTTGCGCCAGCTCACCACGAAGGTGCGGTGGCCCTGCTCCACGCAGTAGCGGATCAGCGAATTGCTGGGCTGCAGGTCGAGGATGTAGAACTTGTTGATGCAGGGCGGCACCAGCAGGAACGGACGCTCGTAGACCTTGGCCGTCAGCGGCTTGTACTCGATGAGCTGGAACAGGTCGTTCTCGAACACCACGGCGCCTTCGGTGGTGGCCACGTTCTTGCCCACCTCGAACACGCTCTCGTCCGTCATGGACACATGGCCCTGCTTGATGTCGTGCAGCAGGTTGGCCACGCCCTTGGCGATGCTCTCGCCCTGGGTCTCGATGGCCATCTTCTGCGCCTCGGCATTGAAGGCCAGGAAGTTGCTCGGCGCGCTGGCGTCGATCCACTGCTGCACCGCAAAGCGCACACGCGCCTTGGTCTTGGCGTCGCCTTCCACGGCTTCGGCCATGGCCATCAGCGTGCGGGCGTTGAGCAGGTAGGCCGCCGCCGAGAAAGCCGCCACCGGGTTGCTGTTCCACGCCTCGCTGGCAAAACGGCGATCGCCCTGCGGCTTGGCGTCCAGCCCCTGATTCCACAGACCGGCCACGTCTTTCAGGTAGGTTTTCTGCAGTTCCAGCAGCTTGGCGGGGTCAAAGCTGACCTTCTGCCCCGCCGCCTGGTTGAACAGATCGCCCAGACCGGGCAGGTTGCCCATGGACGACATGGCCATGCCGAAGGGGTTGGCTGCGCCCGCCTGCGGCATGAACGCCTTGAACGCCGCAAAAGGGTCGGCCGCTGGCGTCCCGGTGGGCATTTGCGCAGCGGCGCGCGGGAAGGCCTGCGCCGCCTGGGTCCATTGACTGATGAGGTTCTGCTGGAACTGCTGCGCAGCCTCCAGCCAAGGCTGAGGATTCGATTTCCCAGATGTCATACGTGTCTCCGATGGTTTTGCCCTGCGGCTTATGATCGGCCCTCTCTGGGGAGAAGACCGGGGTTTTCCCTAGTGTTGATCGACCTGCTTCCAGCAAGCTGACAACACCTAAACCCGTTGCGCGAGGAACGCTGTGTACCTGGTGGTGATTGCCTGGATCTATGTGGTTCTGATGATGTCGGTGGCCGAAGCGACGAACACGACGGGCACCGTTCTCGGAGCCATTGTGACCTTCTTTTTGTACGGTTTGCTGCCGGTCGCACTGGTGGTTTACCTGATGAGAACGCCTGAACGCCGAAAAGCCATCAAGGCCCGCGAAGCGGCCGAAGAAGCAGCACGCCGACAAGCCACCCCATCACCCGATGTGGACGCAGGCGGCCATGCGGCCAGTGCTGCCCAGGCGGACGGCGTCGCGCCGGTGCGAAAAGAACTGTGAAGCCTGGGTGACGGTGCACCAGGCAGGTGTGCCGTCATTGCCGAACAGCTGGGTGATGCCCATGGCCTGCAGCCGCAGGCGCGCCAGCTGCGGCAAATTGGCCAGGTACTTGCCCTGGGTTGGCAATGACTTGAAGCAGCTTGCCGCATCGGCCCGCCAGGCCACGAAGGCGTCACGCACATCCTGCCCCACTTCGAACGCATCGGGTCCAATGCACGGCCCCAGCCACGCCAGCGTGCTGGCCGCGATCTGCTCTCGCGTGCGCCGGGGCTGCAGGGTTTGCAGTGCCCCCACCAGCGCGGCCCAGCTGGTCTCCAGAACACCCTGCCCAGCCCCACCAGCACCAGGCCCGACCAGACCACGCCAGCCCGCGTGCGCGGCCGCCACCACAGCACCCTCGGTATCGGTGAAAAGCACCGGCAGACAGTCGGCCACCATGACGGTGCAGGCGATGCCGGGCCACGTGGTGACACAGGCATCGGCCACGGTGCCATCGGGGGTGTGGCCGTCAAGCGTTGCGACGGCGGTGCCGTGCACCTGCTGCAGAAACACCGGCCGAGCGCCCAGGCACTGACCCAAGCGGGCACGGTTGGTGGCCACGGCTGCCGGATCGTCGTGCACGTGATCGCCAAGGTTGAGGCTGTCGAAGGGCGCCACCGACACCCCGCCCGCGCGGGTCGTGAACAGGGCATGCACGTTGCTCGGCGCCGGCCAGTCCGGCACCAGCCAGTCTTCGGGCACGGGCATCAGGCTTCGTGGTCCGGGCAGGCCGAGGGCTGTGCCTGCTGGAACGCGGGCAAGGCCATGCAGGCGTCGAACGCGGCCATGGTGCGCGGCAGGCCGTCCAGCGGCGAGTTGAAGCGCTGGCCGTTGAAGATCTGCGGCACCAGCAGGCAGTCGGCCAGGGTGGGCGTGTCGCCGTAGCAGAAGCGCCCGGCTGGCAGTTGCTGCAACTGGCGCTCGAAGGCTTCAAGGCCGCTGCGCACCCAGTGGCGGTACCAGGTGTTCTTGGTCTCCTCGTCCACCTTCAGTTCCTTGGACAGGTATTTGAGCACCCGCAGGTTGTTGATCGGGTGGATCTCGCAGGCGATCGACTGCGCCAGCGCCCGCACGCGGGCACGGGCGATCGGGTCGCGCGGCACCAGCGCGGGTTCGGGATGCGTCTCGTCCAGGTATTCGATGATGGCCATCGACTGCGACAGTCGTGTGCCATCGTCCAGTTCCAGCAGCGGCACCAGCTGGTCGGCCGACACGTCGGCGTAGGCATCCTGCCGGTGCTCACCTTTGGCCAGGTGCACCGGCACGTACTCGTATGGCAGCCCTTTGAGTGCGAGCGCGATGCGCACCCGGAACGACGCGGAAGAGCGGAAGTAGTTGTAGAGCTTCATGGTGGGCAAGGATAAACGGCTTGTGTGACGTATCGGTGGACGGGATCAACGTGCCAGCAGAGGCTCAAGCGCCTGCGCCACCGCCGGTACGATGCTCACCGCGTTGCTGGTGTGGGGGATCGCGTCGGTGCTCCAGACATGGCCCACCCCGGCCTCGCGCAAGAGCTCGATGGCTCCGGCCGCGAACAGGGCGTGCGTCACCGCCACATCCACCGACGAAGCGCCCGCTGCCAGCAGCAAGCGTGCGGCCTGCGCCACGGTGTGGCCGGAGCTGGCCACGTCGTCCATCAGCACCACCGCGCGACCAGAGAATGGAATGTCCGGCAACACGATGTCCACCTGACGGTCGCCGTGGCGGGTTTTGCGGCACACGCCGTATGCCCAACGGTGCCGGGCGGCGGCCTGCGCCACCCACTGCTGCGACTCTTCGTCCGGGCCCATCAGCAGCACGTCTTGCCGCAGCGTGGCGATGTGATCGGCCAACAGTGGTGCGCCGCTCAGCACGATCGCGTCGCGCACCGGGATCGCCTCCTCCAGCGTGGCCACGCGATGCAAATGGGGGTCCACGGTGATGACCGCGTCGAACAACTCGGCCAGAAACGCACCCACGATGCGCTGGCTGATCGCCTCTCCGGGGTTGAAGGCCATGTCCTGGCGCATGTAGGCCAGGTACGGCGTCACCAGGGTGAGGTGGCCCGCCCCGAGCTGGCGCGCGGTGCGCGCGGCCAGCAGCAGTTCGACCAGCTTCTCGTTGGGCTGGTGCAGGCCGCGCCAGACCACCACGCGCGGCGGCAACCCGTCTGGCAAACGCAAGCGCACTTCGCCGTCGGGAAAGCGGTGCCGCTCGATCACCGCCAGTGCAAGTCCGCCGGCATCGGCCGCCCGCTGTGCAATCACCAGCTCATCGTCAAAACACAGCAGTGCCGCGCTGGCACGTGAAAGCTCAACGTTCATCAGAACTCCACAAATACGTGAGGCACCTGCCCCGCATCGCCCAGGCTGTAGCCGCTGCTGCGGGCACTGGCCAGGCGGGCAAATTCCAGATCGGCCGGGTAGGCAGCGTGCACGCGGTACAGCGGCTGCCCGGCTTGCACCGCGTCGCCCAGCTTGGCGCACAGGTCCACACCGGCCCCCTGCACCTTCGGCGCACCGGCCAGCCGCGCGATCTGCGCGATCTGAAGGTTGTCGATACCGATCACCACACCGTCGCGCGGTGCCGACACGACCAGCGTGAGCGGGCCCAGCGCGGAGTGGTGGTGGTCAAAACCACGGGATCCCTGAGCGGCCACGATGGCCTGCATCTGCGCCAGTGCGCGGCCCGAATCGAGGATGTCACGCGCGATGGCAAAGCCATCACCCCCGCGCACGTCGGGGCTGCATTCGATCAGCCGGCCCGCCAGGCGCAGCGCTTTCTGGCGCAGGTCGTTGGGTGCATCGGGGTGGTTCTCCAGCACCTGCATGACGTCGCGCGCTTCCAGCACCGGCCCAACGCCGCGGCCCACCGGCTGGCGGCCATCGGTGATGACCACGTCCAGCGACAGGTGCAGGCGCTGGGCCACATATTCAAACAGACGGCGCAACCGCTGGGCTTCGGGCATCGACCGCACCTTGGCCGTGGGGCCGATCGGGATGTCCAGCACCAGGTGCGTGGCGCCGGCCGCGATCTTCTTGGACAGGATGGACGCCACCATCTGCCCCGGCGAATCCAGCGCCAGCGGCCGCTCGACCGAAATGAGCACATCGTCGGCCGGCGAGAGGTCGGCCGTACCGCCCCAGGCCAGGCAGCCCTTGTGGGCGCGCACGATCTCTGTCAGCTGCTCGAAGGGCAGCTCGACATTGGCCAGCACCTCCATGGTGTCGGCCGTGCCGGCCGGCGAGGTGATGGCGCGCGACGAGGTCTTGGGGAACACCAGCCCATAGGCCGACACGATGGGCACCACCAGCATGGAGGTGCGGTTGCCCGGAATACCGCCGATGCAGTGCTTGTCCACCACCAGGGGTTGCTGCCAGTCCAGCCGCCGGCCGGTGGCCACCATCGCCTCGGTGAGGAAGGACACCTCCTCGCGGTCGAGCTCGCTGCGGTTGCAGGCCACCACAAAGGCGGTGAGTTCGATCTTGGAGTACCGGTGCTGTGCAATGTCCGCAATGATGGCGTGGAAGTCTTCGCGCCCCAGCCGCTCGCCGTTGATCTTGCGGAACAGCGCCGGGATGGACTCCGCCGGCTCGGCCTGCGACACCGATGCGGGGTGGTCGTCGGGCACCGCCAGCTGGGCGAATGCATCCTCCGAGACGCCCACCTGCCCACAGCCGACGATGGCGGCATCGTCCACCACGTTGAGCGTGGCCAGGATGCGCTTGCCGTTGGCCCGCACCTCTACCTTCGAAAGGGCCTGGAAGCCTTCGGCACGCACCACCGCGCAGTCGCGGTGGAGGTAGGCCACGTTCTCGCGCCAGGTGTCAATGGCCACGCGCTTGAGCGTCAAGCCTTGAGCGGGCGTCTTGACGGCGTCGCTCGCCGTTGCGGGTTCAGCAGTCTCCATGCGCACACGATACACCCACCCTACACCGGCCGCGCTCGCCGGCCTGTCGCACCCGAAACCGCTCCCTATACTCGTCCTCCTACCCCATCCCGTCCGAAAGGTCTGCATGAGCTACGTTTTCACCCCGCCGCCCGTGGTCTCGGTGCCCGTTCTGGGACGCACCGAACGCTTCCCGGTTCACCGCATCTATTGCGTGGGCCGCAACTACGAAGAGCACGCCAAGGAGATGGGCTTCACCGGCCGCGAGCCGCCGTTCTTTTTCCTCAAGCCAGCCGACGCCATTGTGGTGGCCGACGCGGGCCAGACCGCCCACATCCCCTACCCCACGCTGACCGCGAACCTGCACCACGAGATCGAACTGGTGGTCGCCATCGGCACGGGTGGCCAGAACATCCAGGCTGCAGATGCGTTCAAGCACATCTTTGGCTACGCGGTGGGGCTGGACATGACACGCCGCGACCTGCAATCCGAGATGAAAAAGCAGGGCCGCCCCTGGTGCATCGGCAAGGGCTACGACCAATCCGCGCCCATCGGCCCCATCACACCGGCGGACCAGGCCGGTGACATCGAACGCGCGGCCCTCTGGCTCCAGGTCAACGGCAGCGACCGCCAGCGCAGCAACGTGTCCAAACTGATCTGGAACATCGCCGAGACCATTGAGCACCTCTCCCAGGCCTGGGAACTGCGCCCCGGCGACCTGATCTACACCGGTACACCCGAAGGCGTGGCGGCGGTGGCCCGCGGTGACACCATGACGGGTGGCATCGACGGCCTGACCGGCATCACCGTCCGGGTGGACTGAGCGACACCACTTCCTTCACACCTGCGATCCGTTTCGGCCACAACCAAGGGTTAGACCCATGGCCGAGTCAAACGCAGGCGCGATACTCAGCCCCGTTTCTGATCGACCTCTAACAGGAGACCCTTCCACCATGATCCAACGCAGAACCCTGCTCCAGTCCGGCGCCGCCATGGCCTTGGGCACCCCCGCCCTGGTCGGCTTTGCCCAGCAAAGCGTCACGCTCAAGTTCCACACCTTCATGGCACCACAGTCCAACGTGTGGCTGAACATGCACAAGGCCTGGATGGACAAGGTGACCAAGGACTCCGACGGCCGCATCAAGTTCGAGGCCTTTCCGGCCATGCAGCTGGGTGGCTCGCCGGTGCAATTGTTTGACCAGGCCAAGGACGGCGTGGTCGACATCGTCTGGACCCTGCCCGGCAACACGGCTGGCCGTTTCCCGCGCATCGAAGTGTTCGAGCTGCCGTTCATGATGAACAACGCCGAGGCCACCTCCCGGGCGTTCTGGGAATACACCATGACCATGGCCGCGGACGAGTTCAAGGACGTGCAGCCGCTGGCCCTTCAAGTGCACGGCCCAGGCATGTTCCACATGCGCGACAAGCTCATCAAGACCGCCGAAGACCTCAAGGGCTCCAAGGTGCGCGGCCCGACCCGCCAGATCACCAAGATGCTCGGTTACCTGGGCGCCACGCCGGTGGGCATGCCGCTGCCGCAGATTCCCGATGCGCTCTCAAAGGGCGTGATCAACGGCTGCGTGATCCCCTGGGAAGTGGTGCCTTCGGTCAAGGTGCACGAACTCACCAAGTTCCACAGCGAGTTCGACCCGGCCGGTGGCGCGCTCTACACCACCACCTTCATCATGGCCATGAACAAGGCCAAGTACAACGCGCTGCCGCCGGACCTGAGGGCCATCATCGACAAGAACTCGGGCATGGAGACCTCGGCCTGGCTGGGCAAGACCCAGCAAGCCGGCGACGTCGCCGGCCGCGAAGCCGCCGTCAAACAGGGCAACACGATCCACACCATCCCGGCGGCCGAAGCGCAGGAATTCAAGCGCAAAGCTCGCTTGGTGGAAGTCGAATGGATGCAGGACATGGACAAGCGCGGATTCAACGGCAAAAAGCTGCTGGACACCGCCAAAGCCCTGATTGAAAAGCACGGCAAGACAGCCAGCGCCCCTGCCAAGGCGGTCCCCGCCAAGAAGACCTGATCGGCACCGCACACCACGGGCATCAAGGGACTCTGCCGAGTCCCTTTTTGTTTGCCCCTACACTGCCGTGATGCAGCGCCCACCGATCAAACACTGCCGCGAGTGCGGATCGCCCGTCACCTACCGTTTGCCCGACGACGGCGACACCAAACCCCGGGCGGTCTGCACCACCTGCCAGACGATCCACTACGAGAACCCGCTCAACGTGGTGGGCACCGTGCCGGTGTGGGGCGCATCGGGTGAACACGTGCTCCTGTGCAAGCGCAACATCGAGCCGCGCAAAGGCAAATGGACCCTGCCCGCCGGCTTCATGGAACTGAGCGAAACCACCGCCGAAGGCGCCGCACGCGAGACCGACGAAGAAGCCGGCGCACAGATCGAAATGGGGCCACTGTTCACACTCATGAACGTCCCGCGCGTAGGCCAGGTGCATCTGTACTACCGTGCCCGCCTGCTGAGCGACCGCTTCAACCCCGGCCCGGAAACCATGGAGGCGCGGCTGTTCACCGAAGCCGACATCCCCTGGGACGAGATCGCGTTCCGCACCGTGCGCGAAACCCTCACGCACTACTTTGCCGACCGCCGAAAAGGCCAATTCGGCTTCCACACGCTGGACATCGACTGAGCGCGCCCGACCACCGCCCATCAGCTGGCAGACAAAAAAGCCCGGAACCTTGCGATTCCGGGCTTTCGTATAAATGGTCGGCGTGGCGGGATTCGAACTCGCGACCCCTTGCACCCCATGCAAGTGCGCTACCAGGCTGCGCTACACGCCGACAAGCCTCAGATTATAGCGTGCTATTGGGAGCTTTCAGACCTGCAGGCTGAGCAACTCACGAATTTCGAGCAATTCACGGCGAACGCCGCCAAGCAACACGGTGCCTTCCGTAATCGGCTCAGGTGGCGGAGGGACCACCGCGGGCGCGTCTTCTTCGGGCAAGTCGCCATCCAGTTCGGTCAAATCGATGGCGTCATCACCGTCGATGCGGCGCTTGTCGCGCTCGGACTGCACCATCTCTTGCAGCTTGTTGCGAGCACCGCTGATGGTGAAGCCCTGGTCATACAAAAGTTCGCGTATGCGACGAATCATCAGCACCTCGTGGTGCTGGTAGTAGCGCCGGTTGCCGCGACGCTTCATCGGTCGCAGCTGGGTGAATTCCTGCTCCCAATACCGCAGCACATGCGGTTTGACGCCGCACAATTCGCCCACTTCACCAATGGTGAAGTAGCGTTTTGCAGGAATCGGCGGAAGCGTTTTTTCCATGAAAATCAAGGCGGTACAGACCGAACCTTGAAATTTACTCTAACACGGCACGGCGTGCGCGAAGAAGTGGAAAATTCTGCACAAACTGTTGCAAATAGTTCCGGCTGACGGACTTCGAGCGGTACCGAGGACGCAGGGACATAAAAAAACCCGGTGACGGGACGTCACCGGGCTGTGCTGTGATGCGAACCGGAGTATCAACCGCCGATGACCGCCGCCTGGACCTGCTCTTTCAGCTTTGGGCTGGCGTGAAAGGTCACCACACGGCGCGCCTCGATGGCCACTGGCTCACCCGTGCGAGGGTTGCGGCCTGGACGCGGGGCCTTGGTGCGGATCTGGAAATTGCCAAAACCTGAGATCTTCACGTCGGTTCCATCGACCAGGCTGTTCGTCACGAGGTCGAAGAACGCATCGATCATGTCCTTCGACTCACGCTTGTTCAGACCGATCTGGTCAAACAGCAACTCGGCCAACTGGGCCTTGGTCAAGGCCGGGGTTTCGAGGCTTTCCACCGCGAGTTCCATGGGAATGTGCTCCTGAAGTTGCTTGTTGGGGCTGCGCAGGGGTCAGCGCAGGCGGGCCGACACCTGTTGGGCCAATGACTGGACCACGTCCTTGACCACGGTTTCGATTTCCTCGTCGGTCAGTGTAGCGTCGTCCCGGTTGAGGGTCAGACGCACAGCCAAGCTTTTCTCATGGGCCGCCAGACCACCGGTGACGCTGCCATCGTTCGCCTTCTTCGGTCGATACACGTCGAACAACACCGCATCGCGCAGCAGCGCACTGCCCGGTTTGCGGATCGCATCCATCACGGCCGCGTGGGTAACCGATTCGTTCACCACGATGGCGATGTCGCGGTCCACCGGCTGGTGCCGGCTGACCGACTGGAACAGGGGCACATCGCGCTGCAACACAGCGTCCAAGGCAAGCTCGAACATCACGGGCGCATGGGCCAGTTCGTACCCCTGACGCCATTTCGGGTGCAACTCGCCCACATGGCCGATGCAACGCTCGCCCAGCCAGACACTGGCACAGCGGCCCGGGTGCATGGCCGGGTGTTGGTCTGCTTTGAAGGTCGCCTGCAGAGGCGCCAACAGCGCCTGCACATCGCCCTTGATGTCGAAAAAGTCGACATTGCGCTCGGCGCTGCCCCACTGCAGGTTGTCGACCCCACCATAAGCCAGTCCAGCGACGCGCATGGGCTGGTCGAAGCCTGCCACCGTGGTGTCGCTGTCTTTCACGGATGCGTCTTTGCGGAACACCCGCCCCAGCTCGAACAGGCGCACACGCTGGGCCTTGCGGTCCAGGTTGAACTTGAGCACCGCCACCAGGCTGCCCAGCAGGGACGAGCGCATCACGCTCATCTGGCTGGCAATCGGATTGAGCAGCTTGATCGGGTCGGCATTGCCGGCCAGCTCGCGCTCCCAGCGCTCTTCGACAAAGCTGAAGTTGATGGTTTCCTGGTAACCCAGCTGCGCCAGTTGGCGGCGCACGGCGAACGGGCCGCGCTTCGATTCGGCTCGCAGCTTGGCGGTGATGGGCGCCTGCGGCGGGTTGGTCGGCAGCTGCTCGTAGCCAATGACACGCGCCACTTCCTCGATCAGATCTTCCTCGATCTGCAAGTCAAAGCGGAAGGCCGGCGGCGCCACGGTGACCGTGCCCTCGCCTTCCGTCACATCCAGACCCAGGCGGCGCAGCGCTCCGGCGCATTGTTCTTGCGTCACCGGCATGCCGATGACCTTGTTGGCACGGGCCACGCGCAGCGTGACCGGCTTGCCCTCGGGCAGCGCCAAGGTCTGGTCGTCCAGCGGACCGGCCTGGCCGCCGCAGATGTCCAGCACCAGTTGCGTGATGCGCTCGACATGCTCCACCGTGGTGGAAGGGTCCACGCCGCGCTCGAAGCGGTGGCCGGCGTCGGTGCTGAAGTTGTAGCGGCGCGAACGGCCAGCGATCGCCTTCGGCCACCAGAAGGCGGCCTCAATGAAGATGTTCTGCGTGTCGTCGGACACGGCGGTGGCATCGCCACCCATGATGCCGGCCAGCGATTCCACTTGTTGGTCGTCAGCGATCACGCCGACTTCGGCGTCCACCGTGATGGTGTTGCCGTTGAGAAGCTTGAGCTGTTCGCCCTCGCGCCCCCAGCGCACCTGCAGACCACCGTGGATCTTGTCGAGGTCGAAGATGTGCGAGGGGCGGCCCAGCTCGAACATCACGTAGTTCGAGATGTCGACCAGCGGCGAAATGCTGCGCTGGCCGCAGCGCGCCAGGCGCTCGACCATCCAGGCCGGCGTCTGCGCCTTTGTGTTGACGCCGCGCACCACACGGCCGCTGAAACGGCCACACAGGTCGGGCGCCTGCACGCTCACCGGCAGCCGGTCTTGCACCTGCACGGAGGCCTTAGGAAATTCGGGCTGCAACAGCGGCGTGTCGGTCAGCGCCGAGACCTCGCGCGCAATGCCATACACGCTCAGGCAATGCGCCAGGTTGGGCGTGAGCTTGAGCGTGAACAGCATGTCGTCAAGACCCAGCTGCTCGCGGATGTTGCGGCCGATCACAGCGTCGTCGCCCAGTTCGAGCAGGCCGTTGCTCTCTTCGGAGATCTGCAATTCCTTGGCCGAGCACAGCATGCCCTGGCTCTCGACGCCGCGCAGTTTCCCCAGCTTGATGGCGAACGGCTTGCCGTCCTCGCCCGGCGGCAACAGCGCGCCCACCGTGGCACACGGGATCTTGATGCCGGCGCGGGCGTTGGGCGCTCCGCAAACGATGTTCAGCGGGGCGCCCTGCCCCACGTCCACTTGGCACACGCGCAGGCGGTCGGCGTTGGGGTGTTGTTCGGCGCTCAAGATCTGGCCCACCACCACGCCGGTGAAGGCAGGCGCGAACGGGCGCAGTTCTTCGACCTCCAGACCGGCCATGGTCAGGGTGTCGGCCAGCTGCTGGCTGGTCAGGGGCGGATTGCAGAAGGCACGCAGCCAGGATTCGGGGAATTGCATGAGACGACTCGGTACGTGGGCAAGCGGCGCAAAAGATCAGGCGAACTGGCGCAGGAAGCGGATGTCGCCATCAAAGAACAGGCGCAGATCGTTCACGCCGTAGCGCAGCATGGTCAGGCGGTCCGGACCCATGCCGAAGGCAAAGCCGATGTAGCGCTCGGGGTCCAGGCCCATGTTGCGCACCACGTTCGGGTGCACCTGGCCGGAACCGGCCACCTCCAGCCAGCGGCCGGCCAGCGGGCCGCTCTGGAACTGGATGTCGATTTCGGCACTGGGTTCGGTGAAAGGAAAGAAGCTGGGGCGGAAGCGCAGCACCAGATCGTCGCTCTCGAAGAAGGTGCGGCAGAAATCGGTGAAGACGACCTTGAGGTCCTTGAAGCTCACGTTCTCGCCGATCCACAGGCCTTCGCACTGGTGGAACATCGGCGAGTGGGTCGCGTCGCTGTCGACGCGGTAGGTACGGCCCGGCGCGATCACGCGGATCTCCGGCATGGGCAGGCCGGCGTCCAGCGCGGCGCGGTGGCGCTTGACGTGCTGCACCGCATGGCGGATCTGCATCGGGCTGGTGTGGGTGCGCAGCAGGTTCGGCGCCTTGGCGCTGCCGCCCTCCACATAGAAGGTGTCGTGCATGGAACGCGCGGGGTGGTCCTCGGGCGTGTTCAGAGCGGTGAAGTTGAACCAGTCGGACTCGATCTCGGGACCTTCAGCCACTTCGAAGCCCTGCGAGCCGAAGATCGCCTCGATGCGCTCGAGCGTCAGGCTCACCGGGTGCAGACCGCCTTGACCGCGCTGGCGGCCCGGCAGGCTCACATCCAGGGCTTCGGCCTTGAGCTGGGTTTCGAGTTCGGCATCGGCCAGCGCCTGGCGACGGTCGTTGAGCGCTGCTTCGATGGCTTGCTTGGCCACGTTGATCGCCGCCCCGCGGGTCTTTTTCTCTTCAACCGGCAGGGTCGCCATGCCCTTCATCAGCTCGGTGATGCGACCCGATTTGCCGATGTACTGCGCCTTGGCGTTTTCCAGATCGGCGGGGGTAGCGGCCTGCGCGAATGCGGCGCGTGCGCCTTCGACCAGTGCGTCCAACTCGTTCATGTGTGTCTCTTGCGGGAAAACAAAAAAGGGGCTGAGAGCAGCGAGGGAATCCCTCAAGCCTCAACCCCTTCGAGCGACGGGGCCCTCATCGGCCGGAGCCGGCAAGGACCGTCGTGAATCAAGCGGCCAGCTTGGCTTTGACTTGCTCCACGATGCTGTTGAAAGCAGCAACGTCGTTCACGGCCAGATCGGCCAGGACCTTGCGGTCGATCTCGATCTGCGCCTTCTTCAGGCCATTGGCGAACTGGCTGTACGTCAGGCCGCAAGCGCGTGCACCGGCGTTGATACGCGCGATCCACAGCTGACGGAAAACGCGCTTCTTGGTGCGGCGGTCACGGTAGGCGTATTGACCGGCCTTCATCACCGCCTGTTTGGCGATGCGGAAGACGTTACCGCGGCGACCGCGGAAACCTTTGGCAAGGGCGAGAACTTTTTTGTGACGGGCGCGTGCCGTTACACCACGTTTGACGCGAGGCATGTGTTGCTCCTTGTTCGTCGTTGATCAAATGCCCATGCCGGGCAGCATCTGTGCCATGTGACCCATGTTGGTCTCATGAACAGTCACCGCACCACGCAGATGGCGCTTGTTCTTGGTGGTCTTCTTGGTCAGAATGTGACGCTTGAAGGCTTGACCGCGCTTGACGGTGCCACCGGGACGAACGCGAAAACGCTTCTTCGCGCTGCTCTTGGTCTTCATTTTGGGCATCTTCATGCTCCTTTTCATTTGTGCTCGTGAGGCGCCGCGAACCTTCCGCGGACTTGTTGGCCCCGAGCCACTTTTACGAACGGTCTTGCGACCGTTCTTTCGGCTCAGCGGCTTGCACCGCTGGCCTCGGACGGCAGGCGACTACCCTGCCGATCCAATCCTCTGTAAAAACCCGTCAGCTCAGGCCGACGGCTGTTCGGCTGGCGCCGCATCGGCCTTGGGCCCAGGGCCCCCGGCCTTCTTGCGCCCGGGCGCGATCATCATGATCATCTGACGCCCTTCCAGCTTCGGGAACTGCTCGACCAGAATGGTGTCGCCGAGGTCGTCCCGGATGCGGTTCAGCAGTGCGAGCCCCAACTCCTGGTGGGTGATCTCGCGGCCACGGAACCGCAGCGTGATCTTGCATTTGTCACCGTCGTCCAGAAAACGGCGGATGTTGCGCATCTTGATGTTGTAGTCGCCGTCGTCGGTACCAGGTCGAAACTTGATTTCCTTGATTTCGATGACCGTCTGCTTGGCTTTGGCTTCCGCCGCCTTCTTCTGCTCTTGGTACTTGAACTTGCCGTAGTCCATCAGGCGGCACACCGGCGGATTGGCGGTGGCTGCGATCTCGACCAGGTCAACATCCAGTTCGCCCGCCATGCGCAGGGCTTCCATGAGGCTGACGATACCCAGTGGCTCGTTTTCAGGCCCGTTGAGGCGAACCTCGGGGGCCATGATTTCACGGTTCAGACGGTGTGCACGCTCTTCGCGTTGGCGACGGTCACGAAAGTTGGTAGCGATGGTGTGTTCCTTGACGTGGGCGATTCAGACGACAGAAGCCCCAATGGGCGCACGCGCGGTGCGCAGCAGCCGAGGGGCCTTCCGGAGTGTTTGACATCAAACCTTGGAGGAAACGTCTGTCGCGATCAGTTGGGAGAAGCTCTCCAGCGACATGACACCGAGGTCTTTGTTCCCTCGTGCCCGCACAGCCACGGCGCCGGCAGCCTTCTCCTTGTCGCCCACGACCAGGATATAGGGCAGCTTTTGCAACGCGTGCTCCCGTATTTTATACGTGATTTTCTCGTTGCGCAGGTCTGTTTCAACCCTAAGCCCTTGTTTTTGCAGCGTTTTCGCCACTTCCTGGACGGAATCGGCCTGCGCATCGGTGATCCCGGCCACCACCACCTGGGTCGGAGCCAGCCAAACCGGCAGCGCGCCAGCGTGCTGCTCGATCAGGATACCGATGAAGCGCTCCAGGCTGCCGACGATGGCGCGGTGCAACATGATGGGGCGGTGGCGCGAACCGTCCTCCCCCACAAACTCGGCATCCAGGCGCTCGGGCAGGTTGGGATCGACCTGGATGGTGCCGCACTGCCAGGGGCGACCCAGCGCGTCCTTGAGGGTGTATTCGATCTTGGGCCCGTAGAAAGCGCCCTCGCCCGGCAAGTACTCGAAGTCGCAGCCCGAGGCCTTGAGACCGTTGGCCAGCGCGGCCTCGGCGCGGTCCCAGCTTTCTTCGGTTCCGATGCGCTTTTCGGGGCGGGTCGAGAGCTTGTAAATGATGTCGGTGAAACCGAAATCCTTGTAGACCTTCCGCAGCAGCGTGGTGAACGCCACCACTTCCGACTGGATCTGGTCTTCGGTGCAGAAGATGTGACCGTCGTCCTGCGTGAACGCACGCACGCGCATGATGCCGTGCAGACCGCCCGAAGGTTCGTTGCGGTGGCACTGGCCGAACTCGCCAAAGCGCAGCGGCAGATCGCGGTAGCTCTTGATGCCTTGTTTGAAGATGATGATATGACCCGGGCAGTTCATCGGCTTGAGCGCGTAGTCGCGCTTCTCCGACTCGGTCACAAACATGTTCTCGCGGTACTTGTCCCAGTGGCCGGTCTTTTCCCAGAGCGCCTTGTCCAGGATCTGCGGACCCTTCACTTCCTGGTATCCGTTGTCGCGGTACACGCGGCGCATGTACTGCTCCACCTCCTGCCACACCGTCCAGCCTTTGGGGTGCCAGAACACCGTGCCTGGCGAGTGCTCGTCCAGGTGAAACAAATCCAGTTCCCGGCCGAGTTTGCGGTGGTCGCGCTTTTCCGCTTCTTCCAGCATCGTCAGGTGCTGCTGCAGGTCGTCCTTGCTCGCCCATGCCGTGCCGTAGATGCGCTGCAGCATCTCGTTGCGGTGGTCGCCGCGCCAGTAGGCACCGGCTACCTTCATGAGTTTGAAGTGCTTGAGCTTGCCGGTGCTGGGCACGTGCGGGCCGCGACACAGGTCTTCAAACTTGCCTTCACGGTAGAGCGACACATCCTCGTTGCTCGGGATGCTGGCGATGATCTCGGCCTTGTAGTGCTCACCCAGCCCCTTGAAATAGGCCACCGCCTCGTCGCGCGGCAGCACGCGGCGCACGACCGGCTCGTCCTTGTTCGCCAGTTCGGTCATCTTCTTTTCGATGGCCGACAAGTCTTCTGGCGTGAAGGGCCGCTTGTAGGAAAAATCGTAGAAGAAGCCATGTTCGATCACGGGTCCGATGGTGACCTGAGCATCCGGAAACAGCTCTTTCACGGCGTAAGCGAGCAAGTGGGCCGTGGAATGGCGGATCACCTCCAGACCATCGGCTTCTTTGGCAGTGACGATGGACAGAGCGCTGTCGGCCGTGATCTGGAAGCTGGTGTCCACAACCTTGCCTTCGATCTTGCCGGCCAGCGCGGCTTTGGCCAGCCCCGCACCGATAGACGCAGCCACTTCAGCCACCGTGACCGGGCCAGGAAACTCGCGTTGCGAACCGTCGGGAAGCGTGATGTGAAGCATAGGGAAGTCCAGAAACAAAAAAGCGCGGCATGGGCCGCGCTGGAGATGAGAGAAGGGGAATCAGGCAGGCGCGAACTGCAGGCCTTAGAAGGCCGGATCAAACCTCTCGGTAGTTCGCGGTGTCATAACCAGACTGCCTTTCTCGCTCTTGCTGCTTGATAAGCTTTTCATTTTCCCACAAAAAAGCCCGGGCCAGGCCCGGGCTCTCGTCTCCTCAACCTCTTCGGGGCTGTGGATTCGGGGCAGATCAGTGGAACTGCTCTTCTTCGGTCGAGCCGGTCAGCGCCTTCACGCTGGACGAACCGCCCTGGATCACGGTGGTCACATCGTCGAAATAACCGGCGCCCACTTCCTGCTGGTGCGACACGAAGGTGTAACCCTTGTCGCGAGCAGCGAATTCCGGCTCCTGCACCATGTTGGTGTAGTGCTTCATGCCTTCGCCGCGGGCGTAGGCGTGGGCGAACTGGAAGGTGTTGAACCAGTTGATGTGGATACCGGCCAGCGTGATGAACTGGTACTTGTAGCCCAGCGCCGACAGGTCTTCCTGGAAGGAAGCGATCTGGCTGTCGTTGAGGTTCTTCTTCCAGTTGAAGGAAGGCGAGCAGTTGTAGCTCAGCAGCTTGCCAGGGCAGGCGGCGTGCACAGCCTGGGCGAATTCACGGGCGAAGCCGATGTCGGGCACGCCGGTCTCGCACCACACCAGATCGGCGTAGGGGGCGTAGGCCACACCGCGGCTGATGGCTTGTTCCAGACCGTTCTTGACGCGGTAGAAACCTTCCTGGGTGCGCTCGCCGGTCAGGAACGGCTTGTCGTTGGCGTCGTGGTCGCTGGTGATGAGGTTGGCGGCTTCGGCATCGGTGCGGGCCAGCACGATGGTGGGCACGCCCATCACGTCGGCAGCGAAACGGGCGGCGATCAGCTTTTCAATGGCTTCTTGCGTCGGCACCAGCACCTTGCCACCCATGTGGCCGCACTTCTTCACGGCGGCCAGCTGGTCTTCGAAGTGAACGCCGGCAGCACCCGCGGCGATCATGTTCTTCATCAGTTCGAAGGCGTTGAGCACGCCACCGAAACCGGCTTCAGCGTCGGCCACGATCGGCAGAAAGTAGTCGATGAACTCGGGCGAGCCCGGCTCGATGCCACGGCCCCACTGGATTTCGTCGGCGCGCTTGAAGGTGTTGTTGATGCGGCGGACCATGGTCGGCACCGAGTCGTAGGCGTACAGCGACTGGTCGGGGTACATGGTTTCGCTGGTGTTGCCATCGGCGGCGACCTGCCAGCCCGACAGGTACACGGCTTCCAGACCAGCCTTGGCCTGCTGCATGGCCTGGCCGGCGGAGATGGCGCCGAAGGCGTTGACGTAGCCCTTCTTGGCACCGCCGTTGACCTTCTCCCACAGCTTCTCGGCACCACGCTGGGCCAGCGTGTACTCGGGCTGCATGCTGCCGCGCAGACGCACCACGTCAGCAGCGGAGTAACCGCGCTTGACCAGCTTCCAGCGGGGGTTGGTGGCCCAGTCTTTTTCCAGGGCTTCGATTTGCTGTTGACGGCTCAGCTGCGCATTCAGGGCTTTGGTCATGGAAACACTCCGTGAGGTTGAAAGAGGGGTTGCCGGCGGCCCTCCGAAAAGCACCCGCCGATGGATGAACTGTAAGTCTTATAGAAGACTTTGTGAAGCTCTTATGTCTTATATAAGAGAAAAACTTTTCTCAATAAAATCAATGGCATTTTTCACATTTTTCTCAATATGGAATTCAGTCTCTCAGATCAAGAAAAAATGCCGCGCCGCACCATTACACGTTTTCGCATGGCGGAAAAGCATTGCACGGCTCTGCCGAGCCGCGTGGCGCTTCGGGCATGATGCGCGCCATGCATTCCACGCACGCCCCCACCACCTCACCCGCCCGATGGCAGGCCTACGCTGCACTGGCCCTGAGCATGTCGCTGGTGGGCAGCTACGTCGCCCTGTCCAAGCCACTGGTGGCGGTGTTCCCCGTTTTCCTGTTGGCGTGGCTTCGCTTTGGCATCGGCGGCCTGGCCATGTGGCGCTGGCTGCGCAAGCCGGCGGACGAGCCGCCGATGACCCCGCGCACACGGGGTTTGCTGTTCCTCGAATCCTTTCTGGGCAACTTCCTGTTTTCGATCTGCATGCTGTTCGGCGTGCGCCTGACCACGGCGGTGGCCGCCGGCGTGGTGATGTCCGCCATCCCCGCGGTGGTGGCCATCCTGAGCTGGCTGTTCCTCAAAGAACGCATCGGTCGTCGAACGGCCGCGGCCATCGTCTGCGCTGCGCTGGGCATTGGTCTCTTTTCCCTGCAAAAGCCCGCCGACTCCGGAACGATGGCCGCGGTCGAAACGGCCTTCGGGTTGCCCCTGCCGGTCTGGGGCAACCTGCTGGTGTTCGCTGCGGTGGTGTGCGAGGCTTCGTACGTCGTCATCGGCAAACGGCTGACCGATGGCCTGGGTCCGAAACGCATTTCGGCCATCATCAACCTCTGGGGTTTCATCCTGGTCACACCCGTTGGGCTGTGGGCGGCCTGGCACTTCGATTTCAGCGCGGTCGGCGCGCCGCTGTGGCTGCTGCTGCTGTTCTACGGCCTGGCCGCGAGCGTCTGGACGGTGTGGCTCTGGATGACCGGCCTCAAGACCGTGCCGGCCTCACGTGCCGGCGTGTTCACCGTGATGCTGCCGGTGAGCGCCGCCGCTGTCGGCGTGCTGTTCATGGGCGAACGCCTCACGCCCATGCAATTGCTGGCCTTCGGTATCGCGCTGCTGGGCCTGGTGCTGGCCACCTTGCCCGGCCGAGACAAAACGCCCACGGCCTGAGCGTTCACAGACAGAACAGGCCGGTGGGGTTGGTCAGCCCCATCCACAGGGCCCAACCAGAGGTGACCGCCAACGCCAACCCTGCCAGTCGGATGGCCCAGGCCCCGGATGCGCCACTGCGCAGCCGCAGCAACAACCAGGGCGCGATCGTCAGCGAGATCGACGTTCCGAACGCAAACAGCGCCATCACGGCCGCCCCCTCCAGTGCGTTGGCCGTCAGTGAGGCGACCAGCAGGGCCGAATACAGCAGGCCGCAAGGCATCAGCGCCCAGGCCACCCCCAGCACAACGGACGCTCGCGGCCCCAGTCTGGACAGCACAGGACGTGCCTTGCGCCACACCGACTGACCGAGGTTGTCGATCCAGGCCGGCTGTCGCGCACGCCAGATCAGCGCCAGACCCAGCAGAAAAGCGGCCGCGTGGAACATGGTCCACACCGGGCGGATGGCGATGGTGTTGGTCCCCAGCATCGCCAGCCCCTGCACCGAACCCGCGGCGAACGCGCCGAACAACGCGTAGCCGACCATGCGACTGACCTGAAAGGACCACAGCGCCTGCGTGCTGCGTTCGCCCGCCGCGCGGCTGATGCCGGCACACGCTGCGCCGCACATGGCCACGCAATGCGGGCCACCGACCAGCCCCATGAACAAGGCCGTCACGGCCATCGAAGTCAGCATGCGCGAACTCTAGCAGCGCCCTCCCCCGACGGGAGGACACCCCTATCGACACCTCAGATGATTTTGGAGAAACGGGCCCGGTCGATGTCGACCTGCAGGTGCTTGTCGAACACCATGGCGATTGCGCGCACCAGGTACCAGCCTGTGGGCGTGACCTGCACGCCCGTGCTGTCAATGGTGACCAGGCCGTGTTCGGCCAGACCTGCCAGGGTTTCCAGCTCCTTGGCGAAGTAGCTCTTGAAGTTGATCAGATGACCGAGCTCGATCGACTCGTACTGCAGCGCCCCCTGGCACATGATGGACATGATGACCGAGCGGCGCAGCAGGTCGTCGCGGGTGAGGGCCAGGCCCCGCACGATGGGCAGGCGCCCCTGGTCCAGTGCGTCGTAGTACTCCTCCAGCGTCTTGGCGTTCTGGCTGTAGGTCGCGCCAATGCGACCGATGGCCGAGACGCCGAGCGCGATCAGGTCGCAGTCGGGCTGGGTGCTGTAACCCTGGAAGTTGCGGTGCAGGCGGCCCTGGCGCTTGGCCACGGCCAATGCGTCGGTGGGCAGCGCGAAGTGGTCCATGCCGACGTAGACAAAGCCTGCATCGCTCATCGCATCCAGCGACATCGAGAGCATGGCCAGCTTGTCACCGGGGCTGGGAAGCTCCGCGGAAATGATGCGCCGCTGCGGCTTGAAGCGTGAAGGCAAGTGTGCGTAGGCGTACAAGGCGATGCGATCGGGTCGCAGCAGGGCCACCTGCGCCAGTGTGCGCTTGAACGATTCAGGCGTCTGCAGCGGCAGGCCGTAGATCAGATCGACGTTGACGGATTCGAAGCCGATCTTGCGGGCGGTCTCCACCAGTGCAAACACCTGTTCGGCCGGCTGCACGCGGTGCACGGCCTTCTGCACGGCCGGGTCGAAGTCCTGCACGCCGAAGCTCAGGCGGTTGAAACCCAGGCGCGCCAACGACTGCAGGCGCTGGTCGGTGACGGTGCGCGGGTCGACCTCGATCGAGTACTCGCCGCCGGGCACCAGGGTGAAGTTGCGGCGGATCATCGCCATCAGGTCTTCGAGCTCGCCGTCGGAGAGGAAGGTGGGCGTGCCACCCCCGAGGTGAAGCTGTGAAACGCTGTGTCCCTTGCCGAAGTGCTGGACCTGCAGCTCCACCTCGCGAGAAAGGTACCGCAGGTATTCGGCGGCGCGCTCGTGGTGCTTGGTGATGACCTTGTTGCAGGCGCAGTAGTAACAGACCGACTCGCAGAACGGCACGTGCACGTAGAGCGACAGCGGCAAGGCCAGCGATCCGGCGCGGCGTTGTTCCAGCGCCTGGACGTAATCGCCCTCGGCGAATGCCTCGACGAAACGATCGGCGGTCGGGTACGAGGTGTAGCGGGGGCCGGGGATGTCGAACCGCTTGAGCAGCTCGTCAGATATAGCGTGGCTCACAGACAAATCTCCAATTCTGGGCTTCGAATGTGCACCATCGTCACCGGCGCTCCCTTGATCTTGATCAAACCGGTCCACCCCTGGCGGGTGGCCATGGTTCGCAAGTGCGCGTGGCGCAGTGCTTTTCTCGCCACCCGCGTGACGTATGCGGTAAGCTCAAGCTGGTTTTGCCAGGAAATTTATGGACGCCCAAAGCATCAAAGTCGCCTGCTCCAGTTGCAACCTCCGAGAGTTGTGCCTTCCCATGGGGCTCAATCCCGATGAGATGAGCAAGCTCGACAACGTCATCTCAGCGCGCCGCCGCATCAAGCGAGGCGCCGCCCTGTTCAACACGGGCGACAGGTTCACCTCGCTGTACGCCGTGCGTTCGGGTTTCTTCAAGACCTGTGTCACCACCGCCGACGGGCGCGACCAGGTCACGGGCTTCCAGATGACGGGCGAGATCATCGGCCTGGATGGCATCGTGAGCGACCGCCACTCGTGCGACGCCATTGCTCTGGAAGACGCTGAAGTCTGCGTCATGCCGTTTGACCAGGTGGAAGAGCTCTCGCGCGAATTCACCACGCTGCAGCACCATGTGCACAAGATCATGAGCCGCGAGATCGTGCGCGACCACTCGGTGATGCTGCTGCTGGGCAGCATGCGCGCCGAAGAGCGACTCGCCGCGTTCCTGCTGAACCTGGTTCAACGCCTGCATGCCCGGGGCTTCTCGCAGTCGGAACTCATCCTGCGCATGACGCGCGAGGAGATTGGCAGCTACCTGGGCATGAAGCTGGAAACCGTGAGCCGCACGTTCTCGAAGTTTGTCGAGGAAGGCATCATCGAAGTCAAGCAGCGCTACGTGCACATCAAGAACACCGACGGGCTGCGACAGATCGTCAACCCGCAGACTTGCCGCTGACCCCTCCTCCCGGCACCCTGACCTCAAGAAAAAAGCCCCGTCAGGCAGCTGCCCGCGGGGCTTTTTTGCTGGGCGCCTGGTGCGCCCGGCCATGGTCTCTCAGCAGCAGTTGCCGTTCCTGGCACAGTCGGCGGGGCGCTCATCGGGCGGTACCGGGCAGCGGTTGACCTCAAAGGGCGACATCGACAGCAGCGTGGTCAATGCACTGGACGCCATGGCACCCACCCAGAACACGAAGAACGACACCGTGTAGACGGTTTGCCGTGACCACTCCAGCGCATGACCGGACCAGTGCAGCTCACTGGGATCGACCAGAGCGAACACCAGCATCTCCAGCACGGCCGCCACCAGAAAGGCTGGCCAGGCAATCCACATCCACCGTCGAGCCCACATGTTGTCGTCTCCTCTGTTGCACGTTGGCCCTGGAGCGATGCACCCCGCAGCCAGTCGGTTGTGGCGGGCTTGCGCCCGTCAGGGCGCCTTGGGGACCACCGGTGAGGCGGCGTGGTTGCGCGCCTGGTTGGCCGGCTGGAGCGTGATCAGTGCATCGGTCTTGGCCTGACCTTGCAGATTGGCGGTGGCCGCCTTGAGATCGCGTTCGAAATCTTCCTTGTTCAGCACCGGATCGGCGCCGCGAACCGCAATGACGGCGGTGGCGATTGCCGCCACCACCACCACCAGGGGTCCGCCGACCACCAGCCACATGTGGGGCACCCGCCACCACGCTATGGGTTGGGAGGGATGTTCAGAAGGAGCGGTGGCTGTGTTCATGGTGACCTTTACTGGGTGAGGTATCTCAAGTCTACTCAACGAGGCACGAGAAAGGCGGCTTTTTCGGTCACTTGGGCCGGGTCGTCGCCCATGGATCGGATGTCGAAATGGATGGTGTGTGAGCCGCTGGACGCAGCCCCGGGCGGGATCTGCACACGCAGCACGGCCGAACGCACCTCGGTGGGCAACACTTCAACCTCGGACTCGGAGGCGATGGCGATATCGGGCAGGCCGCTGACGCTGATGCGGTAGCGCTGCATACTTTCGGTGGCATTCATCACCTGCAGGCGGAACACGTTCTCGATGCGCCCTTTCTCGACCATGCGGGCCAGTGCGCCCCGGTCGCGGATCACATCCACCTTCAGCGGTGTGCGCAGGTACAGGCTGACCATCACGGCCACGGTGATCAGCAGCAGGATGCCGGTGTAGACCAGCACCCGCGGGCGGAACGCACGCCGGATCATCTGCGCGCTGCTCCAGCCGTTGGCCATGCCGTTCTGGGTGGAGTACTTGACCAGGCCGCGCGGATAGCCCACCTTGTCCATGACCTCATCACACACATCGATGCAGGCGCCGCAGCCGATGCACTCGTACTGCAAGCCTTTGCGGATGTCGATGCCGGTCGGGCAGACCTGCACGCACAGCGTGCAGTCCACACAGGCTCCCAGGCCCAGCGCGGCCGGGTCGGCCTTCTTCGAGCGCGGCCCGCGCGGCTCCCCACGCTTCTCGTCGTAGGTCACGATCATCGTGTCTTTATCGAACATGGCGCTCTGGAACCGCGCATAGGGGCACATGTACTTGCAGACCTGCTCGCGCATGAAACCCGCATTGCCGTAGGTGGCAAAACCGTAGAAGAAGATCCAGAAGGTCTGCCACGGACCCAGCGATGCCGCCAGCGACAGTGCGGCGAGTTCACGAATGGGCGTGAAGTAGCCGACGAAGGTGAAGCCGGTCCACAAGGCGAACAGTATCCACAGGGCGTGCTTGAGCCACTTCTTGCCGAATTTCTGGGCCGACAGGGTGGACTGGTCCAGCCGCATGCGGGCCGAACGGTCGCCTTCCACCTTCTTCTCTATCCAGAGGAAGATTTCGGTGTACACCGTTTGCGGGCAGGCATAGCCGCACCACAGGCGCCCGGCGATCGCCGTGAACAGGAACAGCGCCAGGGCGGAGATGACCAGCAGTCCGGTCAGGTAGATGAAGTCCTGCGGGTACAGGACCAGACCGAAGATGTAGAAGCGGCGAGCTTCAAGGTCGAACAGCACGGCCTGCCGTGCGTTCCATTGCAGCCATGGCAGGCCATAGAAGACGATCTGCGTGATCCAGACCGTCAGCCAGCGCCACTTCGAAAAGAAACCCGCGACGGAGCGCGGGTAGATCTTTTGTCGCGACGCGTACAGGGACACCAGTTCCTCGCCGTCGGGCTGCACGCCGGCGCTCGCTGCCGGAGCAGCCAATGGGGTCGGTGGGGTGTATGGTGTCGCTGTGGTCACGGGTTCAACCGGAGAGGAGATCGGAAAAGAGAACGGGCGGTGAAGCCACCGCCCGTTCTGCTCGGTGCTTACTTGGCGGCCTTGTTAGACAGGCCCCAGACGTAGGACGCCAACACATTGATCTGCGCTTCGTTGAGCAGCGCGGACTGGGCAGGCATCTGGTTGGTGAAGCCCTGGTTCACGGCTTTGATGATGGCCTCTTCGCCGAAGCCATGCAACCAGGTGTCGTCGGTCAGGTTGGGGGCGCCCATGGCGTGCATGCCCTTACCGTCGGCGCCGTGGCAGGCAGCGCAAGAGGCGAACTTTTCCTTGCCCTGCGCGGCGCGGACGGCGTCGGTTTCGGTCTTGGACAGGCTCAGCACGTACTGGGCCACGTTGCGCACGTCTTCAGCAGTGCCGACCGCGGCGGCCATGGGCGGCATCACGCCGGTGCGACCGTTGGCAATCGTGGTCTTGATGTAGTCGGCACCCGTCCCGCCGAGCCAGTCGCCGTCGGCGAGGTTGGGGAAGGTCTTGGCACCGCGCGCATCGGAACCGTGGCACTGGGCACAGTAGTTCATGAACAGGCGCTCGCCAATCGCCATGGCCTGCGCGTCGGCCGCCATTTCTTCAGGCTTCATGCCCTGGAACTTGGCGTAGATCGGTGCGATGGCCGCTTCCACCTTCTGCACTTCAGCGGTGTGCTGTCCTTGCGAAGACCAGCCCAGGACACCCTGGAACTTGCCGAACATCGGGTACAGAACGCCGTAGGCCAGGCCAAACAGGCAGGTGATGACGAACAGGTACACCCACCACTTGGGCAGCGGGTTGTTGATTTCCTTCAGGTCGCCGTCCCAGACGTGCCCGGTGGTGTTGTCGTGCACGGTGGCCGCTTTGGTCGTGCCTGCGATCCACAGCAGGATCAGGCAGGCGATGATGCTGACCAGCGTCAGTCCCGCCACGAAGAGGTTCCAGAAATCGCTCGTAAAGTCGCTCATGATGTTTCTCTCTTGGGTGGGCGCATCAGTCTTCGTTGAAAGGCAGACGGGCCGCCTCGTCGAAGTTGGACTGGTTGCGCTTGGACCACGCCCAGGCCACGATGCCCACAAAGGTCAGCAGGCTGATCACCGTGGCAATGCTGCGCAGATCGTTGATGTCCATGTCCGTCCCCTTTATTGGGCTTTGGTTTCGGTTGCCGGGGCGGCCACCGCAGGAGCGGCAGGTGCTGCAGGGGCAGCGGCGGTTGCCGGAGCCGCTGCGGCTTCTGCCGCCGGGGCAGCAGGCGCAGCCCCAGCAGCGGGTGCGGCTGCAGCCGGCCTGGTCGCACTGCGTGCGGTGCCCAGCACCTGCAGGTAGGCGATCACGGCATCCATCTGGGTCTTGCCCTTGACGTCTTCCACCGACTTGGCGATTTCTTCGTCCGAGTACGGTGCGCCCAGGGTGCGCAGCACTTCCATGCGCTTGGGCATGCTCTCGGCGTCCACGGTCTTGTTGGCCAGGAAGGGATAGGCCGGCATGTTGGACTCGGGCACCAGATCGCGCGGGTTGTTCAGGTGCACGCGGTGCCATTCATCGCTGTAACGACCACCGACACGGGCCAGATCGGGACCGGTGCGCTTGGAACCCCACTGGAACGGGCGGTCGTAGACGAACTCGCCAGCCACCGAGTAAGGACCGTAGCGCAGGGTTTCGGCCTGGAAGGGGCGGATCATCTGCGAGTGGCAGTTGTAGCAACCTTCGCTGACGTAAACGTCGCGCCCTGCCAGTTGCAGCGCGCTGTAGGGCTTGAGGCCCTCGATCGGCTGCGTCGTGGACTTCTGGAAGAACAGGGGAACGATTTCCACCAGACCACCCACCGCCACCACGAGCGTGATCAACACGATCATGAGGAAGTTGTTGGTTTCAATCCGGGCGTGGCCGGTCGTGATTTCGTGTGAAGACATGTTGTTTTACTCCTCAGGCGTGGGCTGGGTTGACAGCCATCACGGGCACATCTTGTGCACGGCCGCGCAGAGCGGTCATGGTCACGTTCCACAGCATCAGGATCATGCCGCCCAGGTACAGCAGGCCACCCAGCAGACGGATCACGTAGAACGGGAAGGTGGCCTTGACGGACTCGACGAAGGTGTAGGTCAGGCTGCCATCAGGATTGACCGAGCGCCACATCAGGCCCTGCATCACACCGGCAATCCACATCGCGGCGATGTACAGCACGATGCCGATGGTGGCCACCCAGAAGTGAATCTCGATAGCGGGCACCGAGTACATCTTCTTCTGGCCGAACAGGCGCGGGATCAGGTAGTACAGCGAGCCCATGGACACCAGACCCACCCAGCCCAGGGCGCCAGAGTGCACGTGGCCCACGGTCCAGTCGGTGTAGTGGCTCAGCGCGTTGACGGTCTTGATGGACATCATCGGACCTTCGAAGGTGGACATGCCGTAGAACGACAGGGACACGATCAGGAAGCGCAGGATGGGGTCGTCACGCAGTTTGTGCCAGGCGCCCGAGAGGGTCATGATGCCGTTGATCATGCCGCCCCAGCTGGGGGCCAGCAGGATCAGGGAGAAGACCATGCCGACCGACTGGGTCCAGTCCGGCAGTGCGGTGTAGTGCAGGTGGTGGGGGCCTGCCCACATGTAGGTGAAGATCAGGGCCCAGAAGTGCACGATCGACAGGCGGTACGAGTACACCGGACGCTCGGCCTGCTTGGGGATGAAGTAATACATCATGCCCAGGAAGGCGGCGGTCAGGAAGAAGCCCACCGCGTTGTGGCCGTACCACCACTGGATCATCGCGTCCTGCACGCCGGCGTACGCCGAGTACGAATGCGTGGCGCTGGTCGGGATGGCCAGGTTGTTGAAAATGTGCAGCAGCGCGATGGTGATGATGTAGGCACCGAAGAACCAGTTCGCCACGTAGATGTGACGAACCTTCCGGATGCCCACGGTACCGAAGAACACGATGGCGTAGGCCACCCATGTCACGGTGATCAGCAGGTCGATCGGCCAGATGAGTTCCGCGTACTCCTTGCCCTGGGTCCAGCCCATGGGAAGGGTGACGACAGCGCCCACGATGGCCAGGTTCCAGCCCCAGAAAGTGAGCCATGCCAGACCATTGGAGAACAAGGGTGTGTGGCAGGTGCGTTGAACAATGTAGTAGCTGGTGGCGAACAGCGCCGAACCACCGAACGCGAAGATCACCGCGTTGGTGTGAAGCGGTCGCAAGCGACCGTAGGTGATCCACTCGATCCCCATGTTGAGCTCGGGCCAGGTCAGCTGGGCGGCGATGATCACCCCCACCAACATACCCACCACGCCATAGATCACGGACATGATCGCGAACCCGCGTACCACCCCGTCGTTGTAGACCGCCGGCTGGCTGGCCTTTGTTGTCACGGACATACAGAACTCCTCATAAATGTCACCACGGGGAGTGTGCTTTTTGACACCCTCGACCACCTTGACTTAAGTCAATCGCCCCCGAGAATGCGCCCGCCCTCGCGCTCAATGTTGTCAAACTGACCTGCGTGCAAAGCCCACCAGAACAGGCCAATGACCGCAAACACCAGAACCACCGACAAGGGGACCAGCAAATACAGAATCTCCATGGGAGCACCTCGGAACGCCGCGAAGCGAAAAGACGATGAAGGTCACGCCGGCTGGTTGGTACCCAAGCGGGTATCCGACAAACCGATGTGATGGTTGGACGCCAGGCGCATGGCGTTGGCGATGACCAGAAACGAACTGCCCGCCATGCCCAGACCGGCCAGCCAGGGAGGCATCCACCCGACCAAGGCCAACGGCACGGCGACGGCGTTGTAGACCGCGGCCCAGATCAGGTTCTGGCGCACGATGCGCATGGTGAAGCGGGCGTGCTGCAGCGTGTGCACCACATCCATCACGAGGCCGCTCTGGATGACATAGTCGGACTGGGCCTGCGCCAGCGGCGCCGCATGACCCAGCGCAAACGAGGTGTCCGCACGAGTAAGCACCGGCCCGTCGTTGAGGCCATCGCCGACCATGGCCACGCGCAGGCCCTGGGACTGCAGGCGCACCACCTCGGCCAGCTTCTGCTCGGGCGTGGCGCCGGCGATCACATGGTCCACCCCCACCGCGCCCCCCACCAGACGGGCCGCGGCGTCACGGTCACCCGAGAGCAGCCAGGTCTGGATGCCCAGTTCGCGCAGGCGGGTCACCGCCTCGGCGGCGTCGTCGCGCAAGCCTTCGCTCAACTCGAAAGTCGCCACCCAGCCCTGCTCGTCCGCCAGATAAGCCCGGGGCGTGGCGTCTTGCGCACCGGCGGGGGTGGCGCCACAAAAGACAGCGGACCCCAGGCGCAACCAGCCGCCGCCTGTGCGGTGGCCTTGCAGGCCTTGGCCAGCCTGTTCGGTGATGTCAGTGATGCCGGGTGCAGCGGCCAGGTCCGACGCCGCCAGCACCAGCGCTCGCGAGACAGGGTGCAGGGAGCCCTGCGCCAGCGCCACGGCCTGGGCCAGCGCCTGATCGCGGTCGACGCCCTCGCGGGTGTGCACCGCTTCCAGCCGCAGGCGGTCGTGGGTCAAAGTGCCGGTCTTGTCGAAGATCACCGCACCGATGGTGGACAGCACCTCGAACGCTTGCAGGCGCCGCACCAGAATGCCCCGGCGCGCCAGAGCGCCCGCGGCGCTCAGCATGGCCGCCGGCGTGGCCAGCGACAACGCGCAAGGGCAGGTGACGATCAGCACCGCCACCGCCACCGCCAGCGCCTTGGTGTGGTCGATCTGCCACCAGTAGTACCCTGCCGCCAGCGCGGCCAGCACCACCAGCACCAGGAAAGGGGCTGCGATGCGGTCGGCCAGAACGGCCAGGCGCGGCTTTTCGGTGGAAGCTTTTTCCATCAAGCCAACGATCTGGGCAAAACGCGTGTCGCGGCCCAGCCGCTGCACGTCCACCAACACCGGCCCGCCCAGGTTGAAGCTGCCGGCCACCACCGCTTCGCCGCGCCGGCGCGTGACAGGGTGCGACTCACCGGTCAGCAAGGCCTCGTCCACCGTGGCGGTCTCGCTCAGCAGCGCGCCATCTCCGGGGAAGGCCTGCCCGGCCTGCACCTGGACCTTGTCCCCCACCACCAGCCGCCGCACGGACACGGTTTCGAAAACACCGTCGGCACGTTGCCGCGCACACACCTCGGGCAGGCGGTTCATCAGCGCGTCCAGCGCACCGGCGGTGCGGTCCCGCGCCTTGAACTCCAGGTAGCGCCCCCCCAGCAGGAAGAACACGAACATGGTCACCGAATCGAACCAGACCTCATGCCCCCAGGGGCCGTGCGGGTCGAAGGTGGCGGCCGAACTGGCGAGGAAGGTGACGAGGATGCCCAGCGTGACCGGCGTGTCCATGCCGATGCGACCGAGCTTGAGGTCGCGCCAGGCGCCCTTGTAGAAGGGCCCGCTGGCGAAGAACACCACCGGCAGCGTGAGCAGCCAGCTGGCCCAGCGCAGCA
>CALRYD010000003.1:0-141332 GCA_943372305.1 Hydrogenophaga intermedia | reverse complement strand
GCCCTTGTCGGCGCCGGTGTGGCAGGCCGCGCAATTGGCGGCGCTCTTGACGCTGGGCAGCTTCCACACCGCGGGGGCCACCTCGTCGTGCTTGCGCACGAACCAGGCCGAGCGGGTGATGCGATCCTGCGGGGGCTCTTCGGCCACGCGCTTGTAGGTACCGGCGTTGGCCTGCAGCCAGCCGCCGATCTGCTGCACGGTGGCGGCGTCGAGCGAGGCATCGGTGCCGTAGTGCTTGTCCAGCCCGGTCATGATGCGCTGCCAGGAGCGCGCGGGCAGCATGCCCGGGGCGTAGCCGGTGTGGCAGGCCGCGCATTCCTGCGTGTAGGCGGCGGGCACGTTGCGCGGCAGCAGGCGGCCGCTGTCGGCGTGGACGGCAGACACAGCGGCCAGACACAGCGCCACGGCCAGCAGGGGACGGAAGTTCAAAGAGACGTTCATGTAGAGCTCCAGGGTTGGGGTCAGGCCCCGGTCATTTCAGGCTGCTCAGGTAGGCCAGCACATCGGCCTTTTCGCCGGCGCTGCATTCGCGGGCGAGCACGTCCTTGCAGTTGCGGCGGAACCACTTGTCCACCTTGGCGGTGTCGGTGAAGGCCTTGGGGTTGAAGGCCGGCGCCAGCGGGGCGATGGGCTTGCCGGTGCTCGCGTGTTTGCCTTCCTGGGTGGGCGGCTGGCCGTGGCAGGACGCACACGACCATTCGCCACCGTGTTTGGCGTTGAAGAAGGTCTGGCCGCGCGCAGCGCTGCCAGGCGTGCCGGCCTGGGCGCTCCAGTGCGCCAGCTGCTGGGCGGGCGAGGTGTCGGCGGCGTGGGCGGCGCCGGTTCCACCGGTCGACAGGACGAGGGCGGTGAACAGGGCGGAGAGAAGGTTCTTCATGGTTCGACAGGCTCCGTGTGGAAAGGATGAAACGGCATGGGGCAGTGTGTGGACCCGCGCTTGAACCGAAGCTGAAGCGGGCGTTCATCGGGCGTTCAGCTTCGGCCCGGACAATCGCGGGTCATGAAGTCCCGTTACCTCCCTGTTGTGTTCCTCAGCGCTGTGCTGGCGTGGCCGCTGGCGCATGCGGACAGCGACCACGACCGTGCGCGCGACGCCGTGCAGGCGGGCCAGGTGTTGCCGCTCAAGACCGTGCTGGACCGCCTGGAGCGCGAGCACCCTGGCCAGGTGCTGGAGGTCGAGCTGGAGCGGGACGACGGACGTTGGATTTACGAAGTCAAGCTGCTGCAGGCCGGCGGCCGGCTGGTCAAACTCGAACTCGACGCCGCCAGCGGCGAATTGCTCAAGCGCCGCGTCCGAGATCGTGATCGGCGTCTCTCGCCTTGATACCCTCAGCCCATGCGCATCCTGATCGTTGAAGACGAACCCACCCTGCGTGCCCAGTTGCGCACCGGGCTGACCGAGGCCGGCTACGCGGTGGACGAGGCCGACAACGGCCGCGACGCACACTTTCTGGGCGACACCGAGGCGTTCGATGCGGTGGTGCTCGACCTGGGGCTGCCGGTGCTCGACGGCCTCTCGGTGCTCAAGCGCTGGCGCGACGCCGGGCGCGCGGTGCCGGTGCTGATCCTGACCGCGCGCGACAACTGGAGCGAGAAGGTGGCTGGCATCGACGCCGGTGCCGACGACTACCTGACCAAACCCTTCCACATGGAAGAGCTGCTGGCGCGGCTGCGGGGCCTGATCCGCCGGGCCCATGGGCAGGCCTCGCCGGTGCTGCAGTGCGGCGAGCTGGCGCTGGACACCCGCAGCGGCCGCGTCACCCTGGCCGGCCAGCCGGTCACGCTGACCAGCCACGAATTCAAGGTGCTGGACTACCTGATGCACCGCCCCGGCGCGGTGGTCTCGCGCACCGAGCTGACCGAGCACATCTACGCGCAGGACTTCGACCGCGACTCCAACACCATCGAGGTGTTCGTGGGCCGGTTGCGCAAGAAGCTGCCCCCCGAGCTGATCGAGACCGTGCGCGGCCAGGGCTACCGGCTGGTGGCACCGTGATCACCGGCTGGCGCTGGCCGGGTTCGCTGCGCCTGCGGCTGCT
The DNA here is from genome assembly GCA_943372305.1 of Hydrogenophaga intermedia. GTDB lineage: Bacteria > Pseudomonadota > Gammaproteobacteria > Burkholderiales > Burkholderiaceae_C > Hydrogenophaga > Hydrogenophaga intermedia_D. The sequence continues at coordinate 139,293 of CALRYD010000003.1, read as the reverse complement.
GGGCGCCACCCTGGTCACGCTGGCGCTGGCGCTGACAGGCGCGCACGGCTGGCTCGGCGGCCTGTTCCGCGACCACGTGCTGCGCCAGTTCGACGCCACCCTGGTGCTGCAGCTGGACCAGCTGACCGCACGACTGGAGTTCGACGCCCAGGGCCAGCCGCTGATCGACCCGCGCCGCCTGTCCGACCCACGGCTGGACAAACCCTACTCGGGCCTGTACTGGCAGCTCGACCAGGTCAGCGCCGACGGGCAGACACGCAGTGGGGTGCTGCGCTCGCGCTCGCTGTGGGACGCACAGCTCGCGCTGGCACCCGACCCGCTGGCCGACGGCGGCCTGCACACGCACGACAGTGTGGGACCGCAGGGAGCCCCGCTGCGCATCGTCGAACGGTCGCTGCAGGTGCCCGAGCAGCCGCAGGCGCGCTGGCGCCTGATGGTGGCGGCCGACACACGCGAAGCCCTGACCGCCGCGGACGATTTCAGTGGCGTGCTGGCCGCCTCGCTGGCGGGCCTGGGACTGTTGCTGGCGCTGGCCGCGCTGGCACAGGTGGCGGTGGGCCTGTCGCCGCTGCAGGGCATGCAGCGCGCACTGCAGCAGGTGCGCGAGGGCCGCACGGCGCGGCTGGAAGGTCGGTTCCCGACCGAGGTACAGCCGCTGATCGACGATTTCAACGGCGTGCTCGACCGCAACGCCGAGGTGGTGGCGCGTGCGCGCACGCAGGCGGGCAACCTGGCGCACGCGCTCAAGACGCCGCTGGCCGTGCTGGGCAACGCGGCTTCTCAAGCGCCACACAGCGATCTGTCACCGCTGGTGGCCGAGCAGGTGCAGGTGGCGCAGCGCCACATCCACTGGCACCTGGCGCGCGCCCGCGTGGCAGCGTCGCAGGGGCTGCCCGGTCAGCGCACGCCGCTGGCGCCTTTGCTGGCGGGCCTGCTGCGGGTGATGGACAAGCTGCACGCCGGACGGCGCCTGGACCTGTCGGCAGACGAACTGCCTCCCGGCGCCGCCTTTGCCGGCGAAGAACAGGACCTGCAGGAGATGCTGGGCAACCTGCTGGACAACGCCTGCCGCAGCGCCCGCAGCGCGGTGCGCGTGACCGCGCGGCACGAGGGCCGGCAACTGCACATCACGGTGGACGACGATGGGCCCGGCATCGCGCCGGAGCAGCGCGCCGCGGTCTTGCAGCGTGGCGTGCGGCTGGACGAGTCCACACCCGGCAGCGGGCTGGGTCTGGCCATCGTGGTGGAGCTGGCGCAGCTCTACGGCGGCGCGCTCACGCTGGAAACCAGTGACAGCGGCGGCCTTCGGGCGCGCCTGTCGCTGCCAGCCGCGACCTGAACGTTCAGCGCCGGGCGCAGGGCGCGTACAGGTCCAGCGCCGGTTCGTGCACCGCGGTCTTCACGTCCATCATCCCCAGCACCGAATGGAACACGTTGTCGTGTGACAGCGGTTTGGCCGCCTGTTCGCGCAGGCAGTCGGCCTTGACGCCGCTGCGCTGCTGCAGCCCGGCCGACAGCCAGGTGACCATGGGCACACGGGTTTGCTGCTCGGGCGCGAACGCATAGGGCACGCCGTGCAGGTACAGGCCCTTCTCGCCCAGTGATTCGCCGTGGTCCGAGAAGTACAGCAGGCCGGTGTCGTAGTTGCCTTTGTCGGCCTGTGCCTGCAGCCACTGCAGCGTCTGGCCCAGGAAGTGGTCGGTGTAGGAGAGGGTGTTGTCGTAGGCATTGACCAGCTGCTCCGGCGGGCATTCGGACAGGGTGTTGCTGGTGCACTCGGGCATGAAGGCCTTGCGAGCAGCCGGCGTGCGCTTGGAATAGGCCGGTCCGTGGCTGCCCATCTGGTGCAGTACCAGCACCACGCCGCGCGCGCGGCGCTGCGGGTCCAGCGCGGCGATGCGCTCGTCCAGCCCGTGCAGCATGGCTTCGTCGAAGCACTCGCCTTCTTCGCACAACCCGGGCAGCTTCAGGTCGCGCGTGCTGGCGTTGGGCACGCGGTCGCACACGCCCTTGCAGCCCGACTGGTTGTCCAGCCACAGCACGGCCAGGCCGGCGCGTTGCAGCACGTCCAGCAGGTTCTGGTGTTCGGCGGTCTGGTCGCCGCCCTGCTCGCGCGTGAGCGGCGAGAAGATGCAGGGCACCGAGACCTGGGTGTTGGTGCCGCAGGAACGCACGTCGGGGAAGTTGACCAGGCCCTTGGCCTGCCACTGCGCCAGCGCCGGGGTGGTGGCACGGGCGTAGCCGTCGAGGCCCCAGTTCTGCGCGCGCGCGGTTTCACCCACCACCACCACCAGCAGGGGCGGCCGCGGCTGCTGTGCGTAGCGTGGGCCCAACTGCGCGTCTTCGCCCACCGGCTGCAAAGCGCGCACCTGCTTGGGCAGCTGATCGGCGGCCAGGCGGGTGGCCGCGTACACGCTGTTGAGCGGGTTGATCATGTAGCGCAGCGGCTTGTGGTTGCGCATCAGCGAGGCCAGGCCCTGGTAACCCGCCAGCACCACGCCCACCACCAGCAGCAAGGCCACACCGGCGCCCAGCAGGTTGCGCCCGCCCTGGGGCAGCCAGCGCCCCCAGGCCACCGGGCGACGCCAGATCCACCACAGCGGCGGACCGACCACCAGCAGCACCGTGCCCAGCAGGCGCAACGAGAGCAGGTCGCGCACCTCGCGAGCGTCGGTCTGGGCGACGTTGGCCAGCATGGTGGGGTCGATCACCACGCCGTACTGCCACATGAAGTGGGTATTGAAGGCCGAGACCAGCACCAGCACCGTGACCAGTGGCCGGAACACGCGCGGCCAGGCCAGCAGCGACAGCAGCGCCGCGGTGGCACCCAGCACCAGCCCGCCCATGACCAGCAGCAGCAAAGCCCGCTGGGCGGGCTGTGTGGCGATGTCGGTGATGCGCTGCCACAGAGGCAGGTTGCCCACCACGGCCAGCCACAGGGCCAGTGGCCAGACGGCCCAGACCGCACGCGCGGTCGATGCCGTGGGCTCGGGCGACGGCGCCAGGACGGAGGAAACGCGGGAAACGAGGGAGGCCAGCATGGGTGCGTGAACAGACGCCAGCACATGCCAGCCTGCGCACCTTAGGCAGCTGGGGTTAAGCCAACCTTATCGAGTCTTAAAGGCCATGGAAGGCCGATCCGTCAGCAGGGCCAGCGCAGGCTGAAGCGGGTCGTCATGGGCGGCTGCCCGGTGTCGCGCACCAGCTGGGCGCCCATCTGCTCGGCCATGCGTTCAACCAGCCGCAGCCCCAGACCCAGCCCATGCGTGGCCTCGACGCTGACGGGCGGCGCACCGGCGCGCTGCCCGTCGTCGCTGACGGACACACCGCAGCCCCGAGGCCCCTGCCAGACCTCCACGGCCACCTGGGTGCCGGGCGGGGTGTGGCGCAGCGCGTTGGCGATCAGGTTGCGCAGCGCCAGCTCCAGCAGCATGGGCGTCACGCGCACCATGACAGGGGTCTCGGGCTGCAGCAGCGACAGCTCGTGCCCGCTTTCGTGGGCCTGCTGCGCGTGCGCCGCGATCAGGTCCGCCGCGACCTCGCCCAGCGCCGTGGCCACCGGCTCACTGTCGCCGCTGTTACGCTGGGCCCGCGCCAGGTCCAGCAGTTGCGCCAGGATGCGTCCGGCGCGCAGCGCTTCTTGTTCCAGCCGCTGCAGGTGCTCGGGGCTGGGCTCGGTCTGTGCGGCACGGGCCTGCAAGGCGATGGCCGACAAGGGCGTGCGCAGTTCGTGCGCCACGTCGGACGCGAATTCGCGCTCGCGCTGGGCGCGCGTCTGCAGCGTGTCCACCAGGGTGTTGATCGCGGTGACGGTGCTGGAGAACTCGCGAAAGCGCTGGCGGTCGTCCAGCCGCTGGCCGCGTGCCGTGTCCAGTGTCGCGACCTCGCTGGACAGCCGCTCCAGCGGACGCAGGCCGCGGCGGATGGTCCACCACAGCACCAGCGCGATCAGCGGCAACACCAGCAGAGCGGGCCTGGCCACGTGTTCGGCCACATCCTTGCCCAGGTCGTAGCGCTGCGCCATGTCCATCAGCACGGCCACGCGACGGGTCTGTCCCGGGTCGCGCCGCTCGGCCACGTACAAGCGCCAGTGGCTGCTACCGGCCGGGCCGCGGTGGTTCAGCTCCGACAGTCCCGGTGGCGGAACACCCGCCAAGTCCAGCCCGGGCAGCAGCCCGTGCGTGTCGGTCACCAGCCGGTCGTCCACCCATTGCAGCACGGCCAGGTCCTGCACATAGGCTTTCACGCGACGGCGGTCCAGCGGCCCCGGGGGCGCCGCCATGGCACCGGGTTCGGCCGCCAGCCACAACCGTGCCACCGCCACCAGCTGGCCGTCGGTGATTTCTTCGGCCTCGTGGTGCCCGGTGTACCAGGCCACGGCCACCAGGGTCAGCCAGACCACCAGCAGGGCGCCCAGCGTCCAGTTCCAGAGGTGGCGCCAGAGCTCGCGCTGCGCCCGCACCGTGGCGGTCTTGGGTGGTGTCATGCGCTGGCCGGTGACGGTGTGTCGTCGCGGGGGATGAAGTAGCCCACCCCGCGCACGGTCTTGATCAGCGACTCGCCCAGCTTGCGCCGCAAGTGGTGCACGTGCACCTCGATCGCGTTGCTTTCCAGCGCCTCGCCAAAGCCGTACAGCGCCGATTCCAGCCGCGATTTGGACAGCACCTGCGGCCGCGCCTGCAGCAGCGTCAGCAGCAAGGCGAACTCGCGCCCGCCCAGGCTGACCGGCTGTCCCGCCAGCTCCACGCTGCGGGTGGCCGGGTCCAGCACCAGCGTGCCGTGCTCGATCACCGGTTTGCTGCGGCCGGCGGCGCGGCGCAACATGGCGCGCAAGCGGGCCAGCAGCTCGTTGGCGTCGAAAGGTTTGACGATGTAATCGTCCGCCCCGCCGTCCAGCCCGGTGATGCAGTCGTTCACGCCATCGCGCGCGGTCATGATGAGCACCGGCAGGTCTTTGTGCGGCATGGACGTGCCGCCCGCGCCGCGCTGGCCCAGGCCGCGCAGGCGCGTCAGCAGGTCCAGCCCGTCGCCGTCGGGCAGCCCCAGGTCCAGCAGCACCGCATCGAACGGCTCCACGCACAGCGACGCCCAGGCCGCCGCGAGCGTGCCGCACACGTCCACGGCATAGCCGGCCTGCTTGAGCGAGGCCGCCAGGCCACCGGCAATGCCGGCATCGTCTTCCACCACCAGTACGCGCATGTCAAACCCCGGGCACTGCCCACCGTGTCAATGCCTTTGCATTATCTGGAATGCGCTTAAGGCTTTCTTAACTTGCGGCCACGAGACTGCCGCACCATGCCGCCCTCAGCCACCGCCGAGCCCTCTGCCACCACCGTCCTGCGCACGGGATCGGTGCCCCTGGCCCGCTGGTGGCTGATCGCTCTGGCACTGACCTTGCTGTGGGACTGGAAGGGCGCTGACCTGGCGGTGATGCAGCTGATCGGCGGCCCGCACGGCTTTGAGCTGCGCGACGAGTGGCTGCTCTCGCGCGTGCTGCACGACGCGGTTCGGCAGGCGGCTGTGCTGTTTTACCTGCTGATCTGGGTCTGGGCCGCCTGGCCCGTGCGCTGGCAGCGTGGACCGGCGGCGTTGTGGACGCTGCCACGGCGCGAGCGGCTGACCGTCGCCGCGCTGATCGCGTTGAGTCTGCTGGCGGTGAACCTGATCAAGAACGCCAGCCAGACCAGCTGCCCCTGGGACCTGCAGGCCTTCGGCGGCCCGGCCCACTACGTCTCGCACTGGACGCTGGGCCTACGCGACGGCGGCAGCGGCCGCTGCTTCCCCGGCGGGCACGCCTCCAGCGCCTACGCATTCCTGGGCCTGTGCCTGCCCTGGCTGCAGCCACCGGCGGGCCGCCTCCGCGCCCAGGCCGCAGGCTGGCGCTGGCTGGCTTTCCTGCTGGTGGCCGGCGCGGTGGCCGGCGCGGTGCAGACCGTGCGCGGCGCCCACTACCCCAGCCATACGCTGTGGACGCTGGTGATCTGCGCCGGCGTCTCGCTGGCCGGATGGAAACTGATGGCCCACCCCCGCCGCGCTCTGGACCAGGCATCCCGCCCCGGCTGGGCCTGACGCTGCCCTAAAGGATCACGGCTACCAGCCGAGGCCGATGTGCAGCGGCAGGTACACCGCCATGCCGGCCACGATGGTGCCCAACACGCTGCGTTGCCAGAAGAACCAGGCCACTCCCGCTGCAGCGGCGAACAGGCGGGCGTCCATCCAGGTCTGCACCAGCGCGCCCTGGGTGGTCACCACCTCGGGGATCACCACCGCCGACAGCGCCGCGATGGGCGCGTACTGCAGGCCGCGCTGCGCCCAGTGTGGCAACGTCCAGGGCTTGCTGGACATCAGGAAAAAGCCGCGCGTGATCACCGTCACCACACCGAGCAGCACGATGGTCAGCAAGGTCCACAGGTCGAGTTCAAACATGGCCGCCTCCCTCGCGGTGGCGGAACGGCGGCGTTTTTTCCAGCAACAGGCACAGCGCCACCGCGCAGGCAATGGCCACCAAGATGTTGAGCTTGAGCGGCAGCGCCCAGGCCACCACCGCCGCAGCGCCGGCCACGCCAGCCGCGACGATGCGCAGCGGTGACGAGGCCAGCGAACTGAGCACGCCCAGCAGCGCCAGGATGCCCGCAAAACCCAGCCCCCAGGCGGTGGGGATGACGTTGGCCAGCGCGACGCCGACCACGCTGGCCGTCATCCACGCCAGGTAGTTCACGGCGCAGTTGCCCATCAGGTAGGCCTGCTGGCGTTCCAATTCGTCAGCGCTCTGGCCCGGGTGCGGGAAGCGGCGCGCGAAGAACACGTAACTCAGGTCGCCGGTGACGTAGCCGGTGACCATGCGCTGCCAGCGCGGCAAGTGCATCAGGTACGGCCGCAAGTGGGCCGAGAACACGACAAAGCGCAGGTTCACGCAGAAGGCAGCGGCCAGGATCACCCACAGCGGCGCGCCCGCGGCGATCATGGGCACCGCGGCCAGCTGCGCGCTGCCGGCGTAGACGATCAGCGTCATCAGCAAGGCTTCGAGCGGCGACAGGCCCGACTGCACCATGGCCACGCCCGTCATCAGCCCCCAGGCGGCAATGCCCATCGCGACCGAGGCCTGGTCGCGGATGCCTTCCCAGAACTCGGCGTGGCGGCGGTGGTGTGCCTGGTAAAACATCAGCCGCGGTCCGCAGCGGGCGCATCGAAGCACTGACCGGCGGCGACCGGGAAGCCGCGCAAAAAGTCGGCCACCGGCAGCCGCTTGCCACCGGCGCGCTGCAGTTCGGTGAGCACCAGCACGCCGGCGCCGGTCGTCACGCGGATGCCGTGCTCGCCGGCCGCCAGCACCTGGCCAGGTAGGGCACTGGCCGCATCGGCCGCGTCGGCATGAGCCGACCAGACCTTGACCGCGTCGCCGCCCAACACCGAGCCAGCCCCAGGGAACGGGTTGAAGGCGCGCACACGCCGGTCCAGCACGGCGGCGGGCAGCGACCAGTCCAGTGCGGCTTCGGCCTTTTCGATCTTGTGCGCGTAGGTCACGCCATCTGCGGGCTGTTGCACGGGTTGCAGACCACCGCAAGCCGCGATCTCCAGCGCTTCCACAATCATCCGGCCGCCAAGACTGGCCAGCCGGTCGTGCAACTGGCCTGTGGTGTCGGTGGCCCCGATCGGCAGGCGCTCGATCAGCAGCATGTCACCGGTGTCCAGCCCGGCGTCCATCTGCATGATGGTCACGCCGGTTTCAGCGTCACCCGCCTCGATGGCACGGTGGATGGGCGCCGCGCCGCGCCAGCGCGGCAGCAGCGACGCGTGGATGTTCAGACAACCTTTGGCCGGCGCGTCCAGCACCCACTGCGGCAGGATCAGCCCGTAGGCGGCCACCACCATCGCGTCGGCCTGCGCCGCCAGGATGGCCTCGCGCGCCGACGCGGCGTCATCGGGGTACTTGCCATCGAGCCGCAGGCTGCGGGGCTGCGACACCGCGATGCCGTGCTCCAGCGCGAACTGTTTGACGGGCGAAGCCTGCAGCTTCATGCCGCGGCCGGCTGGCCGGTCGGGCTGGGTCAGCACCAGCGGGATCTCGAAACCCGCAGCGTGCAGCCGCTCCAGCGCCACACGGGCGAATTCCGGCGTGCCGGCGAAGATGATGCGCATGGGGTGGTGTCGGGTGTGGGAATCGATCCGGGGCCGGGCCGCCCCCATAACCGTCACGGACCGGGGCCGTTCCCGTTCCTGGGGCAGCGACCCGCGCGGCGGCGGAGCGTGGGAGCTTAACGTCGGGCGTCGCGTTCGGCCTTGACCAGCTTGGTCTTGATGCGACCCTGCTTGAGCGGCGAGAGGTATTCGACAAACACCTTGCCCAGCAGGTGGTCCATCTCGTGCTGGATGCACACCGCCAGCATGCCCTCGGCCTCGATCACGCGGCTCTGGCCTTCACCGTCAAGCGCACGCACCTTCACGGCGGTGGAACGCTCCACGCCGTCGTAGATGCCAGGCACAGATAGACAGCCTTCCTCGCCCTTGCGTTTTTCAGGGCTGGCCCATTCGATCTCGGGGTTGATCAGCACCATGGGCTGATCGCGCGTTTCGCTGACGTCGATCACGATCAGGCGCTCGTGCACATCCACCTGCGTGGCCGCCAGGCCAATACCCTGGGCGTCGTACATGGTGGCGAACATGCGCCCGATCAGGTCGCGGATGCGCTCGTCCACCGCCACCACGGGCTGGGCCACGGTGTGCAGGCGCGGATCGGGGTAACGCAGGATGGGCAAAGGCTGAAGCGAGTTCATGGGTTTGGGAACGCAGAAAAACGCCAGCCGGCCGCCCGCGGGTGACGGGCGGCGCAGGCTGTGCGGCGGGCTGACAGGTTTGTGGCTATTTTCGCCACTTTTGCGCACGCGCGGGCGCACCGTCAGCCATAAACATTGCCTAATCAAGGGCTTGGGCGCAAAATCAAATGCGAATTGTCAAGACAAAAAGCGCGCCCGCGCCCGTGCTTTGGCCCCCTGGCGGGCGGCACCGGGTGCGGAAGCGCTCGCCGGGATCCACACATGCCATTGAACCGCCGCCCGTTCGCCCCTTTCCGCCCCATGGCGTGTGCCACCGCTGCGCTGGCCCTGCTGGCCACCGGCAGCACCTGGGCGCAGAACTTTCCCATCACACCGACCCAGCGCTCGACCGCCGAGCAGGTCGCCCAGGCGGGCGTTCCCCTGTCCGAACTGTCGCCCAACGCACCGGACAGCTACACGGTCAAACGCGGGGACACGCTGTGGGCCATCTCCAGCCTTTTCCTCAAGAGCCCGTGGCGCTGGCCCGAGCTGTGGGGCATGAACCTGCAGGCCATCCGCAACCCGCACCTGATCTACCCCGGCCAGACGCTGTACCTGCACAAGTCCAACGGGCGCGCTACCCTGTCGACCGTGCCGCCTGGCGCAGCGTCCGACAGCGGCGGCACCATCAAGGTGTCGCCCCGCACGCGTTTTGACAGCCTGTCCGACGCAGCCATCCCGCCGGTCAACCTGCAAGCCATCGAGGCCTTCCTGACAGAAGCGCTGATCGTGGACGAAGCCACGTTCTCGCAGGCGCCCCGCATCGTCGCCGCCCCTGAAAACCGGGTGCTGCTGACCAAGGGCGACCGCGCCTATGCGCGTGGCCAGTACGGCAGCACCCCCAGCGGAACCGCGCTGGGCAGCGCCGGCCAGCCCATCGACTTCCGCGTGTTCCGCAACGCCATCCCGCTCAAGGACCCGACCACCGGCGAGGTGCTGGGTTATGAAGCGCAGTACCTGGGCAAGGCCGAACTGCAGCGCGGCGAAAGCCTGGTGACCAAGCCGGGCGCCGATGGCAAGGCAACGACCGAGATCGTGCCGGCCACGATCGACATCGTGGGCGCCAAGGAGGAAATGCGGGTCGGCGATCGCCTGCTGCCCGAGCCACCGCGCGACTTCTCCAACTACGTGCCCAGCGCGCCCACCAGTGCCCAGACCGGCCAGATCGTGTCGATCTACGGCAACGGTGTCACCTACGCCGGTCAGAACCAGGTGGTCACCATCAACCGCGGCACCGCCCACGGCTTGCAACGAGGTCATGTGCTGGCCCTCGTGCGCGACTCCAACCTGGTGGCCGACAGGACCGACGCGACACGCCCGATGCTGCGCCTGCCCGGCGAGCGCAACGGCCTGATGATGGTGTTCCGCACCTTCGACAAACTGTCCTACGCGCTGGTATTGCAAGTCGCCGATGGCGCCAAGGTGGGTGACCGCTTCACCAACCCCTGAGGGGGCCGGCGCCATGGGCCCGGATGAGCGCGCCGCCTGGATGCGGCTTCTGCTGACCGAAGGCGTTGGCAACGAGACCGCACGCAAGCTGCTGGCCGCTTTCGGCTCACCCGAGGCGGTTTGGCGGCAGAACTTCAGCAGCCTGAAGGCCGTGACCAGCGCCCGCGTGGCGGAGGCGCTGTCCGCGCCGCCGGCCGAGCTGCAGCAGACGCTGGACCGGCTCGACGCCTGGCTGGCCGAAGGCGATGACCGGCACGTGCTGACACTGGGTGACCCGCGCTACCCGTCCGAATTGCTGCAAACCCAGGATCCGCCCCTGCTGCTGTACGTGCGGGGACAGCTCGGTGCCCTGCAGCACCCACTGCGGCTGGCCATCGTCGGCAGTCGCAACCCCACGCCACAAGGTGCACTGAACGCTCGCCAGTTCGCGTACGCGCTCGGCCAGTCCGGCGTGTGCGTGGTCTCGGGTCTGGCGCTGGGGGTGGACGGCGCCGCGCACGAGGGCGCGCTGGAAGCCGGCGCGCCGACCATCGCCGTCGTCGGCACCGGGCTGGACCGTGTCTACCCCAGCCGCCACCGGGACCTGGCCCACCGGATCGCTGCCCAGGGTGCTCTGGTCAGCGAATACCCGCTGGGCACGCCTCCGCTGTCGCCCAACTTCCCCAAGCGCAACCGCATCATCGCCGGCTTGTCACAAGGCACGCTGGTGGTCGAGGCAGCGCTGCAATCGGGTTCGTTGATCACCGCACGCCAGGCCGCCGAGCAGGGGCGTGAGGTGTTCGCCATCCCCGGCTCCATCCACTCGCCACAGGCCCGCGGCTGCCACGCGCTGATCCGGCAAGGCGCGAAACTGGTGGAATCCGCACAGGACATTCTGGAAGAGTTGCGCGTGCCCGACCCGTTTGCACAGCCGCGCTCGCCCGCACCAGAACCGGCCGCTGACGACAGCCTGCTGGCCGTGATGGGTTTCGACCCGGTGAGCCTGGACACGCTGCAGGCCCGCTGCGGCCTGGACACCGCCAAGCTGCAAGCGCGATTGCTGGAACTCGAACTTGACGGCCACCTCGGCCGCCTGCCCGGCGGGCTGCTGCAGCGCATCGGGCAGAGCTGAACTCGGCACAGTGGCTCAAAGAGCGTCCGGCGCGCAATGCCTTCCGTCGAGAACACGGCGGAACCGGCTCCGCCGGGCCGCTCGTGTTGCCCCCTTGAGGGGGTGACGCGCCGCAGGCGCGGCGCGGGGGTGTTCAAGACCCTGGGTGGACTAAGTCAGCAGACGCTCTGGATTTGCATCCAGCTTGGCCAACGCGGCGCGCGTGGCGCGCACGGTGAGCGCTTCGTCTTCGCTGGGCACCAGCAGGCCGGCCTGCAAGTAGGCCGCCACGCGGTTGGCCTGGATGAGAAAGCACCGACCGCCGTTGGTGACAAACAGGTACAGCTGCCCGTGCTTGCTGCGCCAGGCCAGCTGCACGCTGTTGAGCTTGCTGTTGTGGTCCAGACCAAACCAGGAACCGATCTGCAACTCCACCGCCCAGGCGCGCATGGCCTCGTTGGGCTGGCTGCCACCGTGGCGGATCACCTCGATGTTGCTGGCATCCACGCCGGTGATCATCTCGATGCTCTCGTTGTCCAGATCGAGATCGCCCACACCGCTCTCGGGCAGGTAGTCTTCCAGGTGGGCCAGACGGTCTGACAGCTTGTCCAGGCTTTCCTGCGGAATCGCCTCGGTGCGCGACATGAAGGCATCGGCCAGCGTGTCGCTGACAGACTTGATGTGCGTGTCCTGCAGACCCGGTGGATAGCCCAGCAAGCCCATGCCCTGGCGCAAGCGCTGCAGCAGGTTGGGCAATTGCTGGATCACCCGCGCGCGGTCGTTGCGGTTGGGCTTGGCGCTGGCGGCCCACAGCAGATCGGAGGCCACGCGCTTGAGCGAGCTGGTCTCTTCGTGTTTGAGACCGTACTTGACGCTGGCCACCGCCAGCACTTCAACCCACACCTTGAACAGGAACTCGCGGATCTCGTCGCGCACCGGCACGTCGTCGAGCAACTTGCGCAACTCGATCGTGTACTGCACCGACAGGGTTTCTTTCTGTTCCACCTGCTGGGCCACCGACACGAAGCGGCTAGCGCTGCCCTGTTCGCTGAGGTAGGTTGAGAGGAATTTCTGGAACTCGTCGAACACCAGCTGGAACACGCGGCGCCCGGTCTCGGGGTATTGCTCGATGACCTGCACCACGCGCTTGATCTCGGCTTCGAGTGCTGCCGAACTGACGTTGGATTCAAAGCCCATCACGCACGAACCCATGCGGTCGATGAGACGACGCGCAGGGTGCTGCAGCGCACTGAAAAACTCAGGCTCGGCCAGGGCCACGCGCAGCACCGGGATCTGCAGCCGGGCAAACCACACCCGCACGCTGGGCGGAATGCGCTCTTCGGCCAGGATGCTCTGGAACATCAGGGCCACCACTTCGATGATGGCCTTCTCGGTCGGTGTCGAAGCCGCCTGCTTGAGTTCGCTGGTGCGCTCGCGCAAAGCGGCCGAGGCGCGTTCGACGTGGCCAGCATCCATCACCACCGGACCGCTGCCGGACCCGGTGGGCATGGGCACGTCGTGCAAGACCGCAGGCGCCACGTGCTGGATGGCTTGCCGCAAGCGCGGCGACGTTTCCAGGATCTGTGTCGCTTCAAAATCGCCGCCCACGCGGTCGATCAGCATGCGCTTGAGGCGCCCCACCACGCCCTGGGCACGCATGCGCGCGCGGGCCAGCGGCGAGGAACTGGTCATCAGGCGCGTTTCGTCGTGCACCCCCATGACCGATGACGCCACACCACTGCGACCGCCACCCATCTGGGACCCAGCGCCGCTGCGGCCGCCTGTCCCCGTGTCACCTGACCAGCCCCCACCGCTGAGCCCGCCCGATGACCCGGACGAGCCACCCCCGCCACCGCCGCCCTGACCGCCACCACTGCCTTGCTCCTGGCCAGGCGGCTGGCTGTCGGCCTCCTTGCCGGCGCGAGGGGATGACGGCCCACCGCTGGAACGGCTGCCCGGCACCCGCTTGACCAACGCGTTGAGGTCGATCTCCTTCATCACGCCACTGGAAACGAGGAATTCGTTGGCAGCCTTGTAGGCTTCCAGCATCTTCTTCGACAACACCGGCGCGAGTGCGTCCTGCACCAGCTGCCAGCCTTCGCGGGTCATCTGCACGTCCAGCCACTGGTCGACCAGGATACGGGCCATCACGTCGGGCAGCAGCACATCGCCGCGCGGCAGCTCCTGGCGCTTTTCCAGGTGCTGGATGCGCAGGCGCAGTTCGTTGAGTTCGGTGGACGAGAGGTCCAGCACCCGCATGGCCAGGCGTGAGGCCATGATCTGGTCGTCGATGGCGCCTTCGGCCAACAGCTCCAGACGCCCCGGCGCGCTCAGCGGGCTGCCGCCGGAAGGGGCAAAACGCGGCAACAAGGTGCGCTGCAGCGCTTTGCGGCTGTTGTTGAGCCAGGTGGTTTGGTGCTTCGTGAAAGCCATCCAGGCGTCACGCCGCTCTTGCATCTCGCGGGCGGGGCCGGGCTGGTCCAGTACCGAGGACAAACGGGTTTCGCAGGCCTTGACCAACTCGGGAAGCGCACGCCCCACGTGAACCACAAAGAGTTCGCGCGCCTGTTTGGCCAAAGAGGAAACGTGCTGGTCGGGAGACGCCACAATAGATTCAGTATGACACGAAAGAACTCAATGCCTCGGGGCGACTGCGTGACCAAACCCGGCCTTTTCGGCCGAGCACCGTCAGACCACAGCGCCTGAGTTCGGATCGGCCGGATCCACTTCGGTGGCCTTGCCGCCACCGCCTTTGATGAGGTCTTCGCGTTTGATGCCCAGCCACATGGCAATGGCCGCGGCCACGAACACCGACGAGTAGATGCCGAACAGGATGCCGATGGTCAGCGCCATCGCAAAGTAGTGCAGCGTCGGACCGCCGAACAGCAGCATCGACAGCACCATGATCTGGGTGGAACCGTGCGTGATGATGGTACGGCTGATGGTGGAGGTGATCGCGTGGTCGATGATCTGCACCGTGTTCATCTTGCGCTGGCGGCGGAATGTTTCACGGATGCGGTCAAAAATCACCACAGATTCGTTGACCGAATAGCCCAGCACAGCCAACACCGCGGCCAGCACGGCCAGAGAGAACTCCCACTGGAAGAACGCAAAGAAGCCCAGGATGATGACCACGTCGTGCAGGTTGGCGATGATGGCCGAGACCGCGTATTTCCACTCGAAACGGATCGCGAGGTAGATCATGATGCCCACGATCACCAGGCCCAGCGCCTTGAGGCCGTCCTGCACCAGCTCCTGCCCCACCTGCGGGCCGACGAACTCGGTGCGGCGCAACTGCACCGCCGGGTTCTGGGACTTGAGGGCGGCGAGCACGGCCTCGCTCTGCTGGCCCGAACTCTGACCTGCCTGGGGCGGCAGGCGCAGCAGCACGTCCTTGGAAGTACCGAAGTTCTGCACCGGAACCTCGGCGTAACCCAGGCCTTCGACGACCTTGCGCACGGACTCCAGGTCGGCGGGCTGTTCGTATGCCACCTCCATGACCGTGCCGCCGGTGAATTCCACCGACAGGGCCAGCCCGCGTGTGACCAGGAAGAAGACAGCCGCAATGAACGAGATGGCCGAGATCGCGTTGAGCACGATGGCGTGCTTCATGAACGGGATGTCGCGGCGGATGCGGAAAAGTTCCATGTGGGTGCTCCGGTTCAGTCGGCCTTGGCCACGTCGTTGTTGCCGCCCTCAGGGCGCCACACCGTGCCGATGGACACGCTCTTGAGTTTCTTCTGGCGGCCGTACCAGAGGTTGACCAGGCCGCGCGAGAACACGACGGACGAGAACATACTGGTCAGGATGCCGATGCAGTGCACCACGGCAAAACCGCGCACCGGGCCGGAGCCGAACGCGAGCAAGGCCACGCCCGCGATCAGCGTGGTGATGTTGGAGTCCAGGATGGTTCCCCAGGCGTTTTCGTAACCGGCGTGGATCGCGGCCTGCGGCGACTTGCCGCTGCGCAGCTCGTCCCGCACCCGTTCGTTGATGAGCACGTTGGAGTCGATGGCCATGCCCAAGGTCAGCGCCATGGCCGCGATGCCGGGCAAGGTGAGCGTGGCCTGCAGCATGGACAGCACAGCCACCAGCAGGATCAGGTTGAGGCCCAGAGCAACGCTGGAAAAAACGCCAAACAACAGGTAGTACACGGTCATGAACAGCACGATCACGGCAAAGCCCCAGATCACACTGTTGAAACCCTTGGCGATGTTCTCAGCGCCCAGGCTGGGGCCGATGGTGCGTTCTTCGATGATCTCCATCGGCGCGGCCAGCGAACCGGCGCGCAGCAGCAGGGCGGTGTCGTTAGCCTCCACCGAGGTCATGGCGCCCGAAATCTGCACCCGGCCGCCGCCGATCTCGCCACGGATCACGGGCGCGGTCACGACCTCGCCCTTGCCCTTCTCGAACAGGATGATGGCCATGCGCTTGCCGATGTTGTCGCGCGTGACGTCGCGGAAGATGCGCGAGCCCTTCGCGTCCAGCGTCAGATGCACGGCGGGCTGCTGGGTGTCGTCAAAACCGGCCTGGGCGTCGGTGAGGTTCTCACCGGTCAGCAGCACCTCGCGTTTGACGATCACGGCACGGCCGTCGCGTTCGAGGTAACGCTCCGAGCCGAAGGGCACGGCGGTGGTGCCGCGTTCGGCCGCCTGGCCTTCGGTGCTTTCGTCCACCAGGCGCAGCTCCAGCGTGGCGGTCCGGCCCAGGATGTCCTTGGCCTTGGCCGTGTCCTGCACGCCCGGCAGCTGGACCACGATGCGGTCGGTGCCCTGCTGCTGGATCACGGGTTCGGCCACGCCGAGTTCGTTGATGCGGTTGTGCAGCGTGGTGATGTTCTGCTTGATGGCCTGTTCCTGCACGCGACGCGCGGCCTCGGGCCTGAGGCTGGCCACCACCTTGTATTCGGTGCCTTCGGGGGTTTCGACGGCCTGCAGATCGGCGAACTGATCGGCGATCACCCGCTTGATGGCTTCCATGGTCTGCGCATCGCGTGCCCGCAGCTCCACCGTCTGGCCATTGCGGCTGATGCCACCGTGGCGAACGTTTTTCTCGCGCAGCGCCGAACGCAGGTCGCCGGTCAGGCCATCGGCACGCTGCTGCAGCGCGGCTTTCATGTCCACCTGCAGCATGAAGTGCACACCACCCCGCAGGTCCAGGCCCAGGTACATGGGCGAAGCGCCCAGGCCGGCCAGCCAGGCCGGGGTACGGGGCACCAGGTTCAGCGCCACCACGTAGGACGGGTTCGTCGCGTCGGGGTTGAGCGATTTTTCCAGCGCGTCGCGGGCCTTGAGCTGGTCATCGGTCGTCTCGAACCGCGCCTTGACCGAATTGCCCTCGAACGACACCAGCGAAGGCTTCAAACCCTGCGCGGACAACGCCTGCTCGACGGCCGTCAATGTGCCGGTGTCCACTTTGACCGTCGCACGCCCGGCCGACACCTGCACCGCCGGCGCCTCGCCAAACAGGTTGGGCAGGGCGTACAGCAGGCCGATCAACGTCACCACAAGGATGACGAGGTACTTCCAGAGGGGGTAACGGTTCATGGGGCAGAGGCCAAGGTGGCAAGAGGGGTGGCAATCCAGAAACGCGACGGAACTGGCTCTGCCAGGCTGCACGCGCCGCCCCCTTGAAGGGGGAACGGGCCCATGCGGGCCCGTGCTGGGGTGTTACTTGATCGTGCCCTTGGGCAGCACCTGCACCACGGCCGAGCGTTGCATCTGGACTTCAACACCGCTGGCAAGTTCCACACCCACGTAACTTTCGCCAATCTTGGATATCTTGCCGAGGAAACCACCGGCGGTGACCACTTCGTCGCCCTTGGCCAGCGCCTCGACCATGGCCTTGTGTTCCTTGGCCTTCTTCATCTGCGGGCGGATCATGACGAAATACAACACCACGAACATGAGCACCAGGGGCAACATGCTCATCAGGGTGTCCGACGTGCTGGGCGTGGCTGCGGCTTGGGCGTAGGCGGAAGAAATGAACACGGAAGGGTCTCCAACAAATGAATCGGTTTTAGACAGCCAGCGGCCCGCTGGGACTCAAAGAGCCGGGCTGGCAGCGCAACCCCTCATTGTAAGTTCTGAGCGAACATTGGACCCTGGGCCTTTTTGGGCGCCTCCGGCGGCCTGGACCAGAACCTTGCCGGCGTGTGCAAAATGGCAGCCGTACGCCCGGATCGGACTGGAGGACCGCGCTCCCGACGGACGCACGCTGCCGGCCTGAGCCGGACCCGCCTGGCTCCACTGCCGTTGCCCCGTCAGCCCTTTCCCACACGGACCCCATGCCTTTGACCGACCTCATTCACGGCCAACCGCTGGTCGGCTCCCTGCTGAGCGGCCTCTTGGGTTTGCTCGCCGGCGCAGGCCTGGTCGTGGTCTTCAATGTCCGCAAGTACCGGGGCAAGTCCCGTTCGGTGGAATTGAGCCGGCGACTGCAGGATGCCGAGATCCGGTACGAAAAGGAAGTGGCGACCAAAGAAGCCAACACGGCTTTTTTCGCCAACATGAGCCATGAACTGCGCACACCATTCCAGGGCCTCCTCGGCATGCTGGATCTGGTGGGCAACGCACCGCTCAATGACCAGCAGCGGGAATACCTGTCCACCGCGCAGCGCTCCGCGCACCACCTGCTGGGCGTGCTCAACGACATTCTGGATGTGAGCGCCATGGACTCCGGCATGTTCAGCCTCTCTCCATCTCCCATGTCGTTGCGGCAAGTGCTGCTGGACGCAGGGGCCTTGTTGGGCCAGGAAGCGCAGAACAAGGGTCTGAAACTTGAAGTCGCCTGCGACTTCGATGTGCCCCTGTGGGTGGCTGGAGACGAAACCCGGGTGCGTCAGATCCTGTTCAACCTGCTGAGCAACGCCTTGAAATTCACCCGGGAAGGGCGTATTTCCGTTCGCATCCGGCGGTCTACATCACACGCCAATGGCGTGGTGATGTCGGTTCAAGACACCGGCTCGGGCATGGATCCCCAGACGGTCCAGCAGTTGTTCACCCGTTTTTTCCAGGCCGACAACACGAAGCGCCGGCGCGTGGGCGGTACGGGACTGGGGCTGGAGATATCGCGCAACCTAGCTCGCATGATGAATGGCGACATCCACGTGGCCAGCCAAGCCGGCGTGGGCTCCACGTTCACCGTGTTGTTGATTCTGCCGGCCTGCGAACCCGACGAGTCCTCGGCAGCCAGTGAACTGATGCCATTGCATGATCACGAAGCCAGCTCCGTGGAACTGCCACACCTGCGCTTCCTGGTGGCCGACGACCACCCGATCAATCTCCAGTACCTCATGCACCTGCTGCACAGCATGGGTCACGGGGCAACTTTGTGTGACAACGGCAAAGACGCCCTGACGCTGGCACAGCAGCACGACTTTGATGCCCTGCTGCTGGATTACCACATGCCTGGCATGGACGGGCTCGCCGTCACACGCGCCATTCGCTCGGGTCCCGCGCCATTCTCGACTGTGAAGATTTTGCTGATCACGGCTGACGTGGTGAACGACACACGTCAACTCGCACGGGATGCTGGGGTCGATGTCTTCCTGAGCAAGCCGCTCAAGAGCCGCGATCTGCAACGCGCCCTGGTGGCTTGTGGTCTGCACCTGGCCGGCAGCCCCGAAAACGGGCGCACGAACAAGCGGCCTCAGTTCATGTTGAGTGACTATGAGATGCCATCAAACATTGATGTGCAACCCCCGAGCACTCGCGTCGAGAAATCGGCTCTGATTGATTGGCCGGCCATCCAGGAGCTGATGGAAGTGATGACCCAGCCTGTGCTGGAACGCCAGCTTCAAACCGTTTACCGCCCAGAAACTGGCGCCCTGGCAGAGTGCGTGGCTGTCGTGCTCAAAGGCGACCCTGCACAGCAATATGCGGTAGTGCACAAGTTAAAGGGTGGTTTGTTGTTGCTCGGGCTGCTGGCGCTGGCCAACCATTGCACGAGAGGCCAAGATCGCCTGAAAGCCACACCGCCGCAAGCGCTGGACAAACAATGGACCGACGGTTTGGGCGAGCTGGCTGACAAGACGCGAGACGAACTGGCGCACCACTTCGACATCTTCCCGCAGACGCCATCCGGTACAGCCGCGCGTTAGCTCCAGTCTGATCTTTCCAATCGAACGCCACCATGCACATCCTTCTGGTCGACGACAACGACATGCAACGCGAGATGATCGGCTTGTGGCTGACCAGCGGCGGCCATACGTTTGATGCCAGCGCCACACAGGCCGAGTTTCTGGACCGGCTCCAGCAAACCCGCGGCGACCTGTTGCTGGTGGACTGGTCGCTGCCCGATGGCAGCGGGGCCGACATCCTGCAGTGGGTTCGCCAGAACAAGGGCTGGGACACGCCGGCCATCGTGCTCACGGCCAACGAAGACGAAGACACCGTGATCGAGGCCTTGCGCGCGGGCGCCGACGACTACGTGACCAAGAAGGTCGGACCCAAACAATTGCTGGCGCGGATCGAGGCCGTCGCGCGGCGGATCACCCCGGTGGCGCTGACCGTGACCCGGCTGGACGTCTACGAGGCCGACACCGTGCAGCAGCGCCTGAGCGTCGACCGGGTAGACGTTCCACTGACGCAGAAGGAGTTCGACCTGGCCGTCTACCTGCTGCAGAACCCGGACAAGCTGCTCTCGCGCGACCACCTGCTCAACGGCGTCTGGGGCCTGAACACCGATGTGGACACGCGCACCGTGGACACCCTCGTCAGCCGGCTGCGCAAGAAGCTCATGCTGGACGGGACGCACGGCTGGCGCCTGGCGCCCATCTACGGTTACGGCTACCGCCTTCAGCGGGCCGACAAGTGACCACCACCAGCCGACGGGACCGCACCAGCCAGTAAGCGCCGTACACCAGCACCGCGGGCGTCCACGCCAACAGGGCCTTGGCCGGCTCTGCCAACGGCAGCAGCGGACCGCTGGCGAGCCATTGCCAGACCCCCCAGCCCATCCCGGTGGCCAGCGCCGCCGCAGCTAAGACCGGGCCCAGCGCGCGCGCATAGGACCGCGCTCCCAGTCCCAGCGCCCGGCAGGCCAGCACCGTTCCCCAGGGGCCGACCAGCGCGACGCGCAGCAGGTACGCCCACGCCACGGCCTGAACGCCCCAACGCACGGCCACCACCACCAGCAGCACGTTCAATGTCAGGCTGGCCAGCCCCAGCTGCCAGGACCGTCCTGGCTGACCCAGAGCGCGAAACACGGCGTGGTTGAAGTGCAGGAAAGCCTGTAACAAGCCCGCCAGCAACAGGGCCTGCAACGGTGCCATGGCCGCGTCCCACTGGGAACCGATGAGCAGGGGCAGACACGCGGGCGCCAGCCAGGCGGCCGACAGGAACACCGGCAGGGCCAGGGCCAGCGCCGTGCGCGTGGCACCCAGGTAGGCTCGGGCCAGCGTTTCGCGCTGGGCGGACAAGCGGGAGAAGGCCGACAGGGCCACCGCATCGACACCCTGACAGAACAGCTGTTCCAGCGCCAGCCGCAGCCGGCTGGCCACCGCATAGGCGCCCAGGGCCACCGGGCCCAGCACCAGGCCGATCACCGCATCGTCCACCTTGCTGGCCACGACATTGAGGCAGCGCGTGAGCAGCACATGGCGCCCGAAACCCAGCAAACGCCGGACCGCGGCGCGCGAGAAACGCCAACGCGGGCGCCAGTCTGTCTGCGCCCAGAGCAGGGCCAGGCCCACAACCCCGGCCACCATTTGCTGCGCCACCAGGCTCCAGACATCGGCGCCCAGCCAGGCCAGGCCCAGCCCCGCAACGCCGCCGGCCAGCGTGCCCGCCAGGCCGCGCAGTGCAAGCGGACGGAACCGCAGTTCGCGCTGCATCAGCGCCTGCGGCACGGTATTGAGAGCCACCACGATCACCAGCGGGCACAGGGCCCAGATCAAGGGCAGCAGATCGGGCTGACCGTACGCCAGTGACAGCGGCCACGCGAGCAGGGCCAGCACGGAGGCCAGCACACCCGCGGCACCCAGCAGCAGCCAGAAAGCCGTGTCCACCACCACGCCGGGCAGGCGCTTGCGCTGGACCAGCGCCTCGGTCAGACCCAGCTCGGCCAGCGTCACCGCCACCACCATCGCCGTGCTCACCAGCGCCATCAGGCCAAAGGCCTCGGGCGCCAGCCAGCGGGCCAGCAGCAAGAACACCAGCAGGTCCATGCCGTGCTTGGCGCCGCTGTTGACCACCGACCAGATCGCGCCGGCGCGCGAGCGCTGGGCCAGATCGCCGGGACTCATGCGGCCCAGCCCGCCGGCAGCAACGAACCGCAGCGCGCGTCACCGCGCCAGCCGGCCAGCGGTTCCTGGTCCGCGACGCCATCGCGGTTGACGCAATAGCTGCCCGAGACGATGCGTTCATAGGCCAGGGCGTTGGCCCCGATGTGGGTGTAGTCGAACAGGATGCTGCGCGCCAGCGTGGCGCCCTCGTCGATGCGGCAGCCGTTGCCGATCCAGGTCGGGCCCTCGATCTTGACGCCGGGTCCCACACGCGCACCGGAGCCGATGTACACCGGCCCGCTGATCTCCAGGCTGTCCCAGTGCACGTCGACATTCAGGCCTACGAACACGCCAGGCCGCACCTCTTTGCCGGGCATGCGCACCTTGGGCATCTCGCCCTTCATCAACGACTGCATGATGCGCCAGTAGTCGCTCACGCGGCCGATGTCGAGCCAGTGGAAGTCCTGCGTGTGGCGGAAGAACGGCAGGCCTTGGTTGACCAGCGCCGGAAACAGTTCGCTGCCGATGTCCATCACCTGACCGCTGGGTATCAGATCCAGCACACCGGGCTCGACCAGGTAGATGCCGGTGCTGGCGTCGCGCGACAGGGCTTCGCTGGCGCGGGGCTTTTCCTGGAAAGAGACCACCGAACCGTCGGGTCGCGCCACGACCACGCCGTAGTTGCTCACCTCGTGTTCGGCCACCTGCTTGGTGACCACGGTGGCCAGTGCGCCCTTGCGGTGGTGTTCGTACCAGGCGCGCTGCAAGTCCACGTCCACGATCGCGTCGCCACACACCACGACGGTGGTCTGGTCGATGAAACCGCCGTGGTCCTGGATCTTGCGCAGCCCACCGGCCGAGCCCAGGGGCGCGGGCACGAGCTGCCCGTCGGACAGGCTGCCCTCGTAGGAGTAGCCGATCTGCACCCCCAGGTGGCGACCATCGCCAAAGTAGCGCTCGATCTGGTCGGCCATGTGGCTGACGTTGACCATGATCTCCCGCACGCCCTGTGCGACCAGGTGTTCGATGATGTAGGCCATCACCGGGCGCCCGAGCAGGGGAATCATGGGTTTGGGCAGGTCGGAGGTCAGGGGTTGCAGGCGGGTGCCGCGACCCGCGGCAAGGATGATGGCTTTGCGAATCATGGGGTGCTCCGGAGAATGGGGAAGGACAGCAGGGGGTGGATCAGGCCAGGCGTGGCCGGCGCTGCAGCCAGCCCACGGCCCGGCTGGCGAGCGCGGACAGACCTCTGTAGGCGTTGCCGGGCAAACAGCGCATGGCGATGGCCGCGGCCAGGGTGATGGCGGTGCGCGCCGGCTCTTCGCGCCACATGCCTGGGTGCATTTGCAGGGCCTGGCGCAGCAGTTGCCAGCCGCGTTGCGACTCGCCCATGCTCAGGGCGCGCCGCGCCAGGTAGCGCAGCTGGTAGGCGCGGGCCGCGTGTTCGTGTTCCGCCACAAAGGCGGGGTTGATGGCGCGGGCCTTGGCGACCGCGGCTTCCCAGGTGGCGTGCTGCTTGTCCAGGGCGGCCGACAGACCGCCCGCGTTGACGCGGTAACGCGTCAGCGGCTGGGCCAGACCTTCGAAGCGCCAGGACGTGGACAGTGCGATGCGCAACCAGCATTCGATGTCTTCCGACTGGCGAAAGCGCTCGTCGAAATACCACCACTCACCCGGCGCGCCGGTGGGAGTCGCGAACGCAATGTCGTCCAGCGTCTGGCGGCGGATCACGGGCGCCGAACCATTGCCCACCGGGTTGCGCAGGAAGACATCGCGGGCGGTCACGCCGTACAGCTTGGGGTTCTGCATTAGGTACATGTCACGCCCTTGGTCGTCCATCAGCGCCGATGCGCTGTAGCTCACTCCAACGCCAGGCTGCGATTGCAGGTGCGCCACATGGCTCGCCAGCTTTTCCGGGTGCCAGAGATCGTCTGCATCAAGGAAAGCGATGTAGGTGCCACGCGCCGCGCGGATGCCACTGTTGCGCGCACCGGCCAGTCCCCGGTTGGTCTGGGTCACCAGGCGCACGCGGGCGTCCTCGAAGGACTGGACACATTCGGCCGTTGCATCGGTGGAACCGTCGTTGACCACAATGACTTCAAAGTCGGTCCAGGTCTGTGCCAGCACCGAAGGGATGGATCCGGTCAGGAACCTGGCCGCGTTGAATGCGGGGATGACGACCGACACCAGCGGAGCAAGGGTGTTCATGACTGACCTCCGATCAACAGGGGGTGGGAGCGCAGGCGTTGGCTCACGGCACTGAGCAGCAGGCCCACCAGGGTGCCCAGCGAACGCCAGGGCTGACGCGCCAGCGCCCACGGGCTGCTGCGCCAGGCCAGGCGCCACCAGTGCAAGCCTTCGTTTGCGGGCAAACCCAGCCGCAGGGCGCGACGGGCCAGGTAGCGCTGGTGCACCGCACGGGCATGGTGGCCGTGCGCCAACACCAGGTCGGGGGCGTAGCGCCGTACCTTGTCGATCACACGCTCCCAACCATCCTGCATGCGCTGCAGGCCGGCCGAGGCGCCCTGTGCGCTGGCCCGGTAGTGTGTATGGACGGCATCCAGCCCTTCCAGCCGCCACGCGGTGGTGGAGCACAGGCGGATCATCAGCTCGAGGTCTTCGGCATGGGTCAGGGATTCGTCAAAGCCCCCCAGCTGGTTGAACACTGCGCGCCGCACCACCAGGGTGGAGGTCGTGCAGGCCGGGTTCTCGTGCAGCAGGTCGGCACCGTTCAAGCCACTCACACGGGTGGTGGAAACGACCGGTGTCGGTCGCGCATGCGCGTCCACGAAACGGATGCGATCAAAGCTCATACCCACCTGGGGCTCAGCGGCCATGAACCCTTCGTGGGCGGCCAGCTTGTCGGGCAGCCACAGGTCGTCGGCGTCAAGGAACGCCAGCAGATCACCGGTGCTCAGGGCAGTACCCAGATTGCGCGCCGCCGACACGCCCCGGGAATGGCCTTTCACACAGCGGATGCGGGCGTCTTCAATGCTGTGCCGGACGACCACATCGGCGGTGGCGTCGGTCGACCCGTCGTCCACCACCACCACTTCCCAGCGTGCATAGGTCTGGTGGCGAACCGACCACAGGGTGGCGTCCAGCGTGGCCGCCGCGTTGCGCGCGGGAATCACCACACTGATGAGCGGCGGGCGGGCCGACAGCGGATTCGAGGCTTGAAAGGTGGACATGGACTGTTCCCGTCGATGGCGTTGAAGTTGAATTCGATTTCATCGCAACGGACCCGAACAGTTGTGTCGGAACTGCAAACTCTCGTGGGTAGGTCAACCCGCCCGGGCCAGGGCCAGCGCACCGGCGAACTGCTCACGCACGGTTGATCGGACATGCGTCACATCCCACGCCTGTTCCATGCTCGCTTCAACCGCCGCCAGCACCGCCGCCGGGTCAAAGTGCTCCAGCGCCATGCCCGGCGTGCCCAGGCGTTCGACCAGGTCGCGTCCTTTGCTGGAGTAGTACAGGTTGACAGGCGCCCGCCCGTGGATCATGCGCAGCACCGCCGTGTGGTACCGCACCGCCACCACGCCCGCCGCCAGGCCCAGGGCGCCGACCAGCGCGTCCAGCGGGTGGTGACCCAGCCGCGCAACCGAAAACGGGTCGAGCACGCGCAGCTGCGGGCACACCACCTGCAGGCGCCGCACCACCGCCAGGTCGGCGTCGGCGCCGCCGGCCTGCGCCTGGATGATCACCGCCGGCTGGTGGCCGCGCGCCACCAACTGCCGGATCAGCTCCGCCATGCGCGATTCAAAGAGTGCGCTGTCTTGCGGGTACATGGCGTCGAACTCACGCACGGAGAACAGGACCAAGCGACCGGGCTGCATGCCAGCCTCGTCCATCAAGGCCTGGCCGGCCGCGAAAGCACCGTTGCCCACCTGGTAGGCGAACACGGTGTCGTAACCCAGCTGCACCGGCACCCCAGCCGCCTTCAAACGTGTATGGCTCAGGGTGTCGCGAACGGTCACGCTGCTCAGCCGCGCCATCGAGTGCGCCAGCCACGAAAGCGACAGGCCCTGGCACGATGACGGCAAGCCCTGACCGAACACGAACGTGCGCCGCGTATCGTGCCGCCTGAGTTCTTGCACCAGTTGCAGAAAACGGCGCGTGACCAGCTTCGGTCGTGCGTTGTTGAAGATGTCACCCCCCACACTGACTTGCGCCGTGGCCACCGCCTGCTCACCCAGCAAGCCGCGCACGTGGCGAGCCTTGTCGGCAGCAAGCGTGCTGCTGGCCCCCAGCGGTCCGGCGAGCTGGACCAGGGTTTCGTAGATGGCCGCGTCACCCAGGTTGTCCGAGGTGTAGGCGTTGATGAGTCGCAGTGTCATGGTGTCACCGGTGAAGCCGGCAGGAGAACCGACCCATCGGCCGGTGTTGAACAAATGGCGGATCGGCGGCTGCGGGCCACGTCGCGCAGCCCCATGCCCAGAACGACCAGGGCGGGCCAATACAGGTAAGCCAGCATCTCCAGGTTCTCGGACAGGGAGTACAGGCCCAGGATCATCAGGATGCCAAAGGCACTGACCCCGGCCTTGCTCCCACGGCCGCCCAGCAGCAAGGTCCAGGCGGTCCAGGCCATGGGAACCGCCAGCGCCAGCGCACCGACGACCCCCTTGACGAACAGCAGCCCGAACCAGGTGTGGTGCGAGCCGATGGGCATGTACTCCACCAGGTGCGGCCCGCGCTCCACGTTGCCGTGCCCCCACCAGTAGGCTTCGGTTTCCCAGCGCTGGAAGGCGATGCGGTTGAGGGCTGCGCGCACGCGAGACGAATCGGCCCGGGCCCCGTGAAAGCGCTCGGTGAAGTCTTCGAGCAAGGTCTGCAGCGAGGTGGCGAACACGCCAACCAGCAGGGCCACCGGCGCCAGCGCCAGGTACAGCACGGGACGGTCCAGGTGTTTCCACACCAGGAGCACAACGGCCACCACCGGCAAAGCGATCAGGCCCAGACGGGACCCGGAGGCGTAGATCGCGATCAGCATGCCCAGAATGCCTGCCGCACGCAGCACGCGCTGCTGTTCGTGCATGGCGACCAGAACGAAGCACGACATCAGCAGCCCCATGGCCGGCGCCCAGGGGGCAAACAGGCGCCAACGCGGCAGGCCGGTCTGGGCGTTCAAACCATAAAGCTCCACCGCGAAGTACTCGGGGCCAGGTCCACCCACGATGCTCAGTGGCGAAATGTAGAGATGTCCAGGCAACCCCACCACCCAGGCCAGGGCCAGGACGGGCAGCAGGCACAGGATCTGCACCCCCAGCACGCACAGGGCACGCGACATGACTTCGATGCGGATGTTGCCGCTGCCGATCAGGATGAACACGGCCAACAGCGCCCAGCCCTTGGCCCAGCCAATGGTGGACTTGATGGTGGCACCCAGGCCCATGCGGTAGTCGGCATGCGCCACCACCACCGCCACCAGCATCACCAGCATGCCCACCACCCATGCCCACATCACGCCTGGCACATCGCGCAAACCATCGCGGCGCGCCACGTGCAGCAGCAGCAGCCAGCCCACCACGGGGCCCAGCACGTACAGACCGCCCACGAGGTAGTAGGCAAACGACCAGGTGATGCAGTGCGCCACCACCTTCTCTTCGGTGCTGTGTGCGATCACATCGCTCTCGCCGGCGGGTCCGGTGGCCTTCACCGCTTGGCCCTCAGCCAGGCCAGCGACAGCGCCACCATCAGCAGCAGTGAGGCCCCCAGGGCGCCCAGCGCAACGAACACTGGCTTGGGCGACTGGACCGAACGGGGCAGACTGGGGCTGACCAGGGTCTGCACCAGCGGGTAGGACGAATAGATGTTGGTGTTGCCGATGTCGGTCTTGCCGGCCAGGCCAGTGAACACCGCTTCGGTGAAGCTGACGTTGCGCTCCAGCTCGCTGAGCTGCGTGGCTTCTTCGGCCAGGCGCGGCATGCGCGCCCGGGCCGTGGCGTATTGCGCTTCAATCACGCCGAGTTCGGCCTGGGTGGCCGCACTTTCGGCCGCCACGCGCACCAGGTCATTGATCAAGGTGTCGCGGCTGCGGTCCTGCAAGATCATGGCCAGGCCCTGCAGATCGGCCTGTGTCAGACGCGCCGACAGGACCAAGCGAGCGCGCTTGAGCATGGCCTCGCTGGCCGACGCGCTCTTCCCGATGGACTCGCGGACTTTGGGATGGGCATCGCCCCACTTGTGCGCGGCATCGGTCAGCTGCGCCTGTGCTTCGCCGAACTGGCGAAACGCATCCATGAACACCGCATCGGCTTGCAAGGTCAGCGTCCAGCCGGCCTGCTGCGGGCTCAGGCCCAGCTGGCGCGAGAGCGACTGCATGCGCGCCGACTCGCCCGCCAGGCGCTGGCGCACCTCCACGGCCTTCTGTTCGAGTTCGCTGACCATCAGCGCCACCTCTTCAAGCTGCTTGCCAGAGATGATGCTGGACTGCACTTTGAACTTCAGCAGATCCTGCTGGGCCCGGGTCAGACGGTGGCGGGAATTGACGATGGTCTGTTCGATGGCCTGCTCGCGCTGGAGGGTCTCGTCGGCGCGCAAAGCCTCCAGGCGGTTGGCAAACGCATCGTGCACCGCTTGCGCCTTGCGCAGGGCTTCCTGGGCCGAACCGCCGCGCAGTTCCACCTCGATGACCGAGCTCTGGTCGATCAGCTTGATGCGCGGCGTGCCAAAGGACGCGACGGGTACCTTGGCCAACGCGGCGGCGGCGTCCAGCACGTCGGCGCTCATCATGATCTGGCGGTAGTTCACGCGCGGGTCCAGGCTCTTGCCGTCGTAGGTCGAACGCGCAGTGGCATAGGCCTGGCCCACTTCGGTGAGCGAAACGCGGCCATCCGGATCGCTGCTGGGCAGGATCAGCGTGTAGTTGGCTGCCCAGACCCGGGGGACCAGGGCCACCACGGCCACCGCCATGGCCCAGATAAGGGCACTGCCGACAGCGGCCACCAGGACATAGCGGCGACGGCGAGGTTTGCCATCGGCGCCTTTGAGCCAGCCCAGCAGGTCCCAGGTCAGGATCGCAGGCACGGCCCGCAGTGTTTGCACATCGCTCATGGAAGTCCCCGGAAAATCGACAAAGGGGTCAGGATCTCGGTCAGGACACGGAACACCTCGCGCCAGCCAGTGACTTGCGAGTCGTAACAGGCCACGGCATCGCCTTCCTGCAACAGCGGGTTGATGTCGTCGTGGCCTTCGCTGAGCAGCTGTTCAACGGGCACGTTCCAGCGCTGTGTGGTTCCGTTTAGCCGCTGGGTGCGCACCAGGGTGGCCATGCGCGAAGCGTTGGACCAGCCGATGCCACCCGCGCAGTTGACGGCCACCACCGCCTGTGAAAAACGTGAGCCGTAGGCCATGGGCAAGGCACCGAGTGCGTTGGCCGCTGGCGCGTTGTTCTGGCTTTGCACCATGTTGCCCGCAAAGACCTTGATGCCAGGAGGCGTGATGGCCG
Source organism: Hydrogenophaga intermedia (assembly GCA_943372305.1). GTDB lineage: Bacteria > Pseudomonadota > Gammaproteobacteria > Burkholderiales > Burkholderiaceae_C > Hydrogenophaga > Hydrogenophaga intermedia_D. The sequence goes on along the minus strand of CALRYD010000003.1, from coordinate 110,266 downwards.
ACGGACGCGCATAACGTGGGTCGGGTTGATCCATGCGAGGCACCCACACTTCGTCACCCTCTTGCAGCGAGGGGTCGTTGCCCGGTGCGCCGCTCAGCACATGGCGCACATCATGGATGGTGGTTTCACCACGGCGCTTGAGAACGATCTGGCCGAGGTTGGCCCAGGTGGTGATGCCGCCCGCTGCCTTGAGCGCATCGCTGAGGTTGCGGTTGGGCGTGTACGCGCCGGGAATCTCTTCCGCGCGTTCGATGCTCCGGTCGCGCGAGGCGGGCATGTTGACGGGATGCACGCCCGGGTTGAAGACTTCGCCGGACACCTTCACGTTCAGGGGCGCCCACCACAGCACCTGCATGGTGGTGCGGGCTGCGCCCTGGCGGAACAGGCCCTTGGCCTCGAGATGCCGGGTCACGGACTCGGCCGCCTGGAGCGTGTCCATGCCGGCCACCGCCACGGGACCTGCATAGGGCAGGGCAATCTGACCCTGCACATCGATCTGGTACTTGCCAGAAAAGCCCTCACCATTCTCCAGCACCAGTTGCACGCGGTCGCCTGCGGTCAGTGGCGTGGCGTTGGCCGCGCCGGCGGTGAGCACCATGAGCACGATGGCGGCAGCACCAATGGCCAACATGATGCCCAGCATCAGCAGGATGGTGAGCAGGTCGCTGCGCCCTGGCTTGCGGAACAGGCGCAGCAACACGGCCGTGACGGACAACTGGGGTTTTGGGGTGGCGGGTTTCATCTCTGGGTTCCAGCGGGCAATGAAGGGGGGCGGGCGATCAATGCGCCAGGGCCATCGGTGCCGACCCGTCCTGGGGTTGGGCCAGCAGCGCTTGAAGACCACAAGCCGCCAGCTCCTGCTTCAGGTGCTCTTGCACCTGGGTCAACACCAGGGTGCAGCCCAGGCGCTGCATGGCGTGACGGCAGGTCAGCATCGCACCCACGCCAGCCCCATCCATGTGCTGCACGCTGCGCAGATTGATTTCCAGCCGCAGGCCCGACCGGAACAGGGGCAGAACGGCCATGGCAAACGTGGCGGCATTGCGCGCCACCAGGGCACCGCAAACCGGCTGCACGGTCAGGGTGTCGTTGCTGAAGCTCAGGGTCTTGATGTCCATCGCGGCTCTCCATCGGTTGGGTTGACAGGAAGCGATTGGAAACGCCGAGGACCTCAAAAGTGTGGCCGAACTGTGGCAATCCGGGCCCGGCAAGACCGGCCTACACAGTTCACATTCCTGTGACAACTCCAGGCCCCTGCGCCGATGTAATTCGCTCACTCGAACACACCGACCGGAGCCTCACATGTCTTTCAGCCTCACCGCCAGCCACCCGACCCGCCACCTGCAAGGCGCCTCCCAACCCATCGCCGCGCAGCTGATCCGTTGGTGGAACACCCAGAGCGTGGTGGCCTTCAAACGCACCCTCGACCTGCTCGCCGTGGGAGCGGCACTGCTGCTGCTCTCGCCCCTGTTTGTGCTGATGGCGCTGGCCATCAAGCTCGAAGACGGTGGTCCGGTCCTCTACTGGCAAAAGCGCGTCGGCCTCAACGGGCGCGTGTTCGCATTTCCCAAGTTCCGCTCGATGCGCACCGACTCTGATGCGGTCCGCCAGCAGATCGAGCACCAGAACCAGCACGGCAACTCGCTGACCTTCAAGATGAAGAACGACCCCCGCATCACCCGCGTGGGCAAGCTGCTGCGCCGCACCAGCATGGACGAGCTGCCCCAGCTGCTGTGCGTGCTCCAGGGTGACATGACGCTGGTCGGTCCGCGTCCGCCCATGGTGTCCGAGGTGGAGCGCTACACGCTGGCCGACCGCCGCCGCCTGAGCGTCACACCCGGCCTGACCTGCATCTGGCAGGTCAGCGGTCGCTCCGACATCCCGTTCCCGAAGCAGGCCGCCATGGACGTGGACTACATCCGCGAACGCTCGATTGCGCTGGACCTGCGCCTGCTGTTCGCCACCGTGCCCGCCGTGCTGTTTGGCCGCGGCGCGTACTGAACCGTTGCCCACACCCCACCCCGCAGGAAACACACGCCATGAACGACTGGATGAGCCCCGACACCCCGCTGGCCTTCGATCGGCCAGCAGCACACACCCAGACCAACGCCCCGGAGCCGCGCGGCCTGCGCGCCTGGGACCTCGGGCTGGCCATCGCCGCCGTCATGCTGCTGGCGATGCTGCTGCCCTTGCTGCTCTGGGCCACTGTGGCCGCAGAGCGTGATCACACCCGTCTGGTCGGCGCCCGTCACCGCGGTTTCACCTTGCTGCGCTGGCGTTTTTCCGACAGCGCCAGCGGACGCTTGATGACCCGACTGGGTGCCCGCCACTGGCCCACGCTCATCAACATCCTGCGCGGCGACCTGGCCTGGGTCGGCCCCCGCCCGCGGCGCATCGGTGAACACGCCGGCCCCGCCGCGCACCTGCGCCCGGGTCTGACCGGGTTGCACCCATTGCGCCAGGCCACCTCGGTCGATTTCATGACAGAAGACGCCAGCGACGCTGCCTACCTGGCCAACCGCGGCCTGGCCCACGATACGCGCCTGCTGCTGCTCTGCGCATGGCACCAACGGCGGAACCCAAGCGAAAACAGCCCCACCGCACCGCTCGACAAGGTCCGGATCCTGGACGTGCAGGTGGACAACCTGCTGATGGACGACGCCGTGATCCGCGTGATGGACCTGATCGACGCCGGACGCCACGCACAGGTCAGTTTTGTCAACCCGGCCTGCGCCAACATCGCGTCGGGCAATCCAGGCTATCGGCGCGACCTCGCGGCCAGCGCCCTCGCGCTCCCCGACGGCATCGGCATGAAGATTGCCGGCGACTGGCTGGGCACACCGATCCGCCAGAACGTCAACGGCACCGACTTCTTTCCCCGCCTGTGCACCGCCATGAACGAGCGTCGCCAGCGCCTGTACCTGGTGGGTGCACGACCCCAGGTGGTGGCGCGCGTGGCCGAGGTCGTGCGCGAGCGCTGGCCCCAGATCGAGATCGTGGGCGCTCAGCACGGCTACTTCGTGGCGGAGGAAGAAGCCAGCATCGCGCAGGACATCAAGGAGAGCGGAGCACACTTGGTCCTGGTGGCCATGGGCGTTCCCATGCAGGAGCGCTTCATTGCGCGCAATGGTTCTGCCATGGGCGCTTGCGTGGCCATTGGCGTGGGCGGGCTGTTCGACTTTGTCGCTGGCCGCATTTCGCGCGCGCCGCAGTGGATGCGCGACGCCGGCCTGGAATGGGTGTGGCGCCTGTTGCAGGAACCTGGCCGCATGTGGAAGCGCTACCTCCTGGGCAACGTCAGCTTTCTGGCCCGCGTGGCCCTGCAGCGCGGGGGATGGCGCGCCCCTCAGATCGAGGCGCCAGCCCCCACCAGCCAGGCACCTGCCAAAGTGCCGGAGGGCAGCAGCGCCATCCTGCTCGCCACCCACGCGGTGGATGCCGACGGGACAGGACCTCGGCTGGCCGCCAGCATGCCCCTGGGACCGTCGAGCTTCGCTGAAACCGTGGTGGCCCAGCTGGCCACCCGGTCGGTGCGGGACATCCACGTGCTGACAGCGGCCGATGGTCCTTCGACCCAGACGCTGCGGGATCAACTCGGCAACGGTCGCCGATGGGGCGTGCGCATCCACTGGCACCAGTCGGCTCGGACCGACCAGCCCTACCAGCCTCTGCGCGCCATGGTCGAGACCCTGAGGGCAGACCAGCCGCTGTTGCTGATCCAGGCACACACCTGGCTGAGCACGGCGGACATGGAGCGCGTTGCGCGCGATCGGCAGGTTGCGATGTGCTCAGGCCACACAGACGACATCGGTTGGCAGGGCTGGGCAGGCGTGCTCCCCGACGACTTGCTGGCCATCAGCCACACAGCCACGGCCCAGGCGCTCGAGGCGCAGTTGCTGGAACGGATGACCACCCGCTACATGGTGATGGCCGAAGACTGCGCCAGCGCTCGGAACCGTCAGGCCTGGATGCGAGCACAGACGTCGGTGCCCGCGGCCAGTCTGCTGGCCCTGCAAACCGATGTGTGGACGGCCCACCCCTGGGGCTACGCCAGTGCACAGGCCCACGTCTCGCCCCACGCCCACATCGAGGGTCCGGTCTGGATCGGACCTGGTTGCATCGTGCGGGCCGACGCCCACGTCGGACCGCACGTCACCCTCAGCCGCGACGTGGTGGTCGAACCCCTGGCCGTCGTGTCCCACGCCGTCGGTCTGCCGGGCGCATACATCGGCAAGGCTTGGGACCTCACCACCACCACACCCGAGGCCGTCAAGGAAACGGTGGCGCCGGTCCACAACGCCCATGCCATCGACGATGCCGCCAACGTCCCGCCGAACCAGCCTTCCCGCCTTGACCGCTGGTTGGGGGCACTCGTCGCCACCGTGCTGGCGCCCGTGGCCATGCCTTGGCTGGCCATGCGAAAGCTGCGCGGCCAGGGGCCGGCCTGGGTGCCAGAGCGTGTGGTGCTGGGCCGCCGCCTGGCCGGCGCCCGGCTGCTGACCACCACAGTGCGCCAGTCCGGCACATCCACCAGCGGGGCACGCTGGCTCGGCTGGTATGGCGCGCTGCTGGACGTTGCCGAAGGCCGCCGTCACTGGGTCGGCGTGCGCGCGCGGCGCATTGAACAGTGGTTTGCGCTGGAAAGCGACACGCGCGCCGCCCTGGCATTCGCGCCCATCGGCCTGTGGCATCCGGTCGCCTGGACCAACCGGCTCGATTGCGTGATCCAGGCTGAAGCTGCCGCCGACCGTTTGTGGCTGCTGCGCCAACGCAGCGCGCGCGCCGCCCGCACGTTCCTGGCGGTGCGAGGCGCTGTGCGGGAGCGCCTGAGCACCGGCTCTCTGCCTTACCGGACGTTGACCGCCCTCTGAGCCGTGGCGTCCCCGGCCGCCTCGGCCGCATCGCCCGCCGCCCAGCGGGCCTGCAGCGCCTGCCAGCGCTGGCGCGCAGCGGCCAGGTTGCGTTCCTTGACGTGACCAAAGCCCTTGATCTGCTCGGGAATGCGGGCAATGTCCACCGCCAATGAGTGGTTGCCAGCGTCCAGGCCACGCAACAGCCCTTCGATGCTGGCTCTGTACTCGCCGATCAGGGCGCGCTCGGTGCGGCGCTCTTCGGTGCGGCCGAAGATGTCCAGCGCCGTGCCGCGAAGGCCCTTGAGCTTCGCCAACAGCTTGAACCCGGTGAACATCAGCGGGCCGAACTTCTGCTTGACCAGCTCACCTTTGGCGTTCTTCTTGGCAATCAAGGGCGGCGCCAGGTGCACGTGCAGCTTGAAGTCGCCCTCGAACTGCGCGGCGAGTTTGGCGTGGAAGGCCGGGTCGCTGTGCAGGCGGGCCACCTCGTACTCGTCCTTGTAGGCCATGAGCTTGAACAGGTAGCGCGCCACGGCCTCGGTCAGCGCGGTCTTGCCCAGCTTCGCCTCGGCGTCCTGCACGCGGCGCACGAACACCTCGTATTCGCCCGCGTAGGCGGCGTTCTGGTACGCAGTCAGGAACTCGACCCGGCGCGCCACCAGGCTGTCCACCGTCTCGCGCTTGTGGAAGCGAACCACGTTCTCGCCCACCGGGTTGAGCAGCACGGCCATCGCCTTCGGGTCGTGTGCAGCGCGGCGACCCCATTCGAAAGCCTGCTTGTTCTTCTCCACCTGCACCGCGTTGAGCTCGATCGCGCGCATCAGCGCCGTCAGGCCCAGCGGCACCCAGCCGCGCTGCCAAGCGTAGCCCAGCATCATGGGGTTGGTGTAGATGCTGTCGCCCATCAGCCTGGACGCTGCGGTCTCGGCATCGAAGGTGCCCACCGCATCGGCGCCCAGGCTCTGGGTCAGCGCGTCCACGCAGGCCTGCGCGGGGTTCTGCCAGTCCGGGTTTTTGACGAAGGCGGCCGTGGGCGTGGCGCTGGCGTTGAGCGCCACGTGGCTGCGGCCGGCGCGCAGGCGCTGCCAGCTTTCCTTGTGCGCCGCCACGATGGGGTCGCAGCCGATGATCAGGTCGGCCGAAGCGGCCGACACCCGCGTGGTGCGGATCACGTCCTGGTGCGCGCCGATCAGCACGTGGCTCCAGGTCGCGCCGCCCTTTTGCGCCAGGCCAGCCGCGTCCTGCGTGACGATGCCCTTGCCTTCAATGTGCGCGGCCATGCCCAGCAGCTGGCCGATGGTGATGACGCCGGTACCGCCGACGCCCGCGACGATGATGCCCCAGGCCTCGTCCTTCAGTAGCGGCTGTTTCGGCTCAGGCAACGCACCGCCGGTCCACCCGGCCTTGCTGTCCGCCTTCTTCTTGCGCAGCTGCCCGCCGTCCACCGTGACGAAGCTCGGGCAGAAGCCCTTGACGCAAGAAAAGTCCTTGTTGCAGGTGCTCTGGTTGATCTGGCGTTTGCGGCCGAACTCGGTTTCCAGCGGCTCGACGGAGAGGCAGTTGCTCTGCACGCCGCAGTCGCCGCAGCCCTCACACACCAGCTCGTTGATGACCACGCGCTCGGTCGGCTCGACCATGGTGCCGCGCTTGCGGCGGCGGCGCTTTTCGGTGGCACAGGTCTGGTCGTAGATGATGACCGTCGTGCCTTGGATCTCGCGGAACTCGCGTTGCACCGCGTCCAGCGTGTCGCGGTGCTGGATCGCGATGCCGCTCGGCAGCCCGCTGACGCTGGCGTACTTCTCCGGCTCGTCGGTGACGATGGTGATTTTGACGGCGCCCTCGGCGCGCATGCTCTGCGCGATCTGCACCACGCTGTGGCCTTCGGGCCGCTCGCCGACCTGCTGGCCGCCGGTCATGGCGACGGCGTCGTTGTAGAGCAGCTTGTAAGTGATGTTCACGCCAGCGGCGATGCTCTGGCGGATGGCCAGGATGCCGCTGTGGAAGTACGTGCCGTCGCCCAGGTTGGCGAACATGTGCTGGTCTTTGCTGAACGGCTGCTGGCCGACCCACGGCACGCCCTCGCCGCCCATCTGGGTGAAGCCCACGGTGGCGCGGTCCATCCAGATCGTCATGAAATGGCAGCCGATGCCGGCCATGGCGCGCGAGCCTTCGGGCACCTTGGTGCTGGTGTTGTGCGGGCAGCCCGAGCAGAACCAGGGCTGGCGCTCAGCGCCTTCCACGCCCTTGGTCAGCAGGGTCTGCATGGACTGCTCTTGCGCGGTGTAGATGGCCAGCTGCGTGTCGATGCGCGCCTGCACGTCCTCGGGCAGGCCGAGCTTGCGCAGGCGCCGGGCCACGGCGCGGGCGATGATGGCCGGCGACAGGTCGGCGTTGGCGCGCAACAGGGTGTGGGCGCTGGGGTTGGGCATGGACCATTCGCCACCGGTGAAGTCGCCCTCGACCTCGTCGAACTTGCCCAGCACGTGCGGGCGCACGTCGGCGCGCCAGTTGTAGAGCTCTTCCTTGAGCTGGTATTCGATGACCTGGCGCTTTTCTTCCACCACCAGGATCTCGCGCAGGCCGGTGGCGAACTCGCGCGTGGTCTGCGCTTCCAGCGGCCAGACCACATTGACCTTGTGCAGGCGCAGGCCGATGCGGCGGCAGGTGGCGTCGTCCAGACCCAGGTCCAGCAGGGCCTGGCGCGTATCGTTGAAGGCCTTGCCGCTGGCGATGATGCCGAAGCGGTCGTTCGGGCCGGCGACCACGTTGTGGTTGAGCTTGTTGGCGCGGATGTAGGCCAGCGCCGCGTACCACTTGTAGTCAAAGAGGCGCGCCTCCTGGTCCAGCGCGTGGTCGGGCCAGCGGATGTGCACGCCGCCCGGCGGCATGTCGAACTCGGGGATCACGATCTGTACCCGCTCCGGGTCGATCATGGCCGTGGCGCTGGACTCGACGATTTCCTGGATGGTCTTCATGCCAGCCCAGACGCCGGAGAAGCGGCTCATGGCGAAAGCGTGCAGGCCCAGGTCCAGGATGTCCTGCACCGTGGACGGGAAGAACACCGGCAGGCCGCAGGCCTTGAAGATGTGGTCGCTCTGGTGCGCGGCGGTGGAACTCTTGGCCACGTGGTCGTCGCCGGCCACCGCGATCACGCCGCCCCAGGGCGTGGTGCCGGCCATGTTGGCGTGCTTGAACACATCGGAGCAGCGGTCCACGCCCGGGCCCTTGCCGTACCAGATGCCGAACACACCGTCGAACTTGTTCGTGCCGGGCGGCGCAAAGCCCAGCTGCTGCGTGCCCCAGAGCGCGGTCGCGGCCAGCTCCTCGTTCACCCCGGGCTGGAACACGACGTTCTGCGCCTTCAGGTGCGGGGCCGCCTTCTGCAGTGCCTGGTCATAGCCGCCCAGCGGCGAGCCGCGGTAACCGCTGATGAAGCCGGCCGTGTTCTTGCCCACCAGCGCGTCGCGCTGGCGCTGCAGCATGGGCAGCTTCACCAGGGCCTGCACGCCGCTCATGAAGGCGCGGCCGTGGTCCAGGGTGTACTTGTCGTCGAGGGTGACGGTTTCGAGCGCGCGGCGGATGTGCTCGGGCAAAGGGGCGTTCATCTTGTTGTCTCCTGCTGTGGGTGGGGGAACGCCTTGTGGGCGTTTTCAACTGGCATCCGACCCGTTCGAACGGCTCCAGTGTGCCGCTCAGTGTATGGCCCGAGCGCCGACAGGTGTTTGCTTTTCATGCCCAGTTTCGCGACACTTGAGAAAGATTCTTTCTCCAATTTGCCAATCATGGAAACACTCGACAAGTTCGATATCGCCATCCTGAACGAACTGCAGACCGACGGCCGCCTGACCAACGCCGAACTGGCCAACCGCGTAGGCCTGTCGGCCGCGCCCTGCTGGCGCCGCGTGCGCGCGCTGGAAGAAGCCGGCTTCATCACCGGCTACCGGGCAGAACTCAACCGCGACAAGATCGGCCTGGGCGTGCTGGCCTTCGTGCGCCTGGACGCCGAGCGCAACAGCGGCGACGCCCTGGGGCAGATGGAGCAGGCGATCCAGAAAATCCCGCAGATCGTGAGCTGCCACTACATCAGCGGCTCCGGCACCTTCGAGCTGCAGGTGGTCTGCCCCGACCTGGCCGAGTTCAGCCGCTTCGCGCGCGAGGTGCTGATCCACCTGCCCAACGTGAAAGACCTGCACACCAGCTTCTCGCTGGGAGAGGTCAAGTCCGCCGGAGCGCTGCCGTTAGGCCATTTGATATCCAAAGGCCTACACACGGCAATCGGTCACAGAACTTGAGGTTTTTGTGTACCGCCCATCATCCGAACTCAACCGCCAAGGCATGAATTGGGCGCAAGTCGTTGAATTTGCACGGATTCGCACACAAGAAAAATGGAGGAAGCCGATACGATTGAACCTCCGTTGGGCAAAGCTGTCCCAACTGGCCTCATTCAAAAGTACGACTTGCCTCCTCCCATGCGTGCCCTGCCGACCTTCCTACTGCCGAAAGCCCGCTCGACTGCGGGTTCGCCGTGGGCTGTGTGCGGTTTCTTGTGCGCCATGGCGCCAGCGGTGACTGGGGCGAGCGAAAACACCCAGGTGGACGCCCCCGAAATACTGGCTCAGATCCAGCCGCTAGACCGCTTTCAAGCAGAGCAGGAACGGCTGAGAGAGATCCTGAAAAACCAGCCGCCGGCCTACACCGACCGCGTGATGGAAGAAAACAGCACGGGAACCGCCCAGGATGCGGAGACTCCGCCCCCGCAGCCGCCCGCCGGCTTGCGCGCCTGGCTGATTGAAGGCCGTCTGGGCTGGAACGAGCAGGAGCAGTCCGGCCTTCAAGCCCGGTCGAACACCGAGGCCGGCGTCCGCCTCGAATACCGCGAGGAAAGCCTCAACCACGGTGAATGGATATTGCAAGCCGACACGCGGCGGCAAAGCCAGAACGGCGGCAACGGCAGCAGCACGCCGTTTTATCAACCAACGCAAGAGCGCCAGAGCGGCCGTCTCACGTTGCGGAATCAGGGATTCCCCGTCACGCCGTTCGTGTTTGCCGACAGCGCCCTGGGCGACCTGGCGAGCGAAGTCACCGACGGACTGAGCCGGGGCCAACGCCTGTCCCTGGGCAACAGCACTGTCCGCGGCGCCAGTGTGCGGGTGTTTGCAGAAGAATTCGACGTGCGCGCCGGTTTGGGCCAGCGCGGCCAGCTCGCTGGCGGCCCGTACCCCGGCTTTGAGCGCACCCAGGGCGAGCTGGCTTGGGCCGGTTACACCCACCGCTTTGATGACCTGCATTACGCGGCAGTCCAAGTGAACCGCGCCACCGACACGCCATGGCCCTTCGTGGGCACAGGCACCGGGGTTGTGCCCAATGCGCGCACCACCAGCCTGGCGGCCACCGTGGGCCGTGGCTACACGCTCGACAGCGATGGCGACCGGCGCTATCGCCTGACCCTGCTGCACAGCGAGAGCCAGGTGGACACCGGCGATCGCCACAACGCTCAAGGCTATTACTTTGAAGGCGGGCTGCGCACGGGCCGTTTCCGGCACGAAGCCGGTCTCTACAGCACCCAGCCCCGGCTGCGCTTTGGCGACCAGTGGGTGGCCGACGGGGCGCGGGGCGTGTTCTGGCGCATGGACCACAGCGAAAGCCGCCTGAACTGGGGCTTTGGCATTGACCACGAGCACCAGCCCGCCGAAAGCACATTCGGTAGCGGCTTCACGCGAACCGGGGTCAACGCCAACTGGCAATACCGCATCAACCGCAACAGCAGCTGGGGCGGTTACCTGCAGCACAGCCTTCAACGCACAAACAACCTGGTTGGTGGTACCACCGGACAGCGCAGCAGCTACGGCAGCGTGTCGTACCAAGACCGCTGGAGCGACTGGGGAGACAGCCGGTTGCGCCTGACTGTGCGTCGCAACCAGGCGCTGGTGAGCAACGCACCGAGCGCCACCGGCGAAGAGGTGGAATGGGAACAAGACTGGCTGCGCCGCCAACCCGGCAGCCTGCAGAGCGATGTTCTGCGCACCACCCTGGGCTGGGCACGCGACCGCAGCGCGGGCGACACCCAGACCTACCCCACGGCTGGCCTGACCTGGCAAACCTGGATCGAATCGGACTGGAACCTCAGCACCCACCTGCGCTACACATCACGCTCGGGCAACCTGGCCACCAGCCGCGGCCTGTCGGGGGCGCTGCAAACCGAAAAGCGCCTGACCCCAAGCTGGACGCTCGGCGCATCCGTGATGCTGAACCAGGCCGTGGTCAACATCAACGGCGCCGGTCTGCTGCCCGGCACCGCCACCGTGAGCCGCAGCAACGACAAAACCGCCCTGGTGTTTCTGCGCTACGAAGCCCAGCAAGGTCAGCCGTACGGCTTTGGCCTGCGCGGCGCCCAGGGCGCTGGCGCCGGCCGCATCAGCGGCGTGGTGTTCTTCGACAGCAACCGCGACGGCGTGCAGCAAGCCGACGAGGCCGGTGTGCCCGGTGTGGAGGTCTTGCTGAATCAGCGTTCGCGCGTGGTCACCGACGACCGCGGGCGTTACACCTTCTCGTTGGTGGCCACGGGAACGCAGCGCCTGAGCCTGCGCCCGGAGTCTGTGCCCCTGCCCTGGGGTGAAGGCCCGCAAAGCCAGACCAGTGTGGACGTACCCCTGCGCGGCGAGGCCATCGCACCGCTGGCCGTGGTGAAGACCAACGAATGACGACGCAGATGAAAGCCCTGCCCATGCGCCCAGCCCCATCCTGACGTTCGACCTCCAGGACGGCGGAGCGCCAGCACCGCAACGCCGACCCCCCACGATTTCCGTGCTGAATCCCTTTCTTTTTTGTTCCATCCTTCTTACAGGAGCTTCCCATGAAAACTTCGTTCAAACTGCTCGCCACCGCCGCCGGCGCCGCCATGCTGCTGGTCAGCCCGACTCTGCAGGCCGAAAGCACCTACGGGTACAACGCAGCGGGTGCCGCTGGTGCCACCGCGACAGCACGCGTCAACATCAACGTGACCGTGCCCACCCTGATCCTGCTGCGCGTGGGCAGCAACGCTGGGACCGTTGACACGGTGACCCTGGCTGTACAGCCCACACCGGGCATTCCCGGGGGCGTTGCGTCGCCGCTGGCAGCGGGCAACAGCCAGGCATCGGGTTGGGACGGTACCGCACCCATCATGGCCGCCACGGCGACCCCCGCAACACTCACCGCTTTTGCGTGGACCAACTCGGCAGGCGGTGGCAACGTGACCGGTGCTGTGACCACTGCCTTCCCGGCGGCCAGCGGCCTCACGGCAGCGGACATTCTGGTGACCAACGGCGGAACCGGAACCCTGGCACACCCCGGCGCCAACACCGGCACCTTCACACCCACCACGTTCGCCCGAAACACCGTGGTTTCTTCTACCTGGGCCTACAGCCTGAGCGCAGCTGGTCTGGCCAATGCTGCTGCCGGCTCTCATACCCAGGTGGTCACTTACACCGCCACGGCGCTGTAAGCTAACGTCGACATGACGGCCCGACACCCCAGCCTGAAACACACAGCATCCACCCGCCGCTGGCGGGTGGGTGTGCTGGTGGCCGGCCTGCTGGCCACCAGCCAGGCCGGGGCGGTTTTCACGTTCTTGCCATTTGCCTCCCCCCGGTTCATTCAGTTGCAAGTGGGCGCGGCAGGCGGAACCATCAACAACGTCACCTTCAACGTGACAGGCGCCAACACCAGCCCCAGCCCCCTGCCGGTTCAAGGCGTACCCGACGCGGGAACTCCGGCCACCACACCCACCGGGGGCGTGCGTGTGCGCATGCGGGGACAGTGGGCCAGTGGCAATCAGATACTGACCTTGTCGGTGAATTCAGCCGCGGGACTGGCTTGCGTGGGTGCCACCGGCTGTGGCAGCACGGTCATTCCGTTCAATACCGTCAGTTGGGTGGCGCACGAAAAGTCAAACTTCACCACCTTCGACATTCAAAACGGTTCGTTCAACGGCACTGCGACCCAAAACCTGTCCAACTTCAGTTGTTGCACCGGTGGGACCGTCGAGATGGCCAATACCCTGGTCTTCACTTACAACAATGCCACGCTGTACCCAGCCGGGCAGTACAGGGGGCGGGTTGTGTTCACCGCCAGCATCCAATGAACACGTGGTGCAACTGGCTGCACAGGGCCGTGGCCTCGGCTGTGGTGTTCGCTGCATGTCAAGCGCAGGCACAACACCGGCTGGACAGTTCGGCTTCACCGCGTCAGCAAGTGGCGGCGCTGCAGGTGCTCGACGAAAAGGGTCAGCCTTTCGCTCTGAACCCTTTTGCGCAGCAGGCCCATGCCCACTTCGGACGGGTCGAATTCCGCCTGTCCACGGCGGCTTTTACCGGTCGTCGCGTCCGCATCGATTTGTTGCTCCCACCACAAGTGCCCGGCCTGCGCAACCCATCGGGCCTCACCTACCACTGGCGCGGACTGGACGGTACGCTCAGCGGCCAGGTGATCCCTGGGCAACGCCACTCCCTCTGGAGCGGCGTGATCGAGCAAGCATTCACCTTGCTGGCCATTGAACTGGGTATGCGCCTGGATGTCGCGGCCATGGGCGATTGGTCCGGCGGCAACTTTGGCGTGGAGCCCGCGTTTGAGCTGGAGTTGCTGCCATGAGGTCCGCAACCTCCTGCAACAGCTTGTTCGGCCGAGGCGCTTGCCGTTTCTGGCTCGTCGCCGCTTGGCTGACAAGCGGTCTGGTGGCAACGACCGGCCAAGCTGAAGAAACCACCAACACAGGCACGGGAACCCGAACCACCGCTGCGAGGCTCGACTTCACCATCAACATCGACCGCATGGTGTATCTGCGTGTGGGCAATGGCAGCGCCCATGCCGGAGGCGCCTCCGGCACCGGACCTGCGGCCAGTGGATCGGTGAACAACCTGTCGTTCGGGCTGGGACCCATGAGCATTCCAGGCGTACCCACGACAACCGTGAACGGCAACAACCAGGCGGTGAACTGGAATGGGACCGTACCCGGGTATGCCACACCCGTCACGACCAGCTTGCCCGTGGAAGTGCGCAGCAATGCGGGGCAGGTTCGCATCACGGCCCAGGTCAGTGCCCCGCTGACCAACGGCAGCTTCATCATTCCCATGTCGGAAATTGGCATCACGTCCAGCAACGCGGCGCAGTTGCCCGCGCCGGTCGTACCGGACACGGGAACGGGACCGGCCGTGAATGTGGCCCTGGGTGGCCCGGGTACGGCCGCCGCACCGACGCTGCTGACCTACCGCACCGCCAACTGGTCTTTCAGCTATGTGCCCGTGACCTCTCCTGTGGCTGGGAACTACAGCGGCCAGATCACGTTTTCGGCCAGCGCTCCCTGAAGCTTGACTGCCATGAACATTTTTCGAAGTTGTCACCCGCTACAGAACTTGAACGCCCGCCAGATGGCCGCGCGCCTTGTGTGTTGGGCCGCCTTGGCTTCGGTTGCCGTGACTGCTCAGGCAGCGCCGTTTGAAGTGGCCGTTTCGCCTTCGCGCACCGAGTTGGTGGGCAAGGCCGGGCAGCGGGTAGGCCAGTCGATCCAGATCTACAACGTGGGTGGACAAGTCAGCGCACTGTCGTTTCGCACCATGGACTGGACGCTGTCCGACAAGGGCGAGTTGAAATTCCACGATGAATTGCTGCCCGGCAGTTGCCGCCCATGGGTGACGCTGGAGCGGCGCACCCGCCAGGTGGCCGCACGAGCCAATGTCCCTTTTCGCTTTCAGATCGACGTACCCGCTGACGCTCCGCGCAGGGAGTGCCGCTTCATGATCGCCATTGAAGGCATTGAGCCAGCGCAGCAAGCCATCATCAACAGCGGCGGTGCCAGTCTGAGCTTGCCGGTGAGCGGCCGCATTGCGGTGACGGTGTATCTGGCTGTTGGCGGTGCCAAGCCACAGCTGGAATTGCTGCGCTTGGGCTCTGACAGCGTGCGCGCCCAGCGCCAGCCGGTGGTGACCGTGCGCAACAACGGTGATGCTCACGGACGGCTGGACGGTGCGCTGGACGCCACCGACAGCAATGGTCAGCGGCTGGAACTGGTCCCAGATGGCGCGCCCATCCTGCCGGGGCAAACGCGGGTTCTGACACTCAGCCCCAAGGCACCCGCCTCAGGCGCGGCGCCCACCATGAAGTATCCGTTGAACATACAGGGTTCCCTGGACTGGGACGATGGCGCTTTCAAGGTGCAAGCCACGCTGCCTTGAAGGTTGCTGTTCAGCATGCCCTGGTTACCGCATCGGTAACTGAGCGGATCCCGGGCACCCGCCAACGCTTCGGGTAGGCGCTCAAGCGCTGGCCAGACTGGCCGATACAGGGAGCATGAGCACCCTGCGCCAACTTCATCTTTCGTTGATGGCCGGCCTTTGCCTGCTGTTTTCACCCTTGACCTCACAAGCCGAGAGCAGTCTGGGCATCCATGGCGGTAGCGCCAGTGCCACCGTGCGCATCCGGGTGGTGATTCCCCCGGTGGTACGCGTGCTGCAAGACCTGCACCCGATCTCGCTGGAGGCAGCGGTTGACGATCGGCTGCGCGCCGAACAGCGGCTGGTGGTGAGCACCAACATGCGACAAGGTTTCTGCCTGGACCTTCAGAAGCACATCGGACCCGGCACAGCCTGGAACGTCCAGGCCGTGGGAGGCGACGCTGTGGTGATCACCGCTCAGGGGAGCGGTTATCGCTTGTGCGGTGACCGTCAGGGCGTTTACACCTTGGTGCTTCAACACGAGTTTCAGCCTGCAGGTTCGGTGGGTGATGTCGGTGCCCTCGCTTGGCCCGTGCGCACCGAGTTGACCGCACTGTGAGAACTGGGGTCCGGCTTTGTCCCGCGCAAGTTCTAGCCAGCGCGGCCAGAGCGCCCACCGCTGCCGGGGCTGCTTGAGCGAGGCGGCCACGGTGTGGGCGGGGTCGGTGCGCACCGAACCGATGGCGCTGTAAACCCGTGGCGGGCGCCGGGACTTACTTTCTGTCACCAACAGGCTTAGGATGGCATGCAGCGCCGGGCGGTCACCGCTCTGGCGCAGACACCGGTCAACCGCCGTGCCCCATCCGCCACCCGCACCCGATCCCGCCGCCCGCCACGCCAGCGACGAGCGTTTTCGCGACCTGATCGACGCCATCCCGAACATCGCGGTCCAGGGCTACGACCACCACCTGATCTGCCGCTTCTGGAACACCGCCTCGGAGCAGCTGTACGGCTACAGCGCGGCCGAAGCGATCGGCACCAGTCTGCTGGACCTGATCATCCCGGCCGCCATGCGCGACCTCGTGATCCAGGCCACTTCGGACATGATGACCACCGGACGGGCCATCCCTTCGGCCGAACTGGAACTCCAGGACAAGCTGGGCCGACCGGTCCATGTGCATTCCGGGCACGTGCTGCTGCAGCGCCCCGGCTACCCCCCCGAGTTCTTCTGCATCGACTTCGACCTCAGCGAACGCCGGCAGGGTGAAGCCACCCGCCGACAACTCGAAACCCGGCTGCGCGACATGCAGAAGATGGAAGCCCTGGGCACCCTGGCCGGCGGCATCGCACACGACTTCAACAACATCGTCGCCGCGATCCTGGGCAACGTGGGGCTGGCCATCGAAGACACCGCCCCCGACAGCCCGGCCCTCACCAGCCTGCTGGAGATCCAGAAAGCCGGGCGCCGCGCACGCGCCCTCACCCAGCAGATCCTGACCTTCGCGCGGCACCAGGAAGAGCTGCGCGAACCCGCGGCCATCGGACCGCTGCTTTGGGAGCTGCAGGGCCTGGTCAAAACCACCCTGCCCCCCGCGCTGCGGCTGCAGGTCAACGTCCAGGAGCCCCTGCCCAACGTCATGATCAACGTCACCCAGATGCAGCAAGTCCTGC
This sequence comes from Hydrogenophaga intermedia, assembly GCA_943372305.1. Taxonomy (GTDB): domain Bacteria; phylum Pseudomonadota; class Gammaproteobacteria; order Burkholderiales; family Burkholderiaceae_C; genus Hydrogenophaga; species Hydrogenophaga intermedia_D. The sequence goes on along the minus strand of CALRYD010000003.1, from coordinate 93,555 downwards.
TCAACCTGGTGACCAACGCCGTGCAGGCCTGCGGCAGCCAATCCCAGGCGCTGGTGGAAGTGCGCGCCTGCGCCCTGGACGGCCCCCCCGCCACACCGCCCCACGGCATGGAGGTGCTGCGCTCGGCCCAGCCGGGCGGCACGCCCGGCCTGCTGCTGGAGGTGAGCGACAACGGCGACGGCATGCAGGCTGACGTGGCCCACCGCATCTTCGAACCCTTCTTCACCACCAAAGCCGCCCAGAAAGGCACCGGCCTGGGCCTGGCCGTGGTGCACGGCATCCTGCGCGACCACGATGCCACCCTGCACCTGTGCACGGCGCCCGGCCAAGGCACCCGCTTTTGTATCTGGCTGGCTGGCACCCAGGGGGTGATCGGTGTCCACTAACGCGGCCAGAACACCCACAGCTGCAGCGGCTGCTTGAGCGAGGCGGCCACGGTGTAGGCGGGGTCGGTCCAGACGCCCCAGCCGGTGAACAGGTCGGCCCGCACCGCGCCGACGATGGCACCGCCGGTATCCTGCGCCATGACCAGCTTCTGCAGGTTGAGCGCAGGGCCCTGCGTGGCCAGCCAGACCGGGGTGCCATAGGGGATGCTCAGCGGGTCCACGGCGATGGAGCGTCCCGGGGTCAGCGCCACGCCCTGGGCGCCTTTGGGTCCGAAACGCGCATCCAGGTCGGTGAGCACTTCCTCGCGGAAGAACACGGTGCGCGGATTGCTCCACAGCATCTCGTTGACGCGGCCCGGGTTGGCGCGCACCCAGGCCCGGATGGCGTCCCACGAGCCTTCGCGGATCGCCCCCTGGTCCAGCAGCCAGCGGCCCACGCTCTGGTAGGGGTGACCGTTGTGGCCGGCAAAGGCCACGCGCACCTGGCGCTGGGTGCCGTCGGCCTCGCCCAGGTTGAGCCGGCCCGAGCCCTGGATCTGCAGCACCAGTGCGTCCACCGGATCGGCCAGCCAGGCGACGGCCCGGCCCTGCAAGGCCGTCTGGGCGGCGGGCAGGGTGTCGATCTCCTGCCGGCTGAACCAGCGCTGCCCGCTGGCCAGACCTGCGGGAGGCCCGTACAGCGGCGTGCGGTGGGTGGCGGTGGCCACCCGGCTGGCGGGCAGGATGGGTTCGTAGTAACCGGTCAGCAGACCCTGTGGCACGGTGCCGTCTGTTTCGGTGACGCGGTAGGGCTGGAAGCGCCGCACCACCCAGGCCTGCTGCTCTTGTGGGGTGCCGATGGCCAGCTGCCGCACTTCGGCGCACAAGGCGCCCTGGCCGGGCATGCCGGCCGGGGCAGGGCGTTCGCAACCTTTGAGCCAGGCGTTCCACGCTTCGTGCAAACTGTCCTGGCCCCAGCCGGGCAGCTCGGCCCAGCGCACCGGTGTCCAGCGGCTCTTGCCGCGCTGCAGGGCCGGCGGCAGGGGGCCGTCGTCCGCGGGCGCGGTGACCACCGGCGCGGGTTGTGGGTATGTGTAGGGGTCGATGGCACAGGCGGCCAGGCTGCCTACAATCAGCGCCGCCAGCGCCAGACGGCTGGCCCGCACGGCGCGCTGCCGGCTTCCATCCAACTGTTTTTCACGGTTCCAAACGCTCATGTCTTTGCTCTTGCTCGAAGCGCTGGGCGCGCTGGTGTTGCTGGTGTTCATCGTGTGGTGGACCATGTTCTCTGGCCGCGAGAAGGGCGAACTGCCGGAAGAAGCGCGCCGCGAGACCGACGACCCGGCAGACAAACGCTGAACGGCTGCCCGGGCGTGGCTTTCACGCCTGGCGCAGGACGTTGGCCAGCTCCACGGCCGACTTCACACCCATCTTGTCGAACACGCGCGCGCGGTGCACTTCCACCGTGCGCACGCTGATGTTGAGCTGATCGGCCACCAGTTTGTTCGGCAGGCCGCCGACCACCAGCCGCATCACATCGCGCTCGCGATCGGTCAGGCTGTCCAGCCGCTGCTGCATGTTGCGCTGGGCCTGCCGCTGGGCCTGCACCTGGGCCGACTGGTGCAGCGCCTGCTCCACCCGGTCCACCAGCGCGTTGTCGGAAAACGGCTTTTCGCAGAAGTCGAAGGCGCCGCGCTTGACCGCGTCCACCGCGGTGGGCACGTCGGCATGGCCCGACAGAAAGATCACCGGCATGGCAGCCCGCCAGGGCAGGGTGAGCAGGTGTTCGAACAGGGCCAGGCCGCTGGTGCCGGGCATGCGCACATCCAGCAGCAGGCAGCAGGGCACGTCGGGCGCATCGTCCCAGCGGGCGATTTCGTCCAGAAAGGTGTCGGCGCTGTCGAAGCCTTCGCTGAGCAGGCGCCGCGTGCGCAGCAACCAGGCCAGCGCCTCGCGCACGCCCACATCATCATCGACGAGAAAGACCTTGGCGTCGGGGTACTGCGTCATGAACGGATTGTGCCTCCCCCCGCGCCGCGGGACGGGACTCCCCCCGCGCCGCCTGCGGCGTCACCCCCAAGGGGGCGGCACTGGCGGCCCGGCAAAGCCGGTTCCGCGGTGCCACTGGATCAACTTCCCTTCCGGCGCGATGTGTCTGCTTCGAGGATACGGTGGAACCGGCTTTGCCGGGCCACTCGCATCGTCCCCTGGGGGGTGACGCCGCAGGCGGCGCGAGGGGGCGTTAGGCCACCGGTAACGTGAACCGGAAGGTGGTGCCGCGGGGCTGAGCCGCCTCGTGCACCAGCGCGCCGCCGTGCTGTTCCACCACGGTGCGACACAGGCTCAGGCCCAGGCCCATGCCTTCGGCCTTGGTGGTGAAGAAGGGGGTGAACAGTTTGTCCCGCACCTCGTCGGCCAGGCCCTGGCCGTGGTCGGTGACGGCGAACTCCACCCAGGCCTTGCGCGGTGCGCCACTGGCGTCGGTGCGGGCGCTCAGGCGCTGCTGGCGCGCGCTCAGGGTGAGCACGCGCAGCCCCGAGCGAGCGGGCGGGTCGCCGTCCGGCATGGCTTGCATGCCATTGCGCGCCAGGTTCAGCAGCACCTGCTCGACCATGGTGCGGTCGCACTGCACCGCGGGCAATCCCGGCGAGATCTCGGTGTGCACGCGGATGCCCAGCTTCTTGGCCTGCAGGCCCAGCAACGGCGCGATGGCGTCGAACAGGCTCTGCGGGGCCACCGGCTCGCGCACCTGCTCACGCCGGCGCACGAAGTCGGCCACGCTCTTGATGACGCGTCCCGCGCGTTCGGCCTGCTCGCCAATGCGGCGCATGGCCTGGTGCAGCTCGCCCGGGCGCAAGTCGCTGGCCGCGCCGTCCAGCAGGTTGAGCGTGCCGGTGGCGTAGCTCGAAATCGCGGCCAGCGGCTGGTTGAGTTCGTGGCTGAGCAGCGAGGCCATCTCGCCCACGGTGGCCAGGCGCGCGGTGGCCTGCAGGCGGTCCTGGCTGGCACGGTTGAGTTCTTCCACGCGGCGCTGTTCGGTCAGGTCCAGGATGGCGCTCATCCAGCCGGTCTGCACGCCCTGGGCGTCGATCAGCGGTGCTTCGATGATCAGCACCGGGAAACGCGTGCCGTCGCTGCGCTGGAAGACCGATTCCCAGCCCTCGCGCGGCAGGTCGTGCCCGGCCAGGCGCACGGCCTGTCGCTGCTGGTATTCGTCCACCAGTTCGGGTGGCCACCAGGGTGCCGGGAAACCGCTGCCGATCAGCTGCTCGGCGCTGTAACCCACCATCTGGCAGAACGCCGGGTTGACGTAGGTGACACGGCCGTCCATGCCGCGCGCACGCAGCCCGGTGACCAGCGAGTCCTCCATGGCCTTGCGGAACGCCAGCGCGTCGGCGAGTTCGTGCTCGGCCTGCTGGCGGCGGCGGATGTCGTGCGCCAGCAGGCCGAGCACCGCCAGCAGCGCCAGCGACAGCACACCCACCACGGCGGTGAGCACGTTGGGGAACAGGGCGTAGACGGCGCGCGGGCTCTCCAGCCGCAACATCAGGGTGTGACCCGGCAGGTCCAGCAGGGTGTTGGCGATCAGGGTTCGGCGCGCGCCACCCAGGCTGCTGTGCAGGGCCAGTCGGGTGCCGTCCGGTTCGGTGAAGGCCAGGCCGCGGCCCCGCAGCAGCTCCTTGGTGGTCAGCTCCGACAGGATGCCCGGCAGCGAATAGGTGGCCACCAGAAAACCGCTGGTGCTGCCGCCGCTCACCACCGGCAGGCACATCTCCATCAGCTCCTTGCCCAGCCCGTCGGCAATGGGCCAGAAGTAGCTGGGGGAGTAGGCCGGACCGGACACGCGGCGCGCGTTCTCGCAGGCCTGCCGCACGTCGGGCAGGGCCTGGGATCGGTCCAGCTGGCCAAAGGGCTGCGCCATGAACGGCGTGTCGCGCTGGGCCTGCAGGCGCAGCTGCGGGTCGCGCCATTCCAGGCGCACGATTTCTCGGTGCGAGCCCAGCAGCTCGGCCGCGGGACCGTCCCAGGCATTGGCGCCGGGCGCCAGGCTGTGCAGCGACTGCAGGGTCTGCACATTGCGCAGCAGGCCGCCGCGGATGTCGCTGGCCACGCCGGCCGCGTCCGCCTCCAGCGACGCCTGGTCGCGCTGCTGCTCGTATTCCGCCGCCAGAAACACCAGCACCACCAGCAAGGCCACCACCAACGCCAGCAAGGCGCCCCACAGCAACCAGCGGCGCGAGCGCAGGTTGTTGCGCTCAGGCGGCACCACTTGCACGGTTTCGTTCATCGATCAGCGGGTGTCAGAGCAGAACATCCAGGCCACCGCCGAACCAGCTGTGCCGGGCGGCCAGTGGCGCCCCCCAGTGGGGGGGGGTGACGCGCCGACAGGCGCGGCTCGGGGGGCGTCCCACCTTCACAGCTTCCGGTGCTGCAGGGCCGGCAACTGCTGGCGCACGCGTTGCAGCTCCGCCATGTCGAGGTCGGCCAGCACCACGCCTGGACCTTCGGCCTGCATCGCCAGCACCCGGCCCCAGGGGTCGATGACCATGCTGTGGCCCCAGGTGCGGCGGCCGTTCTCGTGCAAGCCACCTTGCGCGCTGGCGATCACGTAGGCCTGGTTCTCGATGGCGCGGGCGCGCAGCAACACCTCCCAGTGGGCCTGGCCGGTGGTGTGGGTGAAGGCCGAGGGCACCAGCAGCACGTCGGCCGCCAGCAGGCGGTAGAGCTCGGCAAAGCGCAGGTCGTAGCAGACGCTCTGGCCCACGCGCCAGTGCTGGCCGTCGCGCGCCGCGCAGTCGAAGGCCGTGGGCGTCTCGCCGGCCACCAGCACGTTGGCTTCGTCGTAGGCCTCGCGCCCGTTGTCGTAGCGGAACAGGTGGATCTTGTCGTAGCGGCTGACGGCCTGGCCCTTGGGGTTGTAGGCCACCGAGGCGTTGGCCGCGTGCTGCGGATCGGCAGTGGCCATGGGCAGGGTGCCGCCGACCACCCACATCTTCAGGTCGCGTGCCGCGTCGGCCAGGAAGTCCTGCACCGTGCCCAGGCCGGGCGTTTCGGCCAGCAGCAGCTTGTCGGTGTCCTGGTGGCCCATGAAACAGAAGTACTCGGGCAGCACCGCCAGTTCGGCGCCACAGGCCGCGGCCTGGCGCAACAGGCGCATCGCTTCACTGAGGTTGGCGTCCAGGCTGATGCCCGAGACCATCTGGATGGCGGCGACTTTCATGGCGATTCCTTCTTCAATGACCTGCGAGGTTACTGCAGACAACAACAACACACGCTCATCCGGAGCACGTGCCTTCCTCCAGGGCACCCGTGGAACGGGCTTGGCCCGGCCACAGGGTGCGTCCCCCCGCGCAGCAGGGGGGAAGCCGCGCAGCGGCGCAGGGGGGCTACTTCTTCTCCACCTTGTTCACCTGCGGATCGGCCCAGCCCCCAGTGATGTGGAACTGCTGCGTGGCCGCGCTCTGCAACGGCTGGCGCAGCAGCAGCTGGGCCAGGAAGGTGCCCAGGCCCACAGCGGGGTTGACCGCGGTGGCCAGCAGCGACGCGGTGCCGGCGTTGATCTCGGGCACCACCACCACGGTCAGGTCCTGCGTTTCACGCGCCAGGTCGGCGCTGCCTTCCATCAGCACGGCGGCGTTCACCCCTTTCATCTGCAGGTTGTTGGTGCGCAGCACGCCCTGCTCGATGCGCGCGTCCCCACGCACGAAGTCGAACGCGAAGCCTTCGGAGAACACGTCGCGGAAGTCCAGCAGCAGACGCCGCGGCAGTGCCTGCAGGCTGAGCACACCCAGCAGCTTGGCCGCGCCGGGATCCACCTTCAGAAACTGCCCCCGCTCGATGTCGGCCTTGATCTGACCCGTGAGGCTGGCATGATCCAGCGACAGCGGCGAACCCAGCCAGCCGATGTTGCCCTCGATGCGGCCCTTGCCCCCGCGCACCAGCCCCTCGCGCCCCAGGCGGGCCAGCAGCTGGCCGGAGTCGTCGATGTCCAGCGCGAAGCTCAGCGCGGTGCGCCGGGCGGCGCCCGGTCCGCTCGCCGTGGCGGCCCAGTTGCCGGTGGCTGTCAGGCGCGCCTCGGGTGCGGCGAGCTTGAGTTTGGTCAGCCGCCATTCGCGCTGACGTGGCGCGCCCCCGCGGTTGACCGCTTCGATCTCGACCCGGCCGAGCAGGCGGTTGCCCACGGTGAGCGCGTCCACCGCGATGTCCAGCGCCGGCACACTGCTGGGCTGCTGCAGGATCTGCTCGACCTCGCTGGCCGCGCCGGGCGCCAGCGTCATGCGGGCCATCCGGGCGAAGACGCTGCCCGGCTGGGTGCCCGCGGGCTGGCGGTATTCGACATAACCGTCCAGCTCGTCGGCTTCGATGTTGGCGCGCCAGGGCCCGCCGCCCTCGCGTGAGGCGCCCACCACCACGCGCTGGAAGCTGCGCCCGTCCAGCGTCAGGCGGTCGGTGCGCAACGCCAGGCTGTTGGGCAGGTAGCTCAGGCTCGCGGCGGTGGCCGCTTCGGCCGGTACCCGCACCCCCACCCCGGTCGCGCTGGTGAAGGCCTTTTCCCAGGCGTCGGCGTCCAGGTGCGGCGTGTGCACATTGGCCGCCACCCCGGTCGCGGGCAGCGGCGCGACCTCCCCTGCACCCAGCCCCAGGGCAATGCTGCCGCGTTGCACGCGCGCCTCCGGGCCGCTGATGTCGCGCTCGTAGTGGAGCGCCAGCAGTGGCTGCGCCGCGGGGCCGATGTCCACCTTCAACCGGTCGGTCAGCGCCAGCTCGCCGTCCAAGGCACCGGTGGTGGTGAGCACGCTGGTGTCCAGCCGCATGGGCAGGCTGTCGGCCGCGTTCTTGCCCAGCGGGGCGGGCAACTGCAGCGCCATGCCCTGCAGGCTGCTGCTGACCTGCAGCTCGGGTTCACCCGCGCGAAAACCCAGCTGCGCGCTGTAGGCGGCGCTGCCGCTGGCGTTGGCGAACAGGCGCGAGACGAAGCCCAGCCCGGCGTCGCGCAGGCCCTCGGCGCTGGCAGTGCCCTGGCCTCGGAACTGGATGCGCGGGACTCCGCGCGCATCGGGCCGCATGCCGCCGTCGAACCGCAGGTCACCGCCGTACAGGCGCGCCTGAGCGTCGCTCACGGCAAAGCCCTGCTCGCTGAAATCCAGTGTGCCGGTGGCGCGCGCCAGCAGCGGCGATTCGGGCGTGATGCGCACATCGTTGCCGTTGAACTGCACCGTGCCACGCACGCTGGTGCGGGCCACCGCATACAGGGGCAGGCTCAGGCGGAACTGCGCCTGCGCCGGGCCGCTGATCTGCGCCTGGGCCAAGGCCTCGCCGGTCATGGCGTTCAGCGGCGAACGGCGCACGAAACCCAGCACCTCGGTGGCCGGGCCCTGGGCCTGGGCACTGACCACCAGGGTGGACGTTTGGGCCAGATCGTCGATGGTGATGCTGGCCTGGCCCAGGCGCACGTTGGGCGCCCCTTCCAGCCCCGACTGCACGCCCGTGAGCTGCAGCGAGGCGCGGTCGAGCAGCAGCTGGCCCTGCACACCGCGCAGGCCTGGCCAGGGCACGTCACCGGCCACCTGCAGGAAGGCGGGCACGTACTGGAAATCCACGTCGCGCAGGCCGGCGGCGATGCGGAAGGTGCCCTGCTGCGCCCCGGGCGTGTTGAACGGCATGTCCCAGACTTCGCCCTGCACCCGGAAATCCACCCGCTCGGCGGCGCCCGCGCGCACCGCTTCGCGCACGTAGCGCCGCACCTCGGGGCCCACGCTCAGCGGCAGGTAGCGGGCCACGCGGGTGGCTTCGGCACGGGTGAGCGTGGCGCTGAGGTCCAGCACACCCGGGAAGCGCGCGCGCGCCGGGCTGGTGGCCGGGTCGCCGGTGTGCCAGTGGGCATGGCCCGTGCCCTGGGCGTCGGCGTTGGCCATGCTCAGGCGCTCCAGCCAGACGTCGATGCGCTCGCCCTGCAAGGTCCAGCGGGCGTCGGTGGCCAGTTGCAGCAGCGGCAGCAGCCGTTCTTCGAACACACCGGGCAGCTCCAGCGCCCCGTCCTGCACCGCCACCTGGGCGCGGCCGCCGTTCTGGTCGAAGTCGAAGTCCACCGCCGCGCCGCGGATTCCCGGGCGGCCGGGCAGGGGGTAGGGACCGAAAGCCGAGGTCAGGCCGCTGTCCTCCCCGGTCAGCGCCAGGCCTTGTACACGGCCCTTGGCGCGGTAGCCAGCCGCCCCGGGCACGGAACCCTGCCAGCTGGCGTTCAGGCCCTGCACCAGGCCAGCGGGCTGCAGGCGCGCGAGCCAGCCGTGGGTGGCACTGGACAGCGGCAGGTGGGTGGCCATGGCGGCCAGCGCGCCCAGGTCGATGCGGTCGGCCTCCAGCACCGTACCGGCCTCCCGCTCGGCCCGGCCGCGGCTGTGCTGGAACGACAGGCGGCCCCCGGGCCAGACCTGACCACCCAGCGTTCGAAAGCGCAGGTCCTCGGTGGCAAAACCGTATCCCTCGTCGCCCCAGTGCGCACTCAGGCGGCCTTGCAGCTCGTCGATGGCCAGCACCGGCAGCTGTGGGCCCAGCCGGGTCTGCACCGACTGCAAGGCCAGGTCGGCGGTGACGCCACCGATACGCCCCCCCACCACATCGGCCCACAGGCGCAGGCCGCCCTGGCCAGTGCGCAGGTCCACGCCCCATTCCGACAGGTCGGCATGCCCGCGCAGGCGCGCCAGGTCCGCACGGGGCAGGTCGGCGTAGAGCTCGCCGCTCCAGTTGTGCCAGGGCGCCTGCCCGGCGCTGCGCTGGTGCAGATCCAGCAGCGGTGCGCGCAGGCGCCCACGCAGGCTCAGGCGCTGCCCCCAGTCGGGCGGCGGCGTCGCATCCAGACGGAACTCGTGGCGCCGCGCGGTGTTGCGCAGCACAAAGTCCAGCGCCGACAGGGCCAGCGGCGGCTGGCCGCGCAGGTCGTCGGTCCAGCGCACGGTGCCGCCCTGGATCACGAATTCGGGTTGTGCGAAGAACCAGTCGGCCGCGGCCGTGTCGCCGCTGGCGGGGCCGGACATGTCCAGTCCGGCGACTTCGATGCGACCCTGCGCGGTGCGCCGCACGTCCAGCACCGGCGCCTGCACCAACACCTGGTCAAAACCCAGGCGCCAGAGCGAGCGGGGCGAGAGCGTGGTGCGCACGCTGGGCAGGCGCAGGGCTTCGCGGCCCTGGGCATCCATCAGCTGCACATCGGTGAGTTCGAGGCTGGGGGCCAGGCCGGGCAGAAAGTCCGGCAGCCACACATGGCCGCCATGCCCGGATTCGGCGCGGATCGCACCGACCTTGACCGGTACCCCCACAGCGCGCGTTGCCCAGCCTTCCAGCGCCGGGCGCCAGTCGTCGATCCGCGGCACAATCCACAAATGCAGGGCACCCCAGGAGACGGCCAGCAGCACCCACGCCGCCAGGACCAGCCACAGCAGCAGCCGCGTCGCCACGGAGAGGGTTTTGAGGGTTCGCGTGGCCGTCGCGATCGGCGCCTGGCTTTGATTCATGTCCAACGCAAATTATGACGGTCAGCCCATTCACAGGTTCCGCAGCGCATGTATCCGGCGTGTCAACAAATGTGTCCCGGCCCTGTGGGGTCCGCCCTGCCCTGACCGAGGCAGACCGCCGCGCCGACAACTCGCGGTTTGTGCAGCGCATCCGCCGCCGCTACGCCGACGAGCTGGCCCTGCTGCCCCCCGGCCCTCCGGTCCACGCCACCATGGGCGAGTGCCTGGCGCGCCTGCGTGAACGAGGTCTGGCGCTGCCGGCTGCGCTGCGCGTGCTGCGCCAGCTGGTCATGGAGCGTCTGGTGGTGCTGGACTGCGAACAGGGCGCCTCGCTCACCGACGTGACCCGCGCCGTCACCGAACTGGCCGAACTCGCGCTGGACCACGCCTGCACCCTGGCCTTTGCCGAACTGGACGCGCTGTATGGCGCCCCCCTGGTGAACACATCGGAGGCCGACGCGCCGGGGCAGCCGCCGGGCCGCCCCAAGGCTGACCCAGCCCCCTCGGGGGGCAGCGAACCACACGCAGTGGGGAGCGTGGGGGCCCGCAGGGCCCAGCTGTGGGTGATCGGCATGGGCAAGCTCGGCGCGCGCGAGCTGAACGTGTCCAGCGACATCGACCTGATCTACGTTTACGACGCCGATGGCGACACCGCCGGCAATGCCAGCGGGCGCAACCGCATCACCAACCACGAGTACTTCGCCAAGGCGGTCAAGCACATCTACAACACGGTGGGCGAGACCACCGAGCACGGCTGTGTGTTCCGCGTCGATCTCGCACTGCGCCCCAACGGTAATTCGGGTCCGGCCGCGGTGTCGCTGGGCGCGCTGGAAGAGTATTTCCTGGTCCAGGGCCGCGAGTGGGAACGTTTTGCCTGGCTCAAGAGCCGGGTCATCGCACCGGCCGCCTGCATCACCAGTGGCAGCGCCAGCGGCCTGCGCGGTGCGGTGCTGCCCTTCGTGTTCCGCAAGTACCTGGACTACAACGTCTTCGAATCGCTGCGCACGCTGCACCGCCAGATCCGCGACCACGCGGCCAAGCGCGCCGCGGGCAACCCAGGCCGGGCCAACGACGTCAAGCTCTCGCGCGGCGGCATCCGCGAAATCGAGTTCACCGTGCAGTTGCTGCAGGTGGTGCGCGGCGGCCAGTTCCCCGAGCTGCGCAAGCGCCCCACGCTGCAGGCCCTGACCTGCGTGAGCAAGGCCAACCTGATGCCGGTGGCCACGGCCGAAGCGCTGGCCAGGGCCTACGAGTTCCTGCGCAAGGTCGAGCACCGCATCCAGTACCTGGACGACCAGCAGACCCACCTGATGCCCGAGCGCGACGACGATCTGGCCTGGATCGCCGCCACCCTGGGCTACACCGACACCTGCGTCTTCCTGCACGAGCTCGACAGCCACCGCGAGGTGGTGGCGCACGAATTCGACATCCTGCTCGGCGGTGCCGGCCAGGGCGGCTGCAACGGCAAAGGCTGCAACGGCAAGAACGGGGGGCGCAGCGCGGTGGAAGACCTGCAGGGCGTGCTGCCCGGCCTGCCCGCGGCCTTCGCTGCCAAGGTGGCCGAATGGAGTGGCCACCCGCGCGTGCTGGCCCTGCGCGAAGACGCCCGCGTGCGCCTGGTGCGCCTGGTCGAGCGCACCGGCGCCTGGCTGGAAGAAGGCCGTGTGAGCGAAACCGCCGCGCTGCGCCTGGCCGACTGGATCGAGCCACTGCTGCGCCGCGAGAGCTACCTCGCGCTGCTGCAGGAGCGGCCGTCGGTGCACGAACGCCTGCTGCGCCTGCTGGGCGCAGCCAAGTGGCCGGCGCGCTACCTGCAGCGCCACCCGGGCGTGATCGACGAACTCGCCAGCCAGCAGCTGCTGACCGACCGCTTCGACGCAGCCGGTTTCGAGGCCGACCTGGAGGAGCGCCGCCGCTCGCTGCAGCGCACCGGCGAGGACGACGAGGAAGCCCTGCTGAACCTGCTGCGCCGTGCGCACCACGCCGAGGTCTTCCGCACCCTGGCGCGCGACGTCGAAGGCGTGCTGACCGTGGAACAGGTGGCCGACGACCTGAGCGCACTGGCCGACGCCGTGCTGCGCGTGACCGCGCGCTGGTGCTGGGCGCGGCTGAAGAACCGCCACCGCGACGAACCAGCCTTCGCCATCATCGGCTACGGCAAGCTCGGCGGCAAAGAACTGGGCTACGGCAGTGACCTGGACATCGTCTTCGTGTTCGACGACGAGCATGAGAGCGCCAACGAGATCTACGCCGGGTTCGTGCGCAAGCTCATCAACTGGCTGCAGGTCAAGACCGGCGAGGGCGATTTGTACGAGATCGACACCGCGCTGCGGCCCAACGGCAACTCGGGCCTGCTGGTGACCAGCTTCACCGCCTACGACGACTACCAGCGCGGCCGCGGCAGCAACACCGCCTGGACCTGGGAACACCAGGCCATGACCAGGGCGCGATTCATCATGGGCAAGGCCGATCTGGCACCCCGTTTTGACGCCGTGCGCGAGAGCGTGATCACCGCCGAACGCGACCATGCGGCGCTGGCGCAGGAGCTGACGAGCATGCGCGAGAAGGTGCGCGCGGCGCACCCGGTCAAGGCGGGCGCGTTCGACGTCAAGCACAGCGTGGGCGCCATGGTGGACGTGGAGTTCGTCGTGCAGTACCTGGTGCTGGCGCATTCGGGCAGCCACCCCGAGCTGCGCGGCAACCTGGGCAACATCGCGCTGCTGCAGCGCGCCGAGGCCGTGGGCCTGCTGCCCTGCGGCGTGGGCCAGGAAGCGGCCGACGCCTACCGCGAACTGCGCCACCTGCAGCACCGCGCGCGGCTGGACGAAGCGCCGACCCAGATCGACGCGGCCCAGGCCGAACCCCTGGCCGCACCGGTGCGCACCCTCTGGGCGCACGTGCTGGGATGAGACGCCCGCGCAGCTGGCTGCTGCTGTGCGCGCTGCACGGCGTGGCCAGCATGCTGCTGTGGTGGACACAGCCGAGCACGCTGGAGTGGATGACCTGGCGGTCCGACGAAGACCTGTATTACCCCTGGACGCTGTGGACCAGCGCCTGGGTGTACCAGAGCACGCCGCAACTGATCGGCCACCAGCTGGCGCTGGGTGTGCTCACCGCTTTCGCCTGGGTGGTGCGCCCGCCCTGGACCAGCACCCTGGCCTGGCTGCTGGCCTGGCCGCTGGCGCAGGCCTCGTTGCTGCTGTGGACCCAGATCGGTTATTCGATCGGCCTGTCGGGCGTGCTGCACGCCGGCTGGGGGGTGCTGGCGGTGCAGTTGCTGCAGCGGCGCATCGAGATGCCGCAGGCGCAACGCTGGGGCGGGCTGCTGCTGGCCGGGCTGCTGTTCAAGCTGGGCATGGAGCGGGCCTGGGACCACCCGGTGGTCTGGGACAGCAGCAACGACCGGTCGCTGGTGCAGGCCGCCCACCTGAGCGGCGCGGTCTGGGGTCTGTGCCTGGGCGGGCTGGCCCGCTGGCTGCCCGCGGTGCGCCGGCGACCACGGGCGCCCAGCCCGCCGGCGCCGCCGGACGAGACGGTGCACCCCTGAAAACCTGAACGCCAGGGAATGCGGCTCAGACCGCGTCCAGGTCCTGCAGCAGCGCCTGGGCCTGCGTGCGCAGCGCCTCGCGCGCCGTCGCGTCCATGCGGGCCAGGTGGGTGACCATCAGCCGCGTGCGCGGGTTGCCGGCCAGCGCGGCCTCGTGCCGGTCCAGGAAAGCCCAGTAGAGCACCGTCATCGGGCAGGCCTGCGGGCCGCTGCGCTGCTCGGGCCGGTAGCGGCAGCCCTGGCAGTGGTTGCTCATGCGCGCCACGTACTGGCCGCTGGCGATGTAGGGCTTGCTGGTGAAGCGCCCACCATCGGCGTACAGCGCCATGCCCGCGACGTTGGGCAGCTCGACCCAGTCGATCGCGTCCACGTACACCGCCAGGTACCAGTCGGCCACGGCCTTCGGGTCGATCTGCGCGAGCAGGGCGAACTGGCCGGTGAGCATGAGGCGCTGGATGTGGTGGGCATAGCCGTGCCGCAGGGTCTGGCCGATGGCGTCCCGCATGCAGGCCATGTGCGTCTCGCCGGTCCAGTACCAGCGCGGCAGCGCGCGCGTGTGGCCAAAGTGGTTGGCCTGCGCCAGCTGCGGCATGGTCTGCCAGTAGACGCCGCGCACGAACTCGCGCCAGCCCAGCACCTGGCGGATGAAGCCTTCCACGCTGGCCAGCGGCAGCGCCTGCGGGCCGCGTTCGTGGTGCGCGCGTTCCACCGCCTCGATGACTTCGCGCGGGTGGATCAGGTGCAGGTTCAGCGCCACCGACAGCAGCGAGTGCCAGCCGAACGGCGTGTCGTTCCACATCGCGTCCTGGTACGGGCCGAAGCCGAGCAGGCGCTCGTCGATGAAATGCTGCAGGGCCTGCAGGCCTTGCTCGCGCGTGACCGGCCAGGCGAAGTGTTCCAGCGAGCCGGGGTGTTCGGGGAACTGGCGTTCGACCAGCGCGAACACCTCGCGCGTGAGCGCATCGGGCTCGAAGCGCGCGGGCGGTGGAATCCAGCCCGGGCCGGTGGCCGGGTAGGCGGCGCGGTTGTCCACGTCGTAGTTCCACTGGCCGCCCAACGGTTCGTCGGGGCGGGCCATCAGTACCCGGTGCTCGCGCCGCATGAGGCGGTAGAAATGCTCCATGCGCCATTCGCGCCGGCCCGCCACCCAGCGGGCAAAGCGGTCGCGGCTGCACAGGAAGTGGCTGTCCTCGTGCCAGACCAGCGGCACCCCGCCGCGCTGCGCCACCTCGGCGATCGCCTGTTCCAGCCGCCATTCACCGGCCTCGCACACGTGCAGGCTCTGCGGCTGCGTGGCCTGCAGCACCAGGGCCAGCCGCTCGGGCAGGGTGGGGGCATCGGCCAGGGCCGGGTCGTCCAGCGCCAGGTAGCGCAGCGGCCAGCCGCGGGCCTGCACGGCCTGCGCAAAATGGCGCATCGACGAGAGGAAGAGGGCGATGCGGGCGCGGTGGCTCCAGACCAGCGTGGCCTCGCCGGGTGCCTCGATCATCAGCACCAGGTCCCGCTCCGGGTCGAAACCCGCCAGCGCGGGGTTGTCCAGCCACAGCTGGTCGCCCAGCACCAGCACCAGGCGACGGGGGTTGGTTACGGTCATGGCGCACCGCGCCGCGCTTGCGCGCGGCAGCGTTCGCTGCAGTACTTCACCTCGTCCCAGCAGCGCGCCCAGGCCTTGCGCCAGCTCATGGGCCGGCCGCATGCCTGGCAGGGTTTGCTGGGCAGCTGGGCCTTGTTGCCCTTGAAGCCGTCGCGCTCACCACCGCGGCTCATGCGGCCACCCCGGTGGTGTGTTCGGCGCGCCAGCGCGCCACGGCCAGCGCGATCTGGTCCAGTTCGGCCACATGGGTGTGACCGGGCAGCGGTGCCGCGCCGCGCGGCCCGCTCTGCAAGGCGGGGCACTGGCCGCCGGTCCACAGCAGCACGTGCGCTGGCAGCTGCGGGAGCAGCTGTTCGAGGGCGGTGCGGGCGTCGCGCGGCTTCAGCGCCGACGAAAAGCCCAGCGCCACGACGTCGGCCCTGCAGGCCCGCGCCGCCTCGGCAATGTCGCTCAGCGGTGTCTGGGCGCCCAGCGACAGGGTCTCGCAACCTTCGAGCACCAGCATGCACTCGGCCATGAGCAGGCCCAGGGTGTGGACCTCGCCCGGCACGGTGGTCAGCAGCACCTTCGGTGGGCGCAGGGCGCTGGCGGCCGCCACCTGCGACAGCCCGGTGCGCAACAACCGCTGCACCAGCTCGGTGTAGAGGTGCTCTTCGAACACCGCCAGCTCGCCGTCCAGCCAGGCCTGGCCGACGCGCCGGTTCATGGGTGCGATCACGTCGCGCACCAGCGAAGCCAGCCCATGCACCAGCAGCCACTGCTGCATCGCCTGGCAAAGCGGCTGACTGCGTTGGTCCCGCAGCAACGCCATCCAGTGCGACAGGTCGGGACCGTTCTCGGTGGTGGTGGCCGGGAGCGCGGCGGCTTTTTTGAACGCCCCCTGCATCCGTTGGGGCCGCGCCTGCGTATCCAGAGCGAGCAGTTGCTGCAGCGGCAGCGGCACCACCCGCCCCGGGCGATGCCCGGCGTCCAGCAAGCGCCGGATGTGGCGCAGGCGCAGCAGCTGTTCGCCGTCGTAGCGCCGTTCGCCCTGGTCGTCGCGCAGGGGCAGCGGAAAGCCGTAACGCCGCTCCCAGACGCGCAGGGTGTCTTTGGACAGGCCGGTGTCGCGCTCGACGTCGGCAATTGTGTGGGCGGCTTCGGTCATGGGACTTGAGTTTGTCTAGGACAAATGATTCAATGAAAGCGAATTTTCGGAGTGGAACCCATGAATGCATCATTTGTCCAGAGCAAACTGAAAACACGGGCAGCGTGCGGGGCCGCACTGGTGGCCGGCCTGCTGTGTGCCGCAACGCCTGCCCAGGCCCAGAAACCGACCGCACCCGCGTCCGCCGCGGCGACCTGCCCGACCCTGCTCAACCACCGCTTTGACCGCCTGCAGGATGAAAAGCCCCAGGACCTGTGCCAGTACGCCGGCAAGGTGGTGCTGGTGGTCAACACCGCCAGCTTCTGCGGCTTCACCGGTCAGTACAAGGCGCTGGAGGCGCTGCACAGCCGCCTGCAGTCGCGCGGACTGGTGGTGCTGGGCTTCCCAGCCAACGACTTCGGCCGCCAGGAGCCGGGCAGCAACCAGGCGATCGCCGACTTCTGCGAGAACACCTTCGGTGTGCAGTTCCCCATGTTCACCAAGACTTCGGTGGTCGGCGCCGGCGCCAACCCGCTGCACCGCCAGCTCGCGGCGCGCACCGGCCAGGTGCCGCAATGGAACTTCCACAAGTACCTGATCGACCGCAGCGGCCAGACGGTGCGCAGCTTCCCGAGCGCCACCGAACCCAATGACCCTGTTTTCATAAGGGAATTGGAAAAAATGATTCAGGTCAAATTGTGACTAATCAGTCACAATGAAACCAACAAGTCATTTTGTGTTCCAAGACCCCATTGCCCACCGGAGATCCCACATGTCACAACCCGCACGGAACTTCCTGACCGGTCCCCGGCTCCATGTGGGAGTGGCCACGCCCCGTCCGGCGCGTGGGCCCCAACCGTTTTTTGCACTGCGAAGCCTTCTGTCCACCCGGGCAGATGCAATCCCGAGGCGCTTCTCCTCCTCCTCCCTCCCTCCCTCCTTCGTTTCGGGGCGCTTCGCAGGCCTTTGTCTTCCGGCCCACCGGGCCATCACCGTGGCGGGGGTCTGAGCCATGTACTCGGATCCCACCCCCCAGCCCATCGGCGGCGCCGCCGCCCCCCGCCAGCCCCGCGTGGCCATCGTCGGCTCCGGCATCTCGGGCCTGGCCGCCGCACACACCCTGAACGGCCTGGCCGACCTGACGCTGTTTGAGGCCGGTGACTACTTCGGCGGTCACACCCACACGGTCGATGTGACACTGCCCGACGCCAGCGGCCGGCCCACCACCTTCGGGGTGGACACCGGCTTCCTGGTGCTCAACGAACGCACCTACCCCAACCTGCAGGCTCTGTTCCGCCAGCTGGACGTGGCGATCGCACCGTCGGACATGTCGTTCTCGGTGCAGGCGCCGGGCGCCGGCCGCCGCGGCGGCCCGCTGGAATGGAGCGGCTCGGACCTGTCCACCGTGTTCGCGCAGCGCGCGAACCTGGGCAACCTGCGCTTCTGGCGCATGCTGGCCGACATCGTGCGCTTCAACCGCCTGGCCACGCGCCTGGCCGAGCGCGGCGACGACCTGGGCGAAGGCAGCCCGCTGCTGCAACCGCTGGGCGAGTTCTTGCGCGAGCACCGCTTTTCCGACGAGTTCCGCGACTGGTACTTCCT
This sequence comes from Hydrogenophaga intermedia, assembly GCA_943372305.1. Taxonomy (GTDB): domain Bacteria; phylum Pseudomonadota; class Gammaproteobacteria; order Burkholderiales; family Burkholderiaceae_C; genus Hydrogenophaga; species Hydrogenophaga intermedia_D. The sequence goes on along the minus strand of CALRYD010000003.1, from coordinate 75,809 downwards.
GCCCATGCTGGGCTGCATCTGGAGCTGCCCGACCGACCAGATGCTGCTGTTCCCCGTGGCGACCATGGTGCGCTTCTGCCACAACCATGGCCTGATCCAGGTGACCAACCGGCCGCAGTGGTACACCGTGGCCGGCGGCGCGCGCCAGTACGTGCAGAAGATCGTGGCGCGCATCCCCGACGCCCGCCTGAACCGCCCGGTGCGCCAGATCCTGCGGGACGAAGCGGGTGTGCGCATCGTCAGCGACGGCGCGGTCGAGCGCTTCGACGCCGTGGTGCTGGCCTGCCACAGCGACCAGGCCCTGGCCCTGCTGGGCGAGGGCGCCCGCGCCGACGAACGCGCCACGCTCGGCGCCATCCGCTACCAGGCCAACCGGGCCGTGCTGCACACCGACGTGTCGGTCATGCCGACCGAGCGCAAGGCCTGGGCGGCCTGGAACTACGAGCGTTCGCCGCAGGCGCAGCGCGAGTCGGCCCAAGTCTGCCTGCACTACTGGCTCAACCGCCTGCAGCCGCTGCCCACGCCGCAACCGGTGATCGTGTCGCTCAACCCGACACGCGCCATCGGCCCGCGCGAGGTGATCGGCGAATACGAGTACGCCCACCCGGTGTTCGACCTCGCCGCCATCCGCGCGCAGGCCCAGGTGCCCGCGCTGCAGGGGCAGCAGCACACCTTCTTCGCCGGTGCATGGATGGGCTACGGCTTCCACGAGGACGGCCTCAAAGCCGGCCTGCAGGCCGCGCGCGCGCTGATCGATGCCCACGGCCTGCTGCCCCGCACCGACCGCGCAACAGCGCAGCAGTCGGCCCTGCCCGGGGTGTTTGCATGAGCGGAGTGGGCACGGGTGCCGCCCAGGCCCTCGTGGGGTTTGGCCAGGTGCGCCACACGCGCCACCGGCCGCGCCGCAACGCCTTCGCCTACCCGACCTGTTTTCTGATGCTGCCGATGCGCAGCTTGCGCACCCACGGCCCCGGCGAACTGGCGCGCAACCGCGGTGCCGCGCTGAGCTTCCACGACGCCGACCACGGCACCGGCGGCCCGGACGCGCTGGCCTGGATGGAGCAGCTGCTGGCCGAGCACGGCATCGCGGACGCCGACGGCGAGATCTGGCTGCACACCTACCCGCGGGTGCTGGGCCACACCTTCAAGCCGGTGAGCTTCTGGTACTGCCACCGGGCCGACGGTGCGCTGCGCGCCATCGTGACTGAAGTGAACAACACCTTTGGCGAACGCCACTGTTATCTGCTGGACACACCGCGCTACGGCGTGCCCTGCACGGCCACCAAGGTGTTCCATGTCTCGCCCTTCTGCCCGGTGCGGGGCGAATACCGCTTCGTCTTCATGCGCACACACCAGGGTGGCGAAGACCGCACCGTGGCCCGCATCGACTACCTCGACGAGGCCGGCGGCCCGGTGCTGATCGCCACCAGCGTCAGCGGCACGCTGCTGCCCCTGAATGAACAGACACGCCACCGCGCCCTGTGGGACCACCCCGCGCTCACCCTGGCCGTGATCGCACGCATCCACTGGCAAGCCCTGCGCCTGTGGTTCAAACGCACGCCCTTTTTCCGCCAGCCCGCCCCGCCGGCCGACTTCGTCACCGCCGGCACCACACAGACCTGAGAGCTTCGACGCCATGAACAGCACCACCGCGCCCCAGCACGCCGGCTTCAAGCTGCCGCGCCACGCCCCCGCCACCGCCCGCAGCGCCCTGCAACTGCTGCAACGCCTGCAGCACGGCAGCCTGAGTCTGCAGCTGCCCGATGGCTCCGTACAGCGATTCGGCACCGCCGACGGCCCGCACGCGTCCATGCGCCTGATGAACTGGAACGTGTTCGGTGCCACCTTCCGCTCGGGCGACATCGGGTTCGCCGAGAGCCACATCGCGGGCGACTGGACCACCCCCGACCTCACCGCCCTGCTGCGGCTGCTGGTCGCCAACCGCAACACGCTCGAAGGTGCGGTCTACGGCTCCTGGTTCGGCCGCCTGGCCTACCGCGTGCGCCACTGGCTCAACCGCAACAGCAAGGCCAACAGCCGCAAAAACATCCACGCCCACTACGACCTGGGCAATGCGTTTTACGAGCTATGGCTCGACGGCACGATGAACTACTCGTCGGCGCTGTTCGAGTCCGCAGACCAGGACATGGTGGCCGCGCAGCACGCCAAGGTGCGCCGCGCCCTGCGTTTGGCCGGCGTGCAGCCGGGCGACCGCGTGCTGGAGATCGGCTGCGGCTGGGGCGCGCTGGCCGAAAAGGCGGTCACCGAATTCGGCGCCTCGGTGACCGGGGTGACGCTGTCCACCGAGCAATTGGCCTTCGCGCAGAAGCGTAACCCCACCGCCGACTTGCGCCTGCAGGACTACCGCGACATCAACGACGGCCCCTACGACGCCATCTGCTCCATCGAGATGGTCGAGGCCGTGGGCCGCCAGTACTGGGACACCTACTTCGGTGCCATCGCCCGCCTGCTCAAGGCCGGCGGCCAGGCCTGCATCCAGAGCATCACCATCCGCGACGACCTGTTTCAGCGCTACATCGCCGGCACCGACTTCATCCAGCAGTACATCTTCCCTGGTGGCTGCCTGCCCAGCCCGAGCGAATTCCGCGCCGCGGCCGAACGCGCCGGCCTGCAGGTAGTGGACCAGTTCCACTTCGGCCAGGACTACGCGCGCACCCTGCGCGAATGGCACCTGCAGTTCCTGCACCAGCTCGACGCTGTGCGCGCCCTCGGTTTCGATGAGCGCTTCGTGCGCACCTGGACCTTCTACCTCGCCTACTGCGAAGCGGCCTTCGCCGAAGGCAACACCGACGTGGTGCAGTTCACCCTGCGCAAGCCGGCCTGATCACATCGGAGCGCCACCGCCATGACACGCCATCCCATGCTCGCCCGCGCCGCCCTGGTGCTGACGACCACCGCCGCCTTGTGGTGGCCCGCGCAGGCCAGCAGCGCCGAACCCACTGCCGGCGCCGCACTGAGCGGCCAACAGGTGGTGGGCAGCTCGCTGTTCCGCTACTGGGGCTTCGAGGTCTACCAGGCCACGCTGCACGCCGCCGCCGGCTTCGACGCAGCACGCTTCGAGCAGCAGCGCTTCGGCCTGGCGCTGCAGTACCGCCGGGCGTTCAAGGGCCGCGACATCGCGCAGCGCTCGATCGACGAGATGCAGGCCATCACGCCGCTAACGGCGCAACAGTCGACCGACTGGATGGCCGCCATGGTGCGCGCCTTCCCCGATGTGAAGACCGGTGACCAGCTGCTCGGTGTGCACGTGCCCGGCAGCGGAGCGCGTTTCTACCTCAACGGCCAGCTGCGCGCCACGGTCGACGACCCGGCGTTCTCGGCGCGCTTCTTCGGCATCTGGCTCTCCCCCAACACCTCGGCACCGCAGCTGCGCACGGCCCTGATCGCTGGCGCCGCGCGCTGAGACCTGGCCATGAGCTCCGCCCACGACACCGCCGCTGCCGAGCGCTTCACCGCGCCAGGCGCCTGGCGGCACGGCCTGCGCTACGGCCTCCTGGGTCTGCCGCTGGCGTTCGTGGCGTTGCCGCTCTACGTCATCCTGCCCAACCACTACGCGCGCAATGTCGCCGTGCCGCTGGCCGCGCTGGGCGCGGTGCTGCTGGCCGCGCGCCTGTTCGACGCGGTGCTGGATCCGCTGATCGGCCGCTGGACCGACCGGCTGTTCGCACGCAGCCACCGGGCGGTGCTGGCCGCGGGCGGTGTCGCCGCCGTGGCGCTGGCGCTGGGGCTGTGGGGTCTGCTTTTCCCGCCCGCGGCGGCGCGCGCGGACGCCACCGCACTGCTGTTCTGGGCCGGCGCGGTCATGGCCGTCACCTACGCCGCCTACAGCGTCGCCAGCGTGGCGCACCAGACCTGGGGCACACGCCTGGGTGGCTCCGAAGCGCAGCGCAGCCGCATCAGCGCCTGGCGCGAGGGCCTGGCCCTCGTGGGCGTGCTCACGGCAGCGGTCCTGCCCGGCACGCTGGGGCTGGACGCCACCGTCATCGCCTTCGCCGTGCTGCTGGCGCTGGGCTGGTGGGCCTGGAGCGGCGCCGTGGTGCCCACGGCCCGTGGACTGGCACTGGGCGTGCTGCCGCGCGCCCACCCGCTGCGCCAGCCCCGCTTTGTGCGCCTGCTCGCCGTGTTCGTGGTCAACGGCACCGCCAGCGCGGTGCCGGCCACCCTGGTGCTGTTCTTCGTGCAGGACCGGCTGCAGGCCCCGGCATCCATCGAGCCGGCCTTCCTCGCCACCTACTTCCTGTGCGCCGCGCTGTCGCTACCGCTGTGGGTGCGGCTGGTGCCCCGCCTCGGTCTGGCCCGCACCTGGCTCATGGGCATGGCGCTGTCCGTGCTCGTCTTCATCTGGGCCGCCACGCTGGGCGCGGGCGACACGGTGGCCTTCCTGATCGTCTGCGCGCTCTCGGGCATCTCCCTGGGCACCGACCTGGCCCTGCCCTCGGCCCTGCTGACCGGCCTGATGGACGAGCTGGGCGAACGCGGACAGCGCGAAGGCGCCTACCTGGGCTGGTGGAACTTCGCCGCCAAACTCAACCTCGCCCTGGCCGCCGGGCTCGCGCTGCCGCTGCTGGGCGCCTTCGGCTACGTGCCCGGCTCACGCGATCCGCAAGCCCTGTGGACGCTCACCGTCGCCTACTGCCTGCTGCCCTGCGGCCTCAAGCTGCTGGCCGCCGGCCTGCTGCACACCCTGCTCATCCGCCCGGCGCGCCTCAGCGCCACGGCACCGTCCTCCCCACTGAAAGCACACCCATGAAACGCCGCCTGCTCCTCACCTCGGGCGCCGCTGTGGCGGCCTTGACCCTCACCGGCTGCGCCGGCCCGCAAGTCGCCGACTATTCGGCCGACAAACCCGTGCTCGACCTGCGCCAGTATTTCAACGGCACGCTGGACGCCTATGGCGTCTTCACCGACCGCAGCGGCAAGGTGGTCAAACGCTTCACGGTGGTGATGCGCTGCACCTGGACCGGCGAAGAGGGCGTGCTGGACGAAGACTTCGTCTACTCCGACGGCACCACCCAGAAGCGCATCTGGCGCCTCAAACACCTGGGCAACGGCCGCTACGAAGGACGCGCCGACGACGTGGTGGGCGTGGCCCAGGGCCAGACCTCCGGCAACGCTTTCCGCTGGGGCTACACCCTGGCGCTGCCGGTCGACGGCAAGGTCTGGGAGGTGCAGTTCGACGACTGGATGTACCTGATGGACCAGCGCGTGATGCTCAACAAGGCCGCGATGAGCAAGTTCGGCATCCACCTGGGCGAGGTCACCTTGTCCTTTGTGAAGCGCCCGTCATGAGCATCGCCCAAGGTTTCGTCGAGCAGCCCCGCACGCCCGCGCCGGACGCGGGCGGCTGGACCCTGCTGCGCCCCTACAACCCGCGCATCCGCCAGTGGACCGGCCTGCGCGTGTGGGTGGTGGGCGGTTCCACCGGCATCGGCCGCGCGACCGCCCTCGCGCTGGCCGCGCGCGGGGCGCAGGTGCTGGTGTCGGCCCGCGGCGCAGCGGCGCTGGACGCGCTGGCGGCCGAACACCGGCAAGCCGCGCGCGAACAGAACACCCAGCGTCCCCTGCAAGCCTGGCCGCTGGACGTGACCGACGCCGCCGCCGTGCGCACCTGCGCCACCGAGATCCTGGCACAAGGCCCGCTGGACCTGGTGCTCTACTGCGCCGGTCACTACCGCGCCCAGCGCGCCACCGCGTTCGATCTGGCCGAGATGGAGCGCCACCTGGACATCAACTACCGCGGCGCACTGCACGTGCTGGACGCGGTGCTACCCGCGCTGCTGGCGCGCGGCAGTGGCCACATCAGCCTGGTCAGCAGCGTGGCCGGCTACCGCGGCCTGCCGCAGAGCCTGGCCTATGGGCCGACCAAGGCCGCGCTGACCAACCTGGCCGAAAACCTCTACCTGGACCTGCAACCCCAGGGTTTGGGCGTGAGCGTGGTGCACCCCGGCTTCGTGCAGACGCCGCTGACGGCGCAAAACGAGTTCCAGATGCCCGCCCTGATCACGCCCGAGCAGGCGGCGCAGGCCATGCTGGACGGCTGGTCCGCGGGCGCCTTCGACATCCACTACCCCAAGCGCTTCACCCGCTGGATGAAGCTGCTTCGGGTGCTGCCGCACCGGCTGTACTTCCCGCTGGTGCGGCGTTTCACCGGGCTATAAAGCGGCATGACCACCGACGAGGCCCGCGCCGCCACCCAGCGCATCTGCCAGTTCTTCGAGACGCTGTCGCCGCAGAGCCTGGCGCAGATAGGCGAGCTCTACACGCCCGAGGCGCGCTTCAAGGACCCGTTCAACGAAGTGCAAGGACACGCGGCCATCCGCCGCATCTTCGAGCACATGTTCACCAGCCTGCACGAACCGCGCTTCGTGGTGACGCAGCGCATCGTCGACGGCGAGCAGGTCTTTCTGGTGTGGGAATTCCGCTTTCGTTTCCAGCGCTTCGACACGGTCACCGCGCAGGTGATCCGCGGCGGCTCGCACCTGGTGCTGGCCGAAGACGGCCGCATCGCCGATCACCGCGACTACTGGGACGCGGCCGAAGAGCTGTACGAAAAACTGCCCGGCGTGGGCGCCGTGATGCGCTGGCTCAAACGCCGGGCGAACAAGTAAAGACACAGGCGCGCCCACCACACCGAAGCCTGGCGCACATCGAGACAGCAAGGGTGTGATCGGAGCGCGTGCCTGATGCCAGGGCACCCGTGGAACGGGCTCCGCCCGGCCACAGGGTGCGTCCCCCCCGCTCAGCAGGGGGGAAGCCGCGTCAGCGGCGCAGGGGGGCCCGGGCTTTCAGCCCGGCCTTTTCGCCAACATCTTTTCGCGCACCGCCGCCACCAGCGCCCGGCCCGTCTGCAGCACTTCCATCGGGTCCACCGCGCCCATGCTGGCCATGTCCTGCTGCACTTCCTCGCGCTTGCTGCGCGCCAGGCAGGCCAGCAGCTTCTGGCGCAGGGCTTCGTCGTCCAGGCTGCACAGCAGCTTGGCCAGGTCGTACAGGTCGCAGCGGCCCACCGCATCGAACAGCGACTTCTGATCCGCGAACGCCAGGTCCTCCACGTCGGTGAACTGGTCGGGCGTCTTGACCTTGCGATCGGCGAAGAATTTCTTGCCCTTGTCGTTGAGCAGGCGCACCACCTCGCTCTTGCGGAAGGTGAAGATGTCTTCTGATAACTCGCTGCCCGCGAGCTTCTTGAGCAACAACGAGCGGTCCACGTCGACCATGGCCGCGAACTCGTCCACGCTCACGTATTCGTAGCTCACCTTCTCGGTGTCGGTCTGGTCTTCGGTGATCCGCCGCGCCTGGTGCACGATGTCTTTGGGCGAAAAAATCACACGCTTGCCATTGCCGTGTTCGTCGTCGACCCGGATCAGGTGCAGGCGCATCAGCTTGCCGATGCTGTTGCGGATGTGCAGGTCCGAATGGCCCAGCAGCCCGCGGGCCTGGGTGAACACGTCGGACAGCAGCGGGCTGGCCAGAACAGCGGGGCCCGAGCCGGCACGCACCTCGTTCTTGGGCCGGCCGACCTCGGCCATGCCCAGCAACTGCAGCAGCTGCGCGTAGACCAGGATGTCGGGCTGGTAGTTGACACGGGTGGCGATCAGTTCGTGCGCCACCTCCAGCCGCTCGACCAGCGAACGCAGCAGGCCGCGCGTGAACTTGGGCGTGTCGGCCAGTTCTTCATCCAGCGTGTCGTAGCCGACCAGGTACAGCTCGCAGTAGGACCGCGCCGCGGCGTTGTTGCTGCGCCGGCCGTTGACCAGCTGTGCCGGCACACCGAAGCATTGGCCTGCCCCCAGCGTCTCGACCACCACGCGCTTTTCCTCGCGCACCATGTAGATGTCGACCGCGCCTTCCTTGATCACGTACAGGTGATGCGCCGGCATGCCCTCGGTGTAGAGCACGTCACCCGAATAGAAGCGCTGCTGGGTGAAGCCCTCGTCCGGCCCCACGGGCATGGACAGGACACTGGGACGTGCAGGAGCGGTGGTGGAGTTCATGGTGTGGCACGGCGACGGGGCCGCGACGACCGCTTCGCCCCTGACTGCCTATCGGCCACCCACAAGGGAACTTGAGATCCGGCCGCGCCCACGGTCACGCCCAGAACGTGCAAGAGCATCAGCGGCTACCCGCACGGCAGCCGGAGCACGTGACTGGGTCCAGGGCACCCGTGGAACGGGCAAGCCCGGCCACAGGGTGCGTCCCCCCGCGCAGCAGAGGGGAAGCCGCGTCAGCGGCGCAGCGGGGACCGAGCGTCAGCTCGGCCGCGTGTCCATGAAACTCTGGCGCAGCGCCAGCTTGTCGGACAGGCGGGCCAGGTTGGGGTAGGTGGTGCGCCACTCGATCTGCGGGAAGCGGAACTGCAGGTAGCCCAGCGCGCAGCCCACGGCCACGTCCGACAGGCTGAAGTGGATGCCCGAGCAGAACGGCTTGTCGCCCAGGCCGTGGCTCATGGCCTTGAGAGCGCCATCGACCTTGCCCAGCTGGCGGTCGATCCAGGCCTGGCAGCGCTGCTCGTCGCTGCGCCCGGACCAGGTGGCCTCCAGACGGGCCAGGATGGCGGCGTCCATCACGCCGTCGGCCAGGGCTTCCCAGGTCTTGACCTCGGCGCGTTCGCGGCCCGAGGACGGGATCAGCTTGCCCACCGGCGAGAGCGTGTCCAGGTACTCGACGATCACGCGCGAGTCGAACACGGCTTCAGCGCCTTCCATGATCAGGCAAGGGACCTTGCCCAGCGGGTTGGAGGTGGCGATGCTGGTGTCGGCGGACCACACATCTTCCTGGATGAAGTGGTAGTCCAGCTTCTTTTCGGCCATGACGACGCGAACCTTGCGCACGTAGGGGCTGGTGATGGCGCCAATGAGTTTCATGGGTCGGGGTCGTTCGGTTTCAGAGACGTTGTGAGGATTCATTTTATCGACGCCCGCCGCCGCAGGTGCGCCGGCCCGCCAGATCCGCCCGGCGGCGCGGCCTGCCGTTGGCGGCCTCCTACAATCCGGGGATGCGCTCGACCTCCTCCTCCCCCGCGGCCGCCGCCGCCCCCCTCACCCCCATTTCCGCCCTTTCGCCGCTGGACGGCCGCTACGCCGGACGCCTGGCGCCGCTGCGCCCCTTCATGAGCGAACAGGGCTACATGCACCGCCGCGTGCAGGTGGAAATCGCCTGGTTCATCGCCCTGTCGGACGCCGGCTTTGACGAGTTCAAACCGCTCTCGCCCGGTGCCCGCACCTACCTGATGGGCCTGGTCAAGAACTTCAACGAAGACGATGCGGTGGCGATCAAGGAGATCGAGAAGACCACCAACCACGACGTCAAGGCGGTGGAGTACTGGATCAAGTCCAAGTTCGACGCCCGTCCGGAACTGGAAAAGGCGGCCGAATTCGTGCACTTCGCCTGCACCAGCGAAGACATCAACAACACCAGCCACGCCCTGCAGCTCAAGGGCGGGCGCGACGCGGTGCTGCTGCCGGCACTGGACGGCGTGATCGCCAAGCTGCGCGAGATGGCCCACCAGTTCGCGGCCGTGCCCATGCTCAGCCGCACCCATGGCCAGACCGCCAGCCCCACCACCGTGGGCAAGGAGATCGCCAACGTGGTGGTGCGCCTGGCCGCCGCGCGCGAGCGCATCGGCAGCGTCAAGCTGCTGGGCAAGATGAACGGCGCCGTGGGCAACTACAACGCGCACCTCTCGGCCTGGCCCGACTTCGACTGGGAAGCCTTCAGCAAGAAGGTCATCGAGACCCCCGAGCCGCTGGGCCTGGGCCTGACCTTCCAGCCGTACTCGATCCAGATCGAGCCGCACGACTACATGGCCGAGCTGTTCGATGCTATCGCGCGCACCAACACCATCCTGATCGACCTCTCGCGCGACATCTGGGGCTATGTGAGCCTGGGCTACTTCAAGCAGAAGCTCAAGGCGGGCGAAATCGGTTCGTCGACCATGCCGCACAAGGTCAACCCGATCGACTTCGAGAACGCCGAAGGCAACCTGGGCCTGGCCAACGCCGTGCTCAAGCACCTGAGCGAGAAGCTGCCGATCTCCCGCTGGCAGCGCGACCTGACCGACTCCACCGTGCTGCGCAACATGGGCGTGGGTCTGGGCTATGCGGTGCTGGCCTACCACTCGCTGATGACCGGCCTGAACAAGCTCGAACTCAACGAGGAAGCCCTGGCCGACGACCTGAACGCTTCGTGGGAAGTGCTGGCCGAACCCATCCAGACCGTGATGCGCCGTTTCGGCGTGGCCGGTGCCTACGAAAAACTCAAGGAAGTCACGCGTGGCAAGACCGTGACCGCCGAAGCCCTGCACGCGCTGATCCGCAGCCTGGAGATTCCCCAGGCCGAGAAGGACCGCCTGCTGGCCATGACGCCGGCCAGCTACGTGGGCAAGGCCACGGAACTGGCGCGCCGGGTCTGAGGGCTGACCCGGCACCGAACGGTGTCCAGAAAAAAAGCCGACCGGTCACCCGGTCGGCTTTTTTTTGAGAAGACGGGTCAGCCGGATCTCAGAACATCATTTCCTTGTCCACGTCCTGCACCTTGCGACGGGCCATGGCCAGGTTGGAGCGCGCCTTGTCGAGCACCACATAGAAGAACACGCCTTCTTTGCGCGACGACGGACGGATGATGTGGTACTGCTTGCCCAGGGTGATCAGGATGTCTTCGATCACATCGTTCAGGCCCAGTGCACGGGCGACTTTCATTTTGGCGCGCACCACTTCGGTGTTGCCGGCGGCGGCGACTTCCATATCAATGCCGGTACCGGCAGAGCCCAGCATCATGCCGCTGGTGCTGTCGACCACGGCGGCGCACATGGCTCCGTCCAGAGTCAGAATTTCGTCGAGAGATGTCTTGATGTTTGCCATGATGAGTTCCTCATTCTTGCGCAGTTTGTAGGTTGAGACGGCGGTTCTGCTGCGCAGGGATTTCAAATCCGCCGTCAGTAAAAATCTAAAAATTCTTGATCAAGCGTGCCAGGTGAGCGTGGTCCTTCTTCCACAGCTCCCAATCGATCTCGTTGCGCAGCTCGGTGATCACCACCAACAGCATGGCAGGTCCGCACTCACAGATCGTGATGCGTCCCCCACGGTGAAAAAGCATCGCCACATTCAGCGGCCCCAGCGGCGAAAAGACCTTCTGTGAACGCTTGTACAGGCGCCAGTAGTCCGAGGCCGTCGACACCACCACGTCGGACAAATCCTGTGAACCTTCGGCGTGCCACACCATGCCGCCTTCAAGCTCTACCAGACCCGCAACCAGGAAGCCCTTGCGGGCAGCCATGTCAGCCAGGGCCAGCTGAAGTTCCCGCTCTCGCATCAGGCCACCAGTTCTTTGACAAATTGGTTGGCTTGGTACATCACCTGAGCGAGCAACCCGGATCCATCGGCCACCATGATGAGCACCAGCTCAACACCTTCCACCGTCAGGTGCCGCACAACGGCAAAGCCTTGCTCCGTGTTCAAAGTGAGGTTCGTGCAGCGCCCCAGACCAGCTTCCTGGGTCGCAACCGAGCCGATACTGGCAATGGAACTGGCCAACGCCGCAATGCGGGCGGGGTCGGCACTGGCCCGCATGGCCGAGGTGACCGCAAATCCGTCAACCGTGGCGAGCACCACCGCATTGATGCCAATGCCGGCATCGAGTGCCGCCTGTGCTTGTCGACCCGCCAGATTGGCGGACAGCGCGGATAGATGAAGTTGGTTATGCATACACAAAGCCACAATGGCCGGAGTTCTTGCTACAGGAGATCGGCTTCCAGCTGGGAAAGCAACACATCGATCAGAAGGACAACGTCTTCCCGCCTGCGCACGTCGACGGGCAATATGGGGAAAACGTAGTTGTGCTGTTCCAGAACCTGGGCAACTGCATCGACATCCGGCGTCGGATGGGTGTTCAGTCGACCGATGCCGACCACACACGGCAAAGTCGCAAGCTCCGACGAAAAACCGTTCAGGTAGACCGCGAGATCTGCCATTGGATCGGGCCTCGAATTGTCCAGCAGAATGATCAGGCCCATGGCCCCTTTGGCCACCACAGGCCACACAAACCGGAACCGCTCCTGCCCAGGTGTGCCAAATAACCGGATTCGGTCGCCGTTTTCCAACGTCAGATAGCCATAGTCAAACCCGACCGTGGTCATGGCTTTGTCTACGCTGCGATCGTTGTTGGTGACATCGGTGACGATCGGCGGGACTTCGCTCACCGCGGCAATGGCCGTCGTTTTGCCGGCACCCATGGTGCCTGTAAGGATGATCTTGTGTTCTTTCATGACCGATCAGATACCGAAACGTTTACGGATGCTGCGCAGCAAGGACTGACCGATACCGCGAGACTTGGTTTCAGGCAATGGAACGCGCCTGCTGTCGCCCGGCTGATCTGGGACAGCCAAGGGTGGCTTGCCCGCAGTGGCTGTCGGGATCACTTCCTCGAGCAGGCGTGCATCGAGCAGTTCCCGCAGGAACTTCTCGCATTGACTGTCTGGTACCAAGGTGCTGGCGCTCAGGTCCCCCACCGACAGAGCCCTGCGGGAGAGCATGGTGGCCATGCGGATTCGGTTGACGTCACCTTCCAGGAACGCATGGGCCGGCCAACGGCGCAGCTTGAACCTGGCGCCTGCAGGCACCCGATCCGACGGAGTGCTCCCGAAAACCGGACGGGCAATGGGAGCCGAGCGGCCACTGTCTGCGTCGTGGTCCAGCCAGGACTTGGAATGCCGCGACTGTATGCCGGTCGATGCAAACTGGTCACCGCTGCTGTGAAGAATTTCGACCTCAATGGAGTTGAGCCAGCGCACCAGCACATGGGAGCGGACCGGCCGAGGCAGTTCATCTGGATGTTCGCTGTCGATTGCACCCATCTTCATGAGCTTGGTGTTCATGCCCAGCAAGTGATCAAAATCACTCGAATGGCAGGTCGCGTCAACCAACAAGGCGTCAAACGGGGGCACAGTGGTCAACTGCCAGATGAAAGTCGGGTCCACACGGTGCAGGCGAAACAGGGTCGCGACCAATGCATCTTCCGCCGAGGAAAGGCCGATCAGGCCAAGTCGTAACGCGTCCATTAAAAGTGTAGTCCCCGAGAGCTTTGTATGTAAAAAAGGCCCGCACCTTATCACCCGGGTCGCGGTTGTCGACCGAGCCACCAGACAAACGGTTGCATAAGGGCTATGCGTGAACAGTCAAACAATTGACCCATCATCAGATGGGTCTGGACATGGGAGGCAATCCGCCGACCAGGACTGCTGCGAACTGGCGTGGATGACCGTGTGCGCGAGGCTATGCGTCTGACCGGTCCCGGTCGAACTCAGGTCAGCGAAACGCAGTGACGCCCCCATGGAGCAGCCACTGAAGCTCACACCATCAGGCGCCGAAGCATTTGAAGGAAGGCCCCGAACGGTTTGCCAGGGCAAGACCGTATCGGCAGGGGCCATTCCAACCGCCAGCCACGCTGGTCGGTGCGCCTGAACGCGCGCGCGCCGGGTCTGACGCCTGGACCGCCGCCCGCGCGGCCCAAATGCAGTGTTTCGTGGTACGGCCGCTGCAAACGACCGCGCGGCCGTGACGTTTTCACGCTCACAAGGCCATCCGGCTTGACTTGGCTCAAACAGGGCTGCCCGTGACAAACCTACAGTCACGCGCTTGCTCCCCGCCCGCTGGCGGGTCTGTCGCACACAAGCGACCCTGCACGCCACCGGAGAAATCGGCCATGGCCATTGAACTGTTCAACCAGAACGGGCACATCTGCCTGATGTTTGCGCACCTCAGCGACGAGGGCGGTGAGGCCGTGCAGGCCAACCAGTTCCTCGTCATCGACGGCCAGCAGGGCGCCATCATCGATCCGGGCGGCAACATGGCCTACAACGAGCTGCTGCTGACCATCGGCCGCTATTTCCCGCCCAGCAAGCTCACCGAAATCCTGGCCTCGCACGCCGACCCGGACATCATCGCCTCGCTCGACCGCTGGATGACCAGCACCCAGGCCACGCTGTACATCTCGCGCCTGTGGGAGCGTTTCGCGCCGCATTTCTGCAAGCCGGGCAAGACGGCCGGCCGCATTGTGGGCATTCCCGACCCGGGCATGCGCATCCCGCTGGGCCGCAGCGAGATCGTGGCGCTGCCCGCTCACTTCATGCACGCCGAAGGCAACTTCCAGTTCTGGGACCCGGTCAGCCGCATCCTGTTCTCGGGCGACCTGGGCGTGTCGCTGGGCACCTCGGCCGACGCGGCCAAGCCGGCCATGTCACTGGCGCCGTTGCTGCCGCGCATGGAAGGCTTCCACCGCCGCTACATGGTCTCGGGCAAGGTGCTCAGGCTGTGGGCCCACATGGCGCGCCAGCTGCCGATCAGCATGATCGTGCCGCAGCACGGTGCTCCGCTGGCGGGTCCAGCGGTCAAGGAATTCATCGACTGGGTCGAGAACCTGAGCTGCGGCGTGGACCACCTGACACAGGCGAACTACTGCATCCCCCACTGAAGCCGACCACCTGGGTGCGGCGCCGTTTGGGCGGTCATTCGAGCGCGCGCTCGGCGTAGCGGTTGAAGCGCCAGGAGCTGCCTTCGATCGTGATCCGGCGCCAGACCACGCGCTTTTCCACCGGGCTCATCGCGGTCCAGTGTTGCACCTCGTCGAAACTGCGGCCGCATCCTTTGCACTGGTCATCTCCCTGGCTGGTGGAGCAAATGGCGATGCACGGTGTGTCGGGCGTGGTGTCGAACCACGCCAGCCAGGCCGCACGGGCCGCTTCGCTCAGCGCCGACTCGTCCACCTCGGTCTGCCGCGCGTAGGCCATGCGGCCGTAGAGTTCGGCCAGCGCGTTCAAGGCCGGGCCGAGCGAGAGCGAGCCGGATCCCGCCGGTTCACGGGCGCGCCAGTGGTTGATGGCGGCTTCGATGTCGCTGATGTGGAGGGCGGCCATGGGGAGGGGATCATAGCCAGAGGCCTGCCCTTCGTCTGTGGAAAGTCCGTATGTCCCTGCCCTCCGCGCAAGGGGCCTGGCCGATACAATCGCCGCACTCGAAGGGGAGTAGCCCTGCGTTTCCATGGCACGACACCGCGCCAAGGGCAGGCGTTCGGACCGTCGTCAACACGGAGCCTCTGGCTCCCGGCGGTCCGGGCCCGGTGATGCCAGCAGCACCGGGTCGGGCAAGACCTTTGATGGGCCCGACCGGGCCCTTCAATTCTGTGTCCTCCCCTGGCCCGCGCGCGGCGTCCAGCAGACACCTTTGATGCGCCCGGTCAGTCCTTACAACGAACCGGAGCGGACCACCCCGATCGGGACCCAGCTCCGGACCACAGATACATCGAGGCACTCATGGAATTTCTATCTTCCCCCGCGTTCTGGGTCGCGTTAGGCCAGATCATCATCATCGACATCCTGCTCGGCGGCGACAACGCAGTGGTCATCGCGCTGGCCTGCCGCAAGCTGCCGCCCGCGCAGCGCACCAAGGGCATCATCTGGGGCACGGCCGGCGCGATCGTGCTGCGCGTGGTCCTGATCATGTTCGCCATGACGTTGCTGAACGTGCCCTTCCTCAAGTTCGTCGGCGCGCTGCTGCTGGTGTGGATCGGCGTGAAGCTGATCGCGCCGGACGATGACGGCCATGGCGACATCCAGGGCAGCGACAAGCTGTTCGCCGCCATCAAGACCATCATCGTGGCCGACCTGGTGATGAGCGTGGACAACGTCATCGCCATCGCTGGTGCCGCACAACACGCCGGTGAACACTCGACGCTGCTGGTGGTGCTGGGCCTGCTGATCTCCATCCCCATCATCGTCTGGGGCAGCCAGCTGGTGATCAAGCTGATGGCGCGCTTCCCCCTCATCATCGTCGCCGGCGGCATGCTGCTGGGCTGGATCGCCGGCGGCATGCTGGTGACCGACCCGGCCTTCGCGAACCCTGCCGAGTGGACCTGGATGCCCAAGCTGGAGCAGACCGCCGCCATCAAGTACGGCGCGGCTGTCATCGGTGCGCTGCTGGTGCTGGGCATCGGCAAGTACCTGGCGGCCAAGAACCCGCCGTCGGCCGAAGCGGCCTGAGCACGCTCCCTTCTGCGATCAAGGCGGCCTCCGAAAGGGGCCGCCTTTTTCATGGCCACTGCGCTATGCTGATCGCATGAAATTCATCCTCAAATGGTTGCTCGCCGCCTGCGCGCTGCTGCTGGTGGCCTACCTCTACCCGGGCGTGCAGGTGCAGAACTTCGGCTCGGCACTGATCGCCGCCGCCGTGGTCGGCATTTTCTACACCCTGCTGCGCCCGTTGATGGTCGTCCTGACCCTGCCCGTCACCGTCGTCACGCTGGGTCTGTTCCTGTTCGTCATCAACGCCCTGCTGTTCTGGGCCGCGGCGGGTCTGCTCGACGGCTTCCACGTCAACGGCTTCCTGGCGGCGCTGCTGGGCTCGCTGATCTATTCGGCGCTGATGCTGGTGGTGGACGTGGCGCTCAAGGGCTGAGCGGCGAAGATCAGTCCTCGCGCAAGGCCTCGCGCGCCTGCGCGTCCACCTCACGGCGTCGCGCGTCCACGATCGCCAGCTCCATCGGATCGGCCGCGCGGTCGGCCGCCGGCAAGGCTTGCGCAGCCTTGAAATGCTCGGCGGCACTGCCAAAGTCGAGCTGCGCCGCACGCGACTCGCCCTCGGCACGCAGGGCCCGCAAACGGTGTCCCTGCGCCTGGTGCAGCTGGGCCAGCACCTGCCAGGCCTGCGCGTCGCGCGGGTGGGCCAGCACCCAATCCTGCAAACGCTGCGTGGCCGGCGCCAGCACACCGGTGGCCTGCGCCACGTGAGCACCCAGCAACAGGCCGGACCGCTGCCCGCTGGCCAGTGCCGTGTCGCGCAACGCCGCCATGCGGTCGGCCAAAGGCGCCCGCGGGGCCCCGGGCGCCAGCCACAACTCCATCAACAACGCATCTGCGACCCAGCGGGTGTCGGCACCGGCCAGGTTCACCAGGCGCTGCGCCAAGGCCAAAGCGGGTTCGTGCTGGCGCAGGCGGTGCGCCGAGAGGGCCGCAGCATACAGATCTGCCGGCGTTGCACCGGCCTGCTGGCCGTGCTGCCACCAGGCGCTCCAACGGTCGGGGCTGTTTTCGGCCAGGACCCGGGCCCGCGCCGACATGAGGGCGTGCCACGCGGTGGTGACCGGTGGCGTGGTCGCCTGCGGCCGCCAGGCCAGGCCGCCGATGCCCGGCAGCGCGCCCCCCGACATGCCCACGGCCGATGCAGCCAAGGGACCGACACGCGGGCCGCTGGTGGACGCCAACGGCAGCCGCGCCTGCATGTCGGCGATGCGTTCGCTGGTCAGCGGGTGGCTGCGCAGGTAGGGGAACGCCCCATCGTCGTTGTGTCGGGCGGCCTGTTGCAGCTTGTCGAACATGGTGACGAAGCCGGTCGGATCGAACCCGGCGCCGCTGAGCACACCAAAGCCCACGCGGTCGGCCTCGCGTTCCATGTCGCGCGAGAAGTTCAGCTGCGTCTGCGCCGCCACCGCCTGGCCCCCCGCCAGGGCGGCGCTGGCCACCTCGGTGTTGGCGCGGGCCGCCAGCATGGCCAGGATCATCGCGCCCAAGAGCCACGGTGCGCCCCGGTCCTGCCGCGCGATCATGCGCGCGATGTGCCGCTGCGACACATGGCTGAGCTCGTGCGCCAGCACGCTGGCCAGTTCCTGCGGGGTCTCGGTCACCGCCAGCAGGCCCAGGTTCACGCCCAGGTAACCACCTGGCAGCGCGAAGGCATTGACCCGCTTGTCGCGCGAGATCATCAACTCCCAGGCCAGTCGCTCGGCCAGCTCGGGCGGGACATCGCCGCGCACACGCGCCGCGCCCAGAAGAGGTTGCCAGACCGCCTGCAAGTAGTCGCCCAGCACAGGATCGTCGAGGTAGTCGGGGTCGCGGTAAATGTCGCGGGCGATGCTGTCGCCCAGGCGCCGCTCGGCCGCCACCGACATGTCGGCGCCATCGCCCAGACTGGGCAGGGCCGACGATGGACCGGACACCTGCGCATGCGCGACCGCAGCACCGGGCACGGCGTGAGGCAAGAGCAGAGGGGACAGCGACAGCGCGGACATCAGGGCCACGCGGGCCAGCGGGCCAGCGGGTCGGGCAAAACGGGTCATGCCCGTATGATGCCGCGTCCCTCCGATGGTTTCTGTAAAGCCCAAGCAAAGCCCGCCATGAACGACGCCCCCAACAGCCCCCTGACCCACTTCGACGCCCAGGGCCAGGCCCACATGGTGGACGTCGCGGCCAAGGCCCACACGCACCGCGTGGCGGTGGCCGAAGGCCGTATCGGCATGGAACCCGCCACCCTGGCCCTGGTCCAGAGCGGCACCGCCAAGAAGGGCGACGTGCTCGGTATCGCCCGCATCGCAGGCATTCAAGGCGCCAAGAAAACCAGCGACCTGATTCCCCTGTGCCACCCGATCGCGCTCACCCGTGTGGCGGTGGAGTTTGAAGTGGATGCCGCCTCACCCAGCGTGCTGTGCCGCGCGACTGCAGAATGCACCGGCCAGACCGGCGTGGAAATGGAAGCCCTGACCGCCTGCAGCGTGGCGCTGCTGACCATTTATGACATGTGCAAGGCCGTGGACCGCGGCATGACGATCAGCGGGGTTCGGTTGATGGAGAAGCGAGGAGGGAAAAGCGGGCACTACCAAGTTAGTTGACTTCGACGATTGCATGCCATCCGCACGACGTGGCCGTGCGCAAGCAAGCTCAGAAGCCGTCAACCGGCACGTACCCTACGATGTCCCAAGTCCGCTGGTCCACCAAGATGGACCAATCCGGTGCGCGCGCCATAAGAGGAAACAACACAATATCTTTGGCCCGCAACTGCTGCTCGCGCAGCAGAGGTTCTATGTGCGCGGCAGCCCCCGGATTCTTGGTCATCACACGGTCCAGATCCTGCCCCCGCATGGCCATGGACTTGCGGTAAGCGGCATCAATCGGGATCCACCAGCCTGGTCGCATGGACACGTCTTTGCCACCCGCCATGGCTTGCTCTATGGCAGCCAGCTTTTCGTCTCCGTCCAGAGGCTGGCGCACCCCAATCAGCCTCACCCCAAACAGCGGCAATCGCTGGAATTCGGGCATGGCGCTGCGCAACTCGACTTCGTCTACGTCGGCAGCGGTCACCACTTGCACACGGTCCACCTCGTGCACCAGATAGACTGGGCGCACTGCGTAAACAGTGGTCAAGCCGTAGAGCAGTGCGGCCAATTGGAGAGCTCCGATCACGGCCAGATCCTTGGCAAGCACAGCACGAGTCTTGTTGGGTGAGATCACTGCAAATGTGAGCAGTGGCCCCATCACCAAGTCAACTGACAACAACAAAAGAAAAAGGTCGTTCCCGCCCGAAGTGATGTTGAATGGCTTGGGGTAAAGAAGGAAAAACACCAAGTACGCGGCGCAGCCCGCTGCCACGATGCTGATAAAAAGATGGACAGCAGCAGCGCGGAAACGCAGCTTGATCAGCCTCATATTCATTTGCTTAGAGATATGAAAAAACTGCAGCAACATGCTCCTATCCAAGACAGCACGTTGCTATTCGCTCAGAATTTGGTCTGACTCATCGAATGGGCAAGGATTTTTTCATAAACCCCCCTCGCCTCGGGCGAAAGCTCACTCACTCGACGACGTAAACGGTCGCCAAAGTAGCGACTCAACCTAGCGTGCAACACAGCGGCCTCTTCCCAGCGCTGGGTGAATCCAGCGGCCATCATGAGTTGGAAGGTGACGAGCTCATTGAAATCGAACCGGATCACCCGCTGGCCAAGGCGGTAGTGAGTCTCAGCTGATTCAACGGTCACCGGAATGGCAGTGAAAGAGGCGAAGTCTGCTAGGTGGGTAAACAAGCTGCTGCTGTGACCACTGACAATGCGCTCCAACATTGGCGTTTCGCTGGGTTCGTAGATGGGACTGACCTTTCGATAGTCTGTCGCTGCCCACAGCGGCACGACCACCATGACCAACAACGCCCACAAACCATCGGGTGAAAACATGAACCGCCTGGAGTTCACACACATTTCGGGAACCTCGAAGACTGTTGGCCCACCCAGGGGAGGCGTCACAAGACGACACAAGGCGCCCAAAGCAAAAACCACGGGTAACAAAAGGTGGGCGTACATCAGTGGGAACTCCAACTGACTGTGCAGGAAAGCCGCCAAAACGCCCGCCATCAGAAACCGGACCAAGGGCTCACGCCAGCCCAGCGACAAGCGAACCAGTAAGGCCGTCAGCCCCGCAGACCAAAGCAAAGCAAGGGGAAGGCCCTGCTCTACCGCTAGGTGCAAGAACAGGTTGTGTGCGTTGTTTGTTGCAGGCAGACCCAAAAGGCTGGCTTGGTTCAGCGCATGGTTGAGCATGCCGTAACCCACTCCTGTGATGGGGTAGGTCTGAACGAGGACCAGCACATCGGCCCAAAGCAGCATACGAGAGTCAGACAGACCAACGGTGCTCGCCACCCCGCGAAACACCGAAAAGAACGGCAGTAGATTGTGACGATCCAACGCTTGGAACAGCAACCAAGTGAGCAGGTGCACCAAGGCCATCGAGCACGCCAGCCACCGGGTTCTCTTAGGCAAACCAGGTATCAAACCCACTAGCAACGCTGTCATCCAAACAAGCAACGCACCTGTCCTGGATCCCGACATCGTCACCGCAACCGTGAGCACAAATGCAAGAAAAATGTAGCCAAGGCGGATAATTCCGCCTCGATCGGGAGAGGTCAAGCTATCGCTTTCCGCTCGGCTCAACATGGCCCCAGGTCGCCACAATCCAGCATGGGCAGCGAGCACGGCCAACAGTCCCCAGACCATGAACAGCGCGAACTGGTTGGGCTGGCGAAGATTCCCGAACGCACGCCCTACATCACCCAACTGGGCGACAAACCATACGCTGCGCCCAGGAAACAAGAACTGGAACCACGCGGCCAATCCGTTGAGTAAGGCCGCAGCCACCAGTGCCAGCAGCAGCACATGCGCAACTTGACGCGTTGGCACCTTGGCATCTTGCTCCGCACCAGCAAACGTCCAGCCGGCTCGGGCCACAAGCAACATGGCCAAGTGGAAATACAACCCCATCAGCGTTAGCTGCCAGATAGTGCTGTGCCCCAAAGTGAGTTGCAGCGCTATCGAAAACCCGGGCAGTAAGCACAAGGCGATGAGCAAACCACCCCACAGGCCCATGCTCTTGATCGGTTCTTGGCGTGGCAGGACCAACAACAGCAAGCCCCATGCAAACAGCGCCCCAACCTCAAAATGGAACGACGCCAGCGGTGTCGTGACCAGTGGATTCACATACACAGCAACAAGGACGGCACACAGCAAAGGAGCAAGCATGGTTGGTGAGTACCAATAGAAACAGCCCCGAAGGGCTGTTTATGCAATAGCTGGGTTAGTTTAACGGCAGCTAGCTGGGAGGTACTTTGCCTGCAGGCCAGATGTTGCAGCAGCAGCGCAAGTCCAGCTGATAGAGCCGCCTGCAGGAGGCGTACCAACAGCCAGTGCTCCGCTGGAGGTTGGGGTAAGGGTTAGTGCACCGTTGCCTGCACGAGGTGTGTACGTAACGGTGATCACACCAGAGGTCGTGCCAATGCCTACGCTGGTAACGTTAGAGGTGGCTGTGGGTGCAGTCCAACCAGATGCAAAATCGAAGCCGTTAGCAGCGTTCTCTGCCACAGCCGTCTTGGCGCCTGCAGCCAAGGCCAGACCCTCGGTCACACGGGCACGGACAGTGTAATCCTGGTAAGCCGGCAGAGCAACAGCAGCCAGGATACCGATGATGGCCACCACGATCATCAGTTCGATGAGGGTGAAACCTTGTTGCATACGCTTCATTGAAAAACTCCTTGAGGGGTAGAGGGGTTGGACTGACCCTTTCTCCTCAGCAGTTCGCGTGCCAGCTTGAAATACCCGGTTTTCTGCGGTCTTTTTCACACATCAAGCCGCAGGGTGACGATTTGTGTCTGCCGCTACCCGCCAGGTGCTGACAATTTTTGTCAGCCGACCCGATACCCACCGTTTTTTGTCACAGCTCGAAGCACATGCCGGCGCTGAGCCAGCGGATGTCGTGCTTCACGTCGTCGAGCCGGCTGGGCGTTTCGTCGAAACGCTGGATCTCTTGCATGATCAACCCCGTCTCGGCCGGTTTGGTGTGGGTGATGTAGATGGGGTAACGCTGGTCGGCAGCGATCTGGTCGAGCTCGGTGGCCAGGCTGCTGGGGGCCAGGTGCCGGCTGCGCTGGGCCAGTTCCTTTTCTCGGTCGCTGAAGGCGGTTTCGATGACCAGCAGGGCCACAGGCAGCTGGTTGACGCGCTGCCAGAACGCGGGGTTACAGCTGGTGTCGCCGCTGAAAACCCAGTGCCCCGACGGAGTGGCCGCCGCGTAGCCCACGGCCGGCACAGTGTGCACCGCCGGCAGCACTTCGACCGCCTTGCCGCCCACCTGCAGCACCTGGCCGACCTCGATGGACACAAAGCGCATGAGCGGCTGCTCGGCGCTGGGGATGGCCGAGAAGTCGGGCCAGATGAGGTTGTTGAAGATGTGTGCCTTCAGGGCGGCGATGGTGCCCGGCAGGGCGTGCACCTGCAGCGGGCCGGCACCGCGGGCCAGGCGCAACGAGGCCACCGCGTCCAGCATCAGGGGCAGGCTGGCCACGTGGTCCAGATGCGAATGGGTGAGCAGCACGTGTTGCACGCGCGCCATTTCGTCCAGCGTGAGGTCGCCCACGCCGGTACCGGCGTCGATGAGCACATCGTCATCGAGCAAAAAGGAAGTGGTGCGGCAGCCGTTGGCGATGGCGCCGGAGCAGCCCAGTACGCGAACCCTCATCGGTGTTGTGGTGTCAGCAGTTGGTGGCGGGCGGGCGGCATGGCCGGCTCACTTGGTGTCGAAAGCGGTGGTCCCGTCCCAGGCGGGATCGGGGGGGGACAGACGCATGGAGGCTACCCGCTCGGCGCACAGGCGGTAAAGGACTTTTTTGGCATTCTGGCGTTGCAGGTTGAGCAGGTGCACGTCGCAGGCATCCCAGTCTTGCGTGCGCCAGCTGTTCAGGCATTGTTTCCACAGCGCCAGTTCTGCGGTTTGCTCGGGTGAGAGAGCGCCGGCCCGTCCCAGCGGGGAGAAGATGGTCACGGCGCCGGCCTTGCCCTTGACGCGCACGCGATCGAGTTCCTGCCACACGTGCTGGGTGGCCGCGGCACGGGTGGTTTCGCTCGCCACCACATCCACCCCGTACTGGCGCGACAGGCCTTCCAGCCGCGAGCCAAGGTTGACCGCGTCGCCCACCACGGTGTAGCTGCGTCGCACGTCCGAACCCATGTCGCCCACGCACATGGGACCGGTGCTCAGGCCGATGCCCACACCAATGGTGGGCAGGCCTTGCGCCGCGTGTTCACGGTTCAGGCGCTCGATCTCCCGCACCATGTCCAGTGCCGCGTTCACCGCCAGACTGGCATGGTCTGGCGCCTCCAGCGGTGCGCCCCAGAAGGCCATCACACAGTCGCCCATGTATTTGTCGATGGTGCCCCGGTGGCGGCGGATGACCAGCGTCAGGCGGCTGAACACGGTGTTGAGCAGCGCCTGCAGCTGGGTCGGCTCCATGTGCTCGGACAGCTGGGTGAAACCGCGCATGTCGCAGAACATCACGGTGAGTTCGCGGGTGGCGGCGGTCATGCTGTAGCTGTCCGGATCTTTGACCATTTCGTCGACCAGCTCCGGCGGCACGTAGGTGCCGAACAGCTGGGCCAGTTCGCGTTTGGCGCGGCTTTCCACCAAGTAGCCGTAGCTCATGTTCAGGGCAAAGGCCAGGCCTGCGGTCACCAGACCGCTGGCCAGCGGCAGCACCAGCCCGTGGCCGAGGTAGAGCCAGAAATTCAGCCCCACCAGCACCACCACAACCCCCAGGCTCAGGAGCACGGCGCGCGCGGCGCTGAGCAGCGGCAGGCCTAGGGCCAGCACCAGACCAGAGAGCAGCAGCATGACCAGTTCGTAACCCAGGGCGTAGTCAGGGCGGATCAGCGACTGGCCGTCCAGCAGACCGCTGATGAGGTTGGCATGTGTTTCCACCCCCGGGTAGGTTTCGCCCACCGGCGTCACGCGCAGATCGAGCAGGCCGGGGGCGGTGGTGCCGACCAACACGATCTTGCCCTGCAGCTGTCCCGGCGCCAGGCGACCAGCCAGCACATCGGCCGCCGAGACGTATGCAAACGAGCCGCCCGCGGGACCGCCGGGCCCCCGGTAGGGCACGAGCACCGCCAGCCGCTCATCGACCGCGATGGTCAGCGTGCTGGTGCCTTGTCGCAGCCGCACGCTTTCCAGGGCCTGTGCGTCCGGCGAGAGCCAGCGCTCACTGGTGAAACCCGGCTCGATGCCGGGAGAGCCGGCCAGCAACCGGAACATGGCCAGTGCCAGCGACTCGTAATAGTGGCCTCCGTGTTCGGCCATCAGGGGGAGCGACCTCACCTTGCCGTCGCTGTCGGCCAGGGCGTTGAAGAACCCGGCCCGCGGCGCGGCAGCGGCCAGAGGCGCGACGTTGGCGCCGTAGCCACTCCACTGCGTTGCCCGGGCGGTGCGGCCCTTCAGCACGTCCTCGTGCCAGGCAGGTTCGGGCAATACGCCGCTGGTGTGCCCTCCACGGTCGCTGGTGAAATAAAAACCCAGCACCACCGGTCGCCTCTGCAGGGCGCGTGCAAACCGCGCGTCATGGTCGAGCTGCGGGCGCAGGGCCTCCACGCGCTCGGCAAAGCCCGGCTGGTCGGCCAGTTCGCGCTGGGCCAGGCGCTGCAACTGGCGCAGGCCGGCGCTGTCGTCGGGTTCGGCGAACACGGTGTCAAAGCCCAGCAGCGCAATGCCCTGCTGGTCAAACAAGATGTCCACCAGCCGCGCCAGGTGGTCGCGCGACCAGGGCCAGCGCCCCAACTCGGCCAGACTCTTTTCGTCGATATCGACGATCACCACCCGCTCATCGAGAGTGGCGGGCAAGGTGGCGCGCATGCGCGCGTCGTAAATGATGTCGTCCAGCCGCTGCAACACGCCCAGCTGCACCAGCCCCACCGCGTGCAGCACGGCGAAGATCAGGGGCAGCAGGGTGACAGCGATGCGCGGGCCGTGGCGGCCGATGCCCTGGAGGATGGCCTGCATGGGCGGCGCGGTGGGGGAACGGGAGGACCGTCAGGTCAGGCCCGGGCGGCGGCACAGCCGCGCTGCGCGGGCCAGTCGGTCACTGCTGGATGAACTGCATCTGCGTGCCGGCCAGTTCCAGCAGGTCGCCATGACGCAGGTTGATGGCTTCGGTGCCGATGGGGCTGCCGTTGATGGTGGGCCGGGTGGCGCCTTCGACCAGTGCGACCACGTAACCGTGCGGGCGGCGCGTGATGGCCGCCACCGCCACACCCGGCTTGCCGATGGTGGTGACCACCTTGACCAGGGGCACCTCGCGGCCGACCGCCGCACCGGACATGACCTTGATGGCCGCGTTGGCCA
Source organism: Hydrogenophaga intermedia (assembly GCA_943372305.1). Classification (GTDB taxonomy): domain Bacteria; phylum Pseudomonadota; class Gammaproteobacteria; order Burkholderiales; family Burkholderiaceae_C; genus Hydrogenophaga; species Hydrogenophaga intermedia_D. Next base: position 50,320 of record CALRYD010000003.1, on the reverse strand, counting down.
CCGCAGGGGCAGGCTCGGGCGCTGCGGGCGGCTGGACCACGGCGCCGGAATTGATCACCATGGTCTTTTCGTAGTTGTCCGACGCCCCGTCGTGCACGAACTTGATCTTGTACTTGCCGATCTCGACCGTGTCGCCGTTCTGCAGCTGCTGCTTCTTGATCGCCTTGCCGTTGACGTAGGTGCCGTTGGTGCTGTTGAGGTCTTCCAGGAACACATCGGTGCCCGACATCTGCATGACCGCGTGCTCGCCACTGACGGCGAGGTTGTCGATCACGATGTCGTTGTAAGGGCGGCGGCCCAGCGTGGTGCGGTCTTTCGTCAGTTGCACTTCCTTGATGACGACACCATCGATGGAAACGATCATTTTCGGCATGGCCGACTCCTGTGGAACCTGAAAAACTAATTCTAAAGACTTAACTACTGCCCCAGCATGCGCGACAGCAACCCCCTGCGCAAAGGCTTGGCCCGAGCTTGCGCGAGTATCACCGATATATTGTCGCGCCCACCACTGCTGTTGGCGCCGTCGATGAGGGCGTTGGCTTTTTCCTGCAGGGTACCCGCGCCCACCAGTATGGCGGCGATGCGGTTGTCGGGCAGCATGTCGCTCAGACCGTCCGAGCAAAACAGGTACAGGTCACCGTCTTCGACGCGGAATTCGTTGACTTCCAGCAACACCGTGTCTTCGACCCCCAGGGCACGCGTGACCAGGTTCTTGTGCGTGGCGTACTGCGCCTGCTCGGGCGAAATCAGACCGGCGTCGATCTGCTCCTGTAGCAGCGAATGGTCGCGTGTGATCTGCTGAAAACTGTCGCCGCGCAGGCGGTAACAGCGCGAATCGCCCACGTGGCCGATCAGGCAACGCACACCCTGGAACACACCCATCACCAGCGTGGTGCCCATGCCGGCGTACTGCGCATTGGAGTTGGCGGCATTGAAGATGGAACGGTTGGCGTTGTCGATGCAGATTTCCATCGCCCGCTTGAGCTCCCGCCCACTCGCCTCGTGCCCGCCCTCGGCCAGCCAGCGGCCCAGCTCGGCCTTGATGAACGTGGTCGCCATGGCACTGGCCACCTCGCCAGCGTTGTAGCCACCCATGCCGTCGGCGAGCACCAGCACCTGGTTCTCGGCATCGAGCGCGACCGCGTCCTCGTTGTTCTCGCGGATGAGGCCCGGGTCGGTCTGGGCGAAATACTCAAAAATCATGACGCGCGTTGGGTTGTCGTTATCGGCGATCGGTCATCGTGGCCCTCGCGCACAAAAACCACGGTCGGGGCCTGGGCAGCTGCCGCTGGCGGAGGTTCGCGGGTCCACGTCTGGGTCGCTTCGAATGCGTCGCCAGACACGCCCCGATTGTCCTCCACTACCGTGGACGCCAACGGGACCGCTGGTAACCGTGAGAGCACCGCTTGCACATCGGCCGCCCATTCGGCCCCATTGGGGTACCGCAGGTGCGGTGCCTTGGACAGGGATCTGGTCAGTATATCGGCCAGTGCCGCGGGCAATTCCGGGCGCAGGGTGCGCACGTCGGGTGCGGCCTGGTTGGCGATCTGGTACATCAGCGCGGCCATGGAATCGCCGCGCAACGGCAAGTGACCGGTCAGCAGCTGGAAAACGGTCACGCCGAGCGAGTACAGGTCGGACCGGCCGTCGATGTGCTGACCCGCCAGCTGTTCGGGCGACATGAAACTGGGCGTGCCCAGCACCATGCCGGTCTTGGTGCGGCTGGCGTCCGTGATGCGGGCGATGCCGAAGTCGGTGACCTTGACCGTGTCGGTTACCGGGTCGTACATGATGTTCGCCGGCTTGATGTCGCGGTGCACCACGTTCTGGCGGTGCGCGTAGTCCAGCGCGCGCGCCACGCGCACGGCGATGGACAGCACCGTGGCCACGGGTAGCAGCTGGCCTGGCCGCGTGTGCTCCAGCAGGTCACGGCCTTGCAGGAACTCCATGGCGATGAAGGCCAGGTCGTGTTCCTCGCCCGCATCGAAAATAGTGACGATGTGCGGATGCTGCAGGCGGCCAGCGGTTTCGGCCTCACGGAAGAAGCGCTCGCGCGCGTCCTGCAGTTCCTGCCCTTCGAACTCGGCACTCAATGCCAGGGTCTTGATGGCGACCACGCGGCCGATCTTCGGGTCGCGCCCCTGGTAGACCACGCCCATCGCGCCCTTGCCCAGTTCTTTCTCCACCTGGTAGCGGCCCAGCATGGGCTTTTCAAGCCCGGCACCGTCCAGCACCAGCGTGCCACCGGGGTGTGCCCCGCCGCCGCCCAGCACCACGGTTTCGGACAGCGTCCTGGCCCGCTGCAGCCGTTGCGGGATGTCCGGATGGCCGGGGTCCAGTCGGGCCATGTGTTCGTAGACCGACTGGGCCTTGTTGAACTGGCGCTTGCGTTCAAAGTCGAGCGCCAGTTGCTGCAGGTTGTCCATCAGCGCTTCGCTGTGGGGCACGCGGCGCAGGCGGTCGAAGGCCAGGTCCAGCAGCCCCTGGCCCAGCAGGGAAAGCCCCATCTGGCGGCTGGTTTCGGCCGACTCCGCGTCGCTGCGGCGCTTGCGCGCTTCCGTCACGGCGAAGCGCCGCGTGACCAGCGCCAACTGCCCCAGGAGCAGCAAGGCAGCAGGCAGCACCAGCGGCAGCCACATGGCCGCAGCCAACAGCAGGAAATAGTCCGTCGCGAGCAGGGCAGCGAACAGCGCGGCCGACGTCCATGCCCCGACGCTGGCCGAGAGACGCGGCAGCACGAACAACAGGTGCGCCAGCACCAGCAACAACGCGGCCACGAAGGCCAGACCGCTCCAGACCGGCTGGGCAATGAAATGGTTTTGCAGAATGCTGGACGTGGTGTGCGCCACGATCTGGGCCGGCGTCAGCGCCTGCTCCAGAGGGGTGATGAACGGTGCGCCCACGCCGGCGGCGGTGGCCCCGATGATCACGATGCGACCGGCGTATTTGCTGGCCGGTATCTGCCCCTTGAGCACGTCGTAAAACGAGTCTTCGGCAAAGGCAGGTCGGCCGCCCTGCGACGGGTAGAACTGCGGCAGCACCGCCAACTGCCCATCGGTCGGAATGAACAGCTGTCCCACCTGCACCCCGGCGCCAGGCTGCAGGCGCATGTCGGCCAGTCCGAGGTTCAGGCTTCGGGCGGCCACCGTCAGCGCCATGGAAGGCACCGCGTGCCCGTCGAACTGCACGAACAAGGGCTCGCGGCGCACCGTGCCGTCGGCGTCCTGGATCTGGTTCAGATGGGCCACCGCTGCGGCCGCCTCACCCAGCGCGCGCAAGGGCTGCTGCGCGCGCGTGGCGGGCACCCCGAAAGCACCGTCAACGGCCAGGCTGTTTCGCAGCGCGAAGTCGGGCAACGGCTGGTCGGGCGGACCCAGCGGCTCTCCCAGCGCGAACACGGACGGGATGACAACGTTCGCACTGCCTTCCAGGGCCTCGGCCAGGCGCGTGTCCGAATCCAGGGCTTCCTCGGCCTCTTGGATGCGGTCAGCCACCAGGGCGTGCGCGGTGGGACCCAGATCGGTCAGGTTGCCGCTGTCGAGCAGCTCGCGGATCTCGCGCAGGTGTTCCAGGCCGCGGTCCGTCTGGGGTTCGAAGAACAAGGCGGTGTGGGCCACCGTCTTGACACCCGCCGCGGCCAGTTGATCGAGCAATTCGGCGTGCACGTCCCGCGGCCAGGGCCAGCGCCCAATGTTCGCGATGCTGCGGTCGTCGATGGCGATGACGGCGATGCGATCGCTGGGAAGCCGTTCGCTGTGCCGCATGGCCGCGTCGTACAGGCGCCGCTCCAAGGCGCCGAACAGGTCGGTCGTCGCGTGCAGGACCAGCACCACCGTGGCCACCGCCACCAGCAACCAGGCATCCGCCCGGTCACGCCTGCGCCTGCCGGCGGGCGCTGGCATGGGCTGGGGGACAACGGAAGGTGCGATCGGTTGGCGGTCGGGCATGGAGAGGGAAGTGCGTCACGCGGTTTCGCCGCCACCGTACTCCCGAGTCTGTTCCAGCGTATCGGCAACACCGCGCTCCGCTGGAGTGTTGCATTCTGTTGCAAATGCCGCGGCGCAGCAATCACTGGACTCTTATACGACCCCCTCCACAGCAGCGCCCATGAAAAAAGGCAACGCAAGCGTTGCCTTTTCCACGGTAGGGACCTGCGCGATCAGAGCTGCGCTTTGAGCAGCTTGCCCAGTTCCGACGGGTTGCGCGTGATGACGAAACCGCACTCTTCCATGATGGCGAGCTTGGCATCGGCCGTGTCGGCGCCACCGGAGATCAGCGCGCCGGCGTGGCCCATGCGCTTGCCGGGAGGGGCGGTCACGCCAGCGATGAAGCCGACGATGGGCTTCTTCATGTTCGCCTTGCACCACATGGCGGCTTCGGCTTCGTCCGGGCCACCGATCTCGCCGATCATGATCACGGCGTCGGTGTCGGGATCGTCGTTGAAGGCCTTCATCACGTCGATGTGCTTGAGGCCGTTGATCGGGTCGCCACCGATGCCGACGGCGCTGGACTGGCCCAGACCGACTTCGGTCAGCATGGCCACGGCTTCATAGGTCAGCGTGCCCGAACGGGACACGACGCCGATGCGGCCCTTGCGGTGGATGTGGCCGGGCATGATGCCGATCTTGATCTCGTCGGGCGTGATCAGGCCGGGGCAGTTGGGGCCCAGCAGCAAGGTCTTCTTGCCACCGGCGGCTTCCTTGGCCTTCATCTTGTTGCGCACTTCCAGCATGTCCTTGACCGGAATGCCTTCGGTGATGCAGACGGCCAGGTCCAGGTCGGCTTCGACCGCTTCCCAGATGGCGGCAGCGGCGCCGGCGGGCGGCACGTAGATCACCGACACGGTGGCGCCGGTTTGCTGGGCGGCTTCCTTGACGGTCGAGTAGATCGGGATGTTGAAGATCGACTCGCCGGCCTTCTTCGGGTTCACGCCGGCCACGAAGCAGTTATTGCCGTTCGCGTATTCCTGGCACTTTTCCGTGTGGAACTGACCGGTCTTGCCGGTGATGCCCTGGGTGATGACCTTGGTGTCTTTGTTGATGTAGATCGACATGGTTTTTCCTAGTCAGTTGGGGTCAGAGCTGAAGATCCGACCCCAAGGTCATTACTTAACGGCAGCGACAATCTTGGTCGCGGCTTCGGCCATGGTGTCGGCAGCGATGATGGGCAGGCCGGATTCGGCCAGCATCTTCTTGCCCAGCTCTTCGTTGGTGCCCTTCATACGCACGACCAGCGGCACGTTCAGGTTCACGGCCTTGCAGGCGGTGATCACGCCGGTGGCGATGGTGTCGCACTTCATGATGCCGCCGAAGATGTTGACCAGGATGCCCTCGACCTTGGGGTTCTTGAGCATGATCTTGAAGGCTTCGGTGACCTTCTCGGGGGTGGCACCGCCGCCCACGTCCAGGAAGTTGGCCGGCTCACCGCCGAACAGCTTGATGGTGTCCATGGTGGCCATGGCCAGACCGGCGCCGTTGACCAGGCAACCGATGTTGCCGTCCAGGGAGATGTAGGCCAGGTCGAACTTGGAAGCTTCGATTTCGGCCGGGTCTTCTTCGTCCAGATCGCGGTAGGCCACGATCTCGGGGTGGCGGAACAGCGCGTTGGCGTCGAAGTTGAACTTCGCGTCCAGGGCCATCAGGTTGCCCTTGGAGTCGCAGTTCAGCGGGTTGATCTCCACCAGAGACGCGTCGGTGTCCATGTAGCACTTGTAGATCTTGGCGAAGATGTCGACCGCCTGATCAATGGAAGCGCCGGTCAAGCCGATGGCGGCCGCCACCTTGCGCGATTGCGCTTCGGTGATGCCGGTCAGCGGGTCGATCATCTCGGTGATGATCTTCTCGGGCGTGGAGTGGGCCACTTCCTCGATGTCCATCCCGCCTTCGCTGGAGGCGATCAGGGCAACCTTCTGGGTCGCGCGGTCGGTGACCAGCGACACATACAGTTCGTTCTTGATGTCGGCGCCGTCTTCGATGTACAGGCGGCGGACCTTCTGGCCTTCGGGGCCGGTCTGGTGCGTGACCAGCTGCATGCCCAGGATGTCGCTGGCGCGGGCCTTGACGTCGTCGATGCTCTTGGCCACCTTCACACCGCCACCCTTGCCACGGCCACCGGCGTGGATCTGGGCCTTGACCACCCAGACCGGGCCGCCGAGCTTCTGTGCGGCTTCCACCGCTTCTTGCACCGTGAACGCGGCGATGCCACGGGGCACCGGCACACCAAATTGACGCAAGATTTCCTTGCCTTGGTACTCGTGAATTTTCATGAGGTCTCTCTCGGACTGGGGGTTGTTTGATCCGGCCGGAAGGCACGGCCGGCCCACGAGGGGGGTTCGCGCGGCGCCGGCGACTGTATCATGGTGCAGCGCACCACACTATATAAGCAGCGGCTTACATAATGCATAATTATAGGAGCCGTTCGCTGAACCCTGACTGACACGAACAGGAGCCGCCATGGCCACAATCTTCATCGACGGCGAAGCCGGCACCACCGGACTGCAGATTCGCGAACGGCTGCAAACGATGCCCGCCATCCAGCTGCTGAGCATCGCGCCCGAGCGGCGCAAAGACCCCGAAGCCAAGCGCGAACTGATGGCCCAGGCGGACTTGGTCATCCTGTGTCTGCACGATGACGCGGCCATCGAATCGGTCGCCATGATCGACGCTCTGCCCGGGAAGAAGCCGCGCATCATCGACGCATCGACCGCCCACCGCTGCAACGACGCATGGGTGTACGGCTTCCCGGAACTGAGCGCCGGCCAGCGTGACGCGGTGCGCAAGGCCGACCGCGTGGCCAACCCGGGCTGTTACGCCACGGGCGCCATCGCCATTCTGCGCCCGCTGGTGGACGCGGGCCTGCTGCCCAAGGACTTTGCCGTGTCACTGCCCTCGGTCAGCGGCTACTCTGGCGGCGGCCGCTCCATGATCGAAGCCTACGAAGCCGGCACTGCGCCGCTGCACGAGGCCTATGCGCTGGGTCTGGCGCACAAGCACATTCCCGAAATCCAGCGCTACACCGGCCTCGCCCGTCGGCCCATTTTCATTCCGGCCGTGGGCAACTTCCGCCAGGGCATGCTGGTGCAGTTGCCGCTGCATCTGGACGAGTTGCCCGGCCAGCCCAAGGCCAGCGACCTGCACGACGCGCTGGTGGCGCACTACGCGGCCAGCGTAGCCAACGGTGGCTGGGTCAGCGTGCTGCCGGCCACGGCCGATGGCAAGCTGGACGCCACCGCCCTGAACGACACGAACAAGCTGGAACTGCGCGTGTTCGCCAACGAGGCACACCACCATGCGGTGGTGATCGCGCGGCTGGACAACCTGGGCAAGGGCGCCAGCGGCGCAGCGGTGCAGAACCTGCAGCTGATGCTGGGAGAGTAGGTCCCCCCCGCGCCGCCTGCGGCGTCACCCCCCAGGGGGCAACGCGAGTAGCCGGGCGAAGCCCGTTCCACCGCGTTCGCTGGATTGGGGGCACGTGCTCCGGCCATTTGCACAGCCAGCGACGGTCCGTGGGATCAGTCGTCTTCGCTGCCTTGCACCACACGTCGGATGGCTTCGGTGCCGAAGCCGCGTGACGCCAGGAAGCGCATTTGCTTCGCACGCCCCGCCGGGTCGGCCGCGGGCTGGCCGAATTTCTTGCGCCAGACTTCCCGCGCCCGTTCGAGTTCGGTGCCGCGCAGGCCTTCCACCGCTTCGGCCACAGCCTCGGCGCTGATGCCCTTGGCCTGCAGCTCCTGCTTCACGCGGCCGGTGCCCAGGCGGGCGGCGCGGCGGTGCAGCACCGAATCGACCACCCGCTGTTCGTCGATGAAGCCCTTGGCCTGCAGCTCGTCCAAGGCGCGCTGCAGTTCACCGGGTTCGGCCTCGTGCGTCCTGAGCTTTTTCTCCAGCTCGGCGCGCGAGTGTTCGCGGCCGGCCAGCAGCCGCAGCGCGCGGCCCTTGAGCGAGATCTGCTCGAAGCCCACCGCAGCGCTTATTCGGCGTCGACCTCGGCCGCCTTGGCTTTCTTGCCCTTGGCCGCCGGAGCGGCCTGTTCGGCTCCGCTGTCCACCGGCAGCAGCGGCACGCCCAGCTCGGCACGCACCTTGTTCTCGATCTCGACGCGCAACTCGGGGTTCTCCTTGAGGAACTCGCGCGCGTTGTCGCGACCCTGGCCAATCTTCTCGCCGTTGTAGGCGTACCAGGCGCCGGACTTCTCGATGACTCGGTTGAGCACGCCCAGGTCCAGGATTTCGCCTTCGCGGCTGATGCCCTCGCCGAACAGGATGTCGAACTCGGCCGTCTTGAACGGGGGCGAGACCTTGTTCTTGACCACCTTGACCTTGGTCTCGTTGCCGATCGCCTCTTCGCCTTTCTTGATGGTGCCGGTGCGGCGGATGTCCAGGCGGACCGAGGCGTAGAACTTGAGCGCGTTGCCGCCGGTGGTGGTTTCGGGGCTGCCGAACATCACGCCGATCTTCATGCGGATCTGGTTGATGAAGATGACCGTACAGTTGGTCTTCTTGATGGTGGCGGTGAGCTTGCGCAGGGCCTGGCTCATCAGGCGGGCCTGCAGGCCGGGCAGCGAGTCGCCCATTTCGCCTTCGATTTCGGCTTTGGGCGTGAGCGCCGCGACCGAGTCCACCACCACCAGATCGACCGCGCCGGAGCGCACCAGCGAATCGACGATTTCCAGCGCCTGCTCACCGGTGTCGGGCTGGCTGATCAGCAGTTCCTGCAGGTTCACGCCCAGCTTTTGCGCGTACTGCACGTCCAGCGCGTGTTCGGCGTCGACAAAGGCGCAGGTGCCGGCCAGGCGCTGCATTTCGGCGATGACCTGCAGGGTCAGCGTGGTCTTGCCCGAGGATTCCGGGCCGTAGATCTCGATCACCCGGCCGCGCGGCAGGCCACCGACGCCCAGGGCGATGTCCAGGCCCAGCGAACCGGTGGAGACGACCTGGATGTCCTCGATCACCTCGCCTTCGCCCAGGCGCATGATGGTGCCCTTGCCGAACTGCTTTTCGATCTGGGCGAGGGCGGCCTGCAGGGCCTTGGCTTTTTCGGTGTTGACGACTGCGTCCATTTTCTGTGCTCCTTGGGGTGTGAGTGGGTACTGGCTTTCAGTCTGTGGATTTATGTACAGGCTGGATGCTTGAACAGGAGTTTATCGCCGGATGGAATCTGCACAAGTCGAAATATGGTCAGTTTGCCTTACCATTTGAAGACCCCCCTGCGCGCCTGGCGGCGCTTCCCCCCGGTGGGGGGGACGACCCCAGTGGCCCGGCGAAGCCGGTTCCACGGGACCACTGGGTTGAAGGCATTTCTCATTGGCCCACGCATGAACCATGAACCTCTGGTCTCGACCGACGACCGCTGGCGTTCCACCCACCTGGGCAGGCTGATGGGGCTGGCGCTGCGCCGCTTTGACGAACGGGTGCTGCACCTGATGGCGCACGACGCTCAGGTGCCCCTGGCGCTGTCCAACCTGGCGGCGCGCGAGCAGATCGGTGCGGCCCACGTCCACATCACGCGCCACCTCGCGCTCAAGGGCTCGCGCCTGACCGAGCTGGCCGCCAGCGCCGGCATGAGCAAGCAGGCCATGGGCGACCTGGTGACCCAGTGCGAGGCCTGGGACCTGGTGCGGCGCGAACCCGACCCGCTGGACGCGCGGGCGCGCCGCATCGTCTTCACCGCCACCGGCCTGCTCTGGCTAGAAGCCTTCCGCCTGGCCGTGGCGCAAGCCGAGGCCGAGTTCCGCGCCCAGGTCGGCGACGACGTGGCCACGGTGGTCGCGCTGGGCCTGGAGGCCTACGGCGGCTGAGGCCTGGCGGGGGTTTCCCCTTGCCGCCAGAGCGGTGCCGACCGGGGCCAGCGGCCTAAAATGGCCTGAAGACCGGTGCCGCATGCGACCCAACACCGGCCCCCATCACCTGCGAGGAGACACCCATGCGCATCCTGATCGCCGAAGACGACCAAGTGCTGGCCGACGGCTTGCTGCGCAGCCTGCGGGCTGCCGGTGCTGCCGTGGACCACGTGGCCAGCGGCAGCGAGGCCGACGCCGCCTTGATGACCAACAACGAGTTCGACCTGCTCATCCTCGACCTGGGCCTGCCCAAGATGCACGGACTGGAGGTGCTCAAGCGCCTGCGCTCCCGCGGCTCCACGCTGCCGGTGCTCATCCTCACCGCCGCCGACAGCGTGGAAGAGCGTGTCAAGGGACTGGACTACGGCGCCGATGACTACATGGCCAAGCCGTTCAGCCTGCAGGAACTCGAAGCCCGTGTGCGCGCCCTCACGCGCCGCGGCATGGGCGGCGCCAGCTCCACCATCAAGCACGGTCCGCTGGTGTACGACCAGGCGGGGCGCGTGGCCACCATCGACGGCAAGATGGTCGAACTTTCGGCGCGCGAACTGGGCCTGCTGGAGGTGCTGCTGCAGCGCGCCGGCCGCCTGGTGAGCAAGGACCAGCTGGTCGAGCGCCTGTGCGAGTGGGGCGAAGAGGTGAGCAACAACGCCATCGAGGTCTACATCCACCGCCTGCGCAAGAAGATCGAGAAGGGCCCGATCCGCATCGCCACCGTGCGCGGCCTGGGCTATTGCCTAGAGAAGATCTGACGCGCCGCACCGCACCCTGACATGGCCGAGGACAAACACGACCACGAGCGCATGTCATTCGGGCTGTTCCAGCGGGAGCAGCGCAGCCTCTTCGGCGAGATCCTGGACTGGATGCTCACGCCGCTGCTGCTGCTGTGGCCGCTGTCGCTGGCGCTGACCTGGTTCGTGGCGCAGGGCATCGCCACCAAGCCGTTCGACCGCGCGCTCGAATTCAACCTGCAGGCGCTCACCCAGTTCGTCGTCGCCAAAGACAAGCGGGTGAGCTTCAACCTCACGCCGCAGGCGCGCGACCTGCTGCGCGCCGACGACAGCGACCTCGTCTACTACCAGGTGCTGGGCGTGCGCGGCGAGCTCATCAGCGGCGAGGGTGACTTTCCGCTGCCGCGCGAGAGCGAAACGCCCGAACCCGGACAGGTGCAGTTGCGCGACGACGTGGTGCGCGGCGACGAGGTGCGCGTGGCCTACGTCTGGCTGCAGCGCGACACCGAGCCCCAGCGCCTGGTGCTGATGCAGGTGGCCGAAACCAAGGGCAAGCGCTCGACGCTGGCGACCGAAATCATCAAGGGCGTGATGGTGCCGCAGTTCGTCATCCTGCCGCTGGCGGTGCTGCTGGTGTGGATGGCGCTGGTGCGGGGCATCCGACCGCTCAACGACCTGGAACAGAAGATCCGCGCGCGCAAGCCCGACGACCTGAGCCCGATCGAGGAGTCCTACATCCCGCAGGAGGTCGCGCCGCTGGTGTCGTCGATCAACGACCTGCTGACGCGGCTGAAAACCTCGCTGACGACACAGAAACGCTTTCTGGCGGACGCGGCGCACCAGCTCAAGACGCCGCTGGCCGGGCTGCGGATGCAGGCCGAACTGGCGCAGCGCGAGAGCAATCCACAGGACATCCGCAGCTCGCTGCAGCAGATCGCACGGTCCAGCACGCGGGCCACGCACACCGTCAACCAGCTGCTGGCGCTGGCGCGCGCCGAGACCACCGGTCGCGCCCTGCCCAGCGCGCGCATCGACCTGGCACGGCTGGTCATGGGCGTGGTGCGCGACTCGGTGCCGCGCGCACTGGAGCACGGCATCGACCTCGGCTACGAAGGCCCCGAAGAACTGCCCGACGACTGCCTGATGGACGGCAACCCCACCCTGCTGCAGGAGATGACCCGCAACCTGGTGGACAACGCGATCAACTACACGGGGCGCGGCGGCGTGGTGACGGCGCATGTGCTGTTCGACCGGTTCAGCGGGGTGCAGATCCTGCAAGTGGAAGACAACGGCCCCGGCATCCCCGAGAACGAGCGCGAACTGGTGCTGCAACCGTTCTACCGATCGCTGGGCACCAACGTGGACGGCTCGGGCCTGGGCCTGGCCATCGTGCACGAGATCGCGCAGCAGCACGGGGCGGTGGTGATGATGGAGGACGCCCACCCCGACGCGGCGCGGCGCGGGCTGCGCGTATCGATCCGCTTTGCGCCGCGCAAACCTTCTGGTGAATAAAACGCTCCGCCGCTGCGCGGGTCGCTGCCCCCGAGGGGGGCGCGTTTCGCCTTGGGGCGGCCCGGCGGCGAAACCTGGGCCCTCGGCTCAGGCCGCCGTCGGCGGCTGGTACACGTTGAGTTGCAGGCGTTCGCGCTCGACCACGCGGGCCACCGCCGGCAGCGCGGCAAAGCGCTGCGCCAGCGCCCAGGTCGCGGGCAGGGTGGTCGGGTCGATGCCGGCATAGCCGCCCCAGCGCAGCAGCGTCAGGGCGTAGGCGTCCAGCGCCGTGGGCTGTTCGCCGGCCAGCCACGGTGTGGCCTTGACCGCCATCGCCTCGATTTCGCCGAGCAGCCCGCGGTAGGTCTGCACCGCGTGCGCGCGGATGGCTTTTTGCGCCGCCTCGTCGTCGGTGAACTTCTGCGGCATGAACACATGGGTGAAGGTGGGGTGCACCGTGTTGTTCATCCAGACCAGCGTGGACAGCGCGCGCGTGCGCGCCAGGCCGCTTGCCGGCAGGATGCCCGCCTGCGGCAACTGCGCGTCCAGGTGCAACAGGATGGCGACGATCTGTGTGATCACTTCACCGTTGTCCACCAGCACCGGCACCTGCCCGCGCGGGTTGAGCGCCAGGTACTCGGGGGCGCGCTGCTCGCCCTTGTGCAATTTGACCGCCACCGGCTCGAAGGGCACACCGGCCAGCTCCAGCATGGCGTGTGGCACGAACGAACAGGCGCCAGGGGCATAGAACAGCTTGAGGCTCATGGGTGTTGTCTCCTGTTGTGTTGAAAATCAGTCGACCAGATGCTGACCCACGATGCCGGCGATCTCGAACATCGTCACCTGGTCCTTGCCGAACACCGGGCGCAGCTTGGCGTCGGCGTTCACCTTGCGCTTGTCGGCTGCGTCCTGCAGGCCGTTGGCCTTGATGTAGTCCCACAGCTTCTTGACCACCTCGGGGCGCGAGACCGCGCCTTCGCCGATCACCGCGGCCAGCGCCGCGCTGGGCTGCTTGCCGGTGGCGGCCGTGGTCTTGCGCGGCGCCTTGGGTGCGGCGGCTTTCTTGGCGGCTGGTGCCTTCTTGGCCGCAGCGGCCTTCTTCGCGGGGGCGGCTTTGGCGGCCGGGCGGGCCGCGCCGCCCGCGGCCTTACGCGGCGGGTACTTGCTGTCGCGCTGTTCGAACTCGAAATTCACCTTGCCCGCTTCCTTGTCCCAGGCCAGGAAGGCCTTGAAGCTGCGGCGCGTGCGCATGGACACGAACTTGTCCAGCAGGTCGGTCTTGCCGGTCGCCAGCAGCTTGGCCATCTGTTCGCGCGCCACCGGCTGCTGCAGGATGATCTTGCCGCTCTTGAAGTCGCAGCTGGGCGTGGCCTGGGCCAGCGTGGGCACCGCCTTCTCGCAGACGTAGTTGGCGCCGTGCTCGTGCACCGCGCCGCCGCACTTGGGGCAGGCGCCCAGCGACTCGCTGCCGGTGAAATCCACCAGCTCGCCGGTCTCTTCGTTCTTCTTGTCGTCGCCGAAGTCGAATTCGAGCTTCCAGTTCTTGTCTTCCTCGTTGAACTTGATCACGATCTCGGCCACGAAGGGCCAGCCTGCCTTGGAGCGGAAGCCTTCCAGCGGGCCGATCTTCTTGTCGCGCAGCAGCTGTTCGGCTTCGTCGGGCTCGAAGGTGCGGCCGGCCGGCGACTTGCCGAACGAGAAGCCGCAGCCCTCGCCGTTGCCGTCGGCCCCTGTGCAGCCGTAGCGGCGGTAGTTTTCCTTCACCACGCCGCCGCAGTTGGGGCAGCGCGCCTCCAGCGTGACGTAGTTGCCGGGCACGGTGTCGCGGTCGTATTCCTTGGCCTTCTTGACCATGCGTTCGGTCATCTGCGCGATCTCGGCCATGAAGGCGCTGCGGCTGAGCTTGCCGTGCTCCATCTGGGCCAGCTTGTATTCCCACTCACCGGTCAGCTCGGCCTTGGAGAGCTCTTCCACCTCCAGCCCGCGCAGCAGCGTCATGAGCTGGAAAGCCTTGGCCGTGGGGATGAGCTCGCGGCCCTCGCGCAGCATGTACTTCTCGGTCAGCAGGCCTTCGATGGTGGCCGCCCGCGTGGCTGGCGTGCCCAGGCCCTTTTCCTGCATCGCTTCGCGCAGCTCGTCGTCGTCGATCAGCTTGCCCGCGCCTTCCATGGCGCCCAGCAGCGTGGCTTCGCTGTAGCGGGCCGGTGGCTTGGTCTTCAGGCCCTTGGCCTCGACCGATTCGGTGCGCACGGTTTCGCCGTCGCGCACCGGCACCAGGTTCTGGCCCTTGTCGCCTTCCTTGGCGCCTTCCACGTCCTCCGCCGCTTCCTTGCCGTACACCGCCATCCAGCCCGGCTTGACCAGCACCTTGCCTTCGGTCTTGAAGTGGTGGTTGAGCACTTTGCTGATACGCGTGGTCACCATGAACTCGGCGCTGGGGAAGAACACGGCCAGGAAGCGGCGCACCACCAGGTCGTACAGCTTCTGCTCGGCTTCGCTCAGGCCGCTGGGCGCCTGCAGCGTGGGGATGATGGCGAAGTGGTCCGACACCTTGCTGTTGTCGAAGACGCGCTTGGTGGGTTTGATGTAGCCGTTGTTGAGCGCGGTCAGCGCGTGCGGCGCCAGGTGCTTCATGCCGCTGTCGGCCAGCATCTCGAAGGTCTGCTTGACCGTGCCCAGGTAGTCCTCGGGCAGGGCGCGCGAATCGGTACGCGGGTAGGTCAGTGCCTTGTGGCGCTCGTACAGGCTCTGCGCCAGCTGCAGCGTGGTCTTGGCCGAGAAGCCGAAGCGGCCGTTGGCCTCGCGCTGCAAGCTGGTCAGGTCGTACAGCAGGCCGCTGGCCTGCGTGGTGGGTTTGCTCTCTTCGGTGACGCTGGCGGCCTTGCCGCGCACCGCCTCGACGATGGCCAGCGCCTCGCGCTGGTTCCACAGCCGGTCGGCGCGCAGATCGGCATCGGCGTCGTCGCCGGTGGGCTTCTTGAAGGCGGGGTCGAACCACTTGCCCGGGTACTCGCCGGCCTCGGCGAGGAAGCTGGCGTGGATTTCCCAGTAGTCGCGGCTGCGGTGAGCACGGATCTGCTCCTCGCGCTCGACCACGATGGACAGCGTGGGCGTCTGTACCCGGCCCACGGTGGTGAGGAAGAAGCCGCCGTCGCGCGAGTTGAACGCCGTCATGGCCCGCGTGCCGTTGATGCCCACCATCCAGTCGGCCTCGGAGCGGCTGCGCGCCGCATCGGCCAGGCCCTGCATCTGCTGGTCGGTGCGCAGGTGTTCAAAACCGTCGCGGATGGCCGCTGGCGTCATGGACTGCAGCCAAAGGCGCTGCACCGGCTTGCCCAGGCTCTGGTACTGCCCGCCCTTCAAGCCCCCGGCGTACTGCTCGATCAGGCGGAAGATCAGTTCCCCCTCGCGGCCCGCGTCACAGGCGTTGATGAGCTTCGTCACGTCCTTGCGCTTGGCCAGCTTGACCACCGCCGACAGGCGCGACTTGGTCTTGTCGATCGGCTTGAGTTCAAAATAGGGCGGCAGCACCGGCAGGTGGGCAAAGCTCCACTTGCCACGCTTGACGTCGAACTGCTCGGGCGCGGCGATCTCCACCAGATGGCCCACGGCAGAGGTCACGACATAGCGGTCGTTCTCGAAGTGGTCATCGTGCTTCTCGAACTTGCCCGCCACGGGGGTGAGCGCTCGCACGATGTCTTGGGCCACGGATGGCTTCTCGGCAATGACCAGGGTCTTCATTCTCTACAATCGGTTTCCACGCGCGTACACACGCGCACACATGGATGCGCGCCCACACGCGCGCACCTGCACAAAACAACCTTACCAAAATTCCCGGCCGTGAAGAAAACCGCAGGATCCGCCCCCAGCCCCCGCACTTCCACCGCCGGAAAGTTCGTCACCGGCAGCCGCCGCATCCAGACTCGCCGCTCCGGTGTGCACGGCAAGGGCGTCTACGCGGTGGCCGATCTGGCCGAGGGCGAGACCCTGATCGAATACGTGGGCGAGGTCATCACCTGGGACGAAGCGCTGGAGCGCCACCCGCACGACCCCCAGGACCCGAACCACACCTTCTATTTCCACATCGACGAGAACCACGTCATCGATGCCAAATACGGCGGCAATTCCTCGCGCTGGATCAACCACAGCTGCGACCCGAACTGCGAGGCCGAGATCGACGAGGGCCGCGTCTTCATCCGCGCGCTGCGCAACATCGCCGCCGGTGAAGAACTGTTCTATGACTACGGCCTGGTGATCGACGAGCCGTACACGCCCAAGCTCAAGGCCCAGTACCCCTGCTGGTGCGGCTCGAAGAACTGCCGTGGCACCCTGCTGGCGCCCAAACGCGGCGGCCGCGCGACAAAACTCGGATGACCCCCCTGCGCCGCTTCGCGTCTTCCCCCCAGGGGGACAACACCTGCGCCCCGGCTGAGCCGGTTGCGCGGTGTTTCTGGTTGAAGGCACTGCACACGCATGTCTGACCTGCTCGCTCACGTCGAAGGCATCTGGCAGGCGGTGGTGCCGCGGCTGCCGGGGTTCACTGTCGAGGTGCTGCCCGAGATCGATTCCACCAACACCGAGCTGATGCGCCGCGCGCGCGCCGGTCTGACCGAGCCGGTGCTGCTGGTGGCCGAGCAGCAGACCGCGGGCCGTGGCCGACTGGGCAAAGGCTGGCACAGCAAGGCCGGGCAGTCGCTGACGTTTTCCATCGCCTTGCCGCTGGCCCCGGCCGACTGGTCGGGCCTGTCGCTGGCCGCGGGTGTGAGCCTGGCCGAGAGCCTGCACCCCGATGTGCGCCTGAAATGGCCCAACGACCTGTGGCTGCAGCAGCGCAAGCTGGGCGGCATCCTGGTGGAAACGGCCAGCACCGGCGACGGGCAGGTCCGCCGCACCGTGGTGATCGGCGTGGGCATCAACATCGCCCGGCCTGAAGCCGAGGCGGTTGCAGCGCTGGCGGTGCCGGGTGCGGTGGCCGCCATGGCGCCGGCAGGGCTGGCCGAGGTGCACATGGGCATCACCGCCGGCGAGGCGCTGGCCCGCGTGGCGCCCGCGTTGCTGCGCGACGTGCTGGCTTTTGAGACCCATGGTTTCGGCCCCTTTGCCGGCCGGTTCGCGCAGCGCGACGCGCTGCAGGGCCTGGCGGTGCGCCTGTCCGACGGCACCGAGGGCAAGGCCAGCGGGGTGGACGCGCAAGGCGCGCTGCTGCTGCGCACGCCCCAGGGCCAACGCACCGTGACCAGTTCGGAAGTGAGTGTGCGCCCATGCTGAGGCTGGTGATCATCCTGCTGGTGCTGGCCAACGCCGGCTACTTCGCCTGGAGCCAGGGTCTCCTGGCGCCGCTGGGCCTGGCGCCGGTCGAACAGTCGGAGCCCGAACGCCTGCAAGCGCAGATCAAACCCGGCTCCTTGCGCCTGCTCAACGGTCCCAAGGGCAGTGCGCCGGCAGAGCCGGTGGCCGAGCCCGCCCCGGTGGCCAGCGAGACGACCGTCACCGAGCCCCCCCCGGCCACCACCGAGATGGCCGCAACGGCCACCGAGACCGCCAGCACCAGCCCCACAGCGGCGGTCAACACACCCGCAGCCCCACCGGAGCCACCACCACCGGCCACCGCCTGCTGGGCGGCCACAGGCTTCACGCCAGCCCAGGCCGACGCCCTGCGCAGCGCCCTGGCCGCCAGCGGCGTGCCGCGCGGCAGCTGGCAGCTGACCGAAGTGAAACTGGGCGGACGCTGGGTGGTTTACATGGGCCGCTACAACGCCGAGCAGCTCGAGCGGAAGAAGACGGAACTGCGCGAGATCGGTGTGGCCTTCCGCGAGCTGTCCGGACCGCTGAGTCCAGGCCTGGCCCTGGGCACCTATTCCAGCGAAGCCGCGGCCGAGCAGGCGTTGCAGGACGTTGGCAAAAAAGGCGTGCGCACCGCACGCGTGGCGCAGGAGCGCGAAGAAACCAGCGCCTGGAACCTGCGGTTGCCCGAGATCACCGACGCCGAGCGCGCCTCGGTGTCGGGCCTGGGCGCTGCGCTGGCGGGCAAGCGGCTGCAGCGCTGCGACTGAGCCGCACGGCATCGGTCCCGGACCCTTCGATCACACGCCCAATGTGGCCCCTGCGCGGGCCAGGCTTCACCGCGCCACCAGCGTCGGCGGGCGGGCCAGGCCCTCGAACCAGTCCAGCGCCTCGTCCCACAGCGGCTGGGCGGTCGATCGGAAATAGCCCATGTGCCCAATCGTCCCCAGGCGGTGCTGACGAGGGTCGATGGTGACGGCGCGCACGGCGCTGTTGCGGTACCCGGCCATGAAGGCATCGCGGGAAGCCGGCGGTGCCCAGGCGTCGTCCAGCGCGTTGGCCGCCACGATGGGGAAGCGCACATCGGCGAACCGCTGGGTGACCGGGTTCAGCTCCGGGTCGTCGAAAAAGTAGCGCGGGTATCGGCACCACTGGCGCCATTGGCGGTACACGTCCAGGGGCAGATCTTCGCCCATGCCCAGCCGGCTCCAGGGCAGATAGCCCGCCATGCGCGTCCACACCGGCCCGAGCACGCGCCACATGAACAAAACCCGCAACCGCTCCAGCGGCGGCATCCAGCCGTGCCAACCGGCGCCGGTGGCGAAGGTGTAGGCGCCGTCCACCCAGTCAGGGTTCGGCAGCAGGCCCAGCGCATGCCCGCCGTAGGAATGGCCCACCACGTACAGGGGCACGCCGGGCGTCCGCATGGCCTCGACGCCGGCGGCCAGGTCGAGCCGACCCCAGTCGAGGTAGTCCATGCGGAAACCCTTGAGGCTGGGCGGGGCCGACTGGCCGATGCCCCGGTAGTCCAGTGTCAGCACATCGAATCCGCGACGAGCCGCGTGTTCGGCAAAGCGCTTGTAGAAGCCTTGCGGCACGGCCGTGGCGCCACCGACCACCAGATGCGCGCGGGTCGGCACCGGGCTGCGGTAACGCATCGCCGCCAGCCGGTATCCGTCGGCAGCGGTCAGCACCAGGCGCTCCGGTGGGCCAAGCGAAGGGATGGGCGACAGGCTCATCCGAGTGACTCTACAGACCCGCCGACCCGATGAAAAACCCCGGTTGTCACCGAGGCGCCTCGGACGCAAGAAAAAAGCGCCAAAAGGCGCCTCTCTCGTGAGCGTCTCAGCCCTGGATCACTTGGCCACCACGCGCGCCATCTCCAGGCACTTGTTGGAGTAGCCACACCCGTTGTCGTACCAGGCCACGACCTTCACGAAGGTCTTGTCCAGTGCGATGCCGGCGTCGGCGTCGAACACGCTGTTGCAGACTTCGCCGCGGAAGTCGGTCGCCACCACTTTGTCGGTGGTGTAGCCCAGCACGCCCTTCATGGCGCCTTCGCTCTGGGCCTTCATCTCGGCGCAGATCTCTTCGTAGCTGGCTTCGCTGCTCAGCTCGGGGATCACCACGCCCACGGCCTTGGCGGCACCGGTGGAAGACGGGATGATGTTTTCCAGGATGCCGCGGCCGACAAGGCGTTACGGAAGTTGGCAAAAAAGCGTGCGCACCGCACGCGTGGCGCAGGAGCGTGAAGAAACCAGCGCCAGGAACCTGCGGCTGCCCGAGATCAGCGACGCCCAGCGCGCCTCGGTGACGGGCCTGGGCGCTGCGCTGGCGGGCAAGCGGCTGCAGCGCTGCGACTGAACGGGCGCTGGGCCGCCCAGATCTGCCCGTCGATCACTGGATGAAGCGGCCTTCGCGGTCCACCATGGACAGGTCCACGTAACGCGACCCCTCGTGAAGGCCGGTTTTGTAATGGATGGTCAGCCCGCCCAGGTCGAAGCGGGCATTGGCCATGGTCCGCAACCACCGTTCACGGGTGAGTTCGCGCCCGGTGGCCTGCAGACTCATCACCATGGCCTTGGCGGTCATGTAGCCCTCCAGCGCGCCGTAGCTGAATTCGGCCTTGGGGTCGGCCTTGCGCGCGGCGTCCTGGTATTCGCGGGCAATACCCAGCTTGCGGGCCCAGGGGTTGGGCACCACCTGCGCGAACACCATGCCCTTGGCCAGCGGGCCCAGGCCCTTGGCGATCTGTGACGAGCCGGAATTGACCGCCATGAAGGTGGTCTTCACCCCCGCGGTCTTGGCCTGTGACACCAACTTTTGGTATAGCCCTGCCGAGCCGTGGTTGAGGAACATGTCGGCCTTGCTGGCCTCGATGCCTTTGACCCATGCACCGATCTGCGCGTCGCTGATGTCGCCCTTGAAGGGCAGGTCCAGCACCACTTGCAGACCCAGCTCGGCGGCGATGCGCTGCACGTTGGCCAGGTGCATCTGCCCGACGGCCGTGTCGGCGCGCAGGAAACCCACCGTCTTCAGGCCGGTGCTCCTGCCCCAGGTCATGAGGGCACGAAATTCGTCCTGGTGTTCGGCCCGCACCGGGAACACCAGCGGCTGGTGCGGGCTGCGCAGCGTGGGCGGCCCGGCCAGCGGGCCAAAGAAAGGTACCTTCAGTTCGTTGGCCACCTTCATCACCGCCGTGGAAGGCCCGCCGTCGATGGCGCCAAACAGAATGAAGGCGCCGTCGGCCACCAGCTGGCGCGCATTGGCCTCGGCCTTGTCGGCCTTGTTGTCGTCGTCCAGGATGCGCAGCACGATCTGCCGCCCGTGCACACCGCCGGCCGCGTTGACCTGGTCCACGCAAAGCTTCATGCCCTGGGCCGCCGCCACGCCATAGCCGTTTTGCCCACCTTGCAGCGACAGGTCCTGGCCCAGCAACACGGTGCGCTCACCCACACCCGGCTCCGCGTTCGCAGCAGCCAATCCACTCAGGCACAGCCCTGTGGCGGCGACACGGACCATTTGCCCCAACCATCGGCGTCTTCTCATCTTCAGCCTCCCTTTCAATGGGGTTGACCCCCATCCCATTTTGAACGTCTCGAGAGACGTGACACCCTCAACACCCGAAAAAAAAGCCCATGCCGTGACCGGGATGGGCTTTTGTGCACCTGGCGAACGGCACAGTCGGCTGGGCCAGGTCACGGGGAATGCACCGTGAACACACGGCGCGGCGTCGAGACGGTTACTTGCTCACCACACGTGCCATCTCCAGGCACTTGTTGGAGTAGCCCCATTCGTTGTCGTACCAGGCCACGACCTTCACGAAGGTCTTGTCCAGTGCGATGCCGGCGTCGGCGTCGAACACGCTGGTGCACACCTCGCCGCGGAAGTCGGTCGCCACCACCTTGTCGGTCGTGTAGCCCAGCACGCCCTTCATGGCGCCCTCGCTCTGGGCCTTCATCTCGGCGCAGATCTCTTCGTAGCTGGCTTCGCTGTTGAGTTCCACCGTCAGGTCCACCACCGACACGTCGGAGGTCGGCACGCGGAAGGACATGCCGGTCAGCTTCTTGTTCAGCTCGGGGATTACCACGCCCACGGCCTTGGCGGCGCCGGTGCTGCTGGGGATGATGTTTTCCAGGATGCCACGGCCACCGCGCCAGTCTTTGTTGGACGGGCCATCCACGGTCTTCTGCGTGGCAGTGGCGGCGTGCACGGTCGTCATCAGGCCGCGCTTGATGCCCCACTTGTCGTTCAGCACCTTGGCCACGGGGGCCAGGCAGTTGGTGGTGCAAGAAGCGTTGGAAATGATGGCCTGGCCGGCGTAGGTCTTGTCGTTCACGCCGTAGACGAACATGGGGGTGTCGTCCTTGGAGGGCGCGGACAGGATGACCTTCTTGGCGCCGGCGTCCAGGTGCTTCTGGGCGGTGACCTTGTCCAGGAACAGGCCGGTGGACTCGATGACGACGTCGGCGCCGACTTCGTTCCACTTCAGGTTCGCGGGATCACGCTCTTGCGTCAAGCGGATGGTCTTGCCGTTGACGACGATGTTGCCGCCCTCGACCTTGACCGTGCCCTTGAAGCGGCCGTGCACGCTGTCGTATTGGAGCATGTAGGCCAAGTAGTCGGGCTCCAGCAGATCGTTGATGGCCACGATCTCGATGTCCGAAAAGTTCTGGATCGCGCTGCGCAGCACGTTGCGACCGATGCGGCCGAAACCGTTGATACCGACTTTGATAGCCATGTCCTCTGCTCCTGTGGATGGATGAAAAAGAAAAGGGAAACCGAAACTCGATTACTTGGCCAGCACGGTGCGGACGGTGTCCACCACGTTGGCCGGCGTGAAGCCGAAATGCTGGAACAGCACCGGTGCGGGAGCGGACTCGCCGTAGGTGTCGATGCCGACCACGGCCGAGACGCCGTACTTCCACCAGCCGTCGGTCGAACCCATCTCGACCGCCACGCGCGGCAGACCCTTGGGCAGCACGGCGGCCTTGTACTCGGCGCTCTGGCGGTCGAACACGCTGGTGCTGGGCACCGAGACCACGCGCACGGCGATCTTGTGTTCCTTGGCCAGTTGCTCCTGTGCCTTGAGCGCCAGTTGCACTTCGGAACCGGTGGCGATGATCACGGCCTGGGCCTTCTTCTTGAGGCCCACGTCGGCCGGCTCGGACAGCACATAGGCGCCCTTGCTGATGTCGGCCAGGTCGGCCTTGGGCGCGTAGGGCAGGTTCTGGCGCGACAGGCACAGCGCGCTGGGGCGGTTGGCGGTCTGCAGGGCCACGGCCCAGGCGACGGCGGTTTCGGCCGTGTCGGCCGGGCGCCAGACGTCCAGGCCTGGGATCAGGCGCAGGCTGGCGACGTGCTCGATCGACTGGTGGGTCGGGCCGTCTTCGCCCAGGCCGATGGAGTCGTGGGTGAACACGTGGATCACGCGCTGCTTCATCAGCGCGGCCATGCGGATGGCGTTGCGGCTGTAGTCGCTGAAGGTCAGGAAGGTGCCGCCGTAGGGGATGTAACCGCCGTGCAGGGCGACGCCGTTCATGATCGCGGCCATGCCGAATTCGCGCACGCCGTAGTTGATGTGGCGGCCGCCCACACCGGCGTCGTTCTTCACGACGTTGCCGGCCAGGTCAAAGCGCAGGTTGGGCGTGGACTTGGTGTTGGTCAGGTTGGAGCCGGTCAGGTCGGCCGAGCCGCCCAGCAGCTCGGGCAGGGCAGCGGTGAAGTGCTCCAGCGCGATCTGGCTGGCCTTGCGGCTGGCCACGGTCTCGGCCTTGGTGTGGGCTTCGACGGCGGCGTTGACGGCCACCTGGTGGAAGGACTTGGGCAGCTCGCCCTTCATGCGGCGCACGAATTCCTTGGCCAGCTCGGGGAAGGCGGCCTTGTAGGCGGCGAACTGGGTGTTCCAGGCGGCTTCGGCCGCCTTGCCAGCGTCCTTGGCGTCCCAGGCGGCGTACACGTCCTTGGGGATCACGAACGGCGCGTGGTTCCAGCCCAGGGCTTCGCGGGTGAGCTTGATTTCTTCGGCGCCCAGCGGCTCGCCGTGGGCCTTGGCGGTGTTGGCGCGGTTCGGGCTGCCCTTGCCGATGGCGGTCTTGCAGCAGATCAGGGTGGGCTTGTCGGCGCTGTTCTTGGCGGCAGCAATGGCTGCGCTCACGGCGTCGGCGTCGTGGCCGTCGACGGCGCGGATCACGTTCCAGCCGCAGGCTTCAAAACGCTTGGGGGTGTCGTCGATGAACCAGGGCGCGACCTGACCGTCGATGGAGATGCCGTTGTCGTCGTACAGGGCGACCAGCTTGTTGAGCTTCCAGGCGCCGGCCAGGGCCACGGCCTCGTGGCTGATGCCTTCCATCAGGCAGCCGTCGCCCAAGAACACGTAGGTGTGGTGGTCGACGATGGCGTGGCCTTCGCGGTTGAACTCGGACGCCAGCAGCTTCTCGGCGAGCGCCATGCCCACCGCGTTGGTGATGCCCTGGCCCAGCGGGCCGGTGGTGGTTTCCACGCCCGGGGTCACGCCCACTTCGGGGTGGCCGGCGGTCTTGCTGTGCAGCTGGCGGAAGTTTTTCAGTTCGCCGATCGGCAGCTTGTAGCCCGTCAGGTGCAGCAGCGCGTAGATCAGCATGGAGCCGTGGCCGTTGGACAGCACGAAGCGGTCGCGGTTGGCCCAGGCGGGGTTGGTCGGGTTGTGGCGCAGGTGGCGGCCCCACAGCGCGACGGCCATGTCGGCCATGCCCATGGGCGCACCGGGGTGGCCGGAGTTGGCGGCCTGCACCGCGTCCATGGCGAGCGCGCGGATGGCGTTGGCCTGGGTCTGGGCGCTCACGGTGGGAGCGGGGGCGGGAGCGGTGGTCGGGGTGGCGTCGGACATGGCGTGCGAAGGTGTTGGGATAGATGGCGCGCGGGCGCGAAACCGCCGATTTTATCGGCCGCACCCGCACGGCCCCGAAAGCACGGTCCGCCGGCGCACGCACACCCCCATGCCCGCGCCCGGTCCGATCGGGGAATAATGGCCCTTTGCCCGGGCGGCCACACGCCGCCCTTCACTGGCCTGACCCCACCGACATGAGCGCCTCCGCCATCCTCCTGGCCGCCGGTCGTGGCACGCGCATGCGACCACTGACCGACCACACCCCCAAACCCCTGCTGACCGTGCAGGGCAAACCGCTCATGCAATGGCCCATGGAAGCGCTGCTGGCCGGCGGCTTCCAGCACCTGGTGGTCAACACCGCCTGGCTGGGCGAGCAGATCCCGGCGCACTTCGCCGACTGGGCGGCACAGCACCCGGGCAGCCACATCACCTACTCCCACGAGGGCGTGGACTTTGGCTACGCGCTGGAAACGGCGGGCGGCATCGCCCGCGCATTGCCCAAGCTCAACGACGTGTTCTGGGTGCTGGCCGGTGACGTGTACGTGCCCGGCTTTGCCTTCACGCAAGACGCGGTGCAGCGCTTTGCCGCCAGCGGCGCACTGGCCCACCTCTGGCTGGTGCCCAACCCGGCGCACAACCCGGGCGGCGATTTCGGCCTGTCCCCAGATGGCCTGGCCCTCAACACGCGCGAGGGCGAGCGATTCACCTACAGCACCATCGGCCTGTACCGGCGTGCGCTGTTCGAAACGCCCTGGTGCGACATCCTGCCTGGCAACCCGCAAGGCACGGCTGCGCCACTGGCGCCGCTGTTGCGCCAGGCCATGGACGCCGGGCGCGTGACGGCCGAGCTGCACACAGGCCCCTGGACCGATGTGGGCACCCCGCAGCGGCTGGCAGAACTCAATGGCCCCCACGCTCCGCCGCTGCGCGGGTCGCTGCCCCCCGAGGGGGCTGATCCGGCTGGGGGCGGCCCGGCGCCGGATCGTCCGCAACCCTAAACCTCGTACGGCCAAACGCAAACGCCGCACAATGTCGCGATGGACCAGCAGACCTCTTTTGCCCTTTACGCCGAACGCCGCGCCCGCGTGGCCGCGCAGCTCGGCCCCGGTGGCGTGGCCATCGTGCCGACCGCACCCGAGCGCACCCGCAACCGCGACAGCGAGTACCTGTTCCGTTTCGACAGCTACTTCTACTACCTCACCGGCTTCACCGAGCCGCGTGGCTGGCTGGTCATCACCGCCGAAGGCCACACCACCCTGTTCTGCCAGCCCAAGGATCTGGAGCGGGAAATCTGGGACGGCATCCGCCTGGGTCCGCAGGCGGCGCCCGGCGCGCTCGGCGTGAGCGAGGCCTTTTCCGTCGACGAGCTGGACACCCGGCTTCCCCGCCTGCTGGAAAACCGCCACACGGTCTGGTTCCCGTTCGCCATCCACACCGGGCTCGAAGGCCGCGTCGATGGCTGGCTGCAAAAGGTGCGCGCCCGCGTGCGTTTCGGAGCGCTGTGCCCCGACGCGCAGCGCGACCTGTGCAGCATCCTCGACGAGATGCGCCTGGTCAAGGACGCGCACGAAATCGCGGTGATGAAGCGCGCCTCGCAGATCAGCGCCCGCGCCCACGTGCGTGCCATGCAGCGCTGCGCCCGCATGATCCGGGCCGGCGAGGACGTGCGCGAGTACCACCTCGACGCCGAGTTACTGCACGAATTCCGCCAACACGGCTCGCAGCACCCGGCCTACGGCAGCATCGTGGCCGCCGGTGCCAACGCCTGCGTGCTGCACTACCGGGCCGACAACGCCCCGGTGCGCGACGGCGAGCTGGTGCTGATCGACGCTGGCTGTGAACTCGACGGCTACGCCAGCGACATCACCCGCACCTTCCCGGCCAACGGCCGCTTCACCGGCCCGCAGCGCGAGCTGTACGACCTGGTGCTGGCCAGCCAGGACGCCGCGGTGGCCGCCACCCGGCCGGGCATGCGTTTTGTGGACCCGCACGACGCCACGGTGCGCGTGCTCGCACAGGGCATGCTCGACCTGGGCCTGCTCAACAAGAACGACGTGGGCCACCTGGACGACGTGATCGAGAAACGCCACTACTTTCGTCACTACATGCACCGCACCGGCCACTGGCTGGGGCTGGACGTGCACGACTGCGGCAGCTACGTGGAACCGTCCGAGCGCGGGCAGCTGAACGAGCGGCGCGACCCGCTCAGCGGCGAAGTCATCAAGGACCGCCCCAGCCGCATCTTGCGCCCGGGCATGGTGCTGACCATCGAACCCGGCCTGTACGTGAGCCCCGCCGAGGATGTGCCCCAGCATTTCTGGAACTGCGGCATCCGTATCGAGGACGACGCCGTCGTCACCGCCAGCGGCTGTGAACTGATCACCCGGGACGTGCCGGTCAAGGCCGACGAGATCGAAGCGCTGATGCGCGACTGAGCGCCGCACCGCTCGAAGCTTTCTGCAGGCTTTGGGGGCCTTTGCTGCAGGCGCCGGCGCTGCTGGGTCGGCTTGTGCAGAATCGCGGGCTTTTTGTCTTCCATGAACGCTCCACCCTCCATCCGACCGCACCTTCTGAGCGTGAACACCGGCCGCACCGAGCCGCTGGTGATCCATGGGCGACGCATCGTCTCGGCCATCGGCAAGCGGCAGGTGCCATCGGCCGTGGGCGTCGGACCCCTGGGTCTGACGGGCGACGAGCAGGCCGACCCCACCGTGCACGGCGGCTTGGAGAAGGCGGTGTACATGTACCCGGCCGAACACCTGGACTTCTGGCGCACGCAGCGCCGCGAGCACGGCGCCAGCCTGTTCGACGAACCGCTGCCCTTCGGCTTCATGGGCGAGAACCTGAGCATCCAGGGCCTGAATGAGCACGAAGTCTGGATCGGCGACGAGCTGCACTTTCCCGACTGCGTGTTGCGCGTGAGCGCACCGCGCGAGCCGTGCTTCAAGTTCGATGCGGTCATGGGGATTCGTGGCGCCGGTCGCCTGATGATGGACCAGCTTTGCTGCGGCTGGTACCTGCGGGTGGTGCAAACCGGCAGCGTCGAAGCCGGTCAGACCTTCCGGCTCGAACCCGGTCCGCGGGGACTGAGCGTGGCGGCAGCGTTCGCTGCCAAACGCGCCAAACACATGCGTTGAGTTGGCGCGGCAGCGCCCGGCCTGCGTTACAAACACGGCATGCCTACAAACGCTCCCGAACGAGCCACCGTGCTCTGCCTGACCATGAACCCATCGGTGGACCTGGCCACCGAAACCGAGCACGTGGTCCCCACCCACAAGCTGCGCTGCGGCGACACCCTGCACGACGCGGGCGGGGGCGGCGTGAACGTCGCGCGCGTGCTCACCCGGCTGGGCGGGCACTGTGTGTCGGTCTGCCCCACCGGCGGTCCCTCGGGCCACTGGCTGGAAAAACGCATGCGCGACGAGGGCCTGGTCAGCGTGTTCCTGCCGATCGCCGACGAGACCCGGGTCAGCTTCACGGTGCACGAGCACAGCACCGGCGCCGAATTCCGCTTTGTCATGCCCGGCCCGCACCTGAGCGAGGCCGAATGGCGGGCCGCCCTGCAACATCTGGAAGGTCTGCAGCCTTTTCCCGCCATCGTGGTCGCCAGCGGCAGCCTGCCGCCGGGTGTGCCAGCCGACTTCTACGCCCACCTGGCGCGCCTGTGCCGCGCCCGGGGCGCGCGCATGGTGCTCGACACCTCTGGCCCGGCGCTGGCGGCCGCGCTGGCCGAAGGCGTGTACCTGTTCAAACCCAACCTCAAGGAACTGGCCGAACTGGCCGGGCGCCCGCTGGACACCGCCGAACAGTGGCAGGCCGCGGCCCGGCAGCTGATCACGGAAGGCAAGGCACAGGTCGTGGCCCTGACCCTGGGCCACCTGGGTGCGCTGCTGGTCACGCGCGAGACCCTGTGGAGCGCCCCGCCACTGGACGTGGCTGTGTCCAGCGCGGTGGGCGCGGGCGACAGCTTTGTCGGCGCCATGATGTGGGGGCTGCAGCGCGGCTTGCCGCTGGAGCAGGCCTTTGCCTGGGGCATCGCTGGCGGCACAGCCACGCTGCTGAGCGCCGGTACTGCGCTGTGCAAGCCCGACGACGTGCGGCGCCTGCAAGCGCAGGTGCGGGTCACGCGCCTCTGAAGACCGGCCACAAGGGAGCGGCTCAAACCGGTTGAGGTGGCCGTGGCAGCCCCTGCCGCTCACAAGGCTGCCCGCTGCGCCGGCATTGGCCATCCGACTCCAGCCAGGGGTGGGCATGGCCCACACAGCCGGTCTGGCAGATCACGGCTTGCGCTTCGGGCGCCTGGTGGGCGTGGTCCGACGGGATGGGCGGGCGCGCAGCGGCCGGGCGCCGCTTCACCGTCGCCGCCCCCAGGCCCCAGAACACGCTGGTGCGCAACAACACCAGCTCGGCCCGCAGACGCAGGTTCTCAGCCTGCAGCGTGGCCTCGCGCACAGCAGCCGCCTGCTGCAGCTCACTGCTGCGGCGTTGCAGACCGCCGATCTGGCGCAGGAGCACGCCATGCTCGATCACCAGTTCTTGCGGTGCATCACGCCGGATGTGGAGCGCGGTACCGTGCATGTGGGACTCCCGTTTTGGACGCGTTGAGGGCTGCGCCCACCAGCAGCTGCGGGCAGCCGTCGGCATCGTGCACGGCACGGGCCTGCACGTGCCAGACCCGCCGCAGCAGTTCGGGCGTGAGCACCTGCGCTGGCGGTCCGCTGGCCGCCAGCTGGCCCTGGTCGAGCACCCAGACGCGATCGGTGTAGCGCAGCGCGAGGTTGAGGTCGTGCAGCACCGCCAGCACGCCCACGCCCTGTTCGCGCGCCCTGCGGCGCACGGTGGCCAGGGTGTCGTGCTGATGCCGCAGGTCCAGCGCGGCGGTGGGTTCGTCCAGCAGCAGCCAGCGCGGCCGCCCGTCGGGCAAAGGGTGCCAGATCTGCGCCAGCACGCGCGCCAGTTGCGCCCGCGCCCGCTCTCCGCCGCTGAGGCTGTTGATGTCGCGCCGGGCCAGGTGGCTGACGTCGGTCAGCGCCATCGCCGCGCGCACGATGCCAGCTTCGTCCCGTGTGGGCTTGAGGCGGTGCGGGTAGCGGCCCAGTTCCACCACGTCCTGCACGGTGAAGTCGAAGGCCACGCCGCTGTCCTGCGGCAGCACAGCGCGCTCCAGCGCCAGGGCGTCGGGGGCGATGCTGGCCAGCGACCGTTCGCCCAGCCAGACCTGCCCTTCGCCGGGCTTGCGCAGACCGGCCAGCACCGACAGCAGCGTGGACTTGCCCGCCCCGTTGGGGCCGAGCACGGCACTCACCTCGCCGGGTCGCAGGGCCAGGTCCACTGCGTCGAGCAGACGGCTGCTGCCGATGCACACCCCGGTGCCTTCGGCCCGCAGCGCCTGCGTGCAGTCGGCCGGGTGCTGCGGCGCGGGTTCAGGTTTCGCCGCGCCGTCCACCCAGTGGGGCGGTTCGCACGGGTGGGTATGGGTCCAGGCTTCACGCCACTCGGGGTCGCGCAGGCGGGCGTTCACAGACGTCTCCCGTGGGCGCCCCGCAGCAGGAGCAGGAAGAAGGGCACGCCCACCAGCGCGGTGAGCACGCCCAGTGGCAGTTCGGCCGGGGATGCCACGGTGCGGGCCACCGCGTCGGCCACCAGCACCAGACTGGCGCCCAGCAAGGCCGATCCGGGCAGCACCCAGCGGTGGTCCGGCCCGGCCAGCAGGCGCACCATGTGCGGCGCCACCAGGCCTATGAAACCGATGATGCCGGTGGTGGCCGTGACGGCGCCGACCGCGAGCGCGGCGACCACGATCACGCGGCGTTTGATGCGCTCCACAGGCACGCCCAGCATCACCGCCTGCAACTCACCCAGCGCCAGGGCGTTGAGTGTGCGTGCCAGCGGCAGACCCAGGGCCAGGGCCAGAACACACAGCGCCGCCACCAGCTGCACCGCGCTCCAGCGCGCGCCGCCCAGGCTGCCCAGCAGCCAGAACTGCAGGCTGCGCAGCTGCTCGTCGCTGGCCAGAAAGCTCAGCAGCCCCAGACCGGCACCGGCCAGGGCGTTGATGGCAATACCGGCCAGTAGCATCAGCCCGACACGGGTGCCGCCTTCGCCGCGCGAGAGTGCGTAGATCAGCGCCGTCACGGCCAGGCCGCCGCCAAAGGCCATGAGCACCAGGGTCCAGCTGCCCAGGGCGCGTGGCAGGTCGGGGAACCAAACGGCCCCCAGCACGATGGTGACACCAGCGGCCAGCGCAGCGCCGCTGCTCACGCCGATCAGGCCAGGGTCGGCCAACGGGTTGCGAAACAGCCCCTGCATCAGCGCACCCGCCATGCCCAGAGCGGCGCCGGCACACAGGCCCAGCAGCAGGCGCGGCAGGCGGATGTTGAAGAACACCAGCTCGGCGGCGCTGGCCTGAGCCGCGCCCTCGCGCGACAGCGCCGCTGCCAGTACGGCGGGCAGCTCGGTCAGCGGCAGGCCGTAGGCGCCGCGACCGGCGGACCAGAGCAGCACCGCCAGCAGCAGCGCGGCCAGGCCAGCCAGCAGCCAGGAACCGGGCAGCCGCCACGGGCCGGCGGCGGTGGCCACTGCGCGGGTGGGCCGGGGCAGGGTCAGCTCGCTCATGGCAAGTCCTCCGCGTCGCCGCTGGAGTCATAGCGCTGCAGCAGCGCCGGGTCGGGCCGCCACACGCCCCAGTCCACGCAGTGGATGTGGTGACCGTCCCCGTCGCTGAACGCAAATTCCCAGGCCCCCCAGGGTTGCAGCACCGGCCCCTCAGCGGTCATGCGGTGGGCATGGGCCGCCGGCAGCACGCGCCGAAGGCTGGCGTGCAGGGCGTGGATGTGCGCCACCACCACGCTGTGGTGCCCGGGCGCGAAGGTCCGGGCCGACGGGTCGGGCCGTTCCCAGCGACCGGGCGGCGCGCCGCATGCCCAGAGCTGCAGCTGCAGCGGCCCGTGCGCCAGCAGAGCGAGCACACCGGGGATGTGCTGGCGGCATTCGAAGCGGAACACGCCGGTGTAGTCGGCCACGGCGCGCGCCAGGTCGGGTGTGCACAGCACAGCGCTCATGCCACCACCATGCGGTGCAGTTTCTCGATCACGTCGGGCAGGCGCGGCCCGAAGCCCAGCAGCTCCAGCGCGTCCAGCTGCAGCAGCGAGCGGTCGCGCTGGCGGTAGGCCGGCGTGAGGGCCAGTTCGGGGCGTTGCCAGAAGCGGTCGGCGCCGCCCACCGCCTCCACCCCCTGGGTGGTCATGAGGATCAGGTCGGGCGCGGCCAGGGCCATGGCCTCGGCGGTCATGGGACGGTAGCCCTGGAAACCGCCGAGCGCGTTCTTCGCGCCCATGAAGCGGATCACCGCATCCGCCGCCGTGCCCTCGCCCGAGACCAGCGGGCTGCCGGTGTGTGCGAGCACGAACAGCACCCGCGGCGGACTGGCGCGGCGCTGTTGCTGCACCTGGGCCGTCACCGCTTCCCAGCGCGCGTCCAGCCGCTGCTGCAGGGCGCGGGCCTGGGCCTCGCGGCCGGTGGCCCGACCCACGGCGGCGACCTTGCGGCGCACCTCGTCCCAGCGGTGGTCGGACGCGATCAGCTCAACCCGCACGCCCGCGCTGCGGATCTGGTCCAGCACCACCGGCGGGCCGGCGTCGGTGCCGGCCACCAGCGCGTCCGGCCGCAGGGCCAGCAGGCCTTCCGCCGAGAGCTGGCGCATGTAGCCGACCTTGGGCGTCTTCTGCGCCGCGTCGGGGAACAGGCTGGTGGTGTCGGTGCCCACCAACTGGTCTTGCCCGCCCAGTGCGTAGACCACTTCTGTGATGCCACCGCCCACCGTGATCAGGCGCGGTGCGCGCCCGCGCTCAGCGCCCGGCCGGGCGCTGGCAGCAGGGGCAGTCTGGCTCCACGAAGGCCTGCCAGCGGCGGCCAGCGCCGAGCCAGCCAGGCAGGCGATCCAGCGCCTTCTGAGCACGCTGGCGGGTAAGCCGTTCGCGGACGGTGTGCCGCTGGGAAGGGGGTGTGACAGCTTGGGGTACATGGAGAGGGTTCAAACGTTGCATGCGGGTCAGTCCACCAGACGGCCCACGGGTTGAAATCCGGGCGTGTTCTGCCCGATGTGCCAGCAGACGCCGGCAGGATCGATCACGACGAACTCGGTGATGCCCCAGGGCTGCGCCACGAGCGGTGTGACCCGTGTGCTGTATCGGCCTGCGATGTCCTGCGATCGCACATGGGCACACCACGCGTTCACGTCGGGCACCAGCAGGTGCATGGCCAGGTTCTGCGCCAGGGCCGGGTCGTAGAAGTCCTGCAACAGGAAGGCGCAACCGTCCACCTGGAAGTAGGCGACGCCACCGCCCTCCGATCGCAGCTCAAAGCCGAGGTCGGCATAGAAGCGCCTGGACAGGGCGAAGTCCCTGGCCGGCACAAAGGCCTTGATCTCGGTCGCCTGCAAACGGGGAGCCGCGCTCATGCCGGCACCATTTGCACACCCGCTGCGCGCAACGGCGCCAGCAGTTCGCGCCAGGCGGGCAGCTCGGCCTGGCCGGGCTTGCGCGCACCGAAGAACATGGCCATGGGTTCGCCGTCGGCATCGAAGGCTTCGAGCGAGGTCACGGTGCCGTGGTCGCCGGGCTTTTCGACCACCCAGGCCGAGGCGATCAGGTCTTCGCGCAGGTGCAGGTTGAAGCCGGGGTCGAGCACGTTGAGCCAGCGCATGCCGCGCATGTCCATGGGTTCGACGCGCTGCACCGGGCCGGTGTGAATCTGGATGCAGCCCGGGCTGCCAACGAACACCATGATGGCCGTGCCGTCCAGCGCCGCACCTTGCAGCATCTGTTGCACCGCCGAAGGCGCCACCGGATGGGTGAAGCGGCCCTGCGCCAGCCCGAAGGCCTGCAGGCGGTCCAACCCGTGGCGGCGCAGCAGGCCAAAGAACTGGTGCGTGTCGGTCATGGCGCCCCAGTCCGATAGGAACGCGGCTGCGTCCACTTCAACGCAGGTGTCGGGTGCGGCCTTGGACCCAGGCGCCTCGAACACCACGTCGCGAACCGGGTCGATCCAGGTGTTGGTGTGCTGTTCCCAGGCGATCAGATCGGTGCGCGAGCGCGGGTAGACCTTGTGCACCGCGATGCCCTCACGGTCGTAGAACTGCAGGCTGGTCTGCAGCGGGCCACGCTCACCTTCGTGCGCTTCGCTCACCGCAAAACCCCCGTGCCAGCGGTCGAAGAACAGGCGCAGGTCGATGTCTTCGCCCAACGCCAGGCCCACGTGACCGCTGGCCGAAAGCTTCTGGTATACCCCGGTCTTCTCGTGAACAGTGCTGTTGTTGCGCGTCAGTCCCATCAGCGGGCCACAAGGCTCCAGCGCCTGGAGCAGGGCCAGCCAGTCGGGC
Source organism: Hydrogenophaga intermedia (assembly GCA_943372305.1). Taxonomy (GTDB): domain Bacteria; phylum Pseudomonadota; class Gammaproteobacteria; order Burkholderiales; family Burkholderiaceae_C; genus Hydrogenophaga; species Hydrogenophaga intermedia_D. The sequence goes on along the minus strand of CALRYD010000003.1, from coordinate 16,731 downwards.
TTGAGCGGCACGGCGCGCAAGGCTTGATCGTGTGCTCCGACATGGGCTGCCATGGCCGCGCCCTCGCTCAAGCCTACGGCGTGCGCCGCTTCTCTTGCGCGCAGGCCGCGCTGTCTCGCTTGGGCAAACTGTTCGCGAATGGCTGCGGCGCTCATTGCACGGCCTCCGGCGCGACGTGCCACAACGTGCGGGGGGCGCTGGCGGACTGCGCAGGATCGTCTTTCTCCACTTCCACTTGCCAGCGCGTGCGCAGATTGCTCAACATGGTCTGCATGGGCACCGACAGCTGGGGGTGTTCCGACAGAAAGAACAGGTTGGACACCACCTTCTTTGCCATCAGCGGCCGGTGGGCCGAGTCCGGCGCCGACTGCGCGTAGCCGGTCAGCAAAGCCAAGGTGCCCGCCATCAGCGCTTCGACCGACGGCAGGGTGTATTGCTCTTCAAGGCAGGGGGCAGCGTTCATATCGAGCTCCTGGGAGGTGGTTGGACGGGGAGGCGCAGGTCAGGACGGCAGGGAAGCGTCCAGCCGGCGGGCGGACACGGCGTCTGGCACCTGGTGGCCCTGCTCGTTGCGGTGGCGCAGCCGGGACGGGTCGTCACCCTCGAAGCTGTAGGCCCGGGCAAAGCCAGCCACGTAAGCCCCCGAGAGTGGCGCCAGTTCGAACAGTCGAAAGTCCTGCAGCGGACGGATGGCCTGCATGAAGTGGCCAAAACGCTGCTCGAAGCAGTCGAGCACCGTCTCGAAACGGTCGCTGGCGCGCGGGCATTCGCTGGCAACGCAGCGCAGCGTGAGGCGCTCGCGGGCAAACAGGTGCTTGGCTTGCACTTCGCCCTCGATGAACAGCACGCTGGCCCGGCCGTTGGCGCGCAGGTTGGCGGTGTGGCGGGCCAGGTCGCTCAGGTAGACCCAGTAGCGCCCATATTCATGCACATAGGGCGCGTAGCTGGCCTCGGGCTGACCGTCGTCGCTCACGGTGCCCAGGTGCAGGGTCTGGAAACGGGACGGGAAGGCCTTGCAAGCCTCTTGCACTAGGCTCAGGTCGGAGGATGGGTTCATGGCGGTCGGATGGCGGGGTTGGGTGGTCACTCAGAAGTCGGCCGACAGCGCGAGCGCGAAGTTGCGGCCCGGGGCGGTGTACGAATCGAGCACCGTAGAGTTGGCCGCGATGCCGCGCACATTGGTCCATTCCCAGTAGGTGCGGTCGGTCAGGTTGCGGATTGCCGCGCTGAGCTTCAGACCCGGGCGGATCTGCCAGCTGGCGCTGAGGTCCAGCGTGGTCCAGGCGGGTGTGGCGAACTGGTTGGCCGTGCCGCTGGTGTCGACGTCGTCGCTCGCCTTTTTCGCCGTGTGGGTGACCGCGGCGCCCAGCTTCCAGTCGCCCACGCGGTGGTCCACGCCCAGCACCAGCTTGGCGGGGTTGACCGAGTTCAGAGGCTGGCCGGTGGAAGTGTCGGTGCCGGTCGTCTGGCCGTAGGCGGCGCGCAGCAGGGTCTGTGGCGTCAACTGCAGCGATCCCTTGAGCTCGAAGCCGCGCAGCGACACGCGCTGGCGGTTGACCGATTGGTACAGGGTCGGGTCGGCGTTGGTGCCGCTGCCGCCCACGGTCACCATGTCTTCGATAAAGTCTTTGTAGCGCCCCGTGAAGGCCACCGCTTCCCAACCCAGGCGCTCGCCCTGACCGCGCAAACCCAGTTCCAGCGTGCGGCTCTTCTCCGGTTTCAGCTCCGGGTTGGGGATGGACCGGTAGCCGTAGAACGGGCTGGAAAGGTTCTCGAAGTAGTTGTTGAGTTGGAGCGGCGTGGGTGCCTTGAACCCTGCGGCCAGGTTGCCAAACAGGCTCCAGTCCTGCCCGCCGCGCCAGATCGCGCCGAGCTTGGGCGTGAGCGCATCCGCGCTGAGCGAAGCGGGCGTCAGCGGGTACAGGCTGCTGGCCTTCGCGTCCAGCGAGACACGGTCGTAACGCAGGGCCGGAATCAGGCTCCAGCGGTCGCTGACGAACTCGCTCTGCACGAACAGGGCCGCGGTGCTCTCCACCGTCTCCGGGAAGCGTCGCAGCGGGTAGGTTTCGTAGGCGGGCGGGTTGACGCCGGTTACCAGGTTGTCCAGCGTCGAGCGCATGAGGTCCATGCCATAGACCAGCTTCTGGCTCCAACCACTGCCCAGCGGCAGCAGCTTCTCCGCCTGCAACACGGCCTGCATCGTGTTTTCGCTGTAGCTCACGTCGCGCACCCGGGTGGCCATGCTGGTGTTGAGCGGGCGGGTCTCCGTGCTCACCTCTTGCGACTCAGCCGACTGCAGGCCGACCATGGCCCGCAATTCGTCCGCCCAAGGCGTGCCCACACGGAAGCGCCCGTCCCAGCTGAGCCGGCTGCGGCGCAGGTCGGTGGTGCCGTCCAGATCGGCCACGCTTGTGCTGGTGGTCACGGCGGCCGCGCGGCCGGTGAGCACCTCCACCGCGCTGGACTTGTCCACATGCTCCAGCGTCAGGGTGTGTTTCTGTCCGCCCCCCGGTGTGAAGACCAGCTTGCCCATCACCGCCACTTGCTGGTCGTCCTGCGGGTTAGGCGCTGTGCGGTTGAGGTTGAGTGCGGTGTTGGCGCCCTGGTTGTCCAGTTCATGACTGCGCCCCAGCTGCACGCTGCCCAGCCATTGCATGGTGTCGCTGGCCACACCGGCCAGCGTCAGGCCCAGGCGCGTGCCCCGGTCTTCGGTGTCGTGGCTGAGGCTGACACGGCCGGCCAGCGACTTGCCATCTTGGAGCAGGTCGGACGGCTCGGTGGTGAACATCGCCACCATGCCAGCCAGCCCGTCCGAGCCGTAGAGCGCCGAGTTTGCCCCTCGCAGGATTTCCACCCGCGACACCAGGCCCAGGTCGTAGTAGTCGCGCCCGAATGCGGCCGATCCAAACACACCACTGACCAGCTCGCGCGGCACGCGGATGCCATCCACTGTGAGCAGCACCCGGTTGCCTTCCAGGCCCCGGATGTTGAAGCCAGCATTGCCGTCGCGCCCCACGTTGCCCATCACACCGCCAAAGCGGGTGGGCGCGCGCTTGACACTCACGTTGGGCAAGTCGCGCACCAGGTCGCGGATGTCCTGCACCTCGGCAGCATCCAGGTCTTCGCCCTGGATCAGGTCCACCGCGGCCGGCACCTCGTCCAGCGCGCGCGCACTGCGCGCGCCGCTCACGATCACGTCACGCAACTGCGCTTCGACCACCCCCTTGGCCGGCGCGGTGGTGCTCGTTGTCACGCCAGACTGTGCCTGCGCAGCGGTTGCGAAGATGAGGGTCAGACAGGCGAGCGCCACGCGATGGCGGAGGCAGGGAGCAGTCAGCGGCCGGGCCGCGGTTCGGGAGACAGGGTGCATACCAGGACCAAAAGAGGGTTAAACAGGTCGGCTGGCTGTGCACACGGAACCCATGAAGAGACCGGCTCTGGCTGGCGGTTGAGAACGATTTCGCTGCCATGATATGCGAATGATTCGCATTTGACAAACAATATCTAAAGCACCCACCCGACATGCGGGTTATCCCTGCACAATGCGGCCGTTTCCCACCTTTCGATCACAAGGAGTTCCCATGAAAGGCGACCCGCAAGCCATTGCCCACCTGCAAGCCCAGCTCAAGAACGAACTGACCGCCATCAACCAGTACTTCGTGCACTACCGCATGCTCAAGCACTGGGGCCTGGACAAGCTGGCGAAAAAGGAATACGAAGAATCCATCGGCGAGATGAAGCACGCCGACTGGCTGATGGACCGGATCTTCACGCTCGACGGCCTGCCCAACCTGCAGGACCTGGGCAAGCTCAACATTGGCGAAGACGTGCCCGAAATGCTGGGCAGCGACCTGGCCCTGGAGCGCGCTGCGCAAGCCACCATCAAGGACGGCGTGGCCCACTGCGAATCGGTGCGCGACTTCGTCTCGCGCGACCTGTTGATGAAGATCCTGGACGACACCGAAGAGCACATCGACTTCCTCGAAACCCAGCTGGAACTGATCGGGAAGATCGGTCTGCAGAACTACCTGCAAAGCATGATGGGCGAACCCAGCTGAAACCGGACGGCGATACGGTTGGTGCGCCGTCTGTCGGGCCATGACCCCGGGCCATGAAGGGGTGTACTGGTGTTTTGAATGAGATCAATTATCATTTGATTCACAAAACCACCCACCCTTGCCATGATCGTCTGTGTCTGCCGCCGCGTGAACGACAAAGCCATCGCCCAAGCCGCCCGCTGTGGCGCGAGCTTTGACGACATCCAGATCGACATGGGCGTGGCCACGCAGTGCGGCCAGTGCGAGGCCAGTGCCCGGGCGGTCTGGGCGCAATGCCGGCCTCTTCAGCCCATGGCCCATCTGCAGAAGCAGGGAACCGAACCCGCGCTGGCCTGAAGCGGAACCCCCGCCGGGCACCCCAAGGCCGCCACCAGGCGGCTATTTTTGGCTGTGGAAAACCGAGGTTGCAGCCCGTCGATTACCCGCCAAAATGTCACGATCGATCGAACCAACCTTCAGCCCCTGGCTGCGGGTTTTTTTTGCCCTCCGATCTAGAATGCGCAATCGCTTTTCGCATTGCAGAAAATTGACACAGGAGACGACCCGATGAGCACCCACGAAGCCCAGGAAAACAAGCGCGCTGAACTGCGCCGTGCCGCCCTCGAATACCACGAGAAGCCGACCCCCGGCAAAGTCGCGATCGCGGCCACCAAGCAGCTGACCAACCAGCGCGACCTGGCGCTGGCCTACTCGCCCGGTGTCGCCGCGCCCTGCGAAGAAATCGTCGCCGACCCCAACAACGCCTTCAAGTACACCAGCCGCGGCAACCTGGTGGCCGTCATCACCAACGGCACCGCCGTGCTGGGCCTGGGCGATATCGGCCCGCTGGCGGCCAAACCGGTGATGGAAGGCAAGGGCGTGCTGTTCAAGAAGTTCTCGGGCATCGACGTCTTCGACATCGAGATCAACGAGAAGGACCCGGACAAGCTGGTGGACATCATCGCCAGCCTGGAGCCGACCTTTGGCGGCATCAACCTCGAAGACATCAAGGCGCCCGACTGCTTTTACGTCGAACGCAAGCTGCGCGAGCGCATGAAGATCCCGGTCTTCCACGACGACCAGCACGGCACCGCCATCGTGGTCGGTGCGGCCATCCTCAACGGCCTGAAGGTCGTGGGCAAGAGCCCCAAGGAGATCAAGCTCGTCACGTCCGGCGCCGGTGCCGCTGCCCTGGCCTGCCTGGGCCTGCTGGTCAAACTGGGCATTCCGCGCGAGAACATCTGGGTGACGGACCTGGCTGGTGTGGTCTACGAGGGCCGCACAGAGCTGATGGATGAGGACAAGATCGTCTTTGCCCAGAAGACCGACCAGCGCACCCTCAGCGAGGTGATCGCCGGTGCCGACGTGTTCCTGGGCCTTTCGGCCGGCGGCGTGCTCAAGAAGGACATGGTGGCCAAGATGGCGGCCAAGCCGCTGATCTTCGCGCTGGCCAATCCGAACCCTGAGATCGCCCCCGAGGACGTCAAGGCCGTGCGCGACGACGCCATAATGGCCACCGGCCGCACCGATTACCCGAACCAGGTCAACAACGTCCTGTGCTTCCCGTACATCTTCCGCGGCGCGCTGGACGCGGGCGCCTCCACCATCACCGACGAGATGGAGATCGCCGCGGTGCACGCCATCGCGGAACTGGCCCAGGCGGAGCAGAACGAAGTGGTGGCCGCCGCCTATGCCGGCGAAAAGCTGGCCTTCGGTCCCGAGTACCTGATCCCCAAGCCGTTTGATCCACGCCTGATGACGAAAATCGCACCGGCCGTGGCCCAGGCCGCTGCGGACAGCGGCGTGGCGCTGCGTCCGGTAACGGACATCGAAGCGTACCGGCAGCGCTTGGAGAGCTTCGTGCTGGCTTCCGGAACCATCATGAAACCGATCTATGCGGCCGCCAAACAGGCCAGCAAGAAGCGGGTGGCGTATGCCGAAGGAGAAGAAGAGCGGGTTCTGCGCGCTTGCCAGATTGTGGTCGACGAAGGGCTTGCGCGACCGACGCTGATCGGTCGGCCGGCCATCATCGCCCAGCGCATTGAAAAGTTCGGCCTGCGCCTGAAAGAAGAACTGGACTACGACGTGGTCAACGTCGAGCAAGACCACCGCTACCGCGACTTCTGGCAGACCTACCACCAGATGACCGAACGCAAGGGCGTGACCGCTCAGCTTGCCAAAATCGAGATGCGCCGCCGCCTGACCCTGATCGGCGCCATGCTGATGCACAAGGGCGAAGTCGACGGCATGATCTGCGGCACCTGGGGCAGTACGCAGGGGCACCTGGAGTACATCGACCAGGTGATCGGCAAGCGCGAAGGCGGCAGCCCACGCACCCAACAGGACGTGCGCGTGTACGCCTGCATGAACGGCTTGATGCTGCCAGGTCGCCAGGTGTTCCTGGTGGACACCCATGTCAACCACGACCCCAGTGCCGAAGAGCTGTGCGAGATCACCGTGATGGCGGCTGAAGAGATGTTGCGCTTCGGCTTGGAACCCAAGGTGGCGCTGCTCTCGCACTCGAACTTTGGCTCCAGCAACCAGCCTTCCGCCGTCAAAATGCGACGCACGCTGGAACTGCTGCGCCAACAGGCGCCCTGGCTGGAGGTCGACGGCGAAATGCACGGCGATGTGGCACTGGACGCCGAAGCCCGTGCGGCCTTGATGCCCCACTCCACCTTGCAGGGCAGCGCCAACCTGCTGGTGCTGCCCAACATCGACGCGGCCAACATCGCCTACAACCTGCTCAAGACAGCCGCCGGCGGCAACATCGCCATCGGCCCGGTGTTGCTAGGCGCGGCCAAGCCGGTGCACATCCTGACCGCCAGCACCACCGTGCGCCGCATCGTCAACATGACAGCACTCACCGTGGCCGAAGCCAACGTGCATCGATAAGCCCCTTGCAAAAAGCAAGCACTAACTTTTTGTCACCTGTGATCCCATGGAGATTGCCTGTTAATTCAGCAATCACTTGCTTTTTTGCAACACTTGGGGCACACTTCGCGGCTTGAAATACAGGGTTAACCCGCCTGAAAAGCGCCGCTGAAGCGGGGTTTTGAAGGCGGGTTGATGCATCAGGAGCAGGGATTTTCATGGGTCTGAAGCGGATCCGGGTGGGTCGATGGGGCGTTCAAAGATCCGGCGTTGCAGCGCTGGTGGTGGCCCTGACGGCAACGGTAGGCACTTTTTTGGTGCAGGCCCGCGCACCCGCCCCCACACCATTGCCGGGTTCGGCAGTCGCCTCTGTGGCGTACACCGGTTTGCCTGTACAGGGCCGGGAGGTGATGGAGCAGATTCGACAGGGCGGCCCCTTCCGCTACGAGAAAGACGGCACGGTGTTCGGCAACCGGGAGCGTTTGTTGCCGGGACAGAAACGGGGGTACTACCGTGAATACACGGTGCCCACTCCGGGACTGAGCCACCGAGGCGCCCGGCGGATCGTGTGTGGTGGCCAACAGCCCCGTGTACCTGTTGCGTGTTATTACACCGAAGACCACTACAGCAGCTTTCGGCTGATCGTGCAGTGACCCGGTGAAAGCGACGGATTTTTAACTTTGACCTTCGAAAGAGACGCGGAGATGGACACACCACTTCGTAACGTACGTACCAACATCGTTCAGTCGATCCGCGCCTATGGCGTGAAAGACCTCGAGGCCGCTGCCGAGCAGTTGGGCCATCATTTCCTGTACGCCAACCTGGCCAAAGCCCAGAGCAAGCAGGACGTGCTGGACCTGATCGCCGCGCAGTACACCTTGCCCGCACATTTTGGCAAGAACTTCGATGCGCTCTACGACTGCATGACCGACCTGGTGCACAAGTCGGGCCCGCAGACCGGCTTCATCGTCGTGCTCGAGCACATTCCGGCGAACAGCAAGTTCGACAAGGAAGCGCGCGAGCAGCTGCTGGACATCTTCCGGGATGTGGCCGACTACTGGTCGGACCGCAAGATTCCGTTCCGCTGCTTCTACTCGTTCTCGGTCGCCCGTGCGCCCAAGGGTGAAGAGACGGCAGACGCCGAGAACGAAGAGCCCATGCCCACCGACAAGATCCTGGACGTGAGCCCGATGGCGCTGCGCATGAGCAGCCCGTTCAACGCCGGCTACTGGCTCACTGCGGCGTAATAGGACGCCCCCCGCGCCGCGCCTGCGGCGCGTCACCCCCCACCACTGGGGGACAACACCTGCGGCCCGGCAGAGCCGGTTCCGCGGTGTTCTGGACAAAGAAAAAGCCACTGCACTTGCAGCGGCTTTTTTCATGCCTCAACGGCTTGGGCCAGGGCCACATATTCGGCCACCGGCACTTCTTCGGCACGGCGCTGCAGGTCGAAGTCGCCGGTGAAATCCCGCGCCTCCAGCCATTTGCCCAGCGTGTTGCGCAGGATCTTGCGGCGCTGGCTGAAGGCGGTCTGCACCAGATCGCCGTACAGCCGCAAGTCGATCTGCGGCGGCAGGGCCAGCGGCACCATCCGCACCACGGCGCTGTCCACGCGCGGCGGCGGGTCGAAGCTTTCAGGCGGCACGAAGAGCACGTTCTCCATCGCATAGCGCCACTGCAACATGACCGACAGGCGGCTGTAGTCGCCCGAACCGGGCGCGGCCACCATGCGGTCGATCACTTCCTTCTGCAGCATGAAGTGCTGGTCCTGCACCACCGCCACGTGGTCGAGCAGGTGAAACAAGATGGGGCTGGAGATGTTGTAGGGCAGGTTGCCGACGACTCTGATCTTCGGCACGCCCAGGGTCGCAGCCAGCGCGGTGAAATCCACCTTGAGCACGTCGGACTCGACCACATCGAGCTGACCGTGGCTGCGCAGCCGCGCGGCCAGGTCGCGGTCGAGCTCCACCACCGTCAGATGGCCCAGACGCTCGACCAGCGGCTGAGTCAGGGCGGCCAGGCCCGGACCGATTTCGACCATGGGTTCGCCCGACTGCGGCGCTATGGCCGCCACGATGGCGTCGATGATGCCGTGATCGCTCAGGAAGTGTTGCCCGAACCGCTTGCGCGCGATGTGCTTCATGCGCGGGTGTCCCGTTGCTGGCGCGCCATCAGGGCTGCGGCGCTTCGCGGTATTCCACGTAGGCGCGCGAGCGCAGGTCCTGCGCCCAGCTCTCGAGTGCGTCGGCCGCTTTCTTCTCGCGCACCAAACCGCGCACGATGTCGCGCTGCTCCCGGTCGCTGAGCTTCATCTGACGGCGCTCGTCCACACGGATCAGGTGCACGCCGAAACGCGACACGAGCGGCAAGGACATCGCTCCCGGGCGCAGGCCGTTCATGGCCTCTTCGAACTCGGGCACGAACTGACCCGGGCTGGCCCAGCCCAGGTCGCCGCCAGCACTGGCCGAGCCGTCCTGGCTGTGTTCGCGGGCCAGGGCTTCGAAGCTGGCCTTGCCGCTGGCGATCTGTTCGCGGTACTGGCCCAGACGCGCCACGGCGTCGTTCTGGCTCAACTGTGGACCGGGCCGCAGCAGGATGTGGCGCGCACGGGTCTGGGTGACGCTGACGTCGGGCAGTCCGGCCTGGCGCTTTTCCACCAGCTTGAGCACGTGAAAGCCCGCCGGGCTGCGCACCGGACCGGCGATTTCACCAGCGCGCAGCTCGCGCGTGGCGGACACAAAAATCTCGGGCAACCGGTCGGCCGGCCGCATGCCGAACTGACCGCCTGTGGCGCCCTCGGGCGCGTCGGAATACTCGCGCGCCAGCGCGGCGAAGTCTTCGTCCTTGCGGGCACGGTCCGCGGCGCGTTGCGCGCGCGCCTCCAGGGCCTTGACCTGCTCGGGCGTGGCGCTTTCGGGCACCCGCACCAGGATGTGGGACAGGTTGAGTTCCAGGCTGCTCAGATCGCTGCTGCTCTTTTGTTCGCGCACGAAATCGTCGATGTCGTTTTCGCTCACGCGCACACGGGCTTCGACCTCGCGCTCGCGCAGCTGCTGGAGCAGGATCTGGTTGCGCAGTTCGTTGCGCAGGAAGTTGATGTCCATGCCCTCGGCGGCCACGCGGCGGCGGAACTCGTCAACGCTCAGCTGGTTCTGCGAAGCGATGGACTGTTCGGCGCGGGCCAGCGTGGCTTCGTCCACGCGCAGGCCCTGTTCGCTCGCCTGCTGCAGCTGGGCACGCTCGTTGACCAGCTGCTCCATCACCTGCCGCGCCAGTTCAGCACGCGCGGGCAGGGCTGCGCCTTGCTGGGTCATTTGTTGCTCCACGCGCAGCAACCGCGCGCGCACCTCGTTGTTGGTCACCGGTTCGGAGTTGACCAGCGCGACGATGTAGTCCACCGTGCGCGGGCCTTGCGCCGCCGGCAGGCTGCGCAGCGGGCTGAGCTGGGTCGATGGCCGCAGCGACTGCGCCTGGGCTGCGCCAGCGCAAGCCAGGCAGACGCCCAGCGCCAGTGCCGTCCAGCGGCGGGAAGCAAAGGAACGGCGATCAGTCATATTGTTGGAACCGGCTCGGCGGGTTGATGTCTTCACGCAGGTATTGGTAGCGGGGCACATTGTCCTTGAGCGTCTGCAGCGGGTTGGAGCCGATGCGCGAGAAGCCAGAGAATTCGATCTGGAACAGCACGCGCTGGTTCGTGGTGGCGGTACCGGTCGTCAGACGCTCGACGACCACGCGGCCGATCCAGCATCCGGCATCGTACTCAAAGCCGGCCACCAGATCGACGATCTTGCTGTCGGGCACGCTGTAGTTGATGCGGCCCACGCTGTACCACTGGCCCGGCCCCAGGCCGCGCCCGGCGCTGGGGGTGGCGGGCTTGTCGGCCCACAGGTCCGACAGCGGCCACTGCCAGCCGACGTCCAGTTGCTCGCTGCTGCCGCGCTGCAGGCGGTAGGCGGCACTGAGCACGCGGTAGTTGCTGGGCGTGTAGCGGCCGCTGAGCGTGGTGCGCACCGACTCGCGGTCCTGCGGGCTGTACTGCACGTTGGCGTCGGTGGACCAGCGCGGGCTCCACTGCACGCGGGCACCCAGCAGCACGTCGCTCAGGCGGTTGGTCACCGGCGTGCAGCCGGATGCGTCGCTGCTGCTGCAGCTCTGCGTGGGCAACACCACGGTCTGGTCGCGCAGCAGGTAGCGCTGGGCCAGGCCCAGGCGCACCACCTCGGCGCCGGTGGCCGGGTCCAGCAGGCGCGAACTGGCGCCCACGGTGAGCGCGCGCAGGTCGGCGATGCGGTCGTTGCCACCGAAGGTGTTCTCGGCGTAGATCGACCCAAAGTTGAAGTCGTTCGCGGCCGAGTCGTAGTTAGGCAGGGCGCTCTGGTCGCGCAAGGGCGTCCAGGTGAAGAAGGCGCGCGGCTCCAGCGTCTGGTTGAAGCGGCGACCAAAGTAGCTGGCTTCGCGCTCGAACACCAGACCGCTGTCGACGCTGAAGGTGGGCACGCTGCGGCTGGCGGTGCGCGCACCCGTGACCACGCCATCGAAGCGGTAGCTGGCGTGGTGCAGCTGCAGGCTGGGGGCCAGGTAGCCGCCCGGTTTGTCCCAGCGGTGGCCGATGCGCGCGATGGCCAGCGACCGCGAACCGTTGGCCTGCCCCGTGAGCGCGGGGTCGGAACGGAAGCGCGTGTGGTCGGTCTGCAGCGACCATTCCCAGCCGTTCAGACCGGCCCAGCGCTGGTGGTCCTGCGCAAACCGCAGCGCCACCGAGGGCAGCCGGTCGTAAGGTGGCGTGATGGGGTCGTCCACATCCTGCAGCGTCTGCCAGCGGTAGGCGCCGGCGCTGAAGGCCCAGGGCCCCTGGTTCCAGTTGAGCACCGCCTCGTTGGCCAGCAGGCGCGAGGTCAGCGACGCGCTGCTGCGGGGGAAGTCGCGCCAGTAGTTGTCATCGCTCACGCGGTTGAGGTTCACGCGCAGCCCAAGCGGACTGTGCAGACCGAGGCCACCCAGCCTGGCGCCGGAGGCCACGCTGTGCTGGTGCTGCAGGGCGTAGCCCCAGCGTTCTCTGCTGCGCAACGTGTCGTTGGGCATGTAGGCCGCGCGCAGCCGGCCATTGAAGTCCGGCTGCAGGTAACGGAACTCGCCCCCCAGGTCCACACCGCGTTTGCTCATGAGCGTCGGGTAGAGCGTGGCATCAAACTCGGGTGCGAGGTTCAGGTAGTAGGGCAGCGTCAGCTCCAGCCCGCTGACGTTGTCCAGGTTGATGGTGGGCGGCAGCACGCCGCTCTTGCGCTTGTCGGTCAGCGGAAAGCTCAGGTAGGGCGCCCCCAGGATCGGCACGCCCTTGAACTCCATCACGCCGCCATAGGCCGTGCCCACTTCTTGCGCGTTGTCCAGTTCGATGCGGTCCGCGCGCACCAGCCAATCGGGCATCCATTTGGCTCCCGGGGTGCGAGGGCAGGTGGAGTAGCGCGCGCCCGTGGCCTCGACCTTGTCTTCGCCCAGGAAATCCACCCGCTTCGCGTCGCCGTGTCCGTCACTTTGCAGCAGCGAAAAGGCCGGCTGCTCGAAGTGGCCGCGGCTGGTGTCCACATTCAATTGCAGCGCGGGACCTTCGAACCGGTTGCCGCTGCGGTTGATGAGCACGTGGCCCTCGGCCTTGGCCTCGCTGCTGTTCTGGTCGTATTCGAGCCGGTCGGCTTTGATCACCGTGCCGTGGCGGCGCAGCTCGGCGCCGCCTTCGATCACCACCACGCCATCGGTCTGGCCGTGCAGGCGCTCACCCGAGACAAAGCTGGGCACGCTGCCCTGTGCCGCTTCGGGCAGGGTCTCCAGCAGCGACGCGCTCGGCTTCAAGGCCACGGGCAGCTCGGTCTGTGCCCACGACAGCGCGGGCGCCCCGAAGGCGATCAGCGCCAGCAGCACACGCACGCCATGCCCCACGGGCGAGGGCGTGAACAGGTGCCGGGCGGCGGGCAACGGACAGACAGGGCGACGGTTCAAGGTGTGACGGGAGTGGAAGCGGTCCGCCGCCCAGGGCGGGCACATGGCGGGTGCACCGGCCAGCCGCCGGGCACGCGGGTTCTAAAATCTCAGGCGATTATCCACTGCCCACCACCCGGGCGCGCCCCTGTCGGCGTGCCTTCTGCTGCCTTCAGGGCCCCGCTCCCATGACCCCGAACACCTCCGCCGTCACCTGGTCCGACGCCGCACGCGAAGCCGCCTTCCACACCTGGCTGCAAAGCCTCGCCCGCACCCAGGGCCTGCGCCCCGAGACGCTGCGCCCGGCCTCGGCCGACGCGAGCTTCCGCCGTTACCTGCGTGTGGACACCACCGATGGCGCCAGCCGCATCGTCATGGACGCGCCGCCCGACAAGGAGAACTGCAAGCCCTTCGTGCACGTGGCGGGCCTGATGAAGGACGCCGGCCTGCTGGTGCCCGACATCCTGGCTTGGGACGAGCCCCAGGGCTTCATGCTGCTGCCCGACCTGGGCACGCAGACCATGATGGAACAGATCGACGCCACGAACCCGCAGGCCAACCACGCGCGCTACCTGCAGGCGGTGGACACGCTGCTGGCCTGGCAGCTGTCTTCCCGGCCGGGCGTGCTGCCGGCATACGACGAGCAGCTGCTGCGCCGCGAGCTGCAGCTCTTCCCCGACTGGTACCTGGCCCAGCACCGCCAGACCACGCTGGAAGGCAAGGACGCCGAGACGCTGGCCAAGGCCTTCGAAAGCATCGTCAAGCGTTGCCTGGCCGCGCCCACGGTCTACGTGCACCGCGACTTCATGCCGCGCAACCTGATGATCCCGGCCCAGCCTGGCACCACGCCGGCGCAGCAGCTGGGCGTGCTCGATTTCCAGGATGCGGTGCACGGCCCTGTCACCTACGACATCGCCAGCCTGATGCGCGACGCCTTCCTGACCTGGGACGAGGATTTCGTCATCGATATCACCATCCGTTACTGGGAAAAGGCGCGCAAGGCCGGGTTGATGGACTTCGAGGACTGGCACAGCGACTTCGGCGCCTTCTACCGCGCGGTGGAATGGATGGGCCTGCAGCGCCACCTGAAGGTGGCCGGCATCTTCGCGCGCCTGACGCTGCGCGACGGCAAACCCAGGTACCTGGCCGACGCGCCACGTTTCATCGCCTACATCCGCGCCACGACCCACCGCTACCGCGAACTGGGCCCGCTGCTGCAGCTGATCGACAAGGTCGAAGGTCTGGAAGCCGCGTCGGGCTACGCCTTCGGCCGCGTCTGAGCGCCCCCCATGCCACGATTTCACTGCCCCGTCCCGCTGAGCGCCGGCGCCGAGCTGGAGCTGCCGCCCGCCGCGGCGCGCCACGTGCAGGTGCTGCGCCACCAGCCGGGCGACGCCATCACGCTGTTCAACGGCGAGGGTGGGCAGTGGCAGGCCACCGTGCTGCGCATGGGCCGCAGCGACGTGGCCGTGCGCGTGGACACGTTTGAAGCCGTGGAACGCGAGCCCGCGCGCCGCGTGCACCTGGCCATGGGCATGCCGGCCAACGAACGCATGGACTGGCTGGTGGAAAAAGCCACCGAACTCGGCGTGGCCAGCATCCAGCCGCTGCACACCGCGCACAGCGTGCTGCGCCTGAGCGGCGAGCGCGCGACCAAGAAGCAGACGCACTGGCAGCAGGTGGCCGTGGCCGCTTGCGAACAGTGCGGTGGCAACCGGGTGCCGCTGGTGCAGCCGGTGGCCGACTTCACGGGCTGGCTGCGCGACGGTTCGGGCACCGCCCCGCTGCGCTGCGTGCTCTCGCTCGCCGACGGCGCCCGACCGCTGGCCGAGGTGTTGCACGGGGCGCCGGCCGACGCACCGGTGCTGTTCCTCAGCGGGCCCGAAGGCGGCCTGTCGTCGCAGGAAGACGCCGCCGCCCGCGCCGCTGGCTTCCTGCCCGTCACGCTGGGGCCACGCGTGTTGCGCGCCGAAACCGCTGCGCTGGCAGCGCTGGTGACGGGCCTCGCCTGAACACCAGGCCTGGCCGCTCTCAGCGCGCAGACTCGGCCGCCACCTCCAGCACGGCCGTGACGTCCGCCGGGTTCACCGTCCCTTTCACCAGCGGGCGCGGTTCCAGCGACACCAGGGTGAAGCGGAACGGCCCGAGGCGCTGTGTGGCCCTGGCGGGCTGACCCGAACCGTCCCACGGCAGCACCAGCACCTGGGGCTGGATGCCGGCGCCGCTGACCCAGAAGAACGCCCGGGCCTCACCAGCCCAGGCGCATTGCACGTCGGATGGGCAACGGGTGTCGAGGTAGCCTGAAAAGTGGATGCTCAGGGCGGGCGCCTTCTGCTGTGCGTGCTGCTGCAGCACCAGCCGCACGCGCCCCGGGGTTTCCAGCACCGCGAGGGGGATGGCCGCGCTGGCCAGCGAGGCCAGACCCAGCGCCAGTGCGCCGACGCCAATACGGTGGAGCAGGTTCATCGGTGCGCCCCGATCAGCAGCTGCCCAGGCGGCGCCCCACCCATTTGGCGAACACCGTCACCGGTGTCGAGCCGACCACGCCCGATGAGGCCAGGTTCACCGAATAGGCCGAGTCGCTGTACAGACCGCTGACCTGCACCACCGGCTGGTTGATGCTGTTGCAGGCGATCACGCCGTCGATCTTGCCGCCGATCACCGTCAGCGACTGCACGGTGCAGCTGGCCGCCGCGATCTGCTGGCGCACGTTCTCCTCCCATTGCGAAGCCTGGGTCTCGGTCAGACAGCCCTGGGTCTTGACACCCGGGCGCCATTGCTTGCCATCGGGTGAGAGCTGGGTGCTTTGCTGCCACAGGCCCGCCTTGGGGTCGTCCAGGGTACCGGTGTGGCCCATGGGGGATGCCGCCACGGCGGCGAGCAGGATGAGAAGGTTTTTGTGCATGTGCGCTCCCTTGCAAAAGGTGTGTGTGACAGGACCAGCGATGTTAGCGACACCGTCTCACCGGGTCTCCGTCTTCGGACCACAGGATGCCCCGCGAAGCCGCAACCGTCTGCGTCTGCCCGCCGCAGCCAGACGCCACGGCACGCGCGTGCTGCGCGCCAAAACCGCTGCGCTGGCCTCGCTGGCGGCGGCCCACAGGTGAACCGCTGCTGAACGAGCGCTTCAGCTTGGATACATCGGGGCGGTCGCACACTGCCCCCACAGTCGATCCTGACTGGTCCACGCACAGAGGAGTTCATCATGAACAAGCGCCTGTTTCTCGCCTCCGCCGGTCTGTTCGCACTGGCTGCTGCCACGTCATCGCTGGCTATCGCTGGCGAACACCCACGGCAAGACAACCTGCAACCGCCGTCGGCCCGACACCACGACGCACGTCATGCCGCACGGACCGGCCGCGCGGTGCACGGCTTTGATCACGGCATGCAGGCCGTACTCACCACAGCGGGCGCCAGGCAGGCCGGCGATGGGTGGCGCTACTTCTCGGACCCCCGGGCGCACCGCGCCGTGGTCATCAGCCCGCAAGGCGAGTACTTTCTCAGCCGCGGCAAGGGCATGCGCCTGGTCGCGGGGACGCCACCGCAGTCCTGAGGCGCGTCCAGGGCGGCGCATGGTGCGGCGCCACCACCCTGTATAAACGTGCACTTATGAATAAAAACCTCTGGTTGCTGGCCGCCGCGCAAGGCCTGTTCCTGACCAACAACGTGGTCTTCATCGCCATCAACGGGCTGGTCGGGCTGAGCCTGGCACCGCTGGGCTGGATGGCGACCCTGCCCGTGATGGGCTATGTGGTGGGTGGCGCGCTGTCCACGCCGCTGGTGGCGCGCACGCAAAGCGCGTGGGGCCGCAAAGCTTCGTTCCAGATCGGACTGCTGGTGGCCCTGG
>CALRYD010000002.1:0-188596 GCA_943372305.1 Hydrogenophaga intermedia | reverse complement strand
GCGGCGTTCGAGAACGGCACCAAGGTGATCGCGCACGCGATCGCCGAGAGCAGCGCCTTCAGCATCGCCGGCGGTGGCGACACGCTGGCCGCCATCGCCAAGTACGGCATCGAGAAGGACGTGGGCTACATCTCCACCGGTGGCGGCGCCTTCCTGGAGGTGCTGGAAGGCAAGACGCTGCCGGCGTTTGAAGTCCTGGCTCGCAGAGCATCCTGATCGCTGGCCATGGAACTCCGCCAGCTGCGCTATTTCGTGCGGGTGGTGGAGCTGGGCAGCATCAGCCGGGCAGCGGCCGACCTGTCGCTGGTGCAGTCCGCTCTGAGCCAGCAGATCACCCGGCTCGAAAGCGAGCTGTCCACACGTCTGCTGCAGCGCAGCCCGCAGGGCGTGGTGCCGACCGAAGCCGGGCTGGCTTTTTTCCGTGAAGCCCAACTGACGCTGCGCCACGCCGAGCAGGCGGTGCGTTCGGCGCAGCAGGCCCGGCTGACCGGCACGGTCAGCGTCGGCCTGGCCCCCACCACGGCGGCGGTGCTGGGTCTGCCGCTGATGCGTGCGATGCGCGAGCGCTATCCCAACGTGCGCCTGCACATGGTCGAGAGCCTGTCCGGCCACCTCAGCGCCATGCTGAACGCGCGCCAGATCGACCTGGCCGTGCTGTTCGATTCCCGCATCCAGTCCAGCCAGACCCTGCGCAGCGCGCGCCGCTGGAGCCTGCTGCCGTTGCTGGAAGAGGACCTGTTCCTGATCACCGCACAGGCCCACGCCACCCCCCGGCGCGGTGGGCGCATGCGGCTGAACCAGCTGGGGGACGAGCCGCTGATCCTGCCTTCGGGGCCACACGGCCTGCGCAGCACGCTGGACGCCGCCTTCGCGCGCGCCCGGGTGACGCCGAACCTGGTGCTGGAGGTCGACTCGCTGGCGATGCTGATGGAAGCCGTCTCCGCCGGACTGGGCGGCACCTTGCAGCCCTGGGCCGCGGTGGCGCGCTGTCCCGATGCGCACACACGGTTCCACATGGCCCGCATCACCGATGCCGGCGTGACGCGGGAGAACTGGCTGTGCGCGCTCTCTGAAGAAGAGCTGTCTCCGGCGGCGCTGGCCGCGCGCGTGGTGCTGCGTGACTGCGCAAAGGCGCTGGTGCAGGCCGGCCAATGGACCGGGGCGGTCCTGCGCGACGACCACTGATCCGCACCGGGTATCACGATCCGTGATGCCCCTATGCCCGCGGCGCTCTGGCGCCTGGCGGCGCTTGTCCCTAGAGTCCCGGTGGATAACAACCGCGAGGAGACGAGATGGACATGCAACTGCAAGGCAGGATAGCGCTGGTGACCGGGGCGAGCGCCGGTATCGGGCGGGGCATTGCCCTGTCGCTGGCGGCCGAGGGCGTGCGGCTGGCGATCACGGCGCGCCGTGTGGACCGGCTGCGCGAGCTGGCCGCACAGATCACGGCGGCCGGCGGCGCCGAGCCGGTGCTGATCGAACAGGACATGTACGCCGAGGACGCGGCGCAACGCATCGCGTCCGCCGCCGTCCAGGGGCTGGGGCAGGTGGACATCCTGGTCAACAACGCGGGCGGTTCGCGCAGCTTCAAGGACCTGCACGTGAGCGAGGCGCAGTGGCAGGAGGCGATGACGCTGAACTTCCACCGCCCGCGCCAGCTGGCCGATGCGCTGATCGACCAAATGATCGCGCGCCGCTGGGGCCGCATCATCAACATCACCGGCAAGAGCGAGCCCGAGCATGTCAACGGTGCCTTCTGTGCCAAGGCCGGCATGCACAGCTGGGCCAAGGGACTCTCGCGCATGGTGGGCCCGCACGGCGTCACGGTCAACTGCGTGCCGCCCGGTCGCATCCATTCCGAGCAGATCTTCCGCAACTACACACCCGAATACCGCCAGTGGCAGTGCGAGAACGAGATACCGGTCGGCCGCTACGGTGAACCCGAAGACATGGCCAACCTGGTGACCTTCCTGGCCTCGCCCCGCGCCAGCTACATCACCGGTGCGGTGATCCCGGTCGACGGCGGCCTGCGCAAGTACCAGTTCTGACCCCCGAAAGACGAGGTCCGGACCGCCGGTCCCGGGCCCGACCCGCCCCCACGAGGAGACACCCATGAGCATCAACCGCCGCCAGGTCCTGGCCATCACCGCAGGCAGCGCGCTCGGCGCCGCCACGCCGCTGCTGCGCGCGCAGTCCGCCTGGCCCAGCAAGCCGGTGCGCTTTGTCGTGCCGTTCGCGCCCGGCGGCACCAGCGAAATCGTCGCCCGCAGCGTGGCGGCCGAGCTCAGCAAGCAGCTGGGCCAGAACGTCTATGTGGAGAACAAGCCGGGCGGGGCGGGCGTGACGGCCATGGTCGAGGTGGCCAAGGCCGCACCCGATGGTCACACCATCATCCTGGGCCATGTGGGCACGCTGGCCGTGAACCCCTACATGCTCAGCAACCAGCCCTACGACGTGAACAAGGACTTCGTGCCGGTCACGCTGCTGGCCAAGGTGCCCAACGTGTTCGTGATCCACCCCGATGTGCCGGCGAAGAACTTCCAGGAGTTCGTCGCCCTGGTCAAGAGCAAGCCTGGCCAGCTCAACTACGGTTCGGCCGGCAACGCCAGCGCAGGGCATCTGGCGATGGAATACCTCAAGCTGGTCACGGGCATGTTCATCACGCACATCCCCTACCGCGGCACCGGCCCGCAGCTGGCCGACCTGCTGGCCGGGCGCACACAGGCCTCGTCGGCCGGCATGCCGGCACTGGGCCAGTACATCCGGTCCGGCAAGCTGCGTGCGATCGCGGTCGGCACCCAGCAGCGCATTGCCGCCCTGCCCGACGTGCCCACCGTGGCCGAGATGGGTTTCAAGGGCTTCGAAACATCGCAGTGGTACGGCATCCTCGCGCCCGCCGGCACGCCGCCCGAGATCCTCAAGCGCCTGCAGGAAGAGAGCCACAAGGCGCTGCGGTCGGCCGCGGTGACCGAACGTTTTGCCACCGACAACGCCGTGCCCGGTGGCGGGCCGGCGGCCGAGTTCGCCGTCTTCATCAAGGAGGAGCAGCGCCTCTGGAGCGACATCGTCAAACGCGCCCGGATCAAACCCGACTGAACATGACACCTGATGTGCTGATCATCGGCGGCGGCAACGCCGCCCTTTGCGCTGCGCTCATGGCCCGCGAGGCCGGCGCCAGCGTGCTGTTGCTGGAAGCCGCCCCGCGCGCCTGGCGCGGCGGCAACTCGGCCCACACCCGCAACCTGCGCTGCATGCACGATGCGCCGCAGGACGTGCTGGTCGATGCCTACCCCGAAGAAGAGTTCTGGCAGGACCTGCTCAAGGTCACGGCCGGCAAGACCAGTGAAGCGCTGGCGCGGCTGGTGATCCGGGCCTCGGGCACCTGCCGGCCCTGGATGGTGCGCCACGGAGTGCGTTTCCAGCCCTCGCTCTCGGGCGCGCTGCACACCGCGCGCACCAACGCCTTCTTCATGGGCGGCGGCAAGGCGCTGGTCAATGCGTTCTACCGCAGCGCCGAGCGGCTGGGCGTGCGCGTGCGTTACGAGGCGCCGGTGGACCGCATCGAGCTGGACGGTGACCGTTTCGTCGCGGCACACGTGAAGGGCGAGCGCATCGAAGCGCGCAGCTGCGTGCTGGCGGCCGGCGGGTTTGAGTCGAACCGCGACTGGCTGCGCGAGGCCTGGGGCCAGAATGCGCGCGGCGAATGGCCTTCGGACAACTTTCTCATCCGCGGCACGCGCTTCAACCAGGGGGTGCTGCTGCGCCAGTTGCTCGATCAGGGGGCCGACGCGATCGGCGACCCGACGCAGGCCCACATGGTCGCCATCGACGCGCGTGCGCCGCTGTACGACGGCGGTATCTGCACCCGCATCGACTGCGTGTCGCTGGGCGTGGTGGTCAACCGCGAGGCGCGCCGTTTTTACGACGAGGGCGAGGACTTCTGGCCCAAGCGCTACGCGATCTGGGGCCGCCTAGTGGCGCAGCAGCCCGGCCAGGTGGGCTATTCCATCATCGACGCCAAGGCGATCGGTCGCTTCATGCCGCCGGTGTTCGATGGCGTGGTCGCCCAGACCCTGCCCGAGCTGGCGCAAAAACTCGGCCTCGACCAGGCCACCTTCATGCAGACCCTGAACGACTACAACGCCGCCTGCCGCGCCGGCACCTTCGACCACACCGCACTGGACGACTGCCACACCGAGGGCGTGAGCCCGGCCAAAACGCACTGGGCGCGACCGATCGATACCGCCCCGTACTACGGCTACATGCTGCGGCCCGGCGTCACCTTCACCTACCTCGGACTCAAGACCGACCACACCGCAGCGGTGCATTTCGGCGGCCGGGCCAGCCCCAACCTGTTCGTGGCCGGCGAGATGATGGCCGGCAACGTGCTGGGCCAGGGCTACACCGCCGGTGTCGGCATGTCGATCGGCACCGCCTTCGGACGCATCGCCGGCGTGGAGGCCGCGCGCGCCTGCGGCAAGGAGTGGACCGATGTCGGCGCTTGAGACCCTGAGAAACCTGTCCGGCCAGGCCGCCGCACTCGGCCGCGGAGAGGTCGCACCGCAGCCCTTGCACGCCGACGAGGCCGAGGTGGCGCGGGTTATGCAGATCTGCAACGCCTGCCGTTACTGCGAAGGCTTTTGTGCGGTGTTCCCGGCCATGACGCGGCGCCTGTCGTTCGCGCAGGCCGACGTGCACCTGCTGGCCAACCTGTGCCACAACTGCGGCGCCTGCCTGCACGCCTGCCAGTACGCGCCGCCGCACGAGTTTGCGCTCAACGTGCCGCAGGCCATGGCGAAGGTGCGCGCGCGCACCTACAGCGACCACGCGTGGCCCGCTGCGCTGGGCGGCCTGTACCGGCGCAACGGGTTGACGGTGGCGCTCGCGCTCGCGCTGGGACTGGCCCTGTTCCTGGTGCTGGCGGTCGCGCTCAAGGGCAGCCTCTGGCAGGCGGTCGGGCCCGAGGGCTTCTACGCGATCTTTCCGCACAACCTGCTGGTGGGTTTGTTTGCGCCAGTGTTCGGCTTCGTGGTGCTGGCACTCGGCATGGGTGTGCGCCGCTTCTGGACCGGCCAGCCGTCGGCCCCGATGGCTGCGGACGCGGCGCAGGAGGCGGCGCGCGATGTGCTCACGCTGCGCTACCTGGGCGGTGGCCACGGCGACGGCTGCAACAACGAAGACGATGCCTTCTCGCTGGCGCGGCGCCGTTTCCACCACGCGACGTTCTACGGCTTCCTGCTGTGTTTCGCCGCCACCAGCGTGGCCACGCTGTACCACTACCTGCTGGACTGGCCGGCGCCTTATGGCTACGACACGCTGCCCAAGTGGCTGGGCATCGCGGGCGGGGTGCTGATAGTGGTGGGCACCAGCGGCCTGTTCGTGCTGAACCGTCGGCGGCACCCCCTGCAGGGCGACGTGGCGCAGAAGCCGATGGACCTGGGCTTCATCGGCCTGTTGTTCGGCACCGCCCTGACCGGTCTGGTGCTGATGCTGCTGCGCGGCAGCGCCGCCATGCCGCTGGCGTTGTGTGTGCACCTGGGCTTCGTGATGGCGCTGTTCCTGACCATGCCCTACGGCAAGTTCGCGCACGGCATCTACCGCAGCGCGGCGTTGCTCAAGTGGGCGGTGGAGAAGCGTCGACCCTCTTCTCTGGCGTTGGGCGACGACTGAACTGCCCTTCCGTGGCGCTGCGTTGTTGGGGTGCATCGAGTCTCGTTCGGGTACCTCGCGCGGGTCGGTGTCGGTACCCCTGTGCTCCGGCCCACGCTCGCCGGCGGAGGCCCAGGCACACACTGATCACTTCGTGAACACCGCGACGGCGCGCCTGCTCTGAGGCAACGGCGAATGGGGCCTGCGCCCGGGGGCACCGACACCGACCCGAAAGAGCGAAAGGGCGATCTCCCAGTTGTGTTCCAGCATCACTCCTGGGGCGGGTGGTGTGGGTGATCGGGCGCAGTCCCCATTCGCGGTTGCCACAGAGCCAGCGCACCCACCCGAGGTTGATGAAGCGGTGACAGCGAACAGGCCCACCCAACCGCGAGGTGGGACGGAGTCCCGAGCATCCGCGCCACCCGCCCTTGCCAGCACCCGATGAGCGCCGAAGGAAGGAAGGACAAAAGGCCTCAGTCCGAAGCCATGTTGAGACGCAAACCGGTCTGCCGCACCACGTCCTGCCAGCGCTCACCCTCGGCCAGCAGCAGGTCGTGCAGTTCCCCGGGCGACGAGGTCTGCACCTGCGCACCATCGGCCTGCATGCGTGCGGCGACCTCCGGATCGCTCAGCACCTTGTTCAGGGCGGTGTTGAGCTGGCGGGTCACCGCGTGCGGCGTCTTGGCCGGCGCGAACAGCGCGTACCACTGCGTCATCGCCACCCCCGGCACACCCGCCTCCTGCAGCGTCGGCACCTCGGGGCAGGCGGCCAGCCGTTCGGCCCCTGCCACCGCCAGCGCCTTCAGCCGTTTGCTGCGCAGGTAGGGCAGGGCTGTGAACAGGCTCGGGAACATCAGCTGCACCAGACCGTTGGCCACGTCGGCGATGGCCGGGCCGGCACCTGAAAAATCGGCGCGGGTCAGGCGCGTGCCGGTCTGCAACTGGAACAGCTCGGCCGCCAGGTGCGGTACCGTACCGTCGCCCGCCGAGGCGTAGGCCAGCGGCGACGGCGCGTCGCGCAGCAGGCGCACCAGCCCTGCCACGTCGTCCACCGGCAGGGACGCCGGCACCACCAGCAGCGTGGGCGAGTAGCCGATCAGGCCCACCGGCGAAAAGTCCGCCACCGGGTCGTAGCGCAGCTTCTGCAGCGCCGGGTTGATGCCGTGCGTGGCGATGTAGCCGAACAGCAGCGTGTGGCCATCGGGCTGGGCTGCGGCCACATATTCGCTGGCGATGCTGCCGTTGGCGCCCGCGCGGTTGTCCACCACCACCGGCTGGCCCAGCAGCGGGCCGAGCTTGCGGGTGAGCGTGCGCGCCATCGTGTCATTGCCACCACCGGTGCTGGTGGGCACGATGATGTGCAGCTCGCGCTGCGGGAAGTTGCGCACCGGGCTGGGCGCGGCGCTGAACGAGGCGTCGGGCGCTGGTACGGCGGGCGGGAACACGTAGCCCGGCAGGTGCAGCATGCCCTGCATGATCTTGCGCGCGGTGCGCACCAAGGCGGCGCTCTTGACCTCGATGGCCTCGCCCTCGCCTGCCAGGTCCACCGCCACGTCGATCTGCCCGGCGGGGTGCAACACCACCAGCGCATGACGGCCGGCCGACCGGGCGATACCGCTGGCCACCGTGCCCGGCAGCGCGAAGGCCGTGGCCACGCCGATGGCGCCGGTGACCGCGTGCGAAGCGTGGCACTTGTGCGGCGTGAAGTAGCGCGAGGTGATGCTGTCCGGGCTGTCGCCCGCGCTCACCAGCACCGGCTTGGGGATCACGCTGTTGGCGACATCACCCAGGCCCATGCGGCGACCGGCTTCCAGCCGCAGGGATTCGATGCGCGCCAGCAGCGCGGTGTTGGCGTCCAGCTCGGCCGGGCGTTCGCGGCCGTTCAGGCCCAGGTCGGCGGCGCGCAACATCATCAGTGGCATGGCCGCATCGATGCATGTCACCTCCAGCCCGTCGATGGTGTCGATGCGCTGGCCGGTGGGGAACACCTGGCCGGTGACCGCGCCCCAGGCGTCGAGGAAGTTCAGCAGGATCGGCGCCGCCGTGCCGGCCACGCCGTCGATGCGCGCGTCGCCGTCGTAGCTCACCTTGCCGCCCGGCGTGCACACCGTGGCCTCGATCTGCGAGCCGGTGTTGACGTTGTGGATACGGACCGTGGTGGTGCCGTCCAGCGCGCTGATCAACCCCTGCTCGATGGCAAATGGCGCCACGCCCGAGAGCATGTTGCCGCAGTTGGGCCGGGTGTCCACCGAGCGGTGGCCGACGCCGACCTGGGCGAACAGGTAGTCCAGGTCGCAGCCGGGCACGCTGGAGCGCGAGACGATGGCGACCTTGCTGTTGAGCGTGCTGCCGCCGCCCAGACCGTCGAGCTGCAGCGGGTCCGATGCACCGATGGCGCCGATCAGCGCCTGGTCACGCGCTTCGTCGCCTTCGGGCAGCCAGTCGCGCAGGAAAAAGGGACCTCGCGAGGTGCCGGCGCGCATCAGGACGCAGGGGATGGAGAGGGACATGGCGGTCGTGGGTGTGCAAGAAGGAGCTCTCCGGCCATGGACCTGGGGGTCAACGGCCTGGAGACGATGGGGTCGGTCAGAAGTTGTGGCGCAGGCCGAGCAGGGTCGAGTTGACGTCCGCCGCGGTCTTGCCTTTGCCGTTGCGGATGTGCGCGGCATACACCATGGTTCGCTTGGACAGCGGATAGCGTGCCTCCAGCAGCACATCGGAGTCGTCTGCATCGGTGTCGCGCGCCCAGTCGACCAGCAGCGCCACCGGACCCACCGAGCCCGATGCGCCCAGTGTGAAGCCCTGGCCTTTGCCGGCGCTCACCGCGTCCTGCAGGCTGCCGGCCAACCGGAAGCCGTCGAACTGGTAGCTCACGCCCACGGCCTGGTTGCTGTCGCTGCCGCTGAGCTTGTTGTACGACAGGCCTGCGGCCAGGTTGCCACGCTTGTAAATCACATTCAGGTCGTTCTTGGACACGCCCGCGTTGTCCGCTTTCAGCACGTGTCCCAGCGAAAAACTCAGGCCGCTGAAGCTGGGGGAGCTGTAGCTGATCTCGCTGCTGTTGCGGGCGTTCAGGCCTGCGTAGCCGAACTGGCTGTTCACCACGTTGTAGTTGGCGGCCCCGGACAGGTCCCATGCCCTGAAACCGCCGTAGCTCGGTGTGAGGGTCCGGCCCAGCTTCACGGCGCCAAAGCTTCCGCTCAGCGACAGGTTGGCTGCCCGCGCAAACATCGCTGTCTGGGTGGCACCCGAGGTCGGGTCGATCTGGGCCTCCAGGTTGAAGGCGGCCTTCATGCCGCCACCCAGGTCTTCCGTGCCGCGGTAACCGATGCGGCTGCTGCCGTTCGTGAGGGGTGACGCGCCGGCCAGCGTGAGCGACTTGCCGCTGACCTTGGCCAGCGACAGGTCGACCACGCCGTAGAGCTCAACAGCAGACTGGGCGTGGGCCACACCTCCCAGGGACAGGACGGTCAGGGCGGTGGCGGCGAGGTTGGGTTTTTTCATTGCAGGTGTTTCCAAGGTTTTGATGCTGGGTGGGCGCCGGCGTGTGCAGGGCAGAGGGGCCGGCGCTGTCGGCTGGGCCAAGCGGTTGGCTTGCCGCAGGCGTGTTCAGTCCGCGGTCAGCTTGGCTTTCACCACCACGGCCTTCCACTTGGCCACCTCGGTCTTGACCATGCTGCCCAGTTCTTCGGGTGTGCTGGTCTCCACATCGGCGCCGTGGTCCTCCATGCGCTTGATGACCTCCTTGTCGTTCAGCACCGTGTTGAGCGCCTTGTTGATCTTGGTGACCACATCCTTGGGGGTTTTGCCCGGTGCAAAGATGGCGTACCACTGCTGCACCTCCACACCGTCCACGCCAGCTTCTTTCATGGTGGGCACATCGGGCAGCAAGGGTGAACGCTTGGGGCCGGCAATCGCCAATGCCTTGAGCTTGCCGCCCTTGACGTGGGGCAATGCCGTGAACAGGCTGGGGAACATGAACTGTGTCTGCCCACCGATGGTGTCGTTCACCGCAGGCGCGGAGCCTTTGTACGGCACGCTGATCATTTCCACGCCGGCGTTCACCTTGAACAGTTCGCCCGCGAAGTGGGGTGCGGTCCCGTTGCCCGCCGTGGCGTACACGTAGCGATCCGGCTTTGCTTTGAGCTGTGCAATGAGATCTTTCACATCCTTGACCGGCGTGGCCGTGTTGGCCACCATCACCGTCCCGGAGTAGCCCACCAGACCCACCGGCTCAAAGTCGGTCACCGGGTCGTAGCGCAACTTCTGCAGAGCCGGGTTCATGGCGTGGGTGGCGATGTAGCCCAGCATCAGCGTGTGGCCATCGGGCGTGGCGCGGGCCACGAATTCGCTGGCGATGGACCCGTTCGCGCCGGCCCTGTTTTCGACAATGACGCTCTGACCCAGCAGGCCACCCAGCTTCTGCGCGATGGTGCGGGCCATCTGGTCGTTGCCGCCGCCGGCGGCCGTGGGCACGACGATGGTGATGTTCTTGGTGGGGAATGCCACGGCCGCGGGGGCGAAGGCTGCGCCCAGCGCGAGCGTGACGATGGACAACGTGGTCTTCATGTGTTTTGTCTCCGGATGTGTTGAAAGAGGGCGCATCATCCAGCCGTCTTCGGTATCTGTGAATTGCATATTTGGGATTGATTGATCCACAATGTGCATCAATCAAAACCGTCTTCACCGCTCTTGCCCATGTCCGCCCACTTCGATCTCAACGACCTGTTTGCCTTCCGCGCCGTGGCCGAACTGGGCAGCTTCCGCAAGGCCGCGGAGTCGGTGCACATCTCGCAGCCCGCCTTCAGCCGACGCATCGACAAGCTGGAGCAGGCGCTGGGCGTTCGGCTGCTGGAGCGCAGCACACGGCGTGTGAGCCTGACGGTGGTGGGGCGCGACTTCGACCGCCAGTTGCGCCAGATCCTGGACGCGCTGGACACCACGCTGCTGGGCATTCGCGGCGTGGCGGCCACGCGCATGGGCGAGGTGACCATCGCGGCCGTGCCCTCGGCCGTGAACTACTTTCTCTCAGGCGTGATCGCGCGCTACCACGAGCGCTACCCGCGTGTGCGCATCAAGATCATCGACGAGAGCGCCAACACGGTGTTGCTGGCGGTGGCGCGCGGCGAGGCCGACTTCGGTCTGAACTTTGTGGGCTCTCAGGAGGCCGATGTGGAGTTCAAACCGCTGGTGGAAGAGCAGTTCGTCGCGGCCTGCCGGCGCGACCACCCGCTGGCCAAAAAGCGCCAGGTGCGCTGGGCCGATTTGGCGCAATACGACTACATCGCGGCCGACAAGGTGTCGGGCAACCGCCTGCTGCTCGATCAGGCGCTGGCGGGCATGGTCGAGCAGCCGCAGAGCCTGTACGAAACCCGGCACGGCACCACCATGATCGGTCTGGTGGAGGCGGGGCTGGGCGTGGCGGTGGTGCCGTCGATGGCGATGCCCGCGAAAGACCACCCGCTGCTGGCCAGCGTGCCGCTGGTGGATCCGGTGGTCAGGCGCATGGTGGGGCTGATCAAGCGCCGTTCCACCGTGCTGACGCCGGCGGCGCAGGAGTTCTACAACCTCTGTGCCGATATGCGGCAAGGCCCGCGACGACGCCCGCGGGCACCGGCGCAGAACAAAAGTCAGGGCTGAGAGGCAGGGGGTTTGCGCGTCGGAATCCGCAGCACGACCCAGGCACCGATCACGCCCAGCACCACCAGCACCGCCTGCGCGATCCAGCGGTGGCGGAAGCTCCAGATCGAGAAGCTGACCATCACCAGCATCGAGACCACGGCAATGATCTTGGTGCGCCGTGTGAGGCTGCGGTTCGCTTCCCAGTCGCGCAGCATCGGCCCGGTCAGGCGGTGGTTGAGCAGCCAGGCGTGCAGGCGCGGCGAGGCCTTGGCGTAGCAGGCGGCGGCCAGCAGCACGAAGGGGGTGGTCGGCAGGCCTGGCAGCACCACGCCGATGGCGCCCAGCACCAGCGCCACCGATCCGGCCAGCCACAGCAGGCCGCGCACCAGACGCGACGGATGCGGTGCTCCGCTCATGGGGCGAAGCGGCCCAGCGGGTGGTGTGCCACAGCGATGCTGGACATGAAGCCAACGACCGCCAGGGCCGCGATGAAACACAACGCTTTGGCTACCCGAGTCGGTGCGCGTTTGAGCGCCAGCGTGCCCAGTGCGATGTAGACGATCAGCAGCACCAGCTTGGCGCCCAGCCACCGTTCTTGCCAGGGGTTGAGTTGCAGCAGCCACCACAGCGTGCCACCCGCGAGCAGCAGCAGGGAATCGATCACCGGCGCCAGGCCGCGCGCCCAGCCCGCCATTGGCCAGGCCTGCCCCGCCAGCACACCCAGGCCCCGCACCGCGAACAGCGACACGCTTAGCGTCACCAGCGCGATGTGCAGCGGCAGCAGCCAGGGGTAGATCGCGGCGACCAGTTCGGGTGGGGGCATGGTCCGCGCATCATAGGTCGCCACGCGGGAGGCTCAGCGACCCGCAAAGCGGCGGAGCGTGGGGGCGGTCAGTGATCCGGCGCCGGGCCGCCCCAAGCCGGATCAGCCCCCGGACCCGGCAAGGACCGGGTCCCTCCCCAGTCCTGGGGCAGCTACCCTCAAAGCGGCGGAGCGTGGGGGCGGTCAGCTCTCCAGTGCCGGGTAGTCGGTGTAGCCCTTGGCGCCACCGCCGTAGAAGGTCGTCTTGTCCGGCTTGTTGAAGGGGCCGCCGGCCTGCAGACGCGCCACCAGGTCCGGGTTGGCGATGTAGGTGCGGCCGAAAGCCACCAGGTCGGCGCCGTCGGCCAGCGCCTGCTGGGCCAGCGGCAGGTCGTAGCCGTTGTTGACCATCCACGCGCCGGTGCCGCCGGCCTGGCGGTAAGCGGTTTTGAACGCGGCGTAGTCGAAGGGGCGGTCGGCCAGTTCGCGCGGGCCACCGGTGGCGCCTTCGATCACGTGCACATAGGCCAGGCCGAAGCGGCCGAGCTCGCGCGCCACGTGTTCGAACAGCGGCTGCGGGTCGGCGTCGACCACGTCGTTGGCCGGGGTCACGGGCGAGAGGCGAATGCCGGTGCGGCCGCCGCCGATGGCTTCGGTCACCGCGGCCACCACTTCGAGCAGCAGGCGTGCGCGGTTGGCGATGCTGCCGCCGTAGTCGTCGGTGCGCTGGTTGCTGCCGGTCTTGAGGAACTGGTCGATCAGGTAGCCGTTGGCGGCGTGGATCTCCACCCCGTCAAAACCGGCGCTGATGGCGTTCATCGCTGCGTGGCGGTAGGCCTGCACGATGCCGGGGATCTCTTCGGCGTCCAGCGCGCGCGGCTCGGACGTGTCGACGAAGACGGCAGCGCCATCCTTGAGCAGCACGGTCTTGGTGTTCGCGCGGATGGCCGAAGGCGCGACCGGCTTCTGGAAGTGCGGTTGCAGTTCCACATGCGAGACGCGGCCCACATGCCAGAGCTGGGTGACGATCTTGCCGCCCGCGGCGTGCACGGCCTGGGTCACGCGCTTCCAGCCGTCCAGCTGTTCGGTGCCGTACAGACCGGGCACGTCGGCGTAGCCCTGACCCTCGTGGCAGATGGCGGTGGCTTCGGTGATCAGCAGGCCTGCGCTGGCGCGCTGGGCGTAGTAGGTTGCCATCAGCGGTGTGGGGATGGCGTCGGGCGCGCGGTTGCGCGTGAGCGGTGCCATGACGATGCGGTTGGCCAGGTGCAGGTCACCGGCGGTGATGGGGTCGAAAAGGGTGGTCATGTTCGGAGGTGTGTGAATAGGCAGGCGGGGCCGTGAAGGGTGCACACAGCCTACGCTCCCCAGCGGGGCTTTGCCATCACCGGCGGGACTGGGCTTGCGCTGCGTCAGGGTTTGGCACTGGCGACAGCGCCGGCTGTCGCTCCGGCCCACAATCGGGCGCATGAAAGCCCTGTCTTCGATCCGTTTGTCCATGCTCGACTTGGTCGCCGTTCGCGAAGGGGGGACCGTGGCCGACGCCCTGGCCATCGCCCTGCGCACCGCGCAGCACGCCGAACGCTTGGGTTTTGCCCGCTACTGGCTGGCCGAACACCACAACATGAGCGGTATCGCCAGCTCGGCCACGGCGGTGCTGGTGGGCCACATCGCGGGCGGCACAAAGCGCATCCGCGTCGGCTCGGGCGGGGTTATGTTGCCCAACCACGCCCCGCTGGTGGTGGCCGAGGCCTTCGGCACGCTGGCCGAGCTGTACCCGGGCCGCATCGACCTGGGCCTGGGCCGCGCGCCCGGCACCGACCCGCTGACCATGCGCGCCCTGCGCCGCGACCGGCCCGAGACCGAAGAAGACTTCCCGCGCGACGTGGCCGAGCTGCAGCGCCTGCTGGGTGACCCGCAGCCCGGTCAGCGCCTGATCGCCATGCCGGGGGCGGGAACGCAGGTGCCGATCTGGCTGCTGGGCTCCAGCCTGTTCTCGGCCCAGCTGGCGGCCGAGCGGGGCCTGCCGTACGCCTTTGCCTCGCACTTCGCACCGCGCTACCTGATGCAGGCGCTGCAGCTGTACCGCGCCAACTTCCAGCCCTCGAAGGTGCTGGACAAGCCTTATGCCGTGGTCGGCGTGCCGCTGATCGCCGCCCCCACCGACGACGAGGCCGAGTTCCTGGCCAGCAGCACCTACCAGAGGGTGCTGGGCATCCTCACCGGCCGGCGTGGCCAGCTGCCGGCGCCGGTGGAAGGCTTCATGGACCGGCTGGATACCCAGTCCCGGGCGGCCATCGCCGACTTTCTGGCCTGCGCCGTCATCGGTGGCCCCGACACGGTGCACGCCGGCCTGCAGCAGCTGGCCGATGCCACCCAGGCCGACGAGTTCATGCTGGTCAGCGACGTGTTCGACCCGGCGCTGCGGCTGCGCTCGCTCGACATCGCCGCCGCGGCCATGCGGGAGGCCGTGCCGGCCTGAACCGCCGCGCCGCTCGTCGCCTGGCGGCGGCGTACGCCGCCGGTCATGCACCCGTTCAGGGCCAAGTCCGCTGGCACGGTTCGCGCATGGGTGACCGGCTTGCCACAACTGGCCCCGTCTGTGATGCATCGCAACGTATGGCGATCTGGCCGCCGATAGCCTTTGCCGATTTCGCCAGGTGAGAGGTCCACCAAACACACAAAAAAGAGGGGTTTCCTGGGTCCGCTCCCGGCCGACTTTGGCGCAAAATGCAGGCCTTCCCCGCTCCCGCCTCCCCCCACCCACACCCCCCCAGAACGACAACCCGCACGGCGGGTGTGCGTGCGTTTGACCTGAGCTTTTTCTTTTTACCGTTCACCGCCCACCGGATCACACCGCCCATGAAACGAGACACCGCCATGCGTCCCCAGGACCTGACCGCGACCCAACCCATCAGCCAGGACGTGCTGGCCGAGAAATACCTGAAACCGGGCGAAACCGGCTTTGAAGACCTGTACCGCCGCGTGGCGCGAGCGCTCGCTTCCGTTGAAAAGCCCGAAGCGCGGGCCGAGTGGGAACAGAAGTTCCTGGACAACCTGCACGCCGGCGCCATCGGCGCGGGCCGCATCATGAGCGCGGCCGGCACCGACATCCAGGCCACGCTGATCAACTGCTTCGTGCAGCCGGTGGGCGACTGCATCCAGGGCGTGGACGCCGATGGTTACCCCGGTATCTACGAAGCCCTGCGCGAAGCCGCCGAAACCATGCGCCGCGGTGGCGGCGTGGGCTACGACTTCTCTCGCATCCGCCCCAAGGGCGCCGAAGTCAAGGGCACGCACTCCATGGCGTCGGGCCCCTGCAGCTACATCAACGTGTTCGACCAGAGCTGCTCCACCGTGGAGAGCGCCGGCGCGCGCCGCGGCGCCCAGATGGGCGTGCTGCGCATCGACCACCCGGACGTGCTGGAATTCATCACCGCCAAGCGCACCCCCGGCCGCTGGAACAACTTCAACGTGTCCGTGGGCGTGAGCGATGCCTTCATGGAAGCCGTCAGCGGCGACCAGCCCTGGGAACTGGTGCACAAGGCCCGCCCCGGCCAGAAGCTGATCGCCAAGGGCGCCTACCAGCGCAGCGACGGCCAGTGGGTCTACCAGACCGTGGCCGCCCGCGAGCTGTGGGACACCATCATGAAGTCGGCCTACGACTTCGCAGAACCCGGCATCCTGTTCCTGGACCGCATCGGCACCGACAACAACCTGCACTACTGCGAGACCATCTCCGCCACCAACCCCTGTGGCGAACAGCCGCTGCCGCCCTACGGCTGCTGCGACCTCGGTCCCATCATCCTCACCCGTTTCGTGCGCAACCCCTTCGGTTTCGGCGGCGCGCCCAGCTTCGACTACGAAGCCTTCGAAGCCGCCGTCGCCACCCAGGTGCGCGCGCTCGACAACGTGCTGGACGTGACCTTCTGGCCACTGGAACAGCAACGCGCTGAGTCCGCCGCCAAGCGCCGCATCGGCGTGGGCTTCACCGGCATGGGCAACGCCCTAGCCATGCTGTGTGTGCGCTACGACCGCGAAGACGGCCGCGTGGCCGCCGCGCAGATCGCCGAGCGCATGCGCAACGCCGCCTACCTGGCGTCCATCGAGCTGGCCAAGGAAAAGGGCCGCTTCCCCAAGTTCGACGCCGACGGTTACCTGGCCCCCGGCACCTTCGCCAGCCGCCTGCCGGCCGACATCCAGAAGGCGATCCGCAAGCACGGCATCCGCAACAGCCACCTGCTGTCCATCGCGCCCACCGGCACCGTCAGCCTGGCCTTTGCCGACAACGCGTCCAACGGCATCGAGCCACCGTTCTCGTGGATGTACCGCCGCAAGAAGCGCGAGTCCGACGGCTCCACCAGCGAATACGCGGTGGAAGACCACGCCTGGCGCCTGTACCGCGAACTCGGCGGCAACGTCGACCAGCTGCCCGAGTACTTCGTCAACGCCCTGGCCATGAGCGCCGGTGAACACATCGCCATGATGGAAGCGGTGCAACCCTTCGTGGACACCGCCATCTCCAAGACGGTGAACGTCGCCGCCGACTACCCGTTCGACGACTTCAAGAACCTGTACCTGCAGGCCTGGCGCGCGCGCCTCAAGGGCATGGCCACTTACCGGCCCAACAGCATCCTGGGCTCGGTGCTGGACACCGGCACCCCCGCCGCGGCCGAAGCCAAGCCCGCCGCACCCGTGGCGGCTGCTCCGGTGGACCCGATGCGTACCGTGATCGAGAGCCGCCCCAAGGGCGCGCTGTCGGCCGTGGCCGACAAGATCGAGTACTGGACGCAGGAAGGCCACAAGACGCTGTACATCGTGGTCTCGTTCCTGCCGGTGCCCGCCGCCGACGGCAAGGGCACGGTCGAACGCGCGATCGAATTCTTCATGCCCGTGGGGCAGAACGGCGAGTCGCAGCAGTGGATCACCTCCACCATGCGCATGCTGTCGCTGGCTGCGCGCGGCGGCTTCCTCGGCCGGGCGCTGTCCGACATGCGCAAGGTCGCCTGGGACCGCGGCCCAGTGCGCCTGGGCACCTACCAGAAGGCCGACGGCACCCACGTGCCCATGTGGCACGACTCCGAAGTCGCCGCCATCGCCTTCGCGCTGCAGAACATCATCGCCCGCCGCAACCAGGCCAGCGACACCGCGGCTGTGAGCACGCCGCACCTGCCGGCCGCCCCCGAGCTGCCCGGCATGGCCGCGCCGACCAATGTGATGGCCGGCAAGAAGTGCCCCGAGTGCGGCGCGCACGCCATGATCCGCAAGGATGGCTGCGACTACTGCACCTCCTGCGGCCACCTGGGCAGCTGTGGCTGATCCCGCGGCGTCGCCCGACTGGGCGGCGCTGGCCGCCGAGCTGATGGACGCGCGCCGCACGGTGCTGCCGTTCCGGCTCGGCGAGCCCGGGCCCGATGCGGCGCAGCTGCAGGCCATCTTGGCCGCTGCGGCCAGCGCACCCGATCACCGTTGCCTGCAGCCCTGGCGCTTCATCACCGTGCCGGCCGACCGGCGCGAGGCGCTGGCCGAGGTGTTTGTGCAGGCGCTGCTGGAGCGCGATCCACACGCCGAGGCACACGACCTGGTCAAGGCGCGCGAAAAAGGCTTCCGTTCCCCGTTCCTCGCGTTGATCGTGGTCGATGCGGACAAGGGCGACGCCGAGATCGGCCTGGCCGAGCGGTTGATGTCTGCGGGCTGCGCGGCGCAAAACACGCTGCTCATGGCCACCGCCATGGGCTTTGGCTCGGCGCTCACCGCGGGCAAGGCCATCGCGTCGCAAGCCCTGCGCCGCTTCTTCGGCCTGCGCGCCAGCGAGCAGGCCGTGTGCTTCCTGAGCATCGGCACCGCGCTGGCCCACGGCACCCCCAAGCTGAGGCCGCAGGTGGCCGACTACGTCAGTGTTCTGGTGGGAGGAAACGAACCATGAGCAGCACCAAGGTCCAGATCGGCCTGCCCGGTCACAGCGCGCCGGGCGTGGGCTTCGAAGCCCCGTTCGAGATGCTCGACGCCTGCCACGAACGCGTCGAGCGCATGCTGCGCCTGCTCGGCAAGATCCGCGAACACGTGCAAACCCATGGTGCCGACACCCAGGCCCGCGACGCCGCGCGCGACGTCATGCGCTACTTCGACCAGGCCGGCCCGCACCACCACGAAGACGAAGAGCGCCACGTCTTCCCGCCCCTGCTCGCGCAGCGCGACCCGGCCGTGCTGGCCGTGGTGATCCGCCTCAAGCAGGACCACCGCGAGATGGCGGTGATGTGGGCGCGGGTGCGTTCCGCGCTGTCGGCGCTGGTCGAGGCGGGAGACGACTGGGCAGGGTTCTCAGCGGAAGATGGACAGCGCTTTGACGCCTACGACGCGCTGTACCGGCGGCATTTGCTGGACGAGAACGAGGTGGTGTATCCGGCGGCCCGCAGGCTCATTCGGGGCGAGCCTTTGCAGGCCATGAGCGCGGACATGATGGCGCGGCGGGGTGTGGTGGTCTGACTCGTTGGCAAATTCAGCCACTACAGTCGCTTCATATTCAACGAGGGAATTAAATGTATGGCGCGCGTTATCGAAGAGCGAAAAGAAATTGAGGTTTACGCTGGCATGAACGGTCATGTTTGCATCAAGCAGTCGAACTATCCTGAGGAAGACTCACTTGTAGTGCTTCACCCAGACGATGTGCCGAGCCTCGTCGATTTCCTAAAGGAAGCTCAAGCGGAGGCCTATGTCATCCGTGCGGCGAATTCCTCGGAACTTCAGGGAAATCCGAATCCTCGAAATGGGCAGTAGTGCAAACGGGCTGTGCTCCATCTCGTCCTGAGCCTTATTCAGCGGACCCAACGACCAGCGCCACTTCCGCCACACCCTCAACCCGCCCGCTGATCCGGTCCCCGCTGACCACCGCGCCCACACCCTCGGGCGTGCCGGTGTAGATCAGGTCGCCGGGTTGCAGGTGGTAGAACAAAGACAGGTCCGCGATGATTTCGCGGATGTTCCAGATCAGCTTGTCGACGTCGGAACTCTGCTTGGTGGCGCCGTTCACTTCCAGCGCGATGGCGCCGCTTTCAATGACCACGCCGGGCATCGGCACGATCTCTGAGCACACCGAACCCTGCTCGATGTCCTTGCCCAGGTCCCAGGGGCGGCCTTTGTCGCGGGCGACGAGTTGCAGGTCGCGGCGGGTCATGTCCAGCCCGGCGGCGTAGCCATAGATCACTTCGTGTGCGCTCTCGGCGCTGACGCGGAAACCGGGCTTGCCCACGGCCAACACCAGTTCCATCTCGAAGTGGTAGTTGCTGGTGCCGGGTGGGTAGGCCACTTCTGAGCCGCTCTGCACCAGGGTCTGCGGCGACTTGGTGAAGTAGAACGGGCGCTCGGCGCTCTTGTCGACCGGCTTGCCCATCTCGACCGCGTGTGCGTGGTAGTTGCGGCCGACGCAGAAGATGCGGTTGATGGGGAAGCGCTCTGCCCGGCCACGAATCGGCAGGGACTGAACGGCGGGCGGGGGGAAGAGGTACTGGGTCATGATCGGGTTGTCTCTGGCAAGTTAACGCGTCTCGTACACACCGAGCTTGCGGTGCAGAGGCGATTCGTCGGCGATGAAGACGAAGGCGGGCTGGTCGGCCGAGCGGTTGGTCAATGTCACGTGTTCGTAGCCCGGCGTGCAGCAGGTGTCGGCCTCGACCAGGGCGAAGCGCTTGTCGAACACACACACATCGACGCCGCCTTCGATCAGGTGGAACACCTGCGCCGGCGAGCGCGCGGGCAGGGTGAGCGTCTGGCCGGGTTTGAGCATCAGCGCGTAGAAGCCCAGGATGTTCTCGGCGTCGTCACCGGTTTCCGGGTTCACGTAGGTGACCTGCACGCAGTCGAGCTGCGGGTCGTTGGCGGCCATGCCGATCAGCGCGGCGCGTGTGGCCTCCCAGGAGTAGCGCAGCATGGGGTAGCGCTTGTCGCTGCGACTGAACACCTGCGTGGGCACCACACCGGCGCGGGTCCAGGCGCGGTCGCCGCTGCCTTGTTTGACCTGCTGGCGCGAGCCGTTGATGTGGTAGCTCGCCTCCATGTAATAGACCAGCGGCAGGTCCAGCACGTCCAGCCAGACCACCGGGTCGGTGCCGTCGTGGCCATGTTCGTGCCACAGGCCGGTGGGGGTGAGGATCAGGTCGCCGCGGCGCATCGGGCACTTCTCGCCGTCGACCGTGGTCCAGGCGCCTTCACCCTCGACCACCATGCGCACCGCGTTGGGCGTGTGGCAGTGGCTGGGCGCCCATTCGCCGGGCAGCAGCAGCTGCATGCCCAGGTAGATGGCGGGGCTGGCCTTCATGTTCTCCAGGCCGTGGCCCGGGTTGGCCAGCACCAGCACGCGGCGTTCGGCTTTTTCGATCGGGGTCAGCTCGCCGGCCTTGAGCAGCAGCGGCTTGAGCGTGGCGTAGGGCCAGTGCACGGCCTGCGTGGCGCGGGTGGGCACGCCCGGTGGCAGCACTGCGCGCAGGCTGGGCCACAGCGGCACCAGGTTGAGGTTCTTCAGGTCGTCGCGGTAGTCCTGCGGCAGGTCTTCGAGGCGGCCGAGTTCGTGGCTCATGTCTTGTCTCCTTGCGCTGGCCTTGTCCGGCCGCATGCTAATCATCAGTGTGCTGATCATAAGAGCGCTGCTAAACTGGGTCAACAGCCGACCACCCACCGTTCTCGCTCACATGGACACCCTCGACACCATCGGGATCGACATCGACCAGCATCCCGGCTTTGCGATCCGGCGTTTGCACCAGATCTCGGTCGGCATCTTTCTGCAGGCGGTGGGCGAACTGGGGGTGACGCCGGTGCAGTACGCCGCCTTGCAGGTGGTGGCCAACCAGCCCGGCATCGACCAGCGCACGCTGGCCCGGTCGATCGCGCTGGACACCTCCACCACCGGTGGCGTGGTCGACCGGCTCGAAGCCCGCGGCTGGCTGGAGCGGCGCATGTCGCCCGACGACCGCCGCGCGCGCCAGCTCTTCCTCACGCCCGACGGCCATCAGGGCCTGGCCGACGTCGTGCCGGGCATGCTGCTCGCGCAGGAACAGATCCTGGCGCCGCTGACCCCGCGCCAGCGCACCGAGTTCATGCGGCTCCTGCAGGTGCTGGTCACGCAGAACAACGACCTCAGCCGCGCACCCGGCGAGGCCACGCGATGAGCATCCAGATGAACGCTTTGCGCGAGGGCTACACCGCCCTGGTGTTCGGTGCCAGCGGTGCGCTGGGCGCGGCGTTTGTGGACGCGCTGCAGCGCGATCCCCGTTGCGCCCGCGTGGTCGGCCTCTCCCGCCAGGGAGACCCGGCGCTGGAGCTGGGCAGCGAAGCCAGCATCGCCGCCGCCGCGGGCCGGCTGATGCCGCAAGGCCCGTTCCACCTGGTGGTGGACGCGACCGGCGCGCTCACCCTCGACGGTCGCGGCCCCGAAAAGCGCCTGGACGAACTCAATGCCGACGCGCTGCTGCGCGCGCTGCAGGTCAACGCCGTGGGGCCGGCGCTGCTGCTCAAACACTTTGCACCGCTGCTGGCCAGTGGCGAACGCGCGGTCTGGGCCAAGCTGTCGGCGCGGGTCGGCAGCATCGAAGACAACCGCAAGGGCGGCTGGTACGGCTACCGCTCGGCCAAGTCGGCGCTCAACCAGTTGCTGCAGACCGGCGCGATCGAACTCGCGCGCCGCCGGCCTGCACTGGTGGTGGCGGCGCTGCAACCGGGCACGGTGCGCTCGGCGCTGAGCCGGCCGTTTGTGGGCGACGCGGCCATGGACCCGGCCGAGTCGGCGCAGCGCCTGCTGGCCGTGCTCGACGGCCTGCCCGCTACCGGGCGCGCGCATTTCGTGGACCACCAGGGCCAGGCCATTCCCTGGTGAGCCGGGCGGCGCCGGTCAGGCGCTGCGCGAAACCGTCGGCAATGCGTGCGCCTGCAGCTGTGCCAGGTCCACGAAGTCGAGCACGCGGGCGTGGGTCGCTTCCAGATGCACCGGCGGCGCCACGCCGGCTTCCAGCGCTTCCTTCCAGCGCAGTGCGCACAGGCACCAGCGGTCGCCCGGCTTCAGGCCCGCAAAGCGGAACTCGGGCCGCGGCGTGACCAGATCGTTGCCGCGTTCGAGCGAAAAGCGCAGAAACGCCTCGGTCACCCGGGCACAGACCACGTGGCTGCCGAGGTCGTTGGCGTCGGTGCTGCAACAGCCGTCGCGGAAGTACCCGGTCAGCGGATCAAAAGAGCAGGCCTGCAGTTCGGTGCCCAGGACGTTGAGGTGCGGCATGGTGGGGTGAAAAGGTGAACGACAACCGTATCGTGGCACGGTCGCCAAAGCCCGCGATCGCCGGGGTGTTGACCCGTAACCCTGTGGTAACGAGTTTCCAACATAATGCGAAACCAAATTACAACACCAGACCATCCATCCCCTGACGGAGACCCTTCACATGCCCCAGCGCGCCACCAAAATCGTTGCCACCCTCGGCCCTGCGTCCAGCGATCCCGCCCTGCTCGAAGCGATGATCCGCGCCGGCGTCAACGTCGTTCGCCTGAATTTTTCGCACGGCAAGGCGCAGGACCACATCGACCGCGCCACCCTGGTCCGCGAAGCGGCCCGGCGTGCCGGCCGCGAGGTCGGCATCATGGCCGACCTGCAGGGTCCCAAGATCCGCGTCGGCAAGTTCGCCGAAGGCAAGGTGATGCTCGAACCGGGCCAGCCCTTCGTGCTCGACGCCTCGCGCACCGAACCGGGTGACCTCACGGGCGTGGGCCTGGACTACAAGGAGCTGCCGCGCGACGTGAAAGCCGGCGACACCCTGCTGCTCAACGATGGCCTGATCGTCATGACGGTGGACAAGGTCGTGGGCGATGCGGTGTACACGACGGTCAAGCTCGGTGGCGAGCTGTCCAACAACAAGGGCATCAACAAGCAGGGCGGCGGTCTGACCGCGCCCGCGCTCACCGCCAAGGACATGGAGGACATCAAGACCGCCATGAGCCTGCAGGCCGATTACGTGGCCGTGAGCTTCCCCAAGAACGCGACCGACATGGAGCTGGCCCGCCAGCTGTGCAACATGGCCGCGGCGCAGTACAACCACAAGCCCGGCCTGATCGCCAAGATCGAGCGCGCCGAGGCCATCCCCGAGCTGGCCAACATCCTCAAGGTGTCCGACGGCATCATGGTGGCGCGCGGCGACCTGGCGGTGGAGGTGGGCAACGCCGTGGTGCCGGGCCTGCAAAAGCACATGATCAAGCTGGCGCGCCAGATGGACAAGGTGGTCATCACCGCCACGCAGATGATGGAGTCCATGATCGTCAACCCGGTGCCCACGCGCGCCGAGGTGAGCGACGTGGCCAACGCCGTGCTCGACGGCACCGACGCCGTGATGCTCAGTGCCGAGACCGCCGCCGGCAAGTACCCGCTGGAAACCGTGCAGCAGATGGCCGCGATTTGCCAGGCCGCTGAAACGACCGACCACGACCCGCTGGACGACGACTTCATCGACGAGACCTTCACCCGCATCGACCAGGCCATCGCCATGGGGGCGCTGTTCACGGCGCACCACCTGCGCGCCAAGGCCATCGTGGCGCTGACCGAGTCCGGTTCCACCGCCCTGTGGATGAGCCGCCACAGCGTGCGCATGCCCATTTTTGCGGTCACATCCAAGCTGGCTTCGCAGCGCAAGATGACGCTCTACCGCAACGTGCGCCCGATCCTGGTGGACACCAGCGCCGACCGCGACACCGCGCTGGCCGAGGCCGAGGCCGACCTGAAGGAACGCGGCGTGATCCACACCGGCGACGTCTACGCCATCACCGTGGGCGAGCCCATGGGCACTCCCGGCGGCACCAACACGCTGAAGATCATCCGCGCGTCCTGAATCCGGACGCAGTTTCGCTGCGTACCCGGGAGATGACCGCTCCGACCGACCCCCCCCGCCGCCGCTGGCTGGCCGCCCTGGGCCTGCTGCCGCTGCTGCAGGCCTGTTCCCCGCTGGCCCTGATCAACGCCACCGTGCCGTCCCGGACCCACCGGGTGGTGTCCGGTCAGGCCTACGGTCCGGACCCCCGTCAGCGGCTGGACGTCTACCTCCCGCAGGCGGACGTGGCCTCGGCGCCGGTGGTGCTGTACTTCTACGGCGGCACCTGGAGCAGCGGACGCCGGGAGGATTACCGGTTCGTGGGCGAGGCGCTGGCCGCTCGCGGCATCGTCACGCTGGTGGCGGACTACCGGCTCAGCCCCCAAGTGCGCTACCCCGCCTTCGTGCAGGACAGCGCGCTGGCATTGCGCTGGGCCTGGGACCATGCCGAACGCCTGGGCGGTTCCCGCCAGCGGCTGCACGTCATGGGGCACAGCGCCGGCGCCTACAACGCGGCCATGCTGGCCCTGGACCCGCGCTGGCTGGCGGCGGTGGATCTGCTTCCCGCCCAGCTCGCCGGCTGGGTCGGGCTGGCCGGGCCTTACGACTTTCTGCCCATCGGCGTGCCCGAGGCGCAGGTGGCCTTTGGCTGGCCCCACACCCCCGCCGATTCGCAGCCGCTGTTCCACGCCCAGCGCCTGCCGCCTGAGCGCGCAGCCCCGGCCCTGTTGCTGGCGGCCCGCGAAGACCTGCTCGTCGATCCCCGCCGCAACAGCGAGGCCCTGGCCAAGGCGCTGGAGCAGCGCGGGGTTCCGGTGCAGCTGGAGCTGTTCGGGCGGGTCAGCCACACGACCCTCATCGGAGCCTTCGCCCCTCCCCTGCGCGGGCTGGCCCCCGTGCTCGACCGGGTCAGCGCCTTCGTGCAGCAGCCCCGCGCCTGATCGCCTGCGCCGGGTGCACCGTGCGTCATCCCGGTGCAAGCACCGCGGCTAAAATTCCCCGAGTTACAAACCGGTTACCAACTTTGCCTAGGGGAATTTCATGGCACTCGTTTCCATGCGCGAACTGCTCGACCACGCCGCCGCCAACGGCTACGGCATCCCGGCGTTCAACGTCAACAACCTGGAGCAGGTGCAGGCCGTCATGGCCGCCGCTGATGAAGTCGGCGCACCGGTCATCCTCCAGGCATCCGCTGGCGCCCGCAAGTACGCCGGGGAAGCCTTCATCAAGCACCTGATCCAGGCCGCCGCCGAGATGTACCCGCACATCCCGATGGTCATGCACCAGGACCACGGCACCAGCCTCAAAGTGTGCGAAGGCGCCATCGGTCTGGGCTTTGGCTCGGTCATGATGGACGGCTCGCTGATGGAAGACGGCAAGACTCCCGCCAGCTTCGACTACAACGTCGACGTGACCCGCAAGGTCGTCGAACTCGCCCACAAGACCGGCGTGACGGTGGAAGGCGAACTCGGCTGCCTGGGCAACCTGGAAACCGGTGACGCCGGCGAGGAAGACGGCATCGGCGCCGAAGGCAAGTTGGACCATTCCCAGATGCTGACCGACCCCGAAGAAGCGGCCCAGTTCGTCAAGGCCACCCAGCTGGACGCGCTGGCCATTGCCATCGGCACCAGCCACGGCGCCTACAAGTTCAGCCGCCCGCCCACCGGCGACATCCTGGCGATTTCCCGCGTCAAGGAAATCCACGCCCGCATCCCCAACACCCACCTGGTGATGCACGGTTCGTCCAGCGTGCCGCAAGAGCTGCGCGCCATCATCAACCAGTACGGCGGCGCGATGAAGGAAACCTACGGCGTGCCGGTGTCCGAGATCCAGGAAGCCATCAAGCACGGCGTGCGCAAGATCAACATCGACACCGACATCCGCATGG
The DNA here is from genome assembly GCA_943372305.1 of Hydrogenophaga intermedia. Classification (GTDB taxonomy): domain Bacteria; phylum Pseudomonadota; class Gammaproteobacteria; order Burkholderiales; family Burkholderiaceae_C; genus Hydrogenophaga; species Hydrogenophaga intermedia_D. The sequence continues at coordinate 162,801 of CALRYD010000002.1, read as the reverse complement.
CCATGACCGGCGCGGTGCGCAAGTTCCTGGCCGAGAACCCCGAGAAGTTCGACGCCCGCGAATGGCTCAAGCCCGCCCGCGAAGCCGCCAAGGCGGTGTGCAAGCAGCGCTACCTGGAATTCGGCTGCGAAGGCCAGGGCGCCAAGATCAAGGGCGAGACCCTCAGCGTCATGGCCGCCCAGTACGCCAGCGGTGCGCTGGCGCAAAAAGTGGTCTGAGCCGTTCAGGCGCAGCCCCGACAGGCCACCCACCGCGGTGGCCTTTTTTCTGGGCGCTGGTCGGGCAGCGCGCCGTCCGCTGTGTGCGGTGCCGCACCCGGCTTACAGATGGACACCCCTGAGCGCACCCGGTCCGGTGCCGGGACGGCCCTGGGCCCCAGAATGGTCCGCATGAGCACCCGCAAGCGAGCCTCCGGCTGGGCCAGGACCCTTCAGCGCAGCCTGAAGGCGATGACCCGCATGGCCACCCGATCCACCGCCCTGGCCGCCCGCCGCAGCCGTGCGCAGCCCCAAGCCAAGGCCGCGCCGCGTGCGCTGGCCCCGGGCGGCGGCGTCTGGCTGCCGGGGGTGGCCCTGGGCCCCGCGGGTGCGCGGCGTTTCCGTCTCTACAAGCCCGGTGGCATGGTGCTCGGCGAGCGCCTGCCCTTGATGGTCATGTTGCACGGCTGCGGCCAGGACGCGAACCGCTTTGCCCTGAGCACGCGCATGAACCGGCTCGCGAGCCAGCAGCGCTTCCTTGTGCTGTACCCGGAGCAGGACCGGCTCGCCAACGCCCAGGGCTGCTGGAACTGGTTCGACACCGGCAACGGCCGTGCCTACGGCGAGGCGGAGCTGATCCTGAACGCGATCGACCAGGCGTGCCTGCTGCACCAGGCCGACCGTGCGCGGGTGGCGGTGGCTGGCCTGTCGGCCGGCGCCAGCATGGCCGCCTTGCTGGTCAGCCGGCACCCCGAGCGCTTCCAGGCGGTGGTGATGCATTCGGGCATCCCCCCGGGCACGGCGCACTCGGGCCTGTCTGCACTGGGCGCCATGCACGGCCGCCGCACCACCGCGCCGCTGGCGACGGCCGACTGGCCACCGTTGCTGGTGGTGCACGGCGACGCCGACGCCGTGGTCTCACCGCAGAACGGCCAGGCCGCCACCCGCGTCTGGGCCGAAGCGACCGGCGCCATCGCCAGCGCCGTGCGCCGTGTGCAGCGTGGCCAGCGCCGCCCCATGCAGGTCACGGACTTCAAGCGCCGCGGGCGCACCGTGGCCACGCTGGTGGCGGTCGAGGGGCTGGCCCATGCCTGGAGCGGCGGTGCGGCGAGCCAGCCGTTCAGCGACGCGCAAGGCCCGGACGCGTCCCGCATGGCCTGGGCCTTTGCCGCCCGGCAGTTCCGTGCCTGAGCCCGTGTGCGGACAGCAGCCGCCACCGCCCGACCTGCGATAATCCGCCGGAATGGTACGGAGCCCGCTGACTGTTCGGTCACCGGGCTTTTTTCTTGGCTGTCACTTTCCCCGCGACCGATCATGACCACCGCCCTGCACACCTCTGCCCTCAAGTCCCTGCCGCTGCTCGCGCGCGGCAAGGTGCGTGACAACTACGCCGTGGGCGACGACCGCATCCTGATGGTGGCATCGGACCGCATCAGCGCGTTCGACGTGATCATGGGCGAGCCTATCCCCGGCAAGGGCGCGCTGCTGACCAAACTTTCGCTGTTCTGGTTCGACCAGCTCGGCCCCAAGGGCCTGAACATCTGCCCCATCCACCTGACCGGCGATGCGCCCGAGAGCGTGGTCTCGGCCGAAGAAGCGCCCCAGGTCACCGGCCGTTCGATGCTGGTGCAGCGCCTCAAGCCCATCCCGGTCGAGGCCGTGGTGCGCGGTTACCTGGCCGGCAGCGGCTGGAAGGAATACCAGGAAAGCCGCTCGGTCTGCGGCGTGAAGCTGCCCGAGGGCCTGCAGAACGCCTCCCAGCTGCCCGAGCCGATCTACACCCCCGCCGCCAAGGCCGAGATGGGCGAGCACGACGAAAACATCACCTTCGAGCAGACCGTGGCCATGGTCGGTGCCGACATCGCCGCGCAGATCCGCGACAAGGCGATCGCGCTGTACAAGGCCGCGGCCGAGATCGCGCTCAAGAAGGGCATCATCATCGCGGACACCAAGTTCGAGTTCGGCCTGGACAAGAACGGCACCGTGGTGCTGATGGACGAGGTGCTCACACCCGATTCCTCGCGCTACTGGCCAGCCGACCAGTACACCGTGGGCAGCAACCCGCCCAGCTACGACAAGCAGTTCCTGCGCGACTGGCTGGAGACCGCCAAGGTCAACGGCCAGCCCTGGGACAAGGCGCCGCCCGCGCCGCGCCTGCCGCGCGAGGTGATCGAGAAGACCTCCGCCAAGTACCAGGAAGCGCTCACCCGCATGCTGGGCTGAGAGACTGAGAGGGAATCGGTCATGCCCGCCTTGACACCCCAAAACACCGCCAGCGGCGTTGCAAATGCGCGCCGTAGCACGGGCTACGGCTGTGCTTTGCGCCTTGCCGGTGGCGCTTTGGGGCGCCCTTTCGGGCACGCTCAACTCCCTCCCAGCCTCTGAGGCCGCAGCGATGCCCCTGCCGCTCGACGTTGATGCCGTCACCCACAGCGTGCAGCTGGCGGTGGCACCGGTGTTCTTCCTCACCGCTGTGGCCGGCATGATCAGTGCCGTGGCCGGGCGGCTGGCGCGCATCATCGACCGGGCCCGCGTCCTCGAAGAAAAGATACGCACCGCGACCGATCCCGCTGTGACCGAACGCCACCTGGTGGAGCTGGGCAGCCTGCGCACACGCGGGCGCATCGCCAACGCGTCCATCGGCTTTCTGGCGCTGTGCGGCGTGATGATCGGTTTCACCATCGTCGCCCTGTTCGTAGGCCAGACCGGCGGCGCGTCCTGGTCGCGCATCGCGGTGGCCTGTTTCCTGACTGGCGTCGGCTCGTTTCTGGTGGCGCTGATCGGCTTCCTGTGCGAGACCATCCTGGCCACGCAGCTGCTGAACTTCAAGGTGCTGGAGATGGGCCGCGAGTTCCGGCGCTGAGCCTTGCTCAGGCCGTGTGCTCAGCCAAAGCCCGGTGACAGCGACCGGCGCAGATAGTCCACCAGTGCCGACACCGCGCGCGGTACGTGCGCCGCGTAGGGGCGGATGGCGTAGATGCGGTCGGCGAACGAGCCCACCGGCGCCCAGCCCGGCAACACCTCGACCAGCTTGCCCGCCCGCAGCGCGGCCTGTGCGCTGAAGTCCGGCAGCAGCGCGATGCCCAGCCCGGCCATGGCGGCGTCGCGCAGCGCCTCGCTGTTGTTGGCCGTCAGCGAGCCCGACACCTGCACCGTGACGCGCTCGCGCATGTCCGTGCGGCCTTGTGGTTCAAACGTCCAGGCCGGGCGTTCCTGCGGGCGCGGGTAGTGCAGGCAGTTGTGGGCGGCCAGGTCGGCCGGCTGCTGCGGCGTGCCGGCGCGGCGCAGGTAGGCCTTGCTCGCCACCAGCACCGAGCGCGTGGCACAAAGCGCCACCGCCACGTGCGTGTCCGGCGGGTGCGCGGTGTGGCGGATCGCGAGGTCGAAACCTTCCGTGGCCAGCGAACTCAGCCGGTCCGACAGGTTCAGCTCGATGCGCACCTGCGGGTACTGGCGCAGAAAGTCCGGCAGCAGCGGCACGATCTGCTGGCGCGCCAGGGCCACCGGCGCCGTCACGCGCAGCAGGCCTTGCGGCGCCTCGGCCAGGTCGCGCACCTGCGCAAAGCTCTGGCTGATCTGCTCGAAAGCGGCGCGCGTCTGGTCCACCAGTCGCTGGCCGGCTTCGGTCAGGCGCACGCTGCGGGTGGTGCGCTGCACCAGCGTCACGCCCGCCACGCGTTCGAGCTCGGCGATGCGCTGGCTCATGGCCGCCTTGCTCACGCCCAGGCGCGTGGCCGCCGCGGTGTAGCTGCCCTGTTCGGCGAGCACGGTGAGCCAGTGGCAGTGGCTCCAGAGATCCGCCATCTTCTGTTCGGTCATGGCTAGATTGTTCACCATCGTGAACAATCAATTCAAGCAATCGGCCTTGTGCCAAGCGATCCCGGTTCCTAGACTGCCACATCCCCCCAGACCGGAGAGCACCCCATGAACGCCCGCACCCCCACCGTCACCGACATCACCCATTACATCGGCGGTGCCCGCAGCGCCGGCACCTCGCCCCGCGCACAGGACGTGACCAACCCCGCCACCGGCGCCATCACCGGCCGCGTGTCGCTGGCCAACGCGGCCGATGTGGATGCCGCCGTGGCCGCCGCGCAGGCCGCCTTCCCGGCCTGGGCCGACACGCCGCCCATCCGCCGTGCGCGGGTGATGTTCAAGTTCCTGGAACTTGTCAACCTGCACAAGGACGACCTGGCCCGCGCCATCACCGCCGAACACGGCAAGGTCTTCACCGACGCGCAGGGCGAGGTCTCGCGTGGCATCGACATCATCGAATTCGCCTGCGGCATCCCTCAGCTGCTCAAGGGCGACTTCACCGACCAGGTCTCCACCGGCATGGACAACTGGACCATTCGCCAGCCGCTGGGCGTGGTCGCCGGCATCACGCCGTTCAACTTCCCGGTCATGGTGCCCATGTGGATGTTCCCGGTCGCCATTGCCGCCGGCAACACCTTCGTGCTCAAGCCCAGCCCCATCGACCCCACCCCGAGCCTGCTGATCGCCGATCTGCTGAAACAGGCCGGCCTGCCCGACGGCGTGTTCAACGTCGTGCAGGGCGACAAGGAAGCCGTGGACGCGCTGTTGGTGCACCCCGACGTGAAGGCCATCAGCTTCGTCGGCTCCACGCCGATTGCCAACTACATCTACGAAACCGGCGCCCACCACGGCAAGCGCGTGCAGGCCCTGGGCGGCGCCAAGAACCACATGGTCGTCATGCCCGACGCCGACCTGGACCAGGCGGTGGACGCGCTGATCGGCTCCGCCTACGGCAGCGCCGGCGAGCGTTGCATGGCGATCAGCGTGGCGGTGCTGGTGGGCGACGTGGCCGAGAAGATCATGCCCAAGCTGATCGAGCGGACGAAGACGCTGAAGGTGCTCAACGGCACCAACCTCGCGGCCGAGATGGGCCCCATCGTGACCCGCGCCGCGCACGAGCGCATCAGCGGCTACATCGACGCGGGCGTGATGCAGGGCGCGGACCTGCTGGTGGACGGCCGCCAGTTTGACGCCAAGCAGACCGGCGAAGGTTGCGAAAACGGTTTCTGGATGGGCGGCACGCTGTTCGACAACGTCACGCCCAGCATGCGCATCTACAAGGAAGAGATCTTCGGCCCGGTGCTGAGCTGTGTGCGCGTGGCCGACTTCGGTGAAGCGGTGCAACTAATCAATGATCACGAGTTCGGCAACGGCACAAGCTGCTTCACCCGCGACGGCAACGTGGCGCGCGAATTCGCCCGCCGCATCCAGGTGGGCATGGTCGGCATCAACGTGCCGATCCCGGTGCCCATGGCCTGGCAGGGTTTCGGCGGCTGGAAGAAGAGCCTGTTCGGCGACATGCACGCCTACGGCGAAGAGGGCGTGCGGTTCTATACCAAACAGAAGTCCATCATGCAGCGCTGGCCGGAGACGACGGCCAAGGGCGCCGAGTTCGTGATGCCGACCGCGAAGTGATTCCGCTTCGGTGTTTCCCCTGGCCTCGTTGCGCTTTGGCGTGGCGGGGCTTTTTCTTTGGGTGTTTGTGTGGCGGGTCTGATCTGGGGCAGAGGGCTGCGCTCATGTCCCCCGACGGCCTTTGGCCGTCTCCTCCTTGACTTCGCTTCGCCCTCCACCCCAGCTCAGACTTCGGGAGAGCATCGGATCGTCCGGGATTGCTTTATTGATCCCTTGCGCGCAGATAGACTGAAACAGCAAGCTAGACCAATAGGTCCTGCTTGGGAGCACACTTATGCCGTCTCAGATTGAAAGACTCGAAGCCCACGCAGGTCATCTGCTCGACGCGTTTATCGGCCTTAGAGAGAAGTACGCGATGCTTGAGCCAATGCTCTTTGATGCCGAGACAAACAGGACAAGGGGCTCACGTGCGCAGGCGCGTGGATTTCAGATTCTCCGAGCTGCGTTGTTTCTTTCCTGCGCTCAGGACATAGCGAAACTGGCTCTCGACGGAGACAAGCGCACACCCAGTATCCAGAACTTGGTCGAGGCACTTGAAGATGCGACACTTGTTGCGGAACTAGAAGACCGCTATGCGACTTGGGTAGTTCCTTCAGTGGAGGATGAGACTGACCCGGATATCGCGGAAGCCTTGAGAAGAATGGAGGAGCGTGAGCGGGTTGAGCGTAGAGAGCAGTTCCGGGTGTATCTGACGGAACTGCGCGTCCGATGGTCTGAGCTATCTAGTACGTCGGCAATGAACGGATTCCTCACAGTGCGCGACAAGGTCTCAGCACACACCGAGGTCAGGTGGGTGGCAGACAAATACCAGCTTGTTGATATCGGAAACCTGGGTATCAAGTGGCGCGATCTTCGATTGAGTATTGAATCGATGCAGCGCCTTGTCGAGATCATCGGAATGATTGTCCGCAATGCGGGATTCGCGTGGGGGGCTCTTGATAAGCAACTGACAGTGGCTTCAAAGAGCTTCTGGGGAACCCCGCCGACCCCAAGCTAATGCCCACACCGGTCCAGCGAGCGAAGGGATTGTTCCCCGCACGTAACCACCAGCGCTGAACGACTGAGCAGCGATCGGGTGCAGATTCCAAATTCAACGGGAATCCATCGCGCAGCGCTTCAAGGCACCAGCCACTGAACCTCGCTGCCCAGCACCCGCGCGCGCCGGTGGCCTTCCCGCGACAACGCCAGCCAGTCCAGTTCTTCCACCTGCGCGGTGATGATCGCGAAGTGGTGCTGCTTTGAAGCAGTGGCAGTGACGGGCTGCAGGGCAGAACCGGGCGCTTGCGATGACAGGTAGTCCCCCGCCGCCGTCGACTGGCTCACACGCACCCACGCCGCCTCCACCCGCGGTCCGTCGGTGTGGACCGCAGCCCGCACACCCACCCGCAACTGCCATTGCAGGCGCCGGCTCCAGAACACCAGGGCCGCGGCCGGTTGGGTCTGCAACTCCGCCACCTTGGGGCTTCGGCTGTCGGTGAAAAAGACCAGTTGCCCGCTGCCCGCGTCTGCGCCGCGCAGCACCACGGTGCGGGCTTGCGGCACACCTTGCAGGTCAACCGTGGCCAGCACGGGCGTGCGCCATTCATGGTGACGGTCCACGGTGGCGCGTTGCAACTCGGTCCAGACCCGGTGGACCAGTTCGGTTTCGGTGATGTGAGGAGGGGCGCTCATGTGCAGCCGGTGTTCGGGAGGTTGTCAACGCGCCTGAAGCCGGCGCCCGTGCTTCGCGGGTCGTCCTTCGACGCGGCGGCGCCAGAGCCGGAACGAACCCGCTTTGAGGGACTGCTTCATCAGCCGGATGACCGCTGATTCGTCCAGTCCGAACTGGAAGCGGATCGCCTCAAACGGTATCCCGTCCGCCCAAGCCATCTCGATGATGCGCGACACGTCGCCTTCGGTGAGGATGGGGGGCTGCAGGGCGGGGGGCCGTGGTGTGGGTGTCATCTCGGGTGAAAGCCAGGTGCAGTGCCCGACCCGGACCGAGGGGTCCGAATCAGCCTACCAGCGGTCTGGTCAGCAAAGCGTTGAACGGACTCCGTATCCTGCTCAAAACCCGAAGCCATTGCCCCGCGGTCTGGCTTGTGCCGCAGCCGGCCAGCCCAATACCCGCACGATCTGTTCGCCCGGTGCGACACGGTACAGTGCCGCCGACAACCGAAGGAGACGCATTTTGTACACCGCCAACGCGACCCGTTACGACCGCATGCCCTACCGCACCGTCGGCAAGAGCGGCCTCAAGCTCCCCAGCATCACCCTGGGCCTGTGGCACAACTTCGGTGACGCCACGCCCATGGAAACGCAGCGCGCCATGCTGCGCACCGCCTTCGACGCGGGCATCACCCACTTCGACCTGGCCAACAACTACGGCCCGCCGGCCGGCAGCGCCGAAACCAACTTCGGTGAACACCTGCGCCGCGACTTCCGGCCGTACCGCGACGAACTGATCATCTCCAGCAAGGCCGGCTGGGACATGTGGCCCGGTCCGTACGGCAGCGGCGGCGGCTCGCGCAAGTATGTGCTGGCCAGCCTGGACCAGAGCTTGAAGCGCATGGGCCTGGACTACGTGGACATCTTCTATTCCCACCGCTTCGACGCCGACACGCCGCTGGAAGAAACCATGGGCGCGCTGGCCACGGCGGTGCAGCAGGGCAAGGCGCTGTACGTGGGCATCTCCAGCTACTCGGCCGGCAAGACGCGCGAGGCCGCGGCCATCCTCCGGCAGATGGGCGTGCCGCTGCTGATCCACCAGCCTTCGTACAGTCTGCTCAATCGCTGGGTCGAAGAGGACCTGCTGGACACCCTGCAGGCCGAAGGCATGGGCTGCATCGCCTTCAGTCCGCTGGCGCAGGGCCTGCTGACGAACAAGTACCTCAACGGTGTGCCGGCGGACGCGCGCATGAACCGGCCCGGTGGCGGCTCGTTCACCGCCGACCACCTGAGCGAACAGAACCTGGTCCATGTGCGCGCGCTCAACGCACTGGCCCAGGCGCGCGGCCAGAGCCTGGCGCAGATGGCGGTGGCCTGGGTGCTGCGCCACCCGGGCATGAGTTCGGCTTTGATTGGCGCGAGCAAGCCCGAACAGATCACCGAGCTGGTGGGTGCGTTGCAGAACCTGCACTTCAGCGCCGACGAACTGTCCGCCATCGATCAGCACGCGGTGGACGGCGGCATCAACCTCTGGAAGAAGCCTTCGACCGACCAGCGGATCTGACAGGGGGAGCAGGGGATGCTGCGTCCAGCGACATCTCCTGGGCCAGTGCCAGCGCTTCCTGCATCACCGCCCGTGTGGCGGGGCTAAGCTGGCCGGTGCGCGCCAGCGCCAGCGCGATGTGGCGCACGATGGGCGGGTCCACCAGGCGCGCAGCCTGGAAGCGATGCTGGCTGCGTGCTACGTCGATCGCATACGAGCCGAGCAGCGCGTAGGCGCCGCCCTGCGAGGCGATGCCCAGCTGCAGCGCCAGCGAGTCGGCTTCGAGCACCACGTTGAGCTGCACGCCGCGCTGGCGCGCCACCTGTTCCAGCTGGTCGCGCCAGCTGCTGGGGCGGCAGAAGGTCACCAGCGGCAGGCCGTCCAGCGCCTTGAACTTCACCGTCGGCTTCGCGGTCACCGAGTCGCCTTCCGGGCCGACAAGGAAGGTCTGCGCCTCGGCGAGTGACAGCGCGTCGCTGCCGTTGGGCTGGCCGTGGCGGAACAGCAGCGCGAGGTCCAGGCTGCCGTTGTCCAGCCCGGTCTCCAGCTGGGCGCCTTGGCCCTCGCGCACGCTCAGCTGCACCAGCGGGTGGCGCTGCCGCAGGCGCGTGAACAGGGTGCTGGTGAACGGGTGGGCGAGCGAGGGAAGGGTGCCCAGACGAACATGACCCATGGTCTGGCCCGCGGTGCTGCGGATCTCCTGCTCCAGCTGTTCGGTGCCACTCAGCCAGACCCGCACGCGCGGCGCGATGCGCTGGCCCAGCGCGGTGAGGGCGACGCCGCGCCCGGTGCGTTCGAACAGGCGCCCGCCGCACTGCTGTTCCAGCTCGGCGATCTGCCGGCTCACGTGCGGCTGGCTGGTGCCGTGCAGCACCGCGACCTTGCTCAGGCTGCCATGGTCGGCGGCGTCGAGGAACAGGCGCCAGAGGTGGAGGTTCATGTCGGACCCATGCGTGGAACGTATGTCTGAAATGTAGCGGAAGACAGTTCCGCTATGGGTTGCCTTGGCCGACAGTCCGTTCCACGGTGGCGGACCTGCAGGGCCCCGCCGCCCAGGCGGTCACCGGGCAGAAAGCTCGGTGGCTGTGCCGAACGAACCCTTCCTGAGGAACCGACATGCAAGCTCTCGACCTGCGCGGCTTGAACCCCGCGCCCGTGACCCCCTTTACCCGCGACGGCGCCGTCGACTACGCGGCCATCCAGCGTCTGGGCAGCTGGTTGGCCAGCGTGGACGGCGTCAAGAGCCTGACCGTGCTCGGACACGCCGGCGAAGGCACCTTCCTCGAACGCGACGAGCAGTGCAAGGTCATCGAAGCCTTCCGCAAGGCGGTGGACGACAAGCTGCCCATCATCGCGGGCATCACGCTCGAAGGCACGCAGGTCGCGGCGGCCGAGGCCAAGCGCGCCGTGGACGCCGGGGCGTCGGCCGGTCTGGTCTATCCCTCGCACGGCTGGTTGCGCTTCGGTTACCAGAAGGGCGCGCCGCAGGACAAGTACAAGGCCATCTTTGAGGCCAGCGGCCTGCCGCTGATCCTGTTCCAGTACCCCGACGCGACCAAGTGCACCTACGACCTGGAAACGCAACTGGACATCGCTGCCCTGCCTGGCGTGTTCGCCATGAAGAACGGCGTGCGCAACATGAAGCGCTGGGACCGTGAGATCCCGGTCATCCGCCAGGAACGCCCGGACCTGCAGATCCTGACCTGCCACGACGAGTACCTGCTGCACACCATGTTCGACGTCGACGGTGCGCTGGTGGGCTATGGCTGCATCGCGCCCGAGCCGCTGGTCGAAATGATCAAGGCCGGCAAGGCCAAGGACTACAAGAGGGCGCGTGAACTGCACGACCGCCTGCTGCCGGTGACCGCCAACGTCTACCACCGCGGCTCGCACATGGAAGGCTCGGTGGCGCTGAAGTGGGCGCTGGTGGCGCGCGGCATTCTGGAGCACGCCGCGGTGCGCAGTCCGCTGCTGCCGCTGGCCGAGGGTGCGGAAAAAGAAATCGCTGCTGCCATGCGCTCGGCCGGCCTGGCCAAGTGAGTCACAGGGGTGCGCCGGGCCACCGGTCGGGCGCACCTACCATCCACCCGTGGAGACAAGAGCGATGAAGAACAAGACCTGGATCGTGGCCCTGTCACTGGGCCTCTCGTTGATGGCGCCGGCGTTCGCGCAGGGCAAATTCCCGGAGGGCACGCTCAAGCTGATCGTGCCCTTTGCCGCCGGCGGCGGCGTGGACCAGGCCGCGCGCCTGCTGGGCCGGCAGTTGCAGACCGACCTGGGCGTGACGGTGGTCGTGGAGAACCGGGCCGGCGCCAGCGGAACGATCGGCGGCAAGTCGGTGCAGACCGCCGCGCCCGACGGCATGACCCTGCTGTTCTCGGCCGCCACCCACGTGCTGGCCAAACAGGTGCTGGCCGTGCCGCCCTATGACCCGCAGACCGACTTCGCGCCGGTGGCGCGCGTGGGCGAGGCGCCGCTGCTGCTGGTGATCCCGCCGACCGCACCGCAGAAAAACCTGAAGGAAGTGCTGGAGGCCGCCCGCGCCCAGCCCGACAAATGGACCGCCGCCGTGCCGGCCCTGGGCGCGCCCAGCCACCTGGCCACGCTGCTGCTGGCCCAGCAGGGCAAGCTCAAGCTGACCACGACGCCCTACCGCGGCACCGCGCCCGCGCTGGCCGATGTGGCCGGCGGCCACGTGCAGCTGCTCATGGACTCCATCATTTCGCTGCAGGGCATGGCCCGCGCCGGCAAGGTCAAGCCCATTGCGGTCACCTCCACCCAGCGCAGCGGCGTCGCACCCGACGTGCCCACCGCGGTGGAAAGCGGCTTCCCGGGCATGGTCTACAACTCCTGGTACGGCGTGTGGGCGCCCAAGGGCACACCGCCCGACCGGGTGCAGTTCCTGAACAAGGCCCTCAACAAAGCCACCGCCGGCCTGGCTCGCGCCGGCGCGTTCACCGCGCTGGGCATCCTGCCGGTGCTGGAGACGACCGAGCAGTTCCGCCTGTTCGTGGTGACCGACGTGGCGCGCAGTGCCGAATTGCTGAAAGAGGCGGGCTTCAAGCCCGAGTGACCCCTCTGCGCGTCGGCGGCGGCCCGGCTGCGGGGCGCGCTCGGTTCCGAGCCGTATCCGGGGTGAGATGCCTGTGTCGAGAGATGCGGTGGAACCGGCTCTGCCGGGCCACACGCATCGCCCCCTTGAGGGGGTGACGCGCCGCAGGCGCGGCGCGGGGGTGGGATCAGTTCAACGCCATGCTCAGCTTGCGCCGGTACTGCGAGACCAGCTGCGTCTGCGGGTCTTCCTGCACCGCGGCCTTGCCGGCCAGCTCGATGCCGCCCGCGCTCTTGCCCGCGGCGGCCGGGTCGGCCTTGGGCTTGGGCGGTGTCATGAGTTCGAGCAGGCCGACGTAGGTCTTGCGAGGGGCTTCGTCGTCCCACTTCTTGTCGCGCATGATGATTTCCAGCAGCTCTTCCAGGGCGGCCGGCCATTCGCCCATGGCGATCAGCACGCGGCTCTTGGCAAAGCGGGTCTCGAAATCGCGCTTGTTCTGGGCGATGAGTTCGTCGAACTGCTCCAGTGGCCACTGGCCGCGGGGGTCGGTGCCCACGAACAGCAAGGCGTTGAGCCACTGGTTCAGCGCGTCAAAGCGCAGCGGCACCGGAATGCGCACCTGGGTGGGTGCCAGCACGGCGTTGGCCTGTTCGAACAGGCCGTGGCCGATGCACTGGCGGATCAGTTCGAAGCGCAGGTCGTCATTGTCGGGCGCCTGTTCCAGCGCATGGGCGAGTTTTTCCAGGGCAGACGCCGGGTCGGCGTCGTCACCTTCTGCGCCCTGGGCCAGCATCTGCTGCGCCTCGTCGGCTTCTGCCAAGGCGGCCAGCTCGTCTTCGCTGGGCAGGTGCTTGTCCAGGAAGGCCTTGATCTGGCCCTCGGGCAGCGCGCCCATGAAGCCGTCCACCGGCTGGCCATTGACCATCAGCACGCAGGTCGGGATGCTGCGGATGCCGAAGGCCTGGGCCAACTGCTGCTCCTGGTCGGAGTCGATCTTGACCAGCTTGAATCGGCCGGCGTAGTCGGCTTCCACCTTCTCCAGCAGCGGGCCGATCACCTTGCAGGGGCCGCACCACGGGGCCCAGAAGTCCACCAGCACAGGCGTGTGTTGGGAGGCTTCGATGACCTCGGCTTCAAAGTTTTCGATGGTGACGTTGATCATGGCGGTGGCGTTCTCGGCGGGCGTCCCGGTGGGCGCGAAACGTAAAATCCACACTTTACCGGAGCGCGGCCGATTCCCCGGCCGCGCCAGCACCCGCCGGCCGCCCCCTGGCCCGGCAGAAAGCCCCCCTCCATGAGCTCCATCCAGGTGGGCGTGGTCATGGGTTCCAGCAGCGACTGGGACACCATGCAGCACGCCGTGCAGATCCTCAAAGACTTCGGCATCGCCCACGAGGCGCGCGTGGTCTCGGCCCACCGCATGCCCGACGACATGTTCGCCTACGCCGAGGCCGCCGTCGGCCGCGGGCTGCAGGCCATCATCGCCGGTGCCGGCGGCGCGGCCCACCTGCCGGGCATGATCGCCGCCAAGACGGTGGTGCCGGTGCTGGGCGTGCCGGTGCAGTCCAAGGCGCTGTCGGGCGTGGATTCGCTGTATTCCATCGTGCAGATGCCCAAGGGCGTACCGGTGGCCACCTTCGCCATCGGTGCCGCCGGGGCCGCCAACGCCGCGCTGTTCGCCGTGGCCCTGCTGGCCAACCAGGACCCGGCCCTGCGGGAAAAGCTCGAAGCCTTCCGCGCCGCGCAGACCGAAGCCGCGCGCGCCATGACCCTCCCTGCAGAATGACCCACCCCTGCCGCGCTGCGCGCGACCCCCTCAAGGGGGCGACACCAGCGGCCCGGCAAAGCCGGTTCCGCGGTGTCCGCTGGACCCGTCCCTTGCAAGCTTGCCGCCGCAGTTACCTGGAACGATCTTCATGAGTCTCAAACCTTTGCTGCCCGGCGCCCTGTCCGACCGCGGCCAACAGATGACCCTGGGCGTGATGGGCGGTGGCCAGCTCGGCCGCATGTTCGTGCAGGCCGCGCAGGCCATGGGCTACTTCACCGCGGTGCTCGACCCCGATCCGGCCAGCCCGGCCGGCCTGGTGGCGCATTTCCACATCGAGACGGCCTACGACGACGAGCAGGGCCTGGCCCAGCTGATGCAGCGCTGTGACGCCATCACCACCGAGTTCGAGAACGTGCCCGCGCCCGCGCTCATCACCCTGGGCGCGCACCGCCCGGTGGCGCCTTCGGCCAACTGTGTGGCCGTGGCCCAGGACCGCATCCAGGAAAAGGCCCACTTCGTCCAGTGCGGCCCCATCAGCGGCGTCTACCCCGCGCCGTACGCGGCCATCGAGACGCCCGAGCTGCTGGCCGCCGTACCGGCGGACCTGCTGCCCGGCATCGTCAAGACGGCGCGCCTGGGTTACGACGGCAAGGGCCAGATCCGCGTGAAGAACCGCGAAGAACTTGCGGCTGCTTGGGACAAGCTCGGCAAGGTGCCCTGCGTGCTGGAAAAGCTGATGCCGCTGCAGAGCGAGTGCTCGGTCATCGTGGCCCGCGGCGCCGACGGCCAGGTGGTTGCCTTCCCGGTGCAGAAGAACACCCACCACGACGGCATCCTGGCCATCACCGAGGTGTTCGACGGCGCGGTGCCGGCCGAGCTGGCGGCGCGCGCGCAGGCCAGCACGGTCGCGATTGCGAACTACCTGAACTACGTCGGCGTGCTCTGCGTCGAATACTTCGTGGTGGACAACGGCCAGGGCGGCAGCGACCTGATCGTCAACGAGATGGCGCCGCGCCCGCACAACAGCGGCCACTACACGCAGAACGCCTGCGACATGTCGCAGTTTGAAGCGCAGGTGCGGGCATTGGCCGGGCTGCCGCTGCCCACGCCGCGCCAGCACAGCCCGGCCATCATGGTCAACCTGCTGGGCGATCTCTGGTTCAACGCCAACGGCGTGCGCAGCACCGCCAGCGAACAGCCGGTGTCGCCTCCGTGGGCGCAGGTGCTGGCCCTGCCCGGCACCCACCTGCACCTGTACGGCAAGCTCAGCGCCCGCCCGGGCCGCAAGATGGGCCACCTGAACATCACCGGGGCGAGCGTGGCCGAGGTGCGCGAGACGGCGGCGAAGGTGCTGGCGTTGCTCGGTCTTCCTGCGCTGGATTGATCGGCTCGCGATGCCCCTGACCCTGAACGCCAGTGACCCGGCTGCCATCGAGCAGGCCGCCGTGCGACTGGCCGCGGGTGGCCTGGTCGGCATGCCGACCGAAACCGTCTATGGCCTGGCGGCCGACGCCGGAAACGCCAGTGCGGTGCGCGGCATTTTTGAAGCCAAGGGCCGGCCCAGCGACCACCCGCTGATCGTTCACCTGCCGCCTGCCGACGGCGGCGACTGGCGCGCGGCGGTGGCGCCGCTGGCGCACAACGTGCCCGACTTCGCGGTTGCGCTGATGCAGGCCTTCTGGCCCGGCCCGTTGACGCTGATCCTGCCGCGCCGGCCCGCGGTGGCGGCGGTGGCGGCCGGGGGGCAGGATTCGGTGGGCGTGCGTTGCCCGTCGCACCCGGTGGCGCAGGCGCTGCTGGTGGCGGCGCGGGCGCATGGCGTGCTGGGCGTGGCCGCGCCGAGCGCCAACCGCTTCGGCCGCGTCAGCCCGACCACGGCGGCGCACGTCGCTGAAGAATTCGCCGACCTGCCCGATGAACGACTGCTGATCCTCGACGGCGGCGCCTGCCCGGTGGGTATTGAATCGACCATCGTCGACTGCTCGCGCGGCGTGCCGGTGCTGCTGCGCCCGGGCATGGTCATGCCGGCACAGATCGAAGCCGTGTGCGGCCAGCCGCTGCGCGCGCGCGATGAAGCCGCGCCGCGCGCTTCGGGCACGCTGGAGTCGCATTACGCGCCGACCGCCAAGGTCCGTCTGATGCCTGCGCAGCAGCTGCAGTCTGCGCTGGACTTGCTGGGCGCCGACGCGCAGCACATCGCGGTGTACGCACGCACCGGCCTGCGCGCCGCGCGCGGCGTGGCACAGCGCCGCATGCCAGCGGACGCCGCCGCCTGCGCGCAGGAACTGTTCGCGGTCCTGCGCGAACTCGACGCCACCGGCGCTAAGCTGATCTGGGTGGAAACGCTGCCCGAGGGCGCCGACTGGGATGGCGTGCGCGACCGTTTGCAAAGGGCTGCGGCCTGAGAGACCTGCACCTTAAATGACAAAGCCGACCTGCGGGTCGGCTTTGTCATTTAAGCACCGTGGACCCGGATGGTCAAAAGCGCATGCCCACCCCCACGCTGACCGTCATGGGGTCAAGCTTGATGTCCAGAGTCTGCCCGGTGGACAAGGTGGTGCGTGTCTTTAGGAAGGTCTTGGCCACCATTGCATCCACGAACCAGCGTTCGTTCAGTGTCCAGGACGCGCCCAGCTGGATCGTCGGGACCAGCTTGGATTCCACCGACAAGGTGGTCGGATTGGACGGCGTGCCACCGGTCAGCGCCGAGAGGGTGGCGGTGCTGCGTTCCTTGAAGAACTTGGCGTAGGTCGGGCCGGCGCCCACGTAAGGGCGGAACGCGGTTGTCGGTTCTCCGAAGCGGAACTGAGCAAACAGGGTCATAGGCAAAACCTTGACCTCGCCGATCTTGCCCACGCCTGCGATCGCACCGTCGCCTGTGAGCGCGTGCTTGAACGGTAGCACGAGCGGCACATCGAGCGAAAAGTGATCGTTGACGATGTAGGCGATGCCACCGCCCATGCGGGTGCTGCCGCCCACATCGGACTTGGTGCCAGGCAAGCTCGGTGCTGACAGGTCGCCGCTGGTCACGTCAGGGGTGATGTTGGTGACGCTGGCTCGCACCAGCCAGCTGCCATCCGCCTGCCCATGCGCCGCAGCACTACCCGCTGTCGCCAGTGAAAGCAGTGCGAGTCGGATCATGTTGATTTTCATGTGTGCTCCGTGTGTATGCCTCAGAGCCAGCCAGCCGTGGCCAGCGATCTGGCCACCAACTGGCCCAGCAACTGGTAGCCATAAGGCGTGGGATGGAAGCCGTCGGCGAAGGCGTAGGTCTTCCACCAGTTGGGGTCGGTGACTCCGGCAGGTGGCGCTGCTGAAAGTGCTGCAGAGGTGCAGGTTTGGAAGTTGTATTCCGGCAATCCAGTACTGCTGTCCACGCCAGTTATTGGACAGGCTGGAGTCTTGACGTTGGTCAATCCGTATTGCTCTGGATTTCTGACCTGATCGTCAAAACTGCTGAAGAAGTCCACTACCACCACACGCTTGTCGCTGCCAACGTTGGTGGCAAGACGCAGGTTGAAAGCCGTCACCCATGATCTGAAGAGGATCTCGGCCTCGTCGCGCGCTTCAGTGCCCTTGGCCAGCGCGATACTGCCCAGTACCATCTGGAAGCGTGGCGTGTTGGTAATCCCAGGCATGTTCAGCACGGCAATGTGTTGGGCGCCCATGTCCAGGCCATAGCTCTTGATGGCGCCATAGAACTGGTCGGCCAAGGCCTGCATATAGCGGTGTCCCATCTCTTCGGCTGAAAGCCCGGCAAGGTCACTGGGCTGCAACAAGGTCAGCAGCAGGGCTTGGTAGGCTGCTCCACTGTCACCTGCCGGCGCAGGACTTGCTCGCAGGTAAGCACCCACCAGATCGGCTGCGTCGTTGCCCCCTCCGTCGATCAGCAGCAGGTCGCTCGCGCTGTAGCTGCCGTTGACCGCGGCAGCGGTGGCCAGTTGGTAGACGATGGAGAACGGGCTGCTTACACCCCCTGTGCCCAGTGCATTGTTGATGCGCCCACCGCCGACGCCGTAGCTGCTGCAGGCAGGGTCAACGGCAAATGTCGCGCCCGTGAACTGGAAAAAGTTGCATACCTGTGGAGCGCCCAGCACAGCAGCGGTACGCTCGGTCCAGATTGCGTTGGGCTCGCTGTCACTGCCCTGAACCGAGAAGATGCGACCGTAGCCTGGCAGACCTTCAAACGTGCCGCTGTCGGCCAGGCTGTCCCCCATGACCTTGACCGAGGTGATGCCCACCGAACTGACGAGGGACTCTGAACCGCCGCCGCCGCACGAGGCCAACAACACCGCCGCAAGAGCGGCTGCCAGACGAGAACGGATCAACATGGGACAGCTCCTGTAAAAAAGTACGGTCGTTCGTTTTGGATGGTAACCGGCGTTACCGGGAGTGCGCCACAGGGAAAACGCGCAGCCAGCCTGTTGTGCGGTCGTTCGCGATGCGGGGGGCTCAGTCGCGCTGGCTGGCGCTCCACTCCACCAGCGCCTCCAGCGCCGGGCGCCCGGCGCCCGCATTGGGGTGGTTGACAAAGCCCACCACGGCATAGCGGGTGCCGTTGACCGCGTTCACATAACCGGCGATGCCCACCACGTCGCGCAGCGTGCCGGTTTTGAGCCAGGCGTTGCCGCGTGCCGCACTGTCGGCACCCCGCGCCATGCGTGCGGCGGTGCCGTTGACACCCGCCACCGACAGCGACTGCACAAACTGTGCGCCGTTCGGGTGCTGGGCCGCGTGTCGCAGCAGGTTGACCAGCGCGTCGGGGGTGATGCGCTCGTCGCGTGAGAGCCCGGCGCCGTTGTCCATCACCGGTGGCGTGGGGCGGATGCCGAAGGTGTTCTTCCACCAGCGCGCGACCACTTCGCGCGATCGCTCGAAGCGGCCGGTGCGCACCGGCGTGAGCTGGCCGCGTGGCGCGGTGGCCGCGTCCACCCGCGCGGGCGACAGGCGCCCGAGCGTGAGGAACACCTGCTGCGCCATCACGTTGTTGCTCCACTGGTTGACGTCGGTGATGATGTCCGAGAGCGGCAGCGACTGGGCTTCGTGCAGCAAGGTCGCTGCTGGTGGTGTCAGGCCGGTGCGCACCTTGCCGGTGAGCGCGCCACCGCTGGCGCGCCACAGGCCTTCGATGGCGCGCGCGGCGTAGCTGGCCGGGTCCTGGTAGGCCACGGGCCAGACCTTCTCGCCGCAGCTTTGCGGGTAGCGGCCCTCGAAGCGGACGGAGTTGGCGTCGTCGAACCGCGCCTGCAGCGCGCCGCGCCAGTCGCCACACCCTGCTTTGGACAGCGGCACCGTGCCGTCGATGGCCAGGCCGGCCAGCGGGGGCTCGCTGCTCACCACGGCCACTCCAGCGGCCGGATCGGGCTGGAACTTCAGGATCACCGACTTGAAGTTCACCAGCAGCGCGTCCGGGCTGGCGTTGTAGGGGCGCAGGCCTTCACCGTCAAAGTCGTGCGGGTTG
This sequence comes from Hydrogenophaga intermedia, assembly GCA_943372305.1. GTDB lineage: Bacteria > Pseudomonadota > Gammaproteobacteria > Burkholderiales > Burkholderiaceae_C > Hydrogenophaga > Hydrogenophaga intermedia_D. The sequence goes on along the minus strand of CALRYD010000002.1, from coordinate 143,682 downwards.
GCGGCGGGCAGATCGAAGGCGCTGTGGTCGAGCACGATGTCGCCCAGCACCACCTGCACGCCCTTGTTGTGCAGCGTCGCAAACGCTTCCTGGAGGCGTTCGAGCACCAGCTTTGGGTCCCCGCCGCCGCGGATGTAGAGGTTGCCGCGCAACGCCCCGGCACTGGCCGGGCCGTCGGTGTAGAAGTGGGTGCGCCAGGTGAAGTCCGGGCCCAGCAGGTCGATGGCGGCGTAGGTGGTCACCAGTTTCATCACCGACGCCGGGTTGACCGGCACCTCGGCGCGGTGGCGCAGGCGCTCCGCCCCGTCGGGCGCAACCGGCACCACCAGGGCCGAGAAGGCGCTGGCCGGCAGGCCCGCGCGCTGCAGGGCGCCCGCCACGCTGGGGGGCAGACTGTTCTGGGCCGAGGCGCCCCAGGCGGCGAGGGACAGCAAAACGCCAGCCAGCCATGGGCTGGGGCGTCGTAACGGTGAAGTGGGTGCAAACATTGAAGCGGATTATCGAGGGCATCGGCCTCGGCGGGCCGGTGTGCGCAGGGGGCTCACCGATAATCGCCCGATGCCCGCCGCCCACGCCCTGAAACTGCTCGCCATCGAGACCAGCACCGACATCCTGTCGGTTGCGGTCGGCGGTCCCGCGCCCCTGGCCAGCCACACCGGGCCTGGCGCGGCGCAGGCTTCGGCCACGCTGCTGCCGGCGGTGCAGACGCTGTTGGCCCAGGCCGGCTGGCCGCTGGCCGCGCTGAACGCAATCGTGTTCGCGCGGGGTCCCGGTGCCTTCACCGGGCTGCGCACCGCCTGCGCCGTGGCGCAAGGCCTGGCCTATGGCGCCCGGTCCGACGCCCATCCCGGCGGTCTGCCGGTGCTGCCGGTGGACAGCCTGCTCGCCCTCGCCGACGAGGCCTGCCACCAGCGCACGCAGGCTGGCCAGCCGGTGCCACCCGTGGTGGCCGCGCTGCTGGACGCGCGCATGGACGAGATCTACGTGGCGCTCTACGCCCACGGCCCACAGGGTCTGTCGGCCGAGCCGCTAGCGCCGCCGCGCCTGTGTGCGCCGGCCGACCTGGGGCCATGGTTGCAGCAGCACCTGCCGGCCGGCCGCTCGCTGGCCGCTGGCGACTGCCTGTTGGCTGGCAACGTGTTCGAGGTGTACGGCGCGCAGATCAGCGACCTGCCGGGCGAACGCCAGCAGGCCCTGCCCACCGCCGCCGCTCTGCTGCGCCTGGCACCCGCTTTGCTGGCCGCCGGCGCCGCCGTGGCTGCGCAGGACGCGCTGCCGCTGTACGTGCGCGACAAGGTGGCCCAAACCATAGCCGAGCGCGAAACCCTGCGGCAGGAACAGATCGCCCGCCTGGCCGAGCAGACGCCGGTGCCACAGCCATGAGTGCGGACCCGTCCGTCAACCTGCCGGTGTGGCACAGCACCGACTGGCCCGCTGCGACCGACCGGCCTCTGCGCGCGGTCGAGCGCCGCATCGCCTTCGCACCCTTGGCCGAGGCCGACCTGGACGCGGTCTGTGAGGTCGAAAAATCCGCCTACACCCACCCCTGGTCGCGCAAGCACTTTGCCGATTCGCTGGCGGCCGGCTACCCCGCCATGCTGCTGCTGGGCGAGGCTCTGCCCTGTGAGGTGGTGCACCCGGCCCGCGCCGACGGCCGCGTGCTGCTGGGCTACCTGGTGGCCATGCCCGGCGTGGACGAGGTGCACCTGCTCAACATCACCGTGGCCCCGGCCCACCAGCGCCAGGGCTGGGCGCGCTTCCTGCTCGACGCGCTGTGCCTCTGGTCGCGTGGCCAGCGCGCGCAGTGGCTGTGGCTGGAGGTGCGCGCGAGCAACGCGCCGGCACGGGCCCTGTACGCCGGTTACGGCTTCCAGCAGGTCGGCATCCGCAAGGGCTACTACCCGGCGGGGCAGTCCCAGCGCGAAGACGCGGTGGTCATGAGCCTGAACCTGGTGGTCGCGCGCGTGGCCGGAGGCATCGCATGAGCGAAGAAGCGCCCCCGAGCATCGAGACCTCTTTCGTGCCGCAGCTGGACGCGCGCCAGCGCGCCATGCTGGCCGAGATGGGCGTCAAGATTTGGGCACCCAAGCCAGCGGTAGCGGTGGCGCCGGCACCAGTGGTGCAGGCCGAGCCAGTGCCCGCTGCGCCCGCGGTGCAGGCCCCTGCCGTGCGGCCCGCGCCGGCGCCCGTGGCGGCCCCGGTGCGCAGCCCGGCGCCAGCCGCCAGCGGCTCGGCCGGTGTGGGCCTGGCGCCGCGCCCCGTCGGCATCGAGACCATGGACTGGCCCGCGCTGCAGGCCGCGGTGGCGGGGTGCGAAGCCTGCGGCCTGTGCCGCAGCCGCAAGAACACGGTGTTCGGGGTCGGCGACGTGCAGGCCGACTGGATGATCGTGGGCGAAGCGCCGGGCGAGAACGAGGACCTGCAGGGCGAGCCCTTTGTGGGCCTGGCCGGCCAGTTGCTGGACAACATGCTGCGCGCCGTCGGCCGCAGCCGCACTGGTGCGGGCGCGCAGGGCGCCTACATCGCCAACGTGCTCAAGTGCCGCCCGCCGGCCAACCGCAACCCGCAGCCGGCCGAGGTGGCCCAGTGCGAGCCCTACCTCACGCGCCAGGTGGCGCTGGTGAAGCCCAAGATCATCCTGGCCATGGGGCGCTTTGCGGTGCAGTCGCTGCTCAAGACCGAAGAGCCGATTGGCCGCCTGCGTGGCCGTGTGCACCAATACGAAGGTGTGCCGGTCATCGTGACCTACCACCCGGCCTACCTGCTGCGCACCCCGGCCGACAAGGCCAAGGCCTGGGCCGATCTGTGTTTGGCCCTGGAGACTACAAGCACCCCCCTGCGCCGCTGACGCGGCTTCCCCCCTCTCTGGCGCGGCTGCGCCGCTGGGAGGGGGGACGCACCCTACGGCCCGGCGAAGCCGGTTCCGTGGGTGCCCTTGAAGAAGGCCCGGCGCGCCGGAAACGCCTCAGCCCTGCTGGGGCACGGGCTTCGCCGCTGGCCACAACACCGACAGGATCGCGAAGACGACCAGTGCGACCGCCGCCCAGTCCTGCCAGTGCAGCACCTCGCCGAGCCACCAGGCGCCACTGAACACGCCCAGCACCGGGATGAACATCACCGACAGCGTGGACGCAATGGGGGGTAACTCGCGCGCCAGCATCAGCCACACCACCTGCGCGAAGGCGAACACGCCGATCGCGTTGTAGACGATGGCCGCCCACTGTGCCGGGCTGGGCGCGACCCAGGCGCTGCGTTCGAACAGCACCGACAGCAGGCTCATCCACAGCGTGGTGGCCACCGTCATCCAGAAGCTGATGGTCAGTGTGGAATGGGGCATGCGGGTGCGGCGCGTCTGCTGCGTGCCCACGGCCCAGGTGGCGGCGGCCAGCAGCATCATCGCCACGCCCAGGGGTTTGCCGGTGAGCGTGGTGATCTCGTGCCACAGCAGCAGCACCACGCCCACGGCCGCTGCAGCCACGCCGCCCCAGGCGCGCGCGGGCAGGCGCTGGCCGTACCAGACGGCGCCGATCACGGCAGAGAACACCGGCATGGTGTAGCCCAGGATGGCGGCCCGCCCGCTGGACAGCGACTGGATCGCCAGGATGGCCAGCGTGTGCCAGAAAAACATGTTTAGCACCGTGAGCACGGCCAGCTCGCGCCAGTGTTCGCGGCCGATGGTGAAGGGCACGCGCCGCACCAGCAGGAAGCCACCCAGCAGGGGCAGACCGAGCCACATGCACAGGGTGCGGAAGGTCAGCGGCGGAAAACCCGTCACGCCGAATTTCATGACCGGCCAGTTCAGTCCCCAGACCACGGTGAGCAGAACCAGCAGGACCAGCTGCTGGCGTGAGAGGTGTTGCATCCGGGCGATCTTAGGCGGGTGTGCGTGAGGGTGCTGTCGCCGTGGCGAGCGATCCGGCGCCGGGCCGCCCCAAGCCGGATCAGCCCCCTCGGGGGGCAGCGACCCGCGCAGCGGCGGAGCGTGGGGGCCAGCATCCATAAAATGGGCGCATGACCTTCCTCGACATGCTCGGCGCGGCAGAGCGCCAGAACCAGTCCCTGCTCTGCGTTGGCCTGGACCCTGATCCGGCCAAGTTCCCTGCGGCGATGAAGGGCGACGCCTCGCGCATCTACGACTTCTGCGCCGCCATCGTCGACGCCACGGCCGACACTGTGATCGCCTTCAAGCCGCAGATCGCCTACTTTGCCGCCCACCGCGCCGAAGACCAGCTGGAAAAGCTGATGCGGCACATGAAGGCGGTGGCACCGCAGGTGCCGGTGATCCTGGACGCCAAGCGTGGTGACATCGGCAGCACCGCCGAGCAATACGCCATCGAGGCGTTTGAACGCTACGGCGCCGACGCGGTGACGCTCTCGCCCTTCATGGGCTGGGACTCGGTGCAGCCGTACCTCAAGTACCAAGGCAAGGGCGCGTTCCTGCTGTGCCGCACCTCCAATCCCGGTGGTGACGATCTGCAGAACCAGCGCTTGGCCTCGGTAGATGGCCAGCCGCGCGTCTACGAACACATCGCCCAGCTGGCCCAGGGCCCGTGGAACCTGAACGGCCAGCTGGGCCTGGTGGTGGGCGCCACCTACCCGGCCGAGATCGAGCGCGTGCGCGAACTGGCGCCCACGCTGCCGCTGCTCATCCCCGGTGTGGGGGCGCAGGGCGGTGACGCGGTCGCCACCATCCGCGCGGGCTACCGCACGCAGGCCGGCACCACCACCGGCCCGGTCATCGTCAACAGCTCGCGCGCCGTGCTCTACGCCTCGGCCGGCGACGACTTCGCCGCCGCTGCCCGCCGCGAAGCGCTGCGCACGCGTGAACTGCTGCACGCCGCCCGCGGCTGAGGCCGCGCCGCCGGCTGCACGACCGGCGGCGAGGCCGGTGCGCCAGACGGCGCCCTGCGTGTTTTCCTCTTTGGGTCCAATACCCAGATGCCCGTCTCGGCGGGTCCCTGGCCGTGCCTGTTGCCGGCGTAGCCCCTACACTCGCGGGGCGTGTCAAGGAGGAAAACCATGGATTCGGCAGAGGCGCTGGAGCGCCCGCAGATCGAGGATCCGCCCGCCGGGGCCCCGGGCCGGGGGTGGACGGCCCAGACCACGCTGGGCACCGTAGCGGCGGCCGCAGCCCTGACCGCCTGTGGGGGGGGCGGCTCAGCGGACACGCCCACCGCCGAGGTGCAGCCCATCCCGGGTGTGGACACCCGCGGCCACCGCTACACCACCGCGGCCAGCGACGCCGATGCCGCCCGCTTCCTGCAGCAGGCGCAATTCGCGTCCACGCCAGCCGACATCGCCGGCTTGCGAGGCACGCGCTACGCCCAGTGGCTGGCCGACCGCTTTGCACAACCCCCTGGCCCCACCGGCTGGCAGTGGCTGGAAGACAGGGGCTACGGCGCGGTCGACAACTACAGCTATTTTTTCAGTAACTACCCGGCCGATTTCATGATCTGGAGCCAGCTGCTGGGCGGTGACGACCCGGTGCGGCGCCGCTTCGCGCTGGCCCTGTCGGAGTTCTTCGTGGTCTCGCTGGCCACGGCCGAATTCACCTGGCGCAGCCACGCCATCGCCCACTGGTGGGACACCCTTGTCGCCCACGCCTTCGGCAACTTCCGCGACTTGCTGGAGGCGGTCACGCTGCACCCGGCTATGGGTTACTTCCTCAACACCAAGGGCAACCAGAAGGAAAACCCCGCGACCGGCCGCGTGCCCGACGAGAACTACGCGCGCGAGGTGATGCAGCTGTTCACCATCGGGCTGTACCAGCTCAACCTCGACGGCACCGAAAAGACCGATGCCAGCGGGCGCCGCCTGGACACCTACACCCAGGACGACGTGACCAACCTGGCGCGCGTGTTCACCGGCTACGACTTCGACCGTTCCGACGGCGTGCGACATACGGTGCCCGGGCAGACCTACACCATCGAGTCCCGCGACTTCGCCCGCAAGCCCATGCTGCTGACCGAGAGCAAGCGCTCGACGCTGGCCGCCAGCTTCCTGGATGCCCGTGTGCCGTTGGGCGCGTCCGCGTCCGATGCGCTGGACATCGCGATGGACACCTTGTTCGAACACCCGAACGTGGGACCGTTCTTCGGCCGTCAGATGATCCAGCGGCTGGTGACCAGCAACCCCAGCCCGGCCTATGTGGCGCGGGTGGCGGCGGCATTCAACGACAACGGCTCGGGCGTGCGCGGCGACCTGCGCGCGGTCTGGGCCGCGGTGCTGCTGGACGACGAGGCGCGGGGCCCCCAGGGCCTGAGCGACCCGCTGCACGGAAAGCTGCGCGAACCCATGTTGCGCTTCGTGCAGTGGGCGCGCAGCTTCGGCGCCACCTCGGCCGCGGGCAGCTGGAAGATTTTCGACCTCAGCGGCGCAGCCAGTCAGCTGGGCCAGAGCCCGCTGCGCGCGCCCTCGGTGTTCAATTTTTTCCGGCCCGGCTACGTGTCGCCGGCGCCCGGGCTGGCCGCCACCCAGGCCACCGTGCCCGAGTTCCAGCTGGTCAACGAGACCTCTGTGGGCGGTTACCTGAACTACATGCAGAACGTGATCCTGCGCGGTGTGAACTGCCCGCAACCCAGCGTGCCGCAAGCCGCATACACGAACTACCTGTACGACGTGCAGGCCAGCTACAGCGCCGAGAAGGTCCTGGTCACCGATGCGGCCGCGCTGGTGACCCATCTCTCGCTGGTACTGTGCGCCGGCCAGCTGCCGGCCGATGTGCAGACCCTTATGGTCGAGGCGCTCAACGCCACCCCGGTCACCGCCGGCAGCACCGACGCGGTCAAGCTCAACCGCGTGGCCGCGGCGGTGCTCATGGTCATGGCCTCGTCGGCCTACCTTGTCCAGAAATAAGGCGGCCCCATGCACCTGCTGACGACCCAGAAACACACCCGGCGCGCCTTCCTGCGCCGCTCGGCCCAGCTGGCCTTCACCGGCGCGGCCTTGCCCACGGCGCTCAACCTCGCTGCCATCGGCGAGGCCGCGGCCTTCAACGCCACCGACTACAAGGCGCTGGTCTGCGTGTTCCTCTTCGGGGGCAATGATCACGCCAACACCTTGGTGCCGTACGACAGCACCAGCTACGACCTCTACAGTGCCGTGCGCGGCGGCGGTGCCGACCGCACGGCTGGTGGCATCGCGCTGGGCCAAGCGGCGCTCTCGGCCACGCGCCTGGTGCCGTCGGTGGCGCTGGCCGGCGGTCGCGAATACGCGTTGCACCCCAAGATGACGGGCCTGGCCGGCCTGTTCAACCAGGGCGATGCGGCGGTGCAGCTCAACGTCGGTCCGCTGGTGGTGCCGCTCACTCGCAGTCAGTACAACAGCAGCAACCGCACGCTCTACCCGCTACCCCCCAAGCTGTTCTCGCACAACGACCAGCAGTCGGTCTGGCAGTCGTCCTCGCCCGAGGGGGCCACCACCGGCTGGGGCGGGCAGATCGGCGACCTCGCGCTCTCCAGCAACAGCCGCTCGCTGTTCACCTGCATGTCCGTCTCGGGCAACACGGTGTTCCTCTCGGGCGATTCGGCCCTGGCCTACCAGGTCAGCACCGGCGGCGCGGTCAGGATCAACAGTGTGGCGAGCAACGTGTACGGTTCGTCGGCCGTCAAGGGGGCCATGGCCCAGCTCACCCAGCGCGCCAGCAGCCACCGGCTGGAGAACGCCTACATCGAGGTCACGGCGCGCGCCATCGGGGCCGAAGGGGACATCACCAGCGCTCTGGCCAGCGCCGCCGCGGCTGACAGCACGGGTTCCCCCAACCCCAGCTTCGCGCCGTTCAGCACCAGCGTGCTGGCGGGCAATTCGCTGGCCGCGCAGCTCAAGATGGTGGCCCGGCTGATCGCCGCCCGCAGCAGCCTCGGCAATGCGCGCCAGGTGTTCTTCGTCTCCATGGGCGGCTTCGATCTGCACGACAACCTGCTCGGCGGTCACGACACCTTGCTCGCGCGCCTGAGCCTGGCCATGACCGCGTTTCACGAGTCCATGGTGCTGCTGGGCGTGGACCAGCAGGTCACGGCCTTCACCGCCTCGGACTTCGGCCGCACCCTCACCTCCAACGGCGACGGCTCCGACCACGGCTGGGGTAGCCACCACCTGGTGGTGGGTGGAGCCGTCAACGGCGCCTTGGCCACCCAGGGCCGCTTCTATGGCACGGCGCCACCGGTCAGCGTGGGCAACGGCAGCGGCGCCGAAGACCAGTGGCACGTGGGTCAAGGCCGGCTGCTGCCGTCCACCTCGGTCGACCAGTACGCCGCCACGCTGGCGCGCTGGTTCGGCGTGGGCGAGACCGAGCTGGCCGGCATCCTGCCCAACCTGAGTCACTTCGGTGGCGCCGACTACCCGCTGGACCTGGACTTTCTGGGCTGATCTGCAGGCACTGCCCACCCTGCCCGTACAAGGAGACCGATGTGAACGACACCCTGGAAACCACCGAACCGGCACGGGAGCTGGGGCTCCCGGCGGATGCCAGGCAGCCCGACACGGGAGAGACGGGGCGGGTGGGTACCGGCCTCCTGGCGGCTGCGACCGTCGGGGCAGGCCTGCTCAGCGCCTGCGGGGGCGGCGGGGCGGGCGGTCAGACGGTCGATCCCGAGCCGCCGCCGGTCTACGGCAGCCATCAGTACCCGGTGCCGGCCGACGACGCGGCGGCCGCGCGCTTCCTGCAGCAGGCGCAGTTCTCGTCCACCGAGGCCGAGATCGCCGCCCTGCGCCAGGGCGGCTACGCCGACTGGCTGACCACGCAGTTCGGTCGCCCCCGCAGCCAGACCGGCTGGGACTGGCTGGAGCAGCGCGGTTACGGGCGTAACGACAGCAACCGGTTTTTCTTCAGCGACTACCCGGCCGACTACGTGCTCTGGAAACAGCTCATGTCGGCGCCGGACGCGATGCGACAGCGCATGGCGCTGGCACTGTCGGAGTTTTTTGTCATCTCGATCAATGGGTCGGAGTTCACCTGGCGCAGCCACGCGGTGGCGCACTGGTGGGACACGCTGGTGAGTCACGCCTTTGGTAACTTCCGCCAGTTGCTGGAAGCGGTGTCGCTGCACCCCGCCATGGGCTGGTACCTCAACACCAAGGGCAATCAGAAGGCCGACGAGAACGGGCGTGTGCCCGACGAGAACTACGCGCGCGAGGTGATGCAGCTCTTCACCATTGGCCTGTACGAACTCAACCCCGACGGCAGCGAAAAACGCGATGGCACCGGCGACCGCATCGAGACCTACACCCAGTCGGATGTGACCAACCTGGCCCGCGTGTTCACGGGGTACGACTTCGATGCACGTTCGGGAGAGCGCATCACGGTGCAGGTGCCGGCGGGCGAGACGCCGTACAAGGTGGAAGGGCGGCAGTTCGCGGCGCGCCCCATGGTCTTGGACCCGGACCTGCATTCACCTGAAGAGGTGCAGTTCCTGGGCACCTCCATCCCCGCAGGTACGGCCGGCACGGTGGCCCTGAAGGACGCCCTGGACACCCTGTTCAACCATCGCAACGTGGGGCCGTTCTTCGGTCGCCAGATGATCCAGCGCCTGGTCACCAGCCACCCCAGCCCGGCCTACGTGGCGCGGGTGGCGGCGGCGTTCAACGACAACGGATCGGGCGTGCGCGGCGACCTGCGCGCGGTCTGGGCGGCCGTGCTGCTGGACGACGAGGCGCGTGGCCCCGCCGGTCTGACCGATCCGAACTTCGGCAAGGTGCGTGAACTCATGTTGCGCCTGGTGCACTGGGCGCGCAGCTTCGGCGCCACGTCGCAGGCGGGTTCCTGGAAAGTGGGCAACCTCAGCAGTTCCGAATGGTCGCTGGGGCAGAGTCCGCTGCGCGCGCCCTCGGTCTTCAACTACTACCGCCCGGGCTTCGTGCCGCCCGGTACGCCGCTGGCCGCCCGCGGGGCCACGGCGCCCGAGTTCCAGACCATCAACGAGACGACGGTGGGCAGCTACATCAACCACATGCAGTACGTGCTCCAGGATGGGATCTACGTGAGCAGCCCGGAGGCGTTGGAGGCCTATCCGGAAAACGGTTCTTGGGAGGCGGACATCGTGTCGACCTACACCCGGCAGCTGCAGCTGGTGAACGACCCGCCCGCCTTGGTGGACCACCTGGCGCTGCTGCTGTGTGCCGGTCAGCTGTCGACCCCCACGCGCCAGACCATCGTGACCGCCTTGCAGAGCATCGCCGTGGACCCGAAAAAGCCAGCCGAAGGTCGTCGCAACCGCGTCGGTGCGGCGATCTTCCTCATCATGGCTTCGGCCGAATACCTGATCCAGAAATGAGGGGCCCCGCCATGCAACCCATCCTGTCCGGTCCTCTCTCGCGCCGTGCCTTCCTGCAGCGTTCGGCCCAGCTCGCCTTCACCGGTGTGGCGCTGCCCACGGCGCTGAACCTCGCCGCCATGGGCGAGGCGGCCGCCTTCAATGCCACCGACTACAAGGCTCTGGTCTGTGTGTTCCTGTTCGGAGGCAACGACTATGCCAACACCGTGGTGCCCTACGACAGCACACGGTACGAGCAATACCGCCGTGCCCGTAGCGACATCGCCCTGTCGCGTGCCAGCCTGCTGCCCTTGAACACCAGCAACCTGGCGGCGGGTCTGCAGTACGCATTGCATCCCAACATGGGCGGACTGGCCGGTCTGTTCAACGCCGGGCGCGCGGCGGTGCAGCTCAACGTCGGACCGCTGGTCGAACCACTGACCCGCGCCCAGTACGAAGCCGATATCGGGCGCCAGCCGCCCAAGCTGTTCTCCCACAACGACCAGCAGTCCTACTGGCAGTCTTCGTCGCCCGAGGGCGCCACCGCCGGGTGGGGTGGGCGCATGGGGGATCTTGCCCAACCCTCCAACACCGGCAACCCGCTGTTCACCTGCATCTCGGTCACCGGCAACACCGTCTTCCTCACCGGCAACGAGGCGCTGGCCTACCAGGTCGGGTCCTGGGGGGCGGTGCGCATCAATGCCGTGGACCGCTGGGCTTTCGGTTCGAACGAGGTCGGCAGGGCCCTGTCGCGCATCGTTCAGGAAGACCGCAGCCGCCAGCATGTGCTCGAAGGCATGTACAACAGTGTGACCCAGCGTGCGATCACGGCAGAAACGTCCATCACCGCTGCGCTCAATGCGTACAAGGACGATCAGACCCACACGCAGTTCACTGCGATCCCCAACACCAACCTGGGCCGGCAGCTGCGCATGGTCGCGCGCCTGATCGCGGCCCGCAACCTGCTGAGCACCAAGCGCCAGGTGTTCTTTGTCTCGATGGGCGGCTTCGACACGCACGGCGGCCTGCTGCAGACCCACGGCGACCTGATGCGCGAGCTCAGCGATGCGCTCACGGGCTTTTACCAGGTGACCAGCGATGCCTCCGTGATGGGCGCGGGCGGCGTTGCCAACCAGGTCACGGCCTTCACTGCGTCCGAGTTCGGCCGCACCCTCACCTCCAACGGCGACGGGTCTGATCACGGCTGGGGCAGCCACCACCTGGTGGTGGGCGGGGCGGTGAACGGCGGCCGGTTCTACGGCAAACCACCACCCGTCAGCGTGGGGGACAGCGGCAATCCCGAGGATCAGTGGCACGTCGGCCAGGGGCGCTTGCTGCCCAGCACCTCGGTGGACCAGTACGCCGGCACGCTGGCCAAATGGTTTGGCGTCGACGGCACCGAGCTCCCGCGCATCCTGCCCAACCTGGGCAACTTCACCGACGCCAATGGTTACCCGCCCGATCTGGGCTTCATGGCCACCTGAACAGCGGTAGCCCACGCGACAGGCCGGTGCAGACGGCGTGGTCGCGACTGCCTACCATGCAGCTGTCGACACGAGGCCGCCGTTCGCTGGCAGCCGGTCACTGCATGGAGGTGTTCCACTCATGAAACTCTACGTCGCGCCGCGCGCGCCCAACCCCCGCCGCGTGCAGATGTTCCTGGCCGAAAAAGGCATCGATCCTGCGGCCGCCGGTATCGAACGGGTCGACGTCGACCTCAACGCGCAGGAACACAAGAGCGTCGCCTTCCGGGCCAAGAGCCCGCTGGCCCGCATCCCGGCGCTGGAGCTGGACGACGGTCGCGTGCTGACCGAAACCCGCGCCATCTGCACCTACCTCGAAGGCCTGTACCCAGAGCCCAACCTGATGGGTCACGACGCGACCGAGCGCGCCTTCATCGAGATGGCCGACCGGCGGGTGGAGTGGTACTTCCTGCTGCCCATCGGCAACTGCATCCGCCACACCCACCCGGGTCTGGCGCCGCTGGAGCAGCCGCAGTTCCCGGACTTTGGCCGTTCACAAGGCGAGAAGCTGCGCGAGACCGCGGCCTGGCTTGACGGGGAACTGCAGCGCCAGCTGTGGATCTCAGGCGAGCGTTTCACCATCGCCGACATCACCGCCTTCTGCGCGATCGAATTCGCCAAGCTGATGCGCTTCAACGCCGGCGCCGAGGGTTTTTCGGCGCTGCAGGCCTGGCGCGATCGTGTCGCTGAACGCCCCAGCGTAAAGGCAACCTGATCAGTCTTTCTGGGTGGCCCTCGAAGCGTCCAGCTGCGCCTTGGCGCTCTGGGCCAGTGCCACCTCGCCCGGGGTCTCGGGTGTCCAGGCATCCACCGGCATCGGTCTGCCGTGCGAGTCCACCGACACGAACACGATCAGGCATTCGGTGGTCTTCTGCAGCTGGCCGCCTTTCATGTCTCCGCTGCGCACCTCCACCGCGATGTTCATGCTCGTGCTGCCGGTGTAGGCCAGGCGCGCTTCAACCTCCACCAGGTCGCCGATCATGATCGGGCGGTGGAAGCGGATGCCGCCCACATAGACGGTGACGCAGTACCGCTTGGACCAGCTGGTGGCGCAGGCGTAGCCGGCTTCGTCGATCCATTTCATGACGGTGCCGCCGTGGACCTTGCCGCCGAAGTTGACGGTGCTGGGCTCGGCCAGGAAACGCAGGGTGATGGCGGACATGGTGATCGTCTCCCGGAGGGTCATGCAGATGGGGTGGGATTGTCTTGCAAGAACAGCGCCAGGCCGCGCTGGGCCTTGCTGCGGTCCGACGGGTGCAGCCAGCGTTCGCCGGCCTCGCGCGCGCCCTCTTGCTCCAGCGCCTGGGCCAGGGCCGTCAAGGCCGCGGGCGGCCCGTCCAGCAGTTCCAGCTCCAGTTCGAGGAGGGCTTCGCTGCGCGTGCCTTGCGGCGTCTGTTGGGTGTGGCCGGTGGTGATCGCGCCGTCGTCCAGCGCCACTTCGATGCGCGCACCCGCGTGCGCGAGCACCCAGCTGCGGCGGGTGAAGTCGGTGCGGAACACGGGGCGCAGGGCGGGTGCGATCCGGGTCAGCATCGCCGCCAGGGCGGAGTCGTCCACCAGCGCCGCAAAGTCCAGCGCGCCGGGGGTGGTCGGGCCTTCCCACTCGCTGCGCTGCGTCAGTCCGTTGACCGATTGGCCGGCGGTCTTCACGGTGAGCAGGGTACGCTCGCCCACAACGCGCTCGCGCACCGCCATGCGCAGCGCCTTGAGCGCCAGGTCCGGCGTGTCGAAATAGGTGTTGAGCAAGTGCTCAGTGCGCGGGGGCGCGGCCAGCAGGGGGGGCGCCAGCAGGCGCGGCACGTCGTGCGCCGCCAGGCTGAGCTTGAGTTCGGTTTCGGTGTGAGCCATGGCGCGAGTCTGCCAGCCCGCCCACCACCTGGCACTGTGGCCACTGCGTACCGTACGACCGGCCACTTTTGCTTACCGCGGTGAGCGGGCTCTGGTGCACACTTGTGGCGTGTCCATCTCTTTTGCCAACGCCATGTCACCTGCCTGCCTGCGTACTCTGTGTCTGACCCTGGTGCTGGGTGCCAGCCTGCCGGCCGCTGTGGCCGGCAAGCCCCAATGGGTGGAAGACGGGCATCACAAAAAAGAAAAGAGCCACCGTGGTGGCCACGACGACGAGCGCCGCTCCGGCGGCGGACGCGATGATGGTCCTCGTGCCAACGCGCAGGCGGGGGGTGTGTCGGTGCAGATCCAGATCGGCGGCTATTTCGATGAAGCCCAGCGCCGCGCCGCACGCGACTATTACGAACCGCGTTGGCGTGCCGGCAAGTGCCCTCCCGGGCTGGCCAAGAAGGGCAACGGCTGCCAGCCGCCCGGCCAGGTCAGGCAATGGCAGCGCGGTGAACCGCTGCCGCGCGACGTCGTGGTCTACAACGTGCCGACCAGCGTGCAGGTGAAGCTGGGCACGCCCCCGGCGGGCCACAAGTTCGTGCGGGTCGCGACCGACATCCTGCTCAACGCCGTGGGCACCGGCATGGTGATCGATGCGATCGAGGACCTGGGTCGGCTGTGATTCTGGTGTTCCCTGTGTTCCGCCACCCCGTGTCGCGCTCCGCCTTGGCTGCTGGCCTGGTGCTGTGCACCGCCGCGGCGCAGGCCGACGAGGACCCGGCCCTGCAGGCCAGACGCGACTACGTGATCGGCGCGGCCCTCGTGTCGACGGCCGCCCACATCGGCGAGTCCGACCAGCGCCTGAGCCTCAGCCCCGTGTGGGCCTTTCAGATCGGGCGCTTTCGCCTGGCCGCGGGCCCGGCCGCCAACCTGCTGAGCGTGGGCCGCGAGACCGTGGACGCTGGCCTGAGCACCGTGCTCGTGAGCCAAGGGGGCTGGCGCCTGAGCACCTCGCTGCGCATCCGTGAGGCGCGGGACTCGGCCGACGATGCGGTGCTGCAAGGCCTGCCCGATGTGCGCGCCACCCTGCTGGGACGCGTGAACGCCAGCGTCGACCTCGGGTCGCGCTGGACCGGCAGCCTCAGCGCCACACAAGACCTGCTGGGTCGGGGTTCGGGGCTGGGGCTGGGGGCTGGGCTGGGGTACCGCCACCCCCTCTCGGCCAGTACTTATTGGGACGCCTCCTTCGGTGTGGGCTGGGGCAACGCGCTGGCCCACCGCACGAACTTCGGCATCAGCCCCGAAGCGGCGGCCAGCAGTGGGCGCGCGCCTTACGCCATCGGCGCCGGCTGGGACAGCGCCTCCTTGGGCTGGAGCCTTACGTCCGCGCTGAGCGAGCGCTGGGTGGCCTACGGCGGTGTGGGCTTGTCGCAGCTTCAGGGCGCGGCTGCGCGCAGCCCGCTGGTGGGTCGGCGCACGGTGGCCAGCGCCAGCATCGGTCTGGCGTACCGCGACCGGCGCTGAGCGTTGTCTGTGCGACAGACATAATTCCCGCAGACTCTGGCCCTTAGCGCCAGGGCGTGCAGGGAACCCATGACTCATCTCCTGAAGTTCGACACCTACCGTTTCGACTACCACCAGGAAAGGTTGGTGGACCTGCTGCAGCGAGTGACCACGGTCAGCGTGCAGACGGTGCAAATCACAGAGGCGATGAAGGGGAGGGCACGATGATCGATGCGGTCGAAGCGGCGCGTTTGTTGGACGGATTCAGGGCAATGCCCGCGGAAACGGAGTGGCTGGACTTCAAGGAGGCCAAGAATTCTTTCGATATCGACGAGCTGGGCAAATACGTGTCGGCTCTGGCGAACGAAGCCAATCTGCTGGAGCGGGACAGTGCGTGGCTGGTGTTGGGTGTCAAGGACAGACGAGACGCTCAAACAGGGTTGCGGCCCGTGGTGGGCAGTACGTTCCGGAACGGTGCTGCCGCGCTGAATGACCTCAAACATTTGGTGGCTTTGGGCACGTCGCCGTCACATGGTTTTGTGCAGATCTTCGAGGTGCCGCATGCCGACTGCGTGCTAGGTGCCCGCGTTCTGATGTTTCAGATTTCGCCTGCGCCGCGGGGGCAGCCGGTGGCTTGGAAAGGGCATTTCTATGGCCGCGCCGGCGAGTCGCTGGGGGCGCTGGGTTCCAAGTTCGAAGCCATCCGGATGCAGTCATCCGCATTGGACTGGACGGCCCATTGCGTATCGCACGACTTTGGGCTCCTTTCGCCAGAGGCGTTGGAGCGAGGCCGAGCCCTGTATGCGAAGAAGCACCCACGACGGCTTGACGAAATGCAGCAGTGGTCGGCGGAGCGATTCCTGGCAGAGCTTCGGCTGTCGCGCCAAGGCGTGCTGACACGGGCGGCCTTGCTGTTGTTCGGTCATCGGGATGCGGTGTCCACATTGGACGATGTGTCCCCGCGTCTGACATGGCAGTTGTTGACCGATCAGGATGAACCCCTGGATTACCAGCATTTCTCACTGCCGTTCGTGGTGGCGGTGGACGATCTCGTGTCGAAGATCCGCATCCACACCGTTCGGATACTTCCGCCCGGACAGCTGGCGCCACTGGAGGTTCCGAACTACGACGACTGGGTGATCCGCGAGGCGTTGTTGAACTGTGTGGCGCACCAGGACTACGCACTAGGTGGCCGTGTTCAAGTCAAGGAATCGCCTGCCTCACTCTTGTTTTCAAACGCGGGCGGCTTCATTCCGGGATCCATCGACAAGGTTTTGGATGCATCGCACGCCACGCACCTGTATCGCAACCCGTGCCTGGCGGATGCCATGGTGGAGCTTGGGTTGATCGACACTATCGGCAGCGGCATCAAGCGGATGTACCGGACGCAACGTGACCGGCATTTCCCCTTGCCAGACTTCGATATCAGACTTGCGCCCCCTGCGGTGTCTGTCCGCATCTACGGTCGGGAGATTGATCCAGCCTTTACCCGCGCCTTGTTGCTAGCATCCCATCTTTCCCTGGCGGATGTCATCGCGCTGGACCACGTTCAGAAACGGCGACCGATTGATGCCAGTGTGTTGGCTGATCTGCGACGGCGCAAACTGCTCGAAGGGCGATCCCCCACCGTTCACATCGCGGCAGCGGTGGCCGACGCCACCAACCAACGTGGACAGTACTCACGTCTGGCTGGGCTGCAGAAACCGGCACTCAAGCAATTGGTGCTTGGCTTGATCGACCGGTTTGGCAAGGCAACGCGTGAGGACATTGAGCAAGCTTTGCTGGAGGCGATGCCTGCGGGGCTGACGGCGCTTCAGAAAGCCAACCGAGTGAAGAATCTGCTGAGCGAAATGTCCAACAAGGACAAGGCCATTGTGGCCAACCGAAGGGGTGTCGGCGCAGTGTGGACTCGGTCCCCGCCATTGTCTAAAGACTGAAGTTTTCGGGTCGAATTCAGACAATTTTTAGACAATCTTAGGAAAAAGTCTTTGTAAAACAAAGACTTGAATTGGATATCCGGTATCGGAGAACCGATATCGGATATCCAATCTGGGCTGTATTCGGGTTCAGCGCCCGAGCAGCCGCGCCAGATACCGCCCGGTGTGGCTGGCTGTGCAGGCGGCCACGGTTTCGGGTGTGCCCTGGGCCACCACCGTGCCGCCGCCCGAGCCGCCTTCGGGGCCCATGTCGATCAGCCAGTCGGCGGTTTTGATCACGTCCAGGTTGTGCTCGATGATGACGATGGTGTTGCCCGCGTCCCGCAGCTGGTGCAGCACTTTGAGCAGCAACTCGATGTCGGCAAAGTGCAGGCCGGTGGTGGGTTCGTCCAGGATGTAGAGCGTGCGGCCGGTGTCGCGTTTGCTCAGCTCCTGCGCCAGCTTCACGCGCTGCGCCTCGCCGCCCGAGAGCGTGGTCGCGCTCTGACCCAGGCGGATGTAGGACAGGCCCACGTCCAGCAGGGTCTGCAGTTTTCGGTGCAGCGTCGGCACGGCGCTGAAGAACTCGGCCGCTTTCTCCACCGTCATGTCCAGGATTTGCGCGATGTTGCGGCCCTTGTACTGGACCTCCAGCGTTTCGCGGTTGTAGCGCTGGCCGTGGCAGACCTCGCAGGGCACATAGACGTCGGGCAGGAAGTGCATCTCCACCTTGACCACGCCGTCGCCCTGGCAGGCCTCGCAGCGGCCGCCGGCCACGTTGAAACTGAAGCGCCCCGGGCCGTAGCCGCGCTCGCGCGCCATCGGCACCTCGGCCATCAGTTCGCGGATGCCGGTGAACAGGCCGGTGTAGGTGGCCGGGTTGCTGCGCGGGGTGCGGCCGATGGGGCTCTGGTCGACGTTGATGACCTTGTCGAAGTGTTCGATGCCTTCGATGGCCTCGTGTTCGGCCGGCTCGTCGTGCGAGCGGTAGAGCGTGCGCGCCACCGCGGCGTACAGCGTGTCGTTGACCAGGGTCGATTTGCCCGAGCCGGAGACACCGGTCACGCAGGTCAGCAGGCCGACCGGGAAGGCCACGCTCACGCCCTGGAGGTTGTGGCCGGTGGCGTTGACCACGCGGATTTCCTGCAGCTCGCCCAGCGTGGCTTCGTGCGCGGCCTGTCGTTCGGCGCGGCGTTCGGCCGCCGGGCTCATCGGGAAACGCGACTTGACCGGCGCGGTTTTCACCTCGGGCTTGATCACCGGCAGCCAGGGCGTGCGCCGTACCGGTACCGCGATCTGCTTGGCGCCGCTGAGGTACTGGCCAGTGAGTGAATTCGGGTCGGCCATCACCTGTTCGCAGGTGCCCTGCGCCATCACACGCCCGCCGTGCACGCCGGCGCCGGGGCCGATGTCGATCACATGGTCGGCGGTGCGGATCATGTCCTCGTCGTGCTCGACCACCAGAACGGTGTTGCCCAGGTCGCGCAGGTGCTGCAGCGTGCCGATCAGGCGGTCGTTGTCGCGCTGGTGCAGGCCGATGCTGGGTTCGTCGAGCACGTACATCACGCCCGACAGGCCCGAACCGATCTGGCTGGCCAGCCGGATCCGCTGTGCCTCGCCGCCGGACAGCGTGTCGGCGCTGCGGTCCAGGCTCAGGTAGTTCAGGCCCACATCGTTGAGGAAGGTCAGGCGCTGGCGGATTTCATTGACCACGCGCGCGGCGATGTCGGCCTTCGCGCCCTGGAGTTCGAGCCGGCGGAAGTAGTCCAGCGCCTCGCCCAGCGTGATGTGACTCACCTTGTAGATCGGCTGGCGCTGCTCGCCCTCGCCCACAAACACATGGCGCGCTTCCTTGCGCAGCCGTGTGCCGTGGCATTCCGGGCAGGGCTGGGTGCTGCGGTAACGCGCCAGTTCCTCGCGCACCGCAACCGAATCGGTCTCGCGGTAGCGGCGCTCGAAGTTGCGGATGATGCCTTCGAACGGGTGTTTCTTCGTGACCTTCTTGCCCGCGCGCTCGCCCGATTCGAGCGCGTAGCTGAACCTGATCTCTTCTTCGCCCGAGCCGTAGAGCAGCACCTGCTGCACGTTCGCGGGCAGGCTCTCCCATGCGGCTTCGGCGTCGAAGCCGTAGTGCGCGGCGATGCTCTCGATCATCGCGAAGTAGTAGCCGTTGCGGCGGTCCCAACCCTTGATCGCGCCGCTGGCCAGGCTCAGCGTGGGAAAGGCGACCACGCGTTCGGGGTCGAACACCTCGGTGTGGCCGATGCCGTCGCAGGCCGGGCAGGCGCCCATGGGCGAGTTGAACGAGAACAGGCGGGGTTCCAACTCGCCCACGGTGTGGGTGCAGACCGGGCAGGCGAACTTGGCCGAGAAGGCCAGTTCTGCACCCGTGTCCATGTCCACCGTCAGCGCGCGGCCTTCGGCCAGGCGCAAGGCCGCTTCAAAGCTCTCGGCCAGACGCTGGCGTTGTGGGTTGGTCCCCTCTTCTTCGGCCGAACGCACCTTGATGCGGTCGACCACCACGTCGATGTTGTGCTTTTCGGTCTTCTTCAGTGCCGGCAGGGCTTCGGCCTCCACCACCTGGCCATTCAGGCGGAAGCGCACATAGCCCTGCGACTGCATCTCCGCAAAGAGGTCGGCGAACTCGCCTTTCTTTTCGCGCGCCACCGGCGCCAGGATCATCAGCTTGGTGCCTTCGGGCAGGGCCAGCACGGTGTCCACCATCTGCGCCACGCTTTGCGCCGCCAGCGGCAGGTCGTGGTCGGGGCAGTAGGGTGTGCCAGCGCGGGCGTACAGCAGGCGCAGGTAGTCGTGGATCTCGGTCACCGTGCCCACGGTCGAGCGCGGGTTGTGGCTGGTGGCTTTCTGCTCGATGGCGATCGCGGGCGACAGCCCTTCGATCAGGTCCACGTCGGGCTTGTCCATCAGCTGCAAAAACTGCCGCGCATACGCGCTCAGGCTTTCCACATAGCGGCGCTGGCCCTCGGCGTACAGCGTGTCGAACGCCAGGCTGGACTTGCCCGAGCCCGACAGCCCGGTGATCACCACCAGCGCGTGCTTGGGGATGTCCAGGTCGATGTTCTTGAGGTTGTGCGTGCGCGCGCCGCGCACCGACAGCACGGTGGCGCTGGCGGGCGTCGGGGGCAGATGGGAAGGCTTGGAGTCCACAGGGCGGGTGTCAAAAAGGCAACCTTGCATGATACGGCGCCGCGCTGTGTCGCGTCGACGCCGCCTTTGCCGTCGCGGCCTTTCGGACACAATACGCAGCTTCCCGCATCCCTTCACGCCCCGCCGTGCCTTCCCTGAACACCGCTTCTCCGATGACGCCCGCCGCAGCCGACGCGGCGCGCATGACGGCGGGCGAACGCCGGGCCAGCCTCTCGCTGGCTTCCATCTATGCCTTGCGCATGCTGGGGCTGTTCCTGGTGCTGCCGGTGTTCGCGATGGAAGCCAAACACTACCCCGGCGGTGACGACCCGTGGCTGGTCGGGCTGGCCATGGGCGCCTACGGCCTGACGCAGGCGATGCTGCAGGTGCCGCTGGGCATGGCCTCGGACCGGCTGGGCCGCAAGCCCGTGATCCTGGCCGGACTGGCGCTGTTCGTGGTGGGCAGTCTGGTGGCGGCCTGGGCGCCCAGCCTGCCTTGGCTGGTGGCGGGGCGCTCGATCCAGGGTGCGGGCGCCATTTCGGCCGCTGTCACCGCGCTGCTGGCCGACCTCACACGCGACCAGGTGCGCACCAAGTCGATGGCGCTGGTCGGCATCAGCATCGCGCTCATGTTCGCGCTGTCGCTGGTGCTCGCGCCGGTGCTGGTGCCGCACATCGGCCTCTCGGGCCTGTTCGTCATGACCGCCGCGCTGGCGCTGACCGGCATGGCGGTGGTGGCCTGGGTGGTGCCGCCCGAGCCGCTGCAACACGTGCCGCCGTCGCGTGGCGGCCTGCAAGAGGTGCTGAAGAACGCGGAATTGCTGCGGGTGGACCTGGGCGTGTTCGTGCTGCACGCGGTGCAGATCGCGATGTGGATGTCGGTGCCTGCCTTGCTGACCGAAGCCGGCGTGGCCAGCGCCGCGCAATGGAAGGTCTACCTGCCCGCGGTGCTGGGCTCGCTGCTGATCCTTGGCGGGTTGCTGTTCCGCCTGGAGCGCAAGGGCTATTTCAAGCAGGTGTACCTGGGCACCATCGCGCTCATCGCGCTGGTGCAGCTGGGCTTTTTGCTGAGCCTGAACGCGCCGTCGGTCTGGGCTGTTTCGCTGCTGCTGTGCCTGTACTTCGTCGGTTTCAACGCCCAGGAGGCCAGCCAGCCCAGCCTGGCTTCGCGCCTGGCCGAACCGCGCCAGCGCGGCGCGGCGCTCGGCGTTTACAACACCCTGATGTCGCTGGGCATCTTCACCGGTGGCAGCCTGGGTGGCCTGGTGGTCAAGACCTGGGGCAGCGGCGGCATCTTCGTGTTCAGCGCCGCGCTGATGCTGCTGTGGCTGCTGGTGGCCTCGCCCATGAAGGCGCCTTCGCTTCACGCCTGAGGCTGCGGGGCCCGCTTCGCATCGGGCGGCCGCCGACAGGTCACAGGACCTTGATGAGCGGGGTCAGCGTCGCACCGCACCCAGCCTGGTGACGGCGACCAAGCGAATATGGCCGAGGTTGCCAACGGCCGAACGCACCACCAGACCCGAGACACCATGGTTCGGCCTCGACAGCACTGGACGCCAGACAGCTCGTCCTGCAGATGCTGAAAAAGTCCGGTCTGCCTCTCATGCAGCGCCTGCTGCGGGCCGATGGCGCCACCCGATCCACCGCCGGCGCCAGAGCACTCGGACCACCTTGCCCCCGAACCGGCCTGCCCAAGAGGGGCTGGACGGCGCTCAACACCGGCGCTCACATGCGGCACAATGACCGTCCGGCGCACCCGCGCCACCGCGTCCCCCCTCCGTTCAGGACATCCCTCACATGGCATCCGTCAACAAAGTCATTCTCGTCGGCAACTGCGGCCGCGACCCCGAAATCCGTTACCTGCCCTCCGGCCAGGCCGTGGCCAACGTGAGCGTGGCCACCTCCAGCCGCCGCAAGGACAAGAACAGCGGCGAGACCATCGAAGACACCCAGTGGCACCGCGTCACCTTCTACGACCGCCTGGCCGAGATCGCCGGCGAATACGTCAAGAAGGGCCGCCCGATCTATGTCGAAGGCCGCCTGAAGTACGGCACCTACGTTGACAAGGCCACCGGCGTCGAGAAGAACACCGTGGACATCATCGCCACCGAACTGCAGCTGCTCGGCGGCCGCGAAGGCATGGGCGGTGGTGAAGAAGGCGGTGGTGGCGGTGGCTACAGCCGCCCGGCCGCTGCGCCGCGCCCGGCGCCTGCCGCCCGCCCGGCCCCGGCGCCCGCCCCCGCAGCGGCCCGGCCGGCAAGCGGCTTCGACGACATGGACGACGACATCCCGTTCTGATCGGCCCCATCCCTGACGCCACGTCTGTCCTCCCGGACGTGGCCTTCAACCCGCCCGGCCTCACGGTCTGGCGGGTTTTTCTTGGCTGGTCCTCGAAGCTTTCAATCCACAACAGCCCCTACGGCAGGACTTCAGCGGGATGGACGAGGTCCACGCCTGGGCAGGCGGGACCACGCGGCACAATCGCGCCATGGAATCCCACGCCTACCAGTTGCCCCCCAGCGATCCGCAGCGCGAGCTGCTGCACAACGAGGTGCATGCCCGCCCGCCCGCGCGGGTGCACCTGCCCGCGCTGGTGGTGTTCGTCGCGGTGTTCAACGAAGGCGTGACGCGCGAACAGGAGCACGAGCACCTCCAGCGCCTGCCCGGTCAGCAAGACCTGCAGCCCGAGCAGATGCAGGGCAACTTCCTGCGCCTGCGCCTGCCGGGTTACACGCTCAAATGGGAGCGCCACACCGAGTTCACCCGGTACTCGCTGGTGCAGCCGCTGCCGGCCACGGCTTTCCTGGGCTCGCGCGATCCCGAGCTGCTCTCGCACATCGTGCTGCCGCACGAGTGGATCGCCGGCATCCCAGGGCGCACCTTCGCCGCCATCAAGCTCGTCATGCTGCACGGCGACCTGCGGCACCCCCAGGAGACGCTGACCCAGGCCCGCACCTGGCTGGGCGAACACACCGTGGTGGCCTCGCTCATGGGCAACAACGCGCATTCCATGGTGGTCACGGACTTCATGCTGCGCGAGTCGGGTTACGAGCGTATGCTGGTGGTGGCGCCGTCCGACACCACCGAAACCCGGGCCGGCCGCATCTCGCAGCGCCTGCTGGAGATCGAGACCTACCGGCTCATGGCCCTGCGGGGGCTGCCGGTGGCCAAGCAGCTGGGTCCCTTGCTCGCGCGGTCCGAGCAGCAGCTGGCCGACATCACCGCCCAGATGGAGCACAAGAGCGCCACCGACCAGGCCTTGCTCGATGCCCTGGTGTCGCTGGCTGCGGGCGTGGAGCGCGCCACCGCCGAGCACGCCTACCGCTTCTCGGCCACCCAGGCCTACGACGCGCTGGTGGGCCAGCGCATCGCGGAAATCCGGGAACAACCGATTCCGGGCACGCAGACCATCGGTGAATTCATGCAGCGCCGGCTCTCACCGGCCATGGCCACGGTGAGCGCCACGGCGCAGCGCCTGGCCTCGCTGTCCGAACGCATCACCCGCACCAGCGCGCTCTTGCGCACGCGGGTGGACATCGCCACCGAAGAGCAGAACCAGCAGCTGCTGGCCAAGCTGACCAAGGGGCAGGAACTGCAGCTGCGCTTGCAAAGCACGGTGGAAGGCCTGTCGATCGCGGCCATCTCGTACTACGTGATCAGCCTCGTGCTGTACCTGGGCAAAGCCGGCAAAGCCGCTGGTCTTCCGATCAATGCCGAGATGCTGGCCGGCGCCATGGTCCCGCTGGTGCTGTGGGGCGTCTGGCGCACCACCAAGAAGATCCACGAGAAGCTGCACCAGGAGGACTGAGAACCCCCCGCGCCGCGCCTGACGGCGCGTCACCCCCCAGGGGGCGATGCGAGTGGCCCGGCAAAGCCGGTTCCACCGCATCCTCGGATCAAGACATTTCGCGCCGGAGGGGGAGTTGGTTCCAGGGCACCGCGGAACCGGCTTCGCCGGGCCGCCAGTGCCGCCCCCCAGTGGGGGGTGACGCCGCCAGGCGGCGCAGGGGGCGTCACCTGCATCCGTTGTGCTGCTTCCACATCGCTTCGTGGCCAATGGCCTTGGCAAAGGCGGGTACCTGGCAGCGTTCGGCTTCGGCCGCGCTGGTGACGCCCGGTGTGGGCTTCAGGCCCATCTCTTCCAGCGTGGCCATGTCGTCGAAGCCACCCTGCACCGCCCCGGTCCGGTCCACCCAGCCTTTGGCGGCCACGATGGCGCCCACAAACAGCACCAGCACCGCGGCCTGCGGCAGGGCGATGCCCCAGCCTTTGGGTTGCGCCGGCACTTCGCACACGCCGCCGGGGCAGAGCTGGGCCTTGTCGCGGTTGAAGACGTTGTAGAGCTTGCAGCCCAGGCAGATGCCGAAGGCGGTTTCAAAGAACATCAGCGTCAGGCAGCTGGCGCAGATCAGCATGTTCAGCGGGCCCATGTAGCGGTTGAACACCATCAGGTACAGCATGGCCATGCCAAGTAGCAGGCCCAGGCCCCAGGCAAAGCGCTTTTGCGGCGCGCCCACCCATTCGGGCGTCTGGTTTCGCACGATCCAGCCGCCAACGATCATGCTGGGCGCCCAGCGCGGGTTGAGCATGCGCAGCGCCATGTCGATCAGGAACGCGATCACGAACAGGCGCGTGGGCTGGTAGTTGGCGGTCAGCAGCGCGTTCATGAACGACACCACCGCCGGAAAGAACAGCAGGCCAGCGGCGGCTCGCACGGTGCGTTCGTTGACCACCCGCACCGGGTAGCCGGCGACGGTTTCGCCGAACTGGAAGAGATTGTTCATGGTTGTTTCTTTATATAGGTATGTGGTTGTAGCCGTTTCCGGGTGGCTGCGCCAGCAAAAATTCCCGCACAGGGCGAAACGGCGGTCGCACGGCCTTGCGCGTCCTGCCCCGATCCTTATCGACCGACCAACAGACCGCCCGTTCGGAGCCGCGCCGCCCGCCGCCGTGCCCAAAGCCCCCACATGAGTGCCCCCACACCATCGGCAGTGATAACAATGAAGGACCTCAATCCATGCTTCGAAACGGAGAGCGCACCGATGGCACACCACCCGATCGATCCCGACCAATTGGCCCAGGTGCGCGACGAGCTGGACGTGCTGGCCGACCTGGTGCCCCTGGCCGAGCAGCGCCTCATCGAACTGGGCTGCGGCAACGCGCGGCTGGCGCGCAGCCTGGTGCAGCGCTACCCCGGCGCCCAGTTGGTGGGGCTGGAGGTGGACGAGGTGCAGCACGCCAAGAACGTGACCAACCCGCAGCAACGGCTGGTGTTCATGGCCGGCAGCGCCGAGGCCGTGCCCTTCCCCGACGCCAGTTTCGATGGGGCCCTGATGCTGAAAAGTCTGCACCACGTGCCGCTGGATGCCATGGACCAGGCGCTGGTCGAGGTGGCCCGCGTGGTCAAGCCCGGTGGCTGGTTCTATGTGAGCGAACCCATCTTCGGCGGCGCCCTCAACGAGATCGTCCGTCTCTACAACGACGAAAACACGGTGCGCCGGGCCGCGCAGGCCGCGCTGGACCGCGCCCTGGCGGCCGGCATCCACTGGGAGGCCATGGCCGAGCGACGGTTCGCGCAGCCGGCCCACTTCCGGGACTGGGCCGAGTTCGAGCAGCGCATGCTCTACCCCTGCTTTGCCGACCACTTCATCACCCCGGCCCTGGCCGAGCGGGTGCGCATGGCGTTCTTGCCGCACATGACGGCCGACGGCGCGCACTTCGTGCGGCCCATGCATGTGCGGCTGCTGCGCCGCAAGGGCTGACCGAACGCCCGCGCGCCCCGGTCAGATCTGCGCCGCGGGGTCCGGCTGCGACTGGCTGAGCGCGCTGATCGCCTGGTGGTGCGTGAGGAATACGCGGCCGGACAGCTTGTCCAGGAAGTCGCTGCGCCGCAGCCGGTCCATCACCGGGCCCTTGACTTCGCTCAGGTGCAGTTGCACCCCCGCATCCTGCAGGCGCTGGTGGATGCTGCGCAGGCTCTCCAGGGCGCTGGCGTCGATGTCGTTGACGGCGGTGCACTGCAGCACCACGTGGCGCACGTCCGGCCGGCTGGTCAGCTCGGCGGCCACCCGGTCTTCCAGGTAGCGCGCGTTGGCAAAGAACAGGCTCTCGTCCACCCGCAGGCCCAGCACGTGTGGTTGTGTCACCACCTGGTGGCGCAGCACGTTGCGGTAGTGCTCGGTGCCGGCCACGTTGCCGACCACCGCGATGTGCGGCCGGCTGCTGCGCCAGATGTGCAGCGTGAGCGAGGCGATCACACCGACCGTCAGGCCGGTGACCAGGTCCACCAGCAGCGTCACGCCGAAGGTGAGCGCCTGCGCGGCAAAGTCGGCCCGCGAGTAACGCCAGGTGCGCGCAAAGCTGCCAAAGTCCAGCAGACTGCCCAGGGCCATCAGGATGGTGGCCGCCAGCACCGCCAGCGGCAGGTGGTGCAGCCAGGGCGTGAAAAACATCGCCGTGAGGCCCAGCAGCAGGGCGGTCATCAGGCCCGCGGCTGGTGTGTGTGCGCCACCCTCGTGCAGCACGGCGCTGCGCGAGAAGCTCGCACCCACCGCGAAGCCACCGGTCAGTCCGGCGGCCAGGTTGGTCGCCCCCATGGCCCGCATCTCGGCGTCGCCGTCCACGCGCTCGCGCCGCCGCGCGGCAAAGGCCTGGGCGATGGAGATCTGCTCGACAAAGGTCAGCATGGCGATCAGCAGCGCCGGCAGCAGCAGCGCCTGCAGGGTCGAGGGGGCCACCCCCAGCACCTGGCCCAGCGTGAAGGGCGGCAGACCACCGGGCACCGTTCCCACCACCGCCAGGCCCTGGCCGGCCCAGCTCAGTGCCTGCGACAAGGCGATGAAGCCCAGCAGGATCAGCAAGGGTGCCGCCTTGAGCGCGAGGTCGGCCGCGCCAGCGTTCAGGCCCAGGCGTTGCAGAAAAGGCTTGAGCCAGCGGCGTGCCGCCCACAGCGCCAGCAATGCGGACAGCCCGGTCATCCAGGTCAGCGGGTGCAGATCGCCCAGGCGTTGCCACAGGCTCTGCACGAACGCCCCCAGGTTGCTGCTGCGCAGCGGAACGCCCAGCAGGTGGGGCAGCTGGCTCATGGCGATCAGCAGGCCCGAAGCGGTGACAAAGCCCGAGAGCACCGGCGCGCTCAGGAAGCCGGCGATGAAGCCCATGCGCAGGCTGCCCATGAGCAGCAGCAGCACGCCCACCAGCACCGCCAGCAGCAGTGACGCCGCAACAAAGTCCGCACTGCCCACGGTGACCACCGCACCGACCGCGGCCAGCGACATGATGGAGCGCAGCGCCGCCGGCCCGGCCGCCAACACCGGGCTGGTGCCCATCAGCGCGTACACCACCAGCGGCAGCAGGCTGGCGTACAGGCCGGTCACGGCCGGCAGGCCCGCCAGGAGCGCATAGGCCAGGCTCTGCGGGATGAGCAGCAGCGTCACCACGGCCGAGGCTGTCAGGTCTGCCGCGAACCGCGGGCGGTCGTAAGCCCGACCCCATTGCAGGATGCGGAACCAGTCGGACAGGACTTGCTGTGTGTGCACGGTGTCCCGGTGCTCAGGGCGGCGCGTTGGCAGCTTCGGTGTGGATCACGCCGCCGCCCAGGCACACGTCGCCGTCGTACAGCACCGCGCTCTGGCCCGGCGTCACCGCCCATTGCGCCTCGGCAAAACGCAGCGTGATGCCGGTGGCGTCGGTCTCCAGTGTGCAGGGCGCATCGGCCTGGCGGTAGCGCGTCTTGGCCGCGATCTGCGTGGCCGCCGGCGCTTCACCCGCGACCCAGCTCAGCTCCTCGGCGCGCAGGCTGGGGGCCAGCAGCCAGGGGTGGTCGTGACCCTGCACCACCCACAGGATGTTCTTCTCCACATCCTTGCGCGCGACGAACCAGGGCTCGTGCTCGTTGCCGCCCTTTTGCGCACCCTTGGCCTTGACGCCGCCAATCCCGAGTCCCTGGCGCTGGCCCAGCGTATAGAAACTCAGGCCCACGTGCTGGCCGATGGTGCGGCCGGTCGGGTCTTTGATCGGTCCGGGCTCTTTGGCGATGTAGCGGTTGAGGAAGTCGCGGAACGGCCGTTCGCCGATGAAGCAGATGCCGGTGCTGTCCTTCTTCTTCGCGTTGGGCAGTTGGATCTCGGCCGCGATGCGGCGCACCTCGGTCTTGGGCAGCTCACCCACCGGGAACAGCGTCTTGGCCAGCTGCGCCTGGTTCAGGCGGTGCAGGAAGTAGCTCTGGTCCTTGAGCGGGTCCAGGCCCTTGAGCAGCTCGTGTTTCCCGGTCGCTTCGTTCAGGCGCACACGGGCGTAGTGGCCGGTCGCGATCTTCTCGGCGCCCAGGCGCATGGCGTGGTCCAGGAAGGCCTTGAACTTGATCTCGGCGTTGCACAGGATGTCGGGGTTGGGTGTGCGCCCGGCCTGGTACTCGCGCAGGAACTCGGCAAACACGCGGTCTTTGTATTCGGCCGCGAAGTTGACGTGCTCGATCTCGATGCCCAACACATCGGCCACGCTGGCCGCGTCCAAAAAGTCCTGCCGCGTCGAGCAGTACTCGCCGTCGTCATCGTCTTCCCAGTTCTTCATGAAGATGCCGATGACCTCGTAGCCCTGCTCCTTGAGCAGGTGCGCACTCACTGCGGAGTCCACGCCACCACTCAAACCGACCACCACACGCTGTTTTTTTGCCATGTCGGGATTATCCCGCCGCGTGCCCACTGCGACGGAAGTCAGGGCTTGGGCTTGCGGGCGGCACGCTTGCGCGGTGCTGTGGGTTTATCGCCGGGCGCAGGGTTCGCGCTCACTGTCTCGGCCCGCAGCTCGGGCACATCGCTGGCGCGCCAGTAGCGCGGAATCCAGGGCCAAGGCTGCGGCGCTTCGGTGCTGTCTACATAGCGCACCGTGTCCACGATGTCGCCCTGCCCACTCCACAGGCCGCGCCGGTCGTGGCGGAAATCGAGGGTGACCCAGTTCCAGGCGCTGGCGGGTGGTTGAGGCTCGGGATTGGATGGGGTTTTGGCGGCCCACAAGCCCAGCGAAGAATCTCCGCCGCGCATTCGGAGCTGTTCGTGCCCATCGCTCAGCCACAGGCGCAACGTGCCATCGCCACCGCCGCTGGCGATGTGGCGGCCATCGGGGCTGAAGGCCACGCTGTTAACCGAGCGTTGGTGCCCTTCGATGACCCGCAGGTTCTGGCCGGTGGCGGTGTCCCACAGGCGCAGCGTGCCGTCCATGCCACCGCTGGCGATGTGGCGGCCATCGGGGCTGAAGGCCACGCTGAGAATCCAGCGTGTGTGCCCTTTGATGACCCGCAGGCTCTGGCCGGTGGCGGCTTCCCACAGGCGCAGCGTGAAGTCGTCACCGCTACTGGCGATGTGGCGGCCATCGGGGCTGAAGGCCACGCTGCGAACCAAGTCCTTGTGCCCTTCGATGACCCGCAGGCTCTGGCCGGTGGCGGCGTCCCACAGGCGCAGCGTGCCGTCCATGCCACTGCTGGCGATGTGGCAGCTGTCGGGGCTGAAGGTCACGCTGAGAACCATGTTCTTGTGCCCTTCGATGACCCGCAGGCACTGGCCGGTGGCGGCGCCCCACAGGCGCAGCGCGCCGTCGTTGCCACCGCTGGCGATGTGGCGGCCATCGGGGCTGAAGGCCACTCTGTGAATCCAGTCCTTATGCCCTTCGATGACCCGCAGGCTCTGGCCGGTGGCGGCGTCCCACAGGCGCAGCGTGCCGTCGTCGCCGCCGCTGGCGATGTGGCGACCATCGGGGCTGAAGGCCACGCTGTTAACCCAGTCTTTTTGCCCTTCGATGACACGCAGGCTCTGGCCGGTGGCGGCGTCCCACAGGCGCAGCGTGCCCTCTATGCCGCCGCTGGCGATGTGGCGGCCATCGGGGCTGAAGGCCACGCTGCTAACCGAGCCCTTGTGCCCTTCCATGACCCGCAGGCTCTGGCCGGTGGCGGCGTCCCACAGGCGCAGCGTGCCGTCGGCGCCGCCGCTGGCGACGTGGCGGCCATCGGGGCTGAAATCCACGCTGAAAACCGATCTCTTGTGCCCTTCGATGACCCACAGGCTCTGGCTGGTGGCGGCGTCCCACAGGCGCAACGTGCCGTCAGCGCCGCCGCTGGAGATGTGGCGGCCATCGGGGCTGAAGGCCGTGCTGCGAACCGAGCCCTTGTGCCCTTCCATGACGCGCAGGCTCTGGCCGGTGGCGGCGTCCCACAGGCGCAGCGTGCCGTCGTCGCCGCCGCTGGCGATGTGGCGGCCATCGGGGCTGAAGGCCACCGCGTTGGCCGCGCCCATGTGCGCGGCCTGTGGCGCCAACGCCAGGTGGTGCAGGGGTGGGTGGGTGAGTGCGCTGGCCTGTAGAGGCCAGCCGGTGGCGTTGCGGGCGGTCAGGCCCTGGGTGCGGGTACCGCTGAGCAGCGGTTTGCCGGTGCTGCCAGCCAATTGGGCGGCACGCAGATCGGCCTGGCTGAAGTTCGTGCCCTGTACGTCAGCGCGCTGCAGTTTCGCGTTGAGCCAGGTCGAGCCCGTGGCATCGGCTCCGCGCAGGTTCACTTCCACAGCCACCACATCGCTGGCGTCGGCGTCTTGCAGTTGGGCGTCTTGCAGTTGGGCGTTCATCAACCGCGCCCGTCGCAGGTCGGCATGCCTGAGCACCGCACCGCGCAAGTCTGAGCCCCAAAGCTCGCACCCGGTGAGTTTGCTGTTGCTCAAGTCGGCCTTGGGCGCGGCCAGAAACATCAGTGGCATTTCGCTCAGGTCCAGCCCGGCAAGATTCGCGCCGTCGGGAATCCAGCCCTTCATGGCTTGCTGACCTTCTGCGAAACCGCCCGCTTCCAAGTTGGCCAACCTGTAACCCAGCCACAGGGCGTTGACCCGGCTGGCCGCAGCGGCAGGTTCAGACCGGTTGGCCTGCATCAGCCCGCGAACCGCTTGCTGCAACGCCTGGCGCCGTGCTGTGTCAGCGACGGGCACCAGGTCGTGCAGAAAGCGGATGGTCTCGGCCGACAGGCGCGGGATGTTCAAGACCTCGGCCACATCACCCGCCGCCGGATCACACACCGAGCGCTCGATGCGCCGCGCCAGGAAAAACTCCAGAAAGCTGCGGTGCGAAAAGCCGTAGAGCCCGTCGGGCGTGCGCGAGAGGAAAGCGGCGGTGCGCAGCTCCACGTCGAGCTGGTTGGGGTCCAGCTGGCCGCGCAGGTCCACCCGCTGCTTGACGAGCGCAAACAGGTCGCCGTAGTGGATGCGGTTGCCCACGCGTTGCCACAGCAGCAGGGCCAGTTCTTCGAGCACGCTGCGCAGCATGTCGCTGCTGCTTTGGCGTTCAGCGGGTTTGAAGTCGTCGAGCCATTTGTTGGTGTAGGTCTGGTACAGCGCGCCGGTGCTCAGGGTTTCGCCGCTGCGGGCCTGGCGCTCTTGCAGCGCGGGCAGGCTGGCGATGATGATGTCCAGCAACTGGGGCCGGTCGCCCAGTTCCATCATGCGTTGTTCGCGCAGGAACGTCAGGGCTTCGTTGCCTTTGGCTTTGCCCAGGCGCTGCACCAGGAACTGGCGCACCTGTTCGGGCGTGAAGGTGGCCACGGTGTGGATGGCGCCGTCAAAACGCTGGGCCACGTCTTGCAGGGGCGAGGAGGGGATGCGGTCTTGTTCCCCGCTGGCGGCCTTGATGGCGTCGCCATGGTCTTTGAAGAACTGTTCGCGGCAGGTGATGAGCACACGGTTGCCGGTGGCCGTTTCGCCGGGGTTGGCGGTGATGCCCACCAGCATGCGGAACTGGTCCACCACGCTGCGCCCGGCGGTGGCAATGCCCATTTCGTCAAAGGCGTCGAACAGCAGCACGATGCGTCCGCGCTGGATCAGGTGCAGCAAGACCTTGGGGTCTTTGCGCTGGCCGGTGGCTTGAAGCCAGCGTTCGGCCAGCAGGTCTTCCTGCCGCACCTTGTTGGGAAAGTCGCGCAGGCTCACGCGCAGAGGCACGGGCGCCGAGCCGTCGGCCATGGCGCGCTTGGCCAGTTCGTAAGCCAGTTTTTCGGTGAAGGCGGTTTTGCCGGTGCCGTAGTCGCCCAGCAAAACCCAGAGGCGGCTGTCGCGGCCGTTGGCCCATTCGATGCCGTGTGCGACCAGGTCATTGATGGCGGACAAGGCCTCGGGCTGGGGGCCTTCTTTTGTGGGTGAAGTCTCACCCGGATCGCGGATGCGTTCGGGTTGGGTGGCCTGCGTGACGTAGCTGGTGGCCAGCGGCGTTTGCTCAAAATCGGCGGCCAGCTGGAACAGGTATTTGTCGAAGTCGAGCAGGCGCCGCTCCAGGTCTTGCGGCGTGGCGGTCGTGATGTTCAGGTCTTTGGCGCTGGCCAGTGCGGCGGGGGAAAACGCGTTGGCCACCACCATGCCGCGCGCGTGCATGGCCTGTGCCGCTGGTTTGCGCAGCCACAAGCCCAGTAGGTCCACCACCTCTTTGGCTACTGCGCTTTTGTGGTCTTTGCATTCGACAAAGTAGGTCAGGGTGTCGACACCGGATTCGATGCGGGCCACGAGGTCCACCCGGTCGGGTCCGATGAGTTGCTCGCGTTCCACGCTGTAACCCAGCAGGCGCAGCAGGTCGGCCACCCGGTCTTCAAAGCGTTTGCCTTGCGTGGCGCGGGACGAATGCGGATCGGACGGGTCGCGGTCGAAGATGTCGGGTCGGGCGTCTTGCTCGGCTTGCTCGGCGGCCTCTGATGCAAACAGGGTGTCGATGAACTGCGAGAGGTCGCGGTAGATGCGCTCGTAGTCCTGAGCGATGGTCCGTTCGCTCTGGGTGATGAGCAGGTCTTCGCTGAAAGGCAAGGCTGTGTCGTAGCGGATTTCGCGGACCGAGGCCAAGTCGGGTATGCCGAAGGCCTCGCTCCAGAGCTTGCGGCCAGCGGCCACTTTGTCGGTGTCGTCTTGCGGGATGGGCGATGCCACAGGGAAGAGGCGCAGATCGGTGTTGCTGGGGCGGATGGTTCGGTCCAGCTTGGACAGTGCCGTGTGCACACGCCCTAGTCCTTTGAGGTTCTGGCGGCCATAGCCGCCGACCATGACAGTCGCATCGGGCAGCGCTCCCGCCAGCAGCGCGCCTAGATCGGTCAGCCCGGTACGGGTGTCGATCAGGATGTGCCGGAAGCCCTCACGACCGAGGTGTTCGAACAGTTCATTGAACACGTCGCGACCTGGCGGGGGGGTGTCACCCAGCAGGTGACCCCAGTCAATGCCGAAGTACAGCGATGCTGCATCGGCTTCGTCCCCGTGTGCGGGCAGGATGAACAGCTGGGTGAAGGGCGTGGGACGGATCAGCTTGGCGAACCGGTTCAGGTCTTGCGGACCCGGTGGGCGCAGCTTGTTCTTTTGCCAGTCGAGCAACCAGTCGAAGAAACCCTCTTTGATGGCACCCTTGTTTCGCAGCGACTGGATGTTGTGCAGGCCGGGCGCCTCAACGTCCATGTCCCACAACAGGGTTTTTCCCTCGCGAGCGAGGGCCACCGCCATGTTGGCGGCCAGCAAGGTGCGGCCAACGCCGCCTTTGTAGCTGTAGAAGCTGATGACGGCAGGGCGCACGGGGATGTCTTTCTTATGCGGCTTTGCGAATGGCGAACACGTTGACGCCAATGTGCGAGCGGGCATTGCTGCGCCCAAAGGGGGTGCCTTGCACTGGTGCCCCAGGCGCCGACTGGGCTTGGGTCAGGCTCACCCAGCTTTCCTTGCCCTGGCGCTGCCGGGTGATAAGTGCGCGCGCTTCCAAGACTCCAAGGATCTGGCTGACGCGGCCCTTGCTCAAGTGCAGCTGCTCAACCAGATCGAGTTGCTTTACGCGCCCTTCGGCGGAGTGTTCGATGATTTGAAGAATCGTGTCCTGCTGTTTGAGCTGGACTGGCGCAACTTGCCGCCTTGATTGGAGATGCCGGTGCTTGGCTTCCAGCAGGTCTTCAAACCCGTTCCAGCGTTGACGGAATGCTTGGCCTTCAGCGTTTTCAGGAGTCAGGTCCTGAGCAATTTCGCAAAGCGTCAGCATTTCCTGCACGCCTTCCGGGTCGCTGGTTCTTTGTAGGAGGACCAATGTCCAGTGGTGTATGTAGATATCCAGCTTGCCGATCTGCGCAGAAGTCAGTGTTACCTGTTGACGCAGCAGAGTGAGTGCCTCGGCCGGTTCAAAGCGTTCGATGAGATCGTCTGGGAGGTGGTTGAGCCAGTGCATGAATAAACCACTATAAATTGTTCGGTCGATAAGTTTATATCGGTTTATGTTCCTGTGCAGTTTTAACCTTGACTGCTCGCAGGGCATAGAGAAGAGCTCACTTCACTCGCTTCAATGCAGGGCGGCTTTTTCGGGGAGCGACCGTTTGGGTTTCCAGGCCAAATTCCACCAATCCCCCGTTCGTCGACACATCGCAAGCTACCGTTTCGCCAGCTGCATGAGCGAATCCGGGTAAGAGATCTTGAGGTTTGTCCGCCTCTTTCATCGCCGTGTTTTGCGTTTGAGCCACGGCGCATGAGGTCCCTGTCGTTACCGTTGCCAGCCGCCTGGCGCGTTCTTTGTGGGCTTTGAGGGTGATCTCGTTTCCATAGCTTGGGATCCACGCCCAATCGACTGGGACTTCGGCCAGCAGGTTGTCCACCCGAGGGTCTTCGTCCATAAAGTCCTTGCAGATCAGCACAGTCATGCAGCCGATCGGCGTGATGAGTACATGCAGGTTGTTGCCGACTTCGGCGAACTCCGCTCCCATGTCACTTCTTCCAAATAGTCGCAGTTTGCGGTGCGAAAACAACCTGTGACCATTGCCTGTGAACACGGGAGCCGTGTTGTAGGCCACGGCAGGATTGGTGGGCTGTTCTGGTTCGTGAAAGGCACCGCCCACCACCAGCTGAATGTTCTGAGGAGCTTCTTTCCTCAAGTATTCGGTGAGTTGATCGCGATGCTTGAGGTCCAGTGTGAACTCTGGAAATACCACCACGTGGGCGCCAGCCTGATCGGCGTTGGCGAGCGTCTGAAGCATTGAGCCTTGTCGCGAATCGTGAGGCTCCACGGTGGATGTTCGCCAGTTTTTTACGGGGCTGGATGTCCGGTCCCAGACCACATCAGCGTCATCGTCAAAGTGGGCAACCCACGCCTTGAGCCTCCCATCGGGTTGGGTGGACAGGGCTTCGAGCGCTGTGTTCAGCGCAGAGCGGGAAAGTGCTGTGGTGACTTCGATGCCGTGAGCAGTCCTCGCAGGAAGCGCTGCATGATGGTGGAACCATCGAGCGAGGCGAGCTGGTTGACGGTTCATCGCTGCTCGGCGGCGTGCGGCAAGAGGTACTGAAACAAGCCAGTAGCCCTTTCCGTCTTCTTCAACTACATAGGAGTTTTGGCTGGTTGTTGTACTTCGAGAGTCAGCAGGCCGGATGCTTGCGAGGTAGTCGTCGAGAGCTCGGATCAGTGCCAACGGCTGTGCGTTGATGTAGTCGAGCGACGGTGGCACTTCTCTCTGCAACAGGTCCAGAAAGGCTTCAACGTGCGTGGAGATGGTGTCTTCGTTCGCTTGCTGTTCCCATGAGTTGAGCCGCGTATCGTCTGACGCGAGCGCCCAAAGGCGAACAAAAGCTTGCCGATAGGAATAGCCCTCGTGTCGAGAATCCAGCAGTTGCGCGACCCTATCCATGTTGCTCCCTCATCTTCTCGTTGAAGTGTATGGGAGGTATAGGCTGTGGCC
Source organism: Hydrogenophaga intermedia (assembly GCA_943372305.1). Taxonomy (GTDB): domain Bacteria; phylum Pseudomonadota; class Gammaproteobacteria; order Burkholderiales; family Burkholderiaceae_C; genus Hydrogenophaga; species Hydrogenophaga intermedia_D. The sequence continues at coordinate 107,807 of CALRYD010000002.1, read as the reverse complement.
TTAGGCAAGCACCTGGTGCTGTGCGAGCTCGGTCGGGTGCTGCGGCTTGCCGTGCTGTGCTGCACCAGATAGGCGGGCGAAGCGCACAGGTGCCGCCGGCCCCTGGTCAGGGTCCCGCTGAAATGTCAAGAAATTTGACCGCGGCGACCGTGCCATTCGAACGGTCGTCGACCGGGCCTCTCGTGCAGTTTCCCGCTCGGACGCCCTGTGCGGCCACTTCAAGGAAACCCCATGTCGTCCCGACTGCCCACGCTCTTCATTTCCCACGGCTCGCCCACTTTCGCCATCGATCCCGGGCAGGCCGGCCCGGCGTTGACCGCGCTGGGCAAGACCCTGTCCAGGCCCAAGGCCATCCTCATCGTCTCGCCACACTGGACGACGCGCGAGCCACGCGTGGCGACCACGCCGCGCCCGCAGACCATTCACGACTTCGGCGGCTTCCCGCCCGCGCTCTACCAGCTGCAATACCCGGCGCCCGGCGCACCCGATGTGGCGCAGCGCGCCATCGACCTGCTGCGCGCGGCCGGCTACGCAGCCGAGGCCGACACGCAGTGGGGTCTGGACCACGGTGCCTGGGTACCGCTGCTGTACCTGCTGCCGCAGGCCGATGTGCCGGTGTTCCAGGTTTCGCTGCCGGCGCGACTGGACGGTGAGCGCGCCTATGCGTACGGCCAGGCGCTGGCGCCGCTGGCGGCCGAAGGCGTGCTCATCATCGGCTCGGGCAGCCTGACCCACAACCTGTACGAGGTGCGCTTCGACGCGCCCGATGCCAGCGCCGAGACCTACGCGGTCGAATTCGCGCACTGGATCCAGACCGTCGTCACCGGCCGCGACCACACACGCCTGCAGCAGACCATGGCGCTGGCACCGCACGCGCAGCGTGCCCACCCCACGGCCGAGCACCTGTGGCCGCTGATGGTGGCCGCCGGGGCGGCCGGTGCCGAGGTGCCGGCCACGCGCATCGACGGCGGCGTCACGCACGGCGTGCTAGTGATGGACGCCTTCGTCTTTGGCGACACGGCCGAAGCGGTGGCGGCTTGAACAGGGTGCCCCACATGGACACGCGCACAGACCCGCCTGTGGCGGCGCCAGCGGGCGACCTCGTCTTGCACCGCCCCACCGCCTCCGCTCGGCAGCTGGTGCTGCTGTTCCATGGCGTGGGCGCCAGCCCCGAAGGCTTTGCGGGTCTGGCCCCCGCGCTGGCCCGCGAAGACCGCTGGGTGGTGGCCGTGCGCTCGCCGTTCGCGTCCGACTTGGGCGCCGGCTGGCAATGGTTTTCGGTGCAGGGCGTGACCGAGTCCAACCGCAGCGAGCGCATCACCGCTGCGATGCCGCGCTTTGCCGACACCGTGCAGCGCTGGCAGGCCCACACCGGTCTGACGGCTCAGCAGACCGTGCTGGCTGGTTTTTCGCAGGGGGCCATCATGTCGCTGGAGTCCACCCAGGTCGGCCAGCCGCTGGCTGCGCGCGTGGTGTCCCTGTCGGGCCGTTTTGCCGTGCCGCCGCGCACGGCCCCGGCCGGTGTGGCCTGGCGCTTCGTCCACGGCGCGCAGGACCCGGTGATCCCGGCCGCGTTCAGTACCGATGCGGCGGCGCAGCTGCAATCCCTGGGCGCCGATGCACAGGCCCACATCCTGCCCGGTCTGGGCCACAGCATCGACCAGCGCGCGCTGGACCTGCTGGTCAAGGCATTGGAGACGCCGGAGTGAACGCCACCAGGTCCGCGGTGCTGCGTCTGACGGTGGGCGCGACGGCCACCACGCTGGTGCTGGATGCGCCCGCGGCCGCGCCCCGGCGCTGGGATTGGCCCCTGGGCCATGCGTCGCTGTGGTCGGATCGGCCGGGCGGCCCTTCGCCCGTCATGATTGAAAACGCCATCCAGCGGGTCGAAGACCAGATCGAACCGTTGGCGCGCCACGTGCCCGCCGGTGCGCGGCTGGTGGCGGACGCCGCCACCCTGTTGCCTCTGCGGCGCGAGGGAGCCATTGCCGGTCTGCAGCAGGGGGCCATTGCACTCGCGCAAATCGAACGCGAGGTCCAGTCGCTGGCGGCCCGAGCCATGGGGGTCCCGTCGGCGCGGGCCCAGGTTTTTGACGATCCCGCCGGGGATGCGCTGGTGCTGATCCTGCGCGAATGCCTGCACCACCTGGGCATGGACGCGGTGCACCTGCCCGGCTGATCGCGGGCTTGGGAGGCGTTGGGCTTGTCACGCGTCTTTCACGCGCTTGACATACGCTGGGCTTTGCCGGATTCTGCATCCGGCTTGTTTCCTTTCGGCCTACCGATCCGTCGGCAGGCCGATCCCTTCCAGTCCCCCTCCCTGAAAGAGAAGACACCATGAAGAGCAAGATCTCCCGCGTGGCCCTGGCCGCACTGATGCTGGTGGCCGGTGCCGCCCATGCCCAAGACAAGACCCTGCGCCTGCTGACCTGGGCCGACTACGTGCCCAAGGATGTGCTGGAGCAGTTCACCAAGGAAACCGGCATCAAGGTCGAGGTCACGCTCTCGAACAACGAGGAAATGATTTCCAAGCTGCGCGCCACCGCTGGTGCCGGCTTCGACCTGGCCCAGCCCAGCCAGGACCGCATCGCCGGCCCGCAGACCGAGTTCGGCATCTACAAGCCGATGGACCTGTCCAAGATCCAGGCGGCCCAGTTCATCCCGTCCATGCTCGAAGCCACGCGCATCAACACCACGGTGGCCGGTAAGGTCTACGCGGTGCCGCACATCTGGGGCACCGACGGTCTGGTGGTCAACACCAAGACCTCCAAGGCCAACGATTACGCCGACCTGTGCGCCCCCGAGAACGCCGGCAAGGTCAGCATGCGCCTGAAGCGCCCGACCCTGATCGCCTTTGCGTTCTCGATGGGCAAGAACCCGTTTGCCGCCTACAACGACCCCAAAGCCTACGGCGCGCTGATGGACGAGGTGGGCAAGAAGCTCACCGACTGCAAGGCCAACGTGAAGTTCTACTGGGACGGCAAGGACCAGCTGCTGGCCGGCATGCGTTCGGGCGAGCTGACGACGGCCATGATGTGGGACACCGGCGGCTGGGGCCTGAACAAGACCCATCCGGACATCAAGTTCATCGCACCCAAGGCGGGCGCGCTGGGCTGGGTTGACACCTTCGCCATCCCGGCCAAGGGCCGCAACGACGAGGCCGCTTACGCCTGGATCAACTTCAACATGCGCCCCGAGATCGCCGCCAAGGTCGCCACCTCGGCCGGCAACTTCACCGCCGCCAAGGGCGGTGAGCAGGGCATGGACCCGGTGCTCAAGCAGCAGTTCGCGGCCAGCTTCCCCGAAGCCGCGCTGAAGAACATCAAGTGGTACCCGGCCGTGCCCGCCGGCCTTGAGGACATCGAAGGCCGCGTGCTCGACCGCGTCAAGGCGGCCAAGTAAGCCGATGCCCGCGTCACCCGCCGTCCGGCCTTCTGCAGCGCCGGCGGGCGCCTTCGACCTGGAAGTCCGGACCGTCCGCAAACGCTATGGCGCGTTTGCGGCGGTGGACGACCTGAGCTTCGGCGTCCGCTCCGGCTCCTTCTTCTCCATCCTCGGGCCGTCGGGTTGTGGCAAGACCACGCTGCTGCGCATGGTGGCGGGCTTCATCGCGCCCGATGCGGGCGACATCGTCATCAAGGGCGCGTCCATGAACGGCGTGCCGCCCAACCGGCGGCCGGTGAACATGGTGTTCCAGCACCTGGCGTTGTTCCCCATGATGAGCGTGGGCGAGAACATCGCTTACGGGCTGGAGCGCCGGGGCGTCAAGGGCGGCACCGCTAAGGCGAAAGTCACCGACATGCTGCGGCGCGTCGGCCTGCCGGGGAGCGAAGACAAACGCATCGACCAGCTCTCGGGCGGGCAGAAGCAGCGTGTGGCCATCGCGCGCTCGCTGGTGCTCGAACCCGCGTTGCTGCTGCTGGACGAACCGCTGGGCGCGCTCGACCTCAAGCTGCGCGAGCACATGAAGGTCGAGCTCAAGCAGCTGCAGGCCGAGGTCGGCACCACCTTCGTCTACATCACGCACGACCAGAGCGAGGCCCTGGTCATGTCGGACCAGGTCGCGGTCATGAACCACGGCCGCTTTGAACAGCTGGGCACGCCGCAGCAGCTGTACTACCAGCCGCAGACCGCGTTCGTCGCCGGTTTCGTGGGCCACAACAACCGCTTCGAGGGCACGGTCGAGACCCGCAACGTCGACCAGGTGCTGCTGCGCACCGCCAGCGGCCTGGCCCTGTGGGCGCAGCGCGTGGGCGCACTGGAGGCGGGCCAGGCGGCCAGCCTGTTCATCCGCCCCGAAGCGATCGAGATCGGCCGCCAGCCGCGCGAGCTGCCCGCGGGCGACCCGGCCTGGAGCGCCACGGTGCAGGCCGTGCTGTTCGATGGCGGCAACTCCACCGTGCAGGTGCACGAGGCGCGCACCGGCACGCCGCTGCACATCGCCTTGCCGCTGACCGGCCGCCTGGCCGACCTGAAGGCCGGTGAGACGGTGCACTTTTCCTACCAGCCGGCACAGGCCTGGTGTTTCGGCGCGTGACGCCATGAACGACGTCGCCAACCACCGCCGCTGGATGCTGGGCCTGCTGCTGGCCCCGGCCCTGCTGTGGCTGGGCGGTCTGGTGGTGCTGCCGCACGTGGAACTGCTGCTGCTGTCGCTGCAAAAGCGCATAGGCCCGGGCGAGTATGGTTTTGCGCTCGACCAGTACCGCACCTTTGTGGACGAGCCGCTGTACTGGAACACCTTCGTGCGCACCGCGGTCATGTCGGTGCTGGCCACCGCACTGACCCTACTGCTAGCGTTTCCGGTGGCCTGGTACATCGCCAAGGTGGCCAAGGGCCGGGTGCAGATGCTGCTGCTGGTGCTGTGCCTGCTGCCGTTCTGGGTCAGCGAGATGGTGCGCACCCTGGGCTGGCTGATCCTGCTGCGCGAGACCGGTGTGGTCTCCAGCCTGCTGCAGACCTTTGGACTGGCCAGCCAGCCGGTGGAGCTGCTCTACCACGACGCCACCATCCTGGTGGGCCTGGTCTACGCCTCGCTGCTGTTCATGGTGATCCCGCTGGTCAACAGCCTGGAGAGCCTGGACGACAGCCTGATCGAAGCCGCCTACGACCTGGGCGGCAGCACCGCCAACATCGTGCGCCGCATCGTCATCCCGCACGCGGCGCCGGGCATCGCGGCCGGCTGCATCGTGGTCTTCATGCTGTGCCTGGGCAACTACCTCACGCCCACGCTGCTGGGCGGCAAGAACTCGCTCTGGTTCACCGAGCAGATCTACACCCAGTTCATCACCCGCTTCAACTGGAACCAGGGCGCGGCCTTCGGCTTCCTGCTGCTGTTCCTGTCCAGTCTGCTGGTGTGGGCGGGGTTGAAGTTGACCGGTCAGCGTTTTGGCGCGGTGATGAAAACATGAGCCCCCACGTTCACGCTGTTCACTGCCCCCCGAGGGGGCGCTCAGTGCCCTTCGGGCGGCCGGGCGGGCACTGACCATGATCCCCAGCCTGCCTCGCCCCTTCCTGCAGCGCTTCGGCCTCGGCGCCTTCGTCGCAGGGTTCTTCGTGTTCCTGTTCGTGCCGCTGCTGGTGGTGGCGGTGTTCGCGTTCAACAACGCCGACTACCCCACGCCGCCGTGGATGGGCTTCACCTTCGACTGGTTCACCGCACAGAGCGACGCGCGCATCGGGCTGCTGCACGACGCCGAGCTGTTGAAGAGCATGGGCGTGAGCGCCTGGGTGGCGCTGTGGGTCACGCTGCTGTCGGTGGGGGTGGGCACCTGCAATGCCTTCCTGCTGGAGCGTTTCGAGTTCCCGGGCAAGAACGCCATCGCGCTGCTCGCCATGCTGCCGCTTGTGATCCCGGGCGTGATCCTAGGCATCTCCATCCTCGCGTTCGCCAGCCGCATCGCCAACTTCGCCGACGAGACCTGGGGCCTGGAGCTGGACTTTCTGCGGCCCGGTCTGCCCCTGGTGATCCTGGGGCAGTTCTGCTACATCGTGACCATCGCCACGCTCACCATCTCGGCCAGCCTGCGCCGCTTCGACCGCACGCTGGAAGAGGCCGCGCTCAACCTCGGCGCTAGCCGTGCGGCGGTGCTGTGGACCATCACTTTGCCCTACCTGCGGCCCAGCATGATCGGCGCCGCGGCCATGGCCTTTCTCATGTCGTTCGAGAACTTCAACACCACGCTCATGCTGGTGGGCTCGGACGCGCCGCTGACGGTGCTGATGTATGGCCGCATGCGCGAGGGCGCCACGCCGGTGCTCAACGCCATCAGCCTTTTCCTGATGATCGCCTCGGCCCTGCTGGCGCTGATGCTGCTGTGGCGCAAGCCGAAAGCCGACTGAGCCCCCACGCTCCGCCGCTGCGCGGGCCGCACGTTTGCTCACAAACGGATACCGGGTCCTTAAGGCTCGCTTCATCGGGCCTGCTTCCAATGGCTTCACCAGCATGTGCTGGGTGCTATCAAAAGGAAGCTCTCATGAAGTCGATCGTTCTCACCGCCGTGATGCTCGCCGCCGCCAGCGTGGCCATGGCCGAACCCGCCTGCAGCGCGCCCAAGGACAAGTGGATGCCCGAAGCCCAGTTCAAGAAGCAGGTCGAAGGTCAGGGCTACCAGATCAAGACCTTCAAGGTCAACAAGGGCCAGTGCTACGAGATCTACGGCATCAAGGATGGCAAGAAGGTCGAGCATTTCTTCGACCCTGCCACCGGTGCCCAGGTGACGAAGTAAGCCAAGGTGATGATGCCCTCTGCTTCGAGCGCGACGAGCCGTCCCGTCTGGGACCCCTTCGTCCGGGTCTTCCACTGGACCCTGGTGAGTTGTGTGCTGCTCAACCAGTTCGTGCTCGAAGAGGGCGAGACGCCACACGAGTGGGCGGGCTACCTGGCCACTGCACTCGTGGTGGCGCGCATCGTCTGGGGCTTCATCGGTTCGCGCCATGCGCGCTTTTCGGACTTTTTCCCCACACCGACCCGCCTGGTGGCGCACCTGCGGGCCATGCGGTCGGGCGTACCTGAACACCACGTGGGCCACAACCCGCTGGGCGCGCTCATGATGCTGCTGCTCATGGGGCTGGTGCTGGCGCTGGGCTTCACCGGCTGGTTGCAAGGCACCGACACCTACTTCGGCGAGGAGTGGCTGCAGGAATTGCACGAGTGGCTGGCCAACGGTCTGCTGTTGTCGGCCGGGTTGCACGCCGCCTCCGCCATCGTTATGGGCCGCGTGGAACGCACGCGGCTGGTCAAGGCCATGTTCACCGGGGTCAAAGAGCGGTACTGAACACGCCCCCACGCTCCGCCGCTGCGCGGGTCGCTGCCCCAGGAACGGGAAGGGACCCGGTCCTTGCCGGATAACGAGGCTGATCCGCCTTGGGACGGCCCGGCGGCGGATCGTTTGGCCAGCGCTGCGTGCCAGCATGGCACACTGCCGCGCACCATGCTCCGCATCGATCCCGCCGAAGTCGAGTTCACCGCCATCCGCGCCCAGGGTGCGGGCGGGCAGAACGTCAACAAGGTCTCCAGCGCCGTGCACCTGCGCTTTGACGTGGGTGCTTCGTCGCTGCCCGACGCGGTCAAGCTGCGCCTGCTCGCGCACGCCGACCATCGCATCACCGAGCAGGGGGTGATCGTCATCAAGGCCCAGACCAGCCGCAGCCTGGAGCAGAACAAGGCCGACGCGCTGGCGCGCCTGCAAGCGCTGGTGAACGCCGCCGCCCACGTGCCCAAGGCACGCAAGGCGACGCGGCCCACACGGGCCTCCCAGCAGCGGCGCCTGGCCGGCAAGGCCAGCCGTGCGCAGGTCAAGCAGGGCCGCGGGCGCGTATCGGGTTCAGACTGAGTACCCGATCCAGGTATTCCCCCGGCGTGTGACCCGCCGCGCATGAGATGGCCCAGACCAGGGGCACCGAGGGTCCGGCTCCGCCGGCCCCAGGTGCCGTTCCCCTCCCGCCGCAGGCGAGAGAGGGGGAAGCCGCGCAGCGGCGCAGGGGGTGCAGGCTGTTACTTCGCCTGGAAGACGGTCAGGTCGGTCTGCACCAGCGCCATCGGAAAACGCTGCCCGGCCAGATGGTCTTCCATGCAGCGCAGCACCAGCGGGCTGCGGTGGCGATCCGCGCTGGCGCGCACCTCGTCGGGCGTCATCCACAGCGTGCGCACGATGCCGGTGTCCAGCTTGCGCTGTGCGTCGAATGCACCCAGCGCGCCGCAGTAGGCAAAGCGCAGGTAAGTGACGTCTTCTTGCGTGCTCTCGCGCTGGAAGCGCGAGAGGTAGACGCCCACCAGGGCGGTGGGCTCAAAGATGAACGCGGTTTCTTCCAGCGCTTCGCGGGCCACGCCCTGTTCGGGGCTTTCGCCCGGGTCCAGGTGGCCAGCCGGGTTGTTCAGGCGCAAGCCTTCGGGCGTGTGCTCTTCCACCAGCAGGTAGCGGCCCTCGCGTTCGATGATCGCGGCCACGGTGACACTGGGTTTCCATCGGGTGTTCATGCGCCGTGATTATCCCGACCGACCGTTCGGGTGTTCCTCGCAACGGGAGGTCTTGCCGCATCGTGAAAAATGCGCGCGCTCTCAGCGCCCATGCGCCACACGGGAGCGCTTGCAAGTCCTTGTGGGTCAAGGGTTTGCGTGCTTCAGGCGCCCGGGTGCCATCGGTTAAGCTGGCCCGCAATTTGTTACGAGCGAGGACTTTCCCATGACTTCTGGCGCATCGACCGATACCGCCGCCTCCGCGCCACAGCGCATTGGCGTGCCGCGAGAAATCTTCCCCGGCGAAAAACGCGTGGCCACCGTGCCCGATGCGGTGGTCAAGCTGGTCAAGCTGGGGTTTGCCGTGGTGGTCGAAAGCGGTGCGGGCGAACTCGCCAACTGCAGCGACGACGATTACCGCGCAGCCGGCGCCAGCATCGCGCCCAGCGCCGCCGACCTGTGGAGCGGTTGCGACATCGTCTTCAAGGTGCGCCCACCCACCCAGGACGAGGTGGCGCTGATGCACGCGGGCCAGACGCTGATCGGCTTCATCTGGCCGGCCCAGAACCCGGAGCTGATGCAGCAGCTGGCCGCGAAGAAGGTGACCGCGCTGTCCATCGACGCGCTGCCGCGCACCTTGAGCCGCGCGCAGAAGATGGACGCGCTGACCTCGATGGCCGGCGTCAGCGGCTACCGCGCCGTGGTCGAGGCGGCCAACGCCTTTGGCCGCTTCTTCAACGGCCAGATCACGGCCGCGGGCAAGGTGCCGCCGGCCAAGGTGTTCATCGCCGGTGCCGGTGTGGCCGGTCTGGCGGCCATCGGTGCCGCGGCCAGCCTGGGCGCCATCGTGCGCGCCAACGACACCCGCGCCGAAGTGGCCGACCAGGTGGTCTCGCTGGGTGGCGAGTTCGTCAAGGTCGACTATGAAGAAGAAGGCTCGGGCGGTGGCGGTTACGCCAAGGTCATGAGCGAAGGCTTCCAGGCCGCGCAGCGCGCCATGTACGCCCAGCAGGCGCGCGAGGTGGACATCATCATCACCACCGCGCTGATCCCGGGCAAACCGGCACCCAAGCTGATCACGGCCGAGATGGTGCAGAGCATGAAGCCCGGCAGCGTGATCGTGGACATGGCGGCCGAGCAGGGCGGCAACTGCGAGCTGACCGTGCCCGGTGAAGCGGTGGTGCGCCACGGCGTCACCATCGTCGGCTACACCGATCTGGCCTCGCGCATGGCGCGCCAGTCGTCCACCTTGTACGCGACCAACCTGTTCCGCCTCAGCGAAGAGCTGTGCAAGACCAAGGACGGCGTGATCAACGTCAACATGGCGGACGACGCGATCCGCGGGCTGACCGTGATCAAGGACGGCGAAATCACCTGGCCTGCCCCGCCCATTGCGGCCGCGCCCAAGCCGGCGCCCAAGCCCGCCGCCGCACCGGCCGCGAAAAAGGGCCACGGCCATGGCGAGCCCTCGGGGCCCATGCCCGCTGGCCAGCTGGTCCTGGTGGCCGGCGGCGCGGCGGTGCTGATGGCGCTGGTCGGTGCCTACGCGCCGGCCGCGTTCCTGTCCCACTTCACGGTGTTCGTTCTGGCCTGCTTCGTGGGTTACATGGTGGTGTGGAACGTCAAGCCCGCGCTGCACACGCCACTGATGAGTGTGACCAACGCCATCAGCTCGATCATCGCCATCGGCGCGCTGGTGCAGATCTCGCCCCTGGTCGACGCGGCCGGGCGGCCCAACACGCTGATCGGCGTGCTGGCCGCGGTGGCGCTGGTGCTCACCGCCATCAACATGTTTGGCGGCTTTGCCGTCACCCAGCGCATGCTGGCGATGTTCCGCAAGTAAGAAGGAGACCCTGAATGTCTGCAAGTCTGGCCACGGTCTCTTACATCGGAGCGACCATCCTCTTCATCCTCAGCCTGGGCGGCCTGTCCAACCAGGAAACCGCGCGCCGCGGCAACCTCTATGGCATGGTCGGCATGGCGCTGGCCGTCGCGGCCACGGTGTTCGGCCCGCAGGTCACCATGGCTGGCATCCCCTGGATCGTCGGCGCCATGGTGGTGGGCGGTGCCATCGGCCTGTACGCCGCGCGCACCGTGCAGATGACCCAGATGCCCGAGCTGGTGGCGCTGATGCACAGCATGGTCGGCATGGCCGCGGTGCTGGTGGGCTACGCCACCTATGTGGATCCCGAGGCGTCGAAGAACCTCGACAGCGCGGCCCACGCCATTCACGCGATGGAGATCTACATCGGCATCTTCATCGGAGCGGTCACCTTCTCGGGCTCGGTCGTCGCCTTCGGCAAACTCTCGGGCCGCATCGGCGGCAAGCCGCTGCTGCTGCCGGCGCGCCATTGGCTGAACCTGGCCGGTCTGCTGGCGGTGATCTACTTCGGCCGCCAGTTCCTGCACGCCGAGACGCTGCAGGACGGCATGGTGCCGCTGTTCATCATGAGCGGCATCGCGCTGCTGTTCGGCATCCACATGGTCATGGCCATCGGCGGCGCCGACATGCCGGTGGTGGTGTCCATGCTCAACAGCTACTCGGGCTGGGCCGCCGCGGCCACCGGCTTCATGCTGAGCAACGACCTGCTGATCGTGACCGGCGCGCTGGTCGGCTCCAGTGGCGCCATCCTGTCCTACATCATGTGCAACGCGATGAACCGCAGCTTCATCAGCGTGATCGCCGGCGGCTTCGGCACGACGGCGGCTGCGCCAGCCGCATCGGGTGGCGCTGCGGCCGAGCCGGCCGGGGAGGTCAGCCCCATCCTGGCCGCCGAGACGGCCGAGATGCTGCGCGAAGCCAAGAACGTGATCATCGTGCCCGGCTACGGCATGGCGGTCGCTCAGGCGCAGCACACGGTGTACGAGATCACCAAACACCTGCGCGAGAAAGGTGTGAACGTGCGCTTCGGCATCCACCCGGTCGCGGGCCGCATGCCCGGCCACATGAACGTGCTGCTGGCCGAAGCCAAGGTGCCCTACGACATCGTGTTCGAGATGGACGAGCTCAACGACGACTTCCCGGACACCGACGTGGCCATGGTGATCGGCGCCAACGACATCGTGAACCCGGCGGCGCAGGACGACCCGACCAGCCCCATCGCCGGCATGCCGGTGCTCGAGGTGTGGAAGGCCCGCACCAGTATCGTGATGAAGCGCAGCATGGCCAGCGGCTACGCCGGCGTGGACAACCCGCTCTTCTACAAGGACAACAACCGCATGCTGTTCGGCGACGCCAAGAAGATGCTGGACGAGGTGCTGGTGGCGCTCAAGAGCTGATCGGTCCTGATCGCATGACACAGGGCCGGCAGTGATGCCGGCCCTTTGTTTTTTGTAGCGTCCACACCCCGCTTGACGCGGTTTTAGAAGGTTGAGTCAGAATCGCGTCAGGGAAAACACGCGAGCAGAAACACCGGGACTCACGGGAGAATGCGGCTCGCTTTTCATCATCGATCCGTGGAGATTTCTCATGACCGATACGACGCCAGCCGTGGCTGACCGTCCCTGGCTGGGCGCCTACCCGCAAGGCGTTCCGGCCGACATCGATGTGGCGCGCTACACGTCCCTCGTGCACCTGCTCGAAGAGAGCTTCAAACAGTACGCAGGCCGCACCGCCTACAGTTTCATGGGCAAGGACGTCAGCTACGCGCAGACCGACAGCCTGTCGCAGGCGTTTGCCGCCTACCTGCAGGGCCTGGGACTGGTCAAGGGTGACCGCGTGGCCATCATGATGCCCAACACCCCACAGTACCCGGTGGCGGTGGCGGGCATCCTGCGCGCCGGGCTGGTGGTGGTGAACGTGAACCCGCTCTACACCCCGCGCGAACTGGAACACCAGCTCAAGGACTCGGGTGCCAAGGCCATCGTCATCATCGAGAACTTCGCGACGACGCTGGAGCAGTGCATCGCCCACACACCGGTCAAGCACGTGGTGCTGGCCGCCATGGGCGACCTGCTGGGCCTGATCAAGGGCAGCATCGTGAACTACGTGGTGCGCAACGTCAAAAAGATGGTGCCAGGCTACAGCCTGCCGCAGGCGGTCCGCTTCAACGAAGCCATTGCGCGTGGCACGCGGGGCAGCTTCAAGCGGCCCGACATCAAGGCCGACGACGTGGCCGTGCTGCAGTACACCGGCGGTACCACCGGCGTGAGCAAGGGCGCGGTGCTGCTGCACCGAAACGTGCTGGCCAACGTGCTGCAGTCCGAAGCCTGGAACGCGCCGGTGATGGGCAAGGTGCCGGCCGGCGAGCAGCCCACCAGCGTGTGCGCGCTGCCGCTGTACCACATCTTCGCTTTCACGGTGAACATGATGCTGGGCCTGCGCACGGGTGGCAAAGTCATCCTCATCCCGAACCCGCGCGACTTCCCCGCCGTGTTCAAGGAGCTGAGCAAGCACACCTTCCACAGTTTCCCGGCGGTCAACACGCTCTTTGGCGGGCTGGCCAACCACCCGGACTTCAACACCGTCAACTGGTCCAACCTCAAGGTCTCGGTGGGCGGTGGCATGGCGGTGCAGAGCGGCACCGCCAAGCTGTGGCTGGAGAAAACGGGCTGCCCCGTCTGCGAGGGCTACGGCCTGTCCGAGACCAGTCCCTCGGCCAGTTGCAACCCGACCACCAGCACCGAATACAGCGGCAGCATCGGCGTGCCCCTGCCCAACACCTGGATGAAGTGCCTCGACGACGAAGGCCAGGAGGTGCCGCAAGGCCAGCCCGGCGAGATCGCCATCAAAGGCCCGCAGGTGATGGCCGGCTACTGGCAGCGCCCGGACGAGACCGCCAAGGTCATGACGGCCGATGGTTTCTTCAAGACCGGCGACGTGGGCGTGATGGATGCGCGGGGCTACTTCAAGATCGTGGACCGCAAGAAGGACATGATCCTGTGTGCCGGCTTCAACGTGTACCCCAACGAGATCGAGGACGTGGTCTCCACCCTGCCCGGCGTGCTCGAATGTGCAGCGGTGGGAATCCCCGACGAGAAGGCGGGTGAGGCGATCAAGCTGGTCATCGTCAAGAAGGACCCGGCCCTGACCGAAGAGCAGGTGCGCGCCCACTGCCGCGCCAACCTCACGGGCTACAAGCAGCCCAAGGTGATCGAGTTCCGCCAGGACATGCCCAAGACCCCGGTGGGCAAGATTCTTCGCAGGGAGTTGCGCGACAAGAAGTGACGCGTCGGCTGCGACACAATGATGGGGCGGCTTCGGCCGCCTTTGTCTTTTCTGGAGCTGCCCCATGACCCGTACCGCCATCGTCGCCGCTCTGCACGACGAACTTGCCAGCGTGTTGGCGTTGATGCCCGACGAACACAAGCAGGTGATCGGCGGACGCGAATGCTGGGTGGGCTACCTGCACGGGCAGGATGTGGTGGCGGTGCTCAGCGGTATCGGCAAGGTGGCCGCGGCCACCACGGCGACCTTGCTGATCCAGCACTTTGGCGTGAGTCGCATCGTGTTCACCGGCGTGGCCGGTGGCCTGGGGCAGGGCGTGAAGGTGGGTGACGTGGTGCTGGCCCGCAGCTTCTTGCAGCACGACATGGACGCTTCGCCCCTGTTCCCGCGCCACGAGGTGCCGGGCTATGGCCGTGCGCGCTTCGACGCCGATGCCGGCCTGGCCGACGCGCTGGAACTGGCTTGCGATCGCATGCTGCACCAGCTGCCACGGCAGCTGGGCGCCCAGACCGTTGCCGCTTTCGGTCTGCAAGCCCCCCGCCTGCACCAGGGCCTGCTCATCAGCGGCGACCGCTTCGTCGCCACCACCGCTGAGAGCGCCGCCCTGCAGCGCGAGCTGCCCGACGCGCTGGCGGTGGAAATGGAAGGCGCGGCCTTCGCTCAGGTCTGTCACGACTTCGGTGTGCCGCTGGCCGTGGTGCGCACCATCTCCGACCGCGCCGACGACGCCGCGCACGTGGACTTCCCGAGATTCCTGCGCGAAGTGGCTTCAAGGTACAGCGGCGCGATCATTGAAGCCCTGTTCAACCGCTGAAGCGATGGGCGCGAAGCAAGCGTGGGCACTCCGGAGCGAAATGGCTTCACCAAGAACGCGGTGGATCCGGCTCCGCCGGCCCGCTCGCGTTGCCCCTTGAGGGGCGGAGCCCGCTACACGCAGTGAATCGGCGATGGGGGTGGACGTACGACCCGCCGCCGGGCCGCCCCAAGGTGGGTCAGCCCCCCTGGGGGGTAGCGATCCGCGCAGCGGCGGAGCGTGGGGGCGCTACTTCAACCAGCCACGCTTGCGGAAGTACAACATCGGCACCGCGGCCGACAGCACCATCAGCCCCAGCGCAAACGGGTAACCCCACTTCTGGCTCAGTTCGGGCATGTACTGGAAGTTCATGCCGTAGAGGCTGGCGATCAGCGTCGGTGGCAGCAGGGCCACGCTGGCCACCGAGAAGATCTTGATGATCTTGTTCTGGTTGATGTTGATGAAACCGACGGTGGCGTCCATCAAAAAGTTGATCTTGTCGAACAGGAAGGCGGTGTGGCTGTCGAGCGAATCGAGGTCGCGCAAGATCTGGCGTGCGTCCTCAAACTGCTCGGCGCTCAGCATGCGGCTGCGCATCATGAAGCTCACCGCGCGGCGCGTGTCCATCACGTTGCGTCGGATGCGTCCGCTCATGTCTTCGTGGCGCGCAATCGCCGAGAGCACTTCACCGGCCTTGTTGTCTGTGACGTCACCGGCCAGCACCTGCCGGCTGACCTGCTCCAGGTCGTCGTAAATGTCTTCCAGCGTGTCGGCGCAGTACTCGGCGTCGGCGTCGAACAGCATCAGCAGCACGTCCTTGGCGTTCTCGATCAGACCGGGCATGCGGCGCGCGCGCATGCGCAGCAGGCGGAACACGGGCACGTCCTCGTCGTGGATGGAGAACAGCACGCCCTGGCTCTTGAGTTCGGCGTTGTGCTCGTTGAGGATGAAGGCCACGCGGATCGCGCGCGGGTCTTCGTCGTCATCGATCAGGAAGTCCGAGCGGATATGCAGCTCGCCGTTGTCCTCTTCGAAGAAGCGCGCGGACTCCTCGATGTCGTCGTCCATCGCGTCTTCGGGGATGGACAGGCCGAAGTGCTGCTTGACCCAGCGCCGCTCTTCGGTCGTGGGGTTTTCCAGATCCACCCAGATGGGCTTGAATCGGGCCAGCTCTTCGAGCGACTCGATTTCCTCCTGGAACAGGCGGCCATTGGCCAGGGTGAAGACGTTGAGCATGGGCGCTCCCGGGCGAGGGTGTCTGACGGTTCGGGCCGGTCGCGTGCGCGCGCCGGCAGGGCGTTTCGGGCGGCGCTTTCAGCCAGCCCGCCGCCTGGGGGTCAGACGGCAGGGAAGCGGGCTGAAAGCACACAACTGGGGGGTGTGCTGTCCATGATGTTGCGGAGGAAAAGAGACGGGCGGATTATGGCACCGCGTTGCGCGCCGGTGTCGCGGGCGCGGGCGCGAACAAGGCGCGGATCTCATCCTTGCGGCGCCAGGTGTCTGCCTCACCCAGCTCGATCAGTGCATGGATGAAATCGGGTTCGAACAGCAGGTAGCTGGCGAGTGACGCGGCGCTGCCGGCGGCGCCCTTGCGGGTGTCCAGCGCGCCCAGTCCGATGAGGGTGTTGCGGGTGGAAGCCGGCAGTGCTTTGATGTGCTTGTGTGCAAGCTCGTCCAGCGAGATGCTCGGTTGCAGTGCCAGCACGTCGATCGGCCGGTAAGGCAATGCGGCTGCGAGGTCGGGCGGCAGCCGGTTCAGGCTCTGGCTCACCCGCTGTGTCTGTTCCACATCCGACTGCAACGTGTCGTGGAAAACGCTCGCCATGGCATGACCGGCAATCGTCCCGGCGGTCGGGTCTTGCGCCCCGCGCGATGAGGTCAGGCCGGCGCGCTGCGGCTGGCCGACGCCGACGGCAAGGATGCGGCGGGCACCAAAGTGGATGGCCGGTGACAGCGGCGACAGCTGACGCATGGAGCCGTCGCCGAAGTGCTCCTTGTGGCCGTTGACCCAGAGCGGCACGGACGGGAAGAGGAACGGGATGGCGCCGGAGGCCATCAGGTGTTCGATGGTGATGGGTTCGAAAGAAGCCCGCCGACCGGGCCGGTGCCACGGATTTTCCGGCGTCTGCTCGCCGGTCTGGCAGAAGGTCCAGTGTTCGCCCGATGTGTAGCTGGAAGCGGTCACGCCCACGGCATCAATGTGCCCCGCGTTCAGGGACCGCTCGATCGCGCCCAGATCGATGGCCCGGTGCAAGGTGTCCACCAGCGGCATGCTGTCGAGCAGCGCCCGGTGGCGGCGGACCTGGCGCGCCAGCGTGAGGCCGGCCAGCAGCCGGTTGGTCCGCACCCAGCCCGGGGCATCGAGCCGGTACACCAGATCCGAGCGCAGATCGCGCCAGAAACTGGGCATCTCCTGCAGCGCCAGTGTGCCCTGGTCGGCGCGGCTGGCCAGGAATGCCGCGCCCATGGCGCCGGCCGAGGTACCGAACAGCCAGCGAAACGGGAAGGGTCCAGGGGTCAGGTCGTCGTCTGCCGAGGGTTGCAGCAACCTGGCCAGCGCCTGCAGCACACCCGCCTGATAGGCCGTGCGCGCGCCTCCTCCCATCAGCACCAGAGCCACCGCATCGGGAGCAGGCGCAGGCTCCTCTCGATGGATGAGGGTGCGGGCGATGAGGGTATCGAGCGACACGGTCAAAGGCCTTGTTGAAGGTGGGTGCCCTGGTCACAGGTACATTCAACCTGCTGTTTACATGATGACACATCCCACCCTTTCTCCCCGACGTGAGCGGGCCTTGCTGCTGACCATTGCCGGCATCCAGTTCACGCACATCCTCGATTTCATGATCATGATGCCGTTGGGGCCGCAGTTCACGCAGCTGTTCGGCATCAGCGACGCACAGTTCGGATTGCTGGTCTCCGCGTACACGCTGGCCGCCGGTGTCTCGGGCCTGGCCGCCGCCACCTACGTCGACCGTTTCGACCGCAAGCACCTGCTGCTGACCCTGTACGTGCTGTTCGCCCTGGCCACACTGGCCTGCGGACTGGCACCGGGCTACGGTTTTCTCATGGTCGCGCGCGTGGCGGCGGGTCTTTTTGGCGGCGTGCTGTCCGCGCTGGCGCAGACCATCGTGGCCGATGTTGTGCCCTTCGAGCGGCGCGGCCGCGCTATGGGCATCGTCATGTCGTCGTTTTCGGTGTCGACCGTGGCAGGGGTGCCCACGGGCCTGTTCATGGCCCACCACCTGGGCTGGCAGGCGCCCTTCATCGGCATTGCGCTGCTCAGCGGCATGCTGGCCGTGGGCGCCGCGCTCACGCTGCCCCCGCTGGCCCACCACCTGCAAGTGGCCAACCGGCCCTCGGTGTGGCGCGGCATCGCGCAGGTGCTGGCCGACGCCAACCACCAGCGCGCCTTTGCGTTTTCGGCCTTGCTGATGTTCACCGGCTTCACCATGCTGCCCTACATCACCCTCTACATGCAGGCCAATGTGGGCCTGAAGCCCGACCAAATTCCCTACTTGTACCTCGCGGGCGGTGTGGCCACGCTGTTCACCGCGCGGCTGATCGGGCGCCTGAGCGACCGCCTGGGCAAGCAGCGCCTGTTCCGGGTGCTGGCGCTGGCGGTGATCGTGCCCATGCTGGTCACCACCCTGCTGCCACCCTGGCCACTGTGGGCGGTGCTGATCATCTCGACGGCGCTGTTCATCTGCATGAGCGGCCGCATGATCCCGGGCATGGCCCTGGTCACCGGGGCTGCGGCGCCGGCCCAGCGGGGCACTTTCATGGCGCTGAACTCGGCGGTGCAGTCGGCCGCCATGGGACTGGCCTCGTTCGTGGGCGGCCTCATCATCGGCCGCGATGCCGGCGGGCTGGTCACCCACTACTGGGTCAGCGCGCTGGTGGGTGCCGTGGCCAGCGTGCTGGCGGTGGTCCTGGTGCGACGGGTGCATGTGCACGCCACCGCGGGCGTACAGCGGCCGCCCGCCTGAATGCCAAGGTGTTCGTTTCCGTGCTTTGCTGCACTGCGGGATTGCGCGCCCTGTCAATCATGGGCATAGTGGGATCGAGACTTCCCCGTGGCCGCCGGGTGGTCTGCCCATCCGGCGGCTTGTGTCAACCCGGAGCATTAGGAGGCTCTTGTATGAACCTGACGATCAGCGGTCACCACCTCGAGGTCACCCCCGCCTTGCGCGGCTACGTCACCACCAAGCTCGAACGCATTTCCCGACACTTCGACCAGGTGGTCGATATCAAGGTGCTGCTGACGGTCGACAACCTGAAGGAAAAGGACCTGCGGCAAAAGGCCGAGTGCAATATCCACGTCAAGGGCAAGGATCTGTTCGCGGAAAGCGCCCATTCGGACCTGTACGCCGCGGTGGACGAACTGGCCGACAAGCTCGACCGCCAGGTGCTGCGCTACAAGGACAAGACCCAGGAGCATCATCACGACTCCGCCAAACGCCTGATGTGACCTGGTACCGGGCGGTCCATGGCCGCGCGATTGCCATGTTGCATTGCAGCAAGCCGCTGACACTGTCAAGCGGCTTTTTTGTGTCTGTCATCTAGTCAACCACGCCCGACTCGGCATAATTTGCGGTCCAAGAGGCCCACATGAACCGTTTATCCGCCATATTGCCCGCGCCGCAGGTGCTCGTCAGCGTGGACGCCACAAGCAAGAAACGCGCTTTTGAAGAAGCCGGCCTGCTGTTTGAGACCCTGCACGGCCTCAACCGGGCGCTGATCACCGACAGCCTGTTTGCGCGTGAGCGCCTGGGCTCCACTGGGCTGGGCCATGGCGTGGCCATTCCGCACGGCCGCATCAAAGGCCTCAAGCAACCGTTGGCGGCGGTGTTCCAGCTGGCCAACCCCATCGGGTTCGACGCACCGGACGAGCAACCGGTCCAGCTGATGATCTTCCTGCTGGTGCCCGAGGCGGCGACGCAGAAGCACCTGGAGATCCTGTCTGAAATCGCCGAACTGCTGAGCGACAGTGCCCTGCGCGAAAAGATGAAGCAGGCCACCGACGCCGGCGAACTGCACGGCCAGATCACCGGCTGGCAGTCGGCCCACGCGGCCGCCTGACGAGCTGTTTTCCCATTCCATTTTGGCCGCCCGTGACCCTCGGTGGGGCGGGCGGGCGACCTGCCCATGAAACCCACCGTCGTCAGTGCCGATGTCCTCTTCGAAGACCACCGCGACGCCCTGAAGTGGCAGTGGGTGGCGGGTCTGGGCGCTTCCGAGCGCAAGTTCGACGAGGTGGCGATCCGCGAAGCCCGCTCCGGCGCGGACCTGGTCGGCTACCTCAATTACATCCACCCCTACCGCGTGCAGGTGTTCGGCGAGCGCGAGATCGCCTACATCAGCAGTTCCAGCGAGGAAGACAACCGCCGCCGGGTGGCGCGCATCGTGACGCTGGAACCTCCGGTGCTGGTGGTGGCCGACGGCCAGGCGGTGCCCGACGCGCTCATGGCGATGTGCGAGCGCGCCCAGATCCCGATGTTCGCCACACCCGAGCCGGCGGCTTTCGTCATCGACGTGCTGCGCGCCTACCTCTCGCGCCATTTCGCCGACCGCGCTTCCATGCACGGCGTGTTCATGGACATCCTGGGCATGGGTGTGCTGATCACCGGCGAGTCCGGCCTGGGCAAAAGCGAGCTGGGGCTGGAGCTGATTTCACGCGGTCACGGCCTTGTGGCCGATGACGCGGTGGATCTTTACCGCATCAACCAGACCAGCATCGACGGTCGCTGCCCCGAATTGCTGCTGAACCTGCTGGAGGTGCGCGGCATCGGCCTGCTCGATATCAAAGCCATCTTTGGTGAGACGGCGGTGCGCCGCAAGATGCGGCTGCAGCTCATCGTGCACCTGGTGCGCAAGGAAACCATGGAGCGCGACTACGACCGCATGCCGCACGAGCCGCTGTACCAGGACGTGCTGGGCGTGCCGGTGCGCAAGGCGGTCATCCAGGTGGTGGCCGGCCGCAACATCGCCGTGCTGGTGGAGGCGGCGGTGCGCAACACCATCCTGCAGCTGCGGGGCATCGACACCTACCAGGAATTTGTGTCCCGGCACCGGGCCGCCATGTCGCGCGGGGAGTAGATGGGGCCTCCCCCTGCGCCGCCTGCGGCGTAACCCCCCGTGGGGGCAACACCTGCGGCCCGGCAAAGCCGGTGCCGCGGTGTTTCTGGGGAAGAGGGCGGCCTCTTCACCGAGAAACAATTCAGCTCTTGGCTTTGCCGCGGTGCTGGCAGTCGGTCTTGCTGCAGTTGGCGTAGAGGGAAAGGGCGTGTTCCTGCAGGATGAAGCCGCGCGTCTTGGCCACCATCTGCTGGCGCTTCTCGATTTCCGGGTCGAAAAACTCTTCCACCCGGCCGCAGTCCAGGCAGACCAGGTGGTCGTGGTGCTGGCCTTCGTTGAGTTCGTAGATCGCCTTGCCCGACTCGAAATTGCTGCGTGAGAGCAGGCCCGCCTGCTCGAATTGCATCAGCACCCGGTAGACCGTGGCCAGCCCGATGTCCGAGCGGTCTTCCAGCAGCACGCGGTACACGTCCTCGGCCGTCATGTGCCGCTGCTTGGCGTTCTGGAAAACCTCCAGGATTTTCAGGCGCGGCAGCGTGGCTTTCAGACCAGTGCTTTTGAGTTCGTCGATGTTGGTCATGGCAGCGGGCGTGGGGCAGGGTTCGCAGGCGGTCGGTGGCGTGGGAGACATCGTGCGCCGGTACCCCCGTACAATGAACCGATCATATCGCCAGCCCGTTCCGGGGCCGGCATTGCCCCCGTCGGCGGCGTTGCCGGCGCGAGGCCTTTTTGCTCGGTCTGCCATGCCATCCTCACCCACCGTTGCTCCTTCCACTTTGGTTCGCCCTCGCGGGTGGCGACGCCCCCTGGCGGCGATGTGCCTGATCGGCGTGGCCGCCAGCCAGCTGGCCTGCTCCAGCCTCGGCGACAGACTGCCAGGTGTCACCAGCATCGTCACCCCGTACAAGATCGACATTCAGCAGGGCAACGTGGTGACCCGCGAACAGGCCCAGGCGCTCAAGCCCGGCATGCCCCGCACCCAGGTGCGCGAGATCCTCGGCTCGCCACTGCTGACCAGCGTGTTCCACGCCGACCGCTGGGATTACGTGTTCACGTTCCAGCGTCAGGGCCAGCCGTTGCAGCAACGCAAGCTGGCGCTGTTCTTCAAGGGCGATGTGCTCGAGCGCGTGGAGTCCGACGCGCTGCCCACCGAGGCCGAGTTTGTCTCGTCGCTGGAGGTGCGCCGTGCCTCCGACAAGCCGCCCGTCCTGCAGGCCACGGAAGAGCAGCTCAAGGCTTTCCAGGCCCGTAACGCAGTGCCGGCACCCGCGGTCACACCGGCCCCCACCGGTACCGCACCAGTGGCCTACCCACCGCTGGAATCCACCGGAGCTGGCCGATGAGCGCACCTGCCCCGAACCTGCACCGCGTCTGCATCGC
The DNA here is from genome assembly GCA_943372305.1 of Hydrogenophaga intermedia. Taxonomy (GTDB): domain Bacteria; phylum Pseudomonadota; class Gammaproteobacteria; order Burkholderiales; family Burkholderiaceae_C; genus Hydrogenophaga; species Hydrogenophaga intermedia_D. Next base: position 85,934 of record CALRYD010000002.1, on the reverse strand, counting down.
TGGAGCGAGCGGCCGCATGGGCCAGATGCTGGTGGACGCTGTGCGCGCCAGCGGTGACTGCGTGCTGTCGGGCGCACTGGACATCCCGGCCAGCCCCGCCATCGGGCTGGATGCCGGCGCCTTCGGTGGCCAGCCCACCGGGGTCGCCATCACGGCCGATCTGGCGGTAGGGCTCAAGGGCAGCCAGTGCCTGATCGATTTCACCCGTCCCGAGGGCACACTGGCGCACCTGCGCGAGTGCGTGAAACAGGGCGTGAACGTCGTCATCGGCACCACGGGGTTCACCGAAGAACAGAAGGCCGAGATCGCCCAGGCGTCGAAGTCCATCGCCATCATGATGGCGCCCAACATGAGCGTGGGCGTCAACGTCACCTTGAAGCTGCTGGAGATGGCGGCCAAGGCCCTGTCCACCGGCTACGACATCGAGATCGTCGAAGCGCACCACCGCCACAAGGTGGACGCGCCCAGCGGCACCGCGCTGAAGATGGGTGAGGTGATCGCCGACGCGCTGGGCCGCGACCTCAAGGACTGCGCGGTCTACGCCCGCGAAGGCGTTACCGGTGAGCGCGATCCCTCGTCCATCGGTTTTGCCACCATCCGCGGTGGCGACATCGTGGGCGACCACACCGTGCTGTTCGCCGGCACCGGCGAGCGCATCGAGATCTCGCACAAGTCCAGCAGCCGCGCCACCTACGCCCAGGGCAGCCTGCGCGCGGTGCGTTTCCTGGCCGGCAAAACCAGCGGCTTGTACGACATGTTCGACGTGCTCGGCCTGCCTAAGTGAAACACCCCCGCAGCGCTTCGCGCCACCCCCTCACGTGGGCGGCTACGGCCGTCTGGCAGAGCCGGTACGTTGCCGTTTTCCGGACGGATCGGCTTGCGCGTACGGCGCCGTGCGCTGGTATCAAGGAGAACTGAATGGGTGTCTGGCAAACCGTGCTGCAGGGTGATGCGATCAGCATCTCGGTGGCGCTGCTGCTGCTGGCCATGTCGGTGGCCAGCTGGGTGGTCATTCTGTGGAAGGGCTGGCTGCTGCGCCGCGCGGTGCGCGACGTGCAGGTGTCGGCCGCCGCCTTTTGGCAGGCCGCTGACCTGAACGCTGGCCGCGAGCGCCTGGGGCATTTTGATGTCCAGCGCCTGGTACTGCCCCTGGTGGACGCGGCGCGCACGCTGGAGCAGACCGCACCGAACACGCTGGCGGCGGCGGGCGATCGCTCGCAACAGCTCACCCGTGTGCTGCGCGACGCCTTGCACGCCGTGTTGCACCGTCTGCAGTTTGGTCAGACCTTGCTGGCGACCGTCGGTTCGACCGCACCTTTCGTGGGCCTGCTCGGCACTGTCTGGGGCATCTACCACGCGCTCAGCGCCATCGGCGACGACGGGGGCTTTCGCATCGAACAGGTCTCCGGCCCGGTGGGCGAGGCCCTGGTGATGACCGCCGCCGGTCTGGCCGTGGCCATTCCCGCCGTGCTGGCCTACAACGTGCTGGGTCGCCAGATCGCGCGCATCGAGGCCGATCTGGAAGGCTTCGCCCGCGACCTGCGCGAACTGCTCTTGCATCAGGAGAAGCCGTGAGAGAAGGATTCGCCGCCGGGCCGCCCCAAGGCGAATCAGCCCCCTCGGGGGGCAGCGACCCGCATCAGCGGCGGAGCGTGGGGGTATGAGTTTCGGCCGACTGGAGAAACCGGCGGCTCACCAGCCCATGAGCGACATCAACGTCACGCCGCTGGTGGACGTGATGCTGGTGCTGCTGGTCATCTTCATCCTGGCCACGCCGCTGATGGCCAGCCGCCTGGCGCTGGAGCTGCCCAAAGCGGCTGCGCCGGCCGCTGCGGCATCGGAACCGGTGGTGTCGGTGACCATCGCGCTCGATGCGCAGGGCAAGACCTTCTGGGGCGAAGAAGCCATCGACCCCGCCAGCTTGCCGCAGCGGCTGCAGGAAGCGGCCCGGCGCGACCCGGGCACGGAGGTGCAGCTGCGCGCCGACACGGCGGTGCCCTACGGGCGTGTGGTGCAGATCATCGGCCTGGCCCAGACCGCGGGCCTGAGCCGCATCGCCTTCGTGGCCGATCCGGGCGTCACCGCATCCACGGGGCCTGCGCCCGCTGCTGCGCCCGCGCGCTGACGCCGCGCCATCTCCGCGTTGCCAGGGTGCCCAAGGCCTAAAATCCCGGGTGTTCCGGCGCGCTACCCCGTGGCCGCCGCTGCCCCGATTTCCGATCCCTCACGCCTCCGGTCCGCCGGACCCCGCTTCATGCAAAACCAATACGCCCACCAGGACGTCGAGCGCGCCGCGCACGCCCACTGGACCGCCAGCGACGCCTACCGCGTCACCGAAGACAAGAGCAAGAAGAAGTTCTACGCCTGCTCGATGCTGCCCTACCCCAGCGGCAAGCTGCACATGGGCCATGTGCGCAACTACACCATCAACGACATGCTCACGCGCTACCTGCGCATGAACGGTCACAACGTGCTGATGCCCATGGGCTGGGACGCCTTCGGCCTGCCGGCCGAGAACGCGGCACTGAAAAACGGCGTGCCACCGGCCAAGTGGACCTACGAAAACATCGCCTACATGAAGAAGCAGATGCAGGCGATGGGGCTGGCCATCGACTGGTCGCGCGAAGTCGCCACCTGCTCGCCCGAGTACTACAAGTGGAACCAGTGGCTGTTCCTGAAGATGCTCGACAAGGGCATCGCCTACCGCAAGACCCAGATCGTCAACTGGGACCCGGTGGACCAGACCGTGCTGGCCAACGAGCAGGTGATCGACGGCCGCGGCTGGCGCACCGGCGCGCTGGTGGAAAAGCGCGAGATCCCGGGCTACTACCTGAACATCACGTCCTACGCCGACGAGCTGCTCACCCACGTGCAGCTGGGCAATGAGAAGGCCACGCTCAACGGCTGGCCCGACAAGGTCCGCCTGATGCAGGAGAACTGGATCGGCAAGAGCGAGGGCGTGCGCTTCGCCTTCACGCACGACATCCAAGCCGCCGACGGCAGCCTGATCGGTGACGGCAAGATGTACGTGTTCACCACGCGCGCCGACACCATCATGGGCGTGACCTTCTGCGCCGTGGCGGCCGAGCACCCGCTCAGCGCACACGCCGCTGCCACCAACCCAGCGCTGGCCGCCTTCATCGAAGAATGCAAGATCGGCGGCACCACCGAAGCCGAGCTGGCCACGCAGGAAAAGAAGGGCATGGCCACCGGCCTGTTCGTCACCCACCCGCTGACCGGCGCGCAGGTCGAGGTCTGGGTCGGCAACTACGTGCTCATGAGCTACGGCGACGGTGCCGTGATGGGCGTGCCGGCACACGATGAGCGCGACTTCGCGTTTGCGAAGAAGTACGGTATCGAGATCAAGCAGGTCGTTCAGGGTTCTGATAGGTCGCTCCTCAAAGAGGAGCGAATGTTCAAGAACAACACACCAAGTGCCGCTGAGGCGCAAGAATTCGCTAAAGCATGGTTGGATGCGATCACTCCAGACTTCGCTTTCACGACGGACCGTTGGCAAGACTGGTACGGGGATAAGCAAACTGCTATTTGCGTCAACTCCGGTCTGCTCGATGGCCTGAATCAGAAGGCCGCTGTGAACAAGGTGGCCGAGCTGCTGGCCGAGAAAGGCTTGGGCGAGAAGAAGACCACCTTCCGCCTGCGCGACTGGGGCATCAGCCGCCAGCGCTACTGGGGCACGCCGATTCCCATCATCCACTGCGAATCCTGCGGCCCGGTGCCGGTGCCCGAGAAAGACCTGCCGGTGCGACTGCCCGAGGACCTGGTGCCGGACGGCAGCGGCAACCCGCTGAACAAGTGCGAGGCCTTCCTGAAGGTGGACTGCCCCTGCTGCGGCAAGCCCGCGCGGCGCGAGACCGACACCATGGACACCTTCGTGGACTCGTCCTGGTACTTCATGCGCTACTGCGATCCGAAGAACAGCGAGCAGATGGTGGCGGGCGGTACCGACTACTGGATGAGAGACCAGAATGCCGCTACCGGCGGCAGCGGCATGGACCAGTACATCGGCGGCATCGAGCACGCCATCCTGCACCTGCTGTACGCGCGCTTCTGGACCAAAGTCATGCGCGACCTTGGCTTGGTCAAGGTCGACGAGCCCTTCACCAAGCTGCTGACGCAGGGCATGGTGCTCAACCACATCTACTCGCGCCGCACCGACAAGGGCGGCAAAGAGTATTTCTGGCCGCATGACGTGGAGCATGTGCTGGACGAGGGCGGCAAGATCGTCGGCGCCAAGCTGAAAAACGCAGTCGGCGACCTGCCCGTGGGCACGGTCATCGACTACGAGGGCGTGGGCACCATGTCCAAGTCCAAGAACAACGGTGTCGACCCGCAGGACCTGATCGAGAAGTACGGCGCCGACACCGCGCGCCTGTACACCATGTTCACCGCGCCGCCCGAAGCCACGCTGGAGTGGAACGACGCGGCGGTGGAGGGCAGCTACCGCTTCCTGCGCCGCGTCTGGAACTTCGGCTTCAAGCTGGCGGAGGCGGGCGTTTCGGGCGCCATGGCGTCGTCGGTGAGCGGCGCGGCCCTATCCAAGGCGGCCAAGGCGCTGCGGCTGGAGATGCACACCGTGCTCAAGCAGGTGGACTACGACTACCAGCGCATGCAGTACAACACCGTGGTCTCGGGCGCGATGAAGATGCTCAACGCGCTGGACGACTTCAAGTCGGACGGGTCTGATGGCGACAACGCCGCGCAGGCCGAGGGCTTCGGCATCCTGCTGCGCGCGCTGTACCCGGCTTGTCCGCACATCGCCCACAGCCTGTGGACCGAACTCGGCTACGCCGCCACCGCGGGCGACCTGCTCGACGCGCCCTGGCCCACGGCCGACGAAGCCGCGCTGCAGCGCGACGAGATCGAGCTGGTGCTGCAGGTCAACGGCAAGCTGCGCGGCAGCGTGACCGTGCCGGCCAACGCCGACAAGGCCGCCATCGAAGCCGCGGCCCTGGCCAGCGAAGCCTTCGCCAAGGCGGCCAACGGCGCCGCCCCCAAGAAGGTGGTGGTGGTGCCCGGCCGTCTGGTCAACATCGTGGTCTGAGGTGGCGATGCTCACGCGCCGGCACTGGCTTGCTCTGTCCACGGTCTTGGCTTTGCCCGGCTGCGGCTTCGCGCTGCGCGGCGCGCCCACGTTCGCTTTTGAGTCGCTGCGCGTGCAGGGCAGCGATAGCACCCCCATCGCACGCGAGCTGCAGCAAGCGCTGATCGACGCCGGGGTGCGCGTGTTCAGCAGCCGCCTGCCTGCCAGCCCCGAAGGCGAGACCGGCCAGGTCGTGCTGACGGTGCTGACCGACCAGCGCGAGCGTTCGGTGGTGGGCCAGACGGCGGCCGGCCAGGTGCGCGAACTCCAACTGCGCACGCGCTTCCGTTTCCGCCTGGCCACGGCCCAGGGTGTGCAGATGCTGGACGAGACCGAGCTGCTGCTCGAACGCGACATCAGCTACACCGAAACCGCCGCGCTGGCCAAAGAGGCCGAAGAGGCTCTGCAGTACCGCGACATGCAGCGCGACATCACGCAGCAGGTGATGCGCCGCCTGGCGGCCGTGCGCATGTCCTGAACCGCATGCAGCTCGCCGCGAACCAGCTCAGCGCGCACCTGGCCAAGGGCCTGCGCAGCCTGTACACCGTGCACGGCGACGAGCCGCTGCTGGTGCAAGAAGCAGCCGACGCCATCCGTGCCACGGCGCGCACGCAGGGGTACACCGAACGCACGGTACACACCGTGGCCGGCGCTCATTTCGACTGGAGCGAGGTGCTGGCCAGCGGCGGCTCGCTCAGCCTTTTCGCCGACAGGCAGCTGATCGAGGTGCGTGTGCCCTCGGGCAAGCCGGGCAAGGATGGCTCGCAGGTGTTGCAGCAGATCGCCGCCAGCGCCGAAGGCAACGACAGCACGCTCACCCTGGTGGTGCTGCCGCGGCTGGACGGCATGACGCTCAAAGGCGCCTGGTTCGCCGCGCTCGACAGCTATGGCGTGACGGTGAAGGTGGACCCGGTGGAGCGCAAGGCGCTGCCGCAGTGGATCGCCCAGCGCCTGCAGCAGCAGGGCCAGCGCGTGGCCGCGGGCGAAGAGGGCCAGCGCACCCTGCAGTTCTTCGCCGACCGGGTGGAAGGCAACCTGCTGGCCGCACACCAGGAGATCCAGAAACTCGCGCTGCTGCACCCCGCGGGCGAGCTGAGCTTCGAGCAGGTGGAAAGCGCGGTGCTCAACGTGGCGCGCTACGACGCCTTCAAGCTGGCCGAAGCTGTGCTGGGCGGGCAGACGCTGCGCGTGCAGCGCATGCTCGACGGCCTGCAGGCCGAAGGCGAGGCCGCGGTGCTGGTGCACTGGTCGCTAGCCGAGGACATCCGCACGCTCAACCGCGTGCGCAGCGCCATGGACGCTGGCCGCCCGCTACCCATGGCCCTGCGCGAGAACCGCGTCTGGGGCGTGAAGGAAAAGCTCATGGAGCGCGCGCTGCCGCTGATCCCGCCGGCGCAGCTGGCGCAGTGGCTACAGGACGCGCACACAGTGGACGGCATCGTCAAGGGCCTCAAGCAGCCCGACTGGCCGGCCGACCCGTGGGATGCGCTGCACCGGATGGCGGTGAAGGTGGCGCAAGCGCTGGAAGGACAGAGAGCCCCCCTGCGCGGCTGACGCCGCTTCCCCCCTGCTGCGCGGGGGGACCGCACCTGCGGCCTGGCGAAGCCAGTTCCGCGGTGCGACTGGACCGGTCACGTGCTCCGGCCATGGTTTCGTGTGTGGTGCGAAAATCGCGTCCATGAACGCCACTTCCACCTCCGAACTGATGAACACCCTGGGCAGTCAGGCCAAAGCCGCTTCGGCGCTGATGGCCAAGGCCGGTGCTGCGACCAAGCTCAAGGCCCTGCGCGAGCTGGCCCGGCTGCTGCGCGAGAACGTCGGCCCCCTGCAGGTGGAGAACGCCAAGGACCTGGAGCGCGCCCGTGCCGCTGGCCTGACCGAGCCCATGGTGGACCGCTTGAAGCTCACGCCCAAGGTGCTGGAGACCTGCGCTGAAGGCTGCGAACAGTTGGCCGCGATGCCGGACATCATCGGCGAGATCATGGGCATGAAACAGCAGCCCAGCGGTATCCGCGTGGGCCAGATGCGCGTGCCCATCGGCGTGTTCGGCATGATCTACGAGAGCCGCCCGAACGTGACCATCGAGGCCGCCAGCCTGTCCATCAAGAGCGGCAACGCCTGCATCCTGCGCGGCGGCTCCGAGGCCGTCGACTCCAACCGGGCTCTCGCCGCGCTGGTGCAGCAGGCCCTGGTGGCCGCCGGCCTGCCGGCCGATGCGGTGCAACTGGTGCCCACCACCGACCGAGCCGCGGTGGGCCAGCTCATCACCATGCCGCAGTACGTGGACGTGATCATCCCGCGCGGCGGCAAGGGCCTGATCGAGCGCATCAGCGCCGAGGCCAAGGTGCCCGTCATCAAGCACCTGGACGGCAACTGCCACACCTATGTGGACGACCCCTGCGACATCGTCATGGCGGTGAAGGTGGCCGACAACGCCAAGACCCAGAAATACAGCCCCTGCAACGCCACCGAGAGCCTGCTGGTGGCGTGCGGTGTGGCGGCCGAGTTCCTGCCCAAGATCGGCGCCGTCTACGCCGCCAAGGGGGTGGAAATGCGCGGCTGTCCCGAGGCGATCGCGATCCTGGCGGCCGTGCCGGGCGCCAGCGTGCAGCCGGCTTCCGAGCAGGACTGGAGCGAGGAATACCTGGCGCCGGTGATCAGCGTGAAGCTGGTGGACGGGGTCGACGAAGCCATTGCCCACATCAACCGCTATTCCAGCCACCACACCGACGCCATCCTCACCACCAACCACGTGCACGCCCAGCGCTTCCTGCGAGAAGTCGACTCGGCCAGTGTCATGGTGAATGCGAGCACCCGCTTCGCCGACGGTTTCGAGTACGGGCTGGGCGCTGAAATCGGGATCAGCACCGACAAGTTCCACGCCCGCGGCCCGGTGGGGGTCGAAGGTCTCACATCCCTGAAATACGTCGTGCTCGGCGAAGGCGAAATTCGGGGCTGATCCGGGCTTGCAAGCCGGGGCGCCGCCCCCATTTCCGACCTTCTGCCGTCGCGGTCGATCCCTACAATGGGCCCGGCCGTTTCTTTCTTAGCGCAAAGGTTGCCCCATGGTTCCCCACCTCGTCACCGCCCTGACCGGTCCGATCAACGAACTGGAACAGCGGATCCTGGAATCCACGCCGGTGATTGAGCGCTGGTTCCGGCTGGAGTGGATGGAGCACACGCCGCCGTTCTACAGCTCGGTGGACGTGCGCAACGCCGGCTTCAAGCTCGCCCCGGTGGACACCAACCTGTTCCCTGGCGGCTGGAACCACCTCACGCCCGAGATGATGCCGCTGGCCGTGCAGGCGGCCATGGCAGCGATCGAGAAGATCTGCCCCGAGGCCAAGAACCTGTTGCTGATCCCCGAGAACAGCACCGACACCTTCTATCTGAGCAACCTCGCGCAGCTGCAGCGCATCTTCTACCAGGCCGGTCTGAACGTGCGGCTGGGCTCGCTGTCCAACGATATCAAGGCGCCCACCACCATCGACCTGCCCGGGGGTGAGTCGGTCACGCTGGAGCCGCTGATCCGCGGCAAGCGGCGCCTGGGGCTCAAGCACTTCGACCCCTGCACCATCCTGCTCAACAACGACCTGAGCGCGGGTGTGCCTGGCATCCTGGAAGACCTGCACGAGCAGTATCTGCTGCCGCCGCTGCACGCCGGCTGGCCGACGCGCCGCAAGAGCACGCACTTCAGGACCTACGAAGAAATCGCCAAGCGCTTTGGCAAGCTGCTGGGCATGGACCCGTGGCTGATCACGCCGATGTTCAACCAGTGTGGCGAAGTCAACTTTGCCGACGCCCACGGACTGGAATGCTTGCGCAGCAACACCGACGCGCTGCTCAACAAGATCCGCCGCAAGTACAAGGAGTACGGCATCAACGAAAAGCCGTTTGTGCTGGTCAAGGCCGACAACGGCGCGGGCGGCATGGGCATCATGACGGTGCGCGACGTCAAGGACATCGACGTCCTGACCGCCGAAACCCGTGCGCGCATGGCCACGGTGCAGTCGGGGCAGCCGGTGACCGAGGTCATCATCCAGGAAGGGGTGCTGACCAACGAACGCATCAACGCCGCCGTGGCAGAACCGGTGGTCTACATGATGGATCGCTATGTGGTCGGCGGCTTCTACCGCGTGCATGCGCAGCGTGGCACCGACGAGAACCTGAATGCCCCTGGTTCCAGCTTTGTGCCGCTGGCGTTCGAGCACAGTGCCCAGCTGCCCCAGCCAGGCGCCAAGCCCGGTGCCAGCGTGCCCAACCGCTTCTACATGTACGGCGTGATTGGCCGCCTGGCCATGCTGGCCGCCAGCTACGAGCTCGAAGCCACCGATCCGGAGGCTGAACAATATGAGTGAGGCCCCCACGCTCCACCGCTGACGCGGGTCGCTGCCCCCCGAGTGGGCTGGGCCAGCCTTGGGGCGGCCCGGCGGCTGGCCGTGAGGCCCCCACACTCCACCGCTGACGCGGGTCGTTGCCCTTGGGGCCGAAGGTCGGGCTTGGAGCGATCACGCGATAGGCCGTTCGGTCGCATGCCCCACCGTGGAAAGTGACAGGCGCCGGGCATGTTACGAGTTGTTGCGGTGCAACATCGTGTGCACTGGCGCTCATTTAGGCACGGTCACCCACTGGCGGCCCGGTGGCAGCGGGCGCAGAATCAGCAGCTTGCTGACAACGGAATCCGGCTGACAAGCCCCGGATGGTTTTGTGTCCCACAACAAATCCTCGCTCGCTGCGCTCACCCTGGGCGCCATCGGTGTGGTCTATGGCGATATCGGCACTTCGGTGCTGTACGCCATCAAAGAGATCTTCGGATCGGGGCATGTGCCCTTCACACACGACAACATCTACGGCGTGCTGTCCATCGTCTTCTGGACGCTGACGGTCATCGTCTCCCTCAAGTACGTGACGCTGGTACTGCGCGCCGACAACGGCGGCGAAGGCGGCCTGATCGCCATGCTGGCCCTGGCCTCGCAGGCCGTCAAAGACAAGCCCGAGCTGCGCAAGTGGCTGCTGGCCATCGGTATCTTCGGCACCGCGCTGTTTTATGGCGACGGCGTCATCACGCCGGCCATATCGGTGCTGTCGGCGGTGGAGGGTCTGGAGGTGGTCTCGCCCGCCTTCAAGCAGTACGTGGTGCCGATCACGCTGGTGGTGCTGTTCGCGCTGTTCTTCGTGCAAAAGCGCGGCACCGGCGGCATTGGCAAGTTCTTCGGCCCCATCACGGTGCTGTGGTTCGTGTCGATCGCCGTGCTGGCGGTGCCGCACATCGTCGGGCACCCGGAGATTCTGGAGGCCCTCAGCCCGCACCACGCGCTGCGCTTCATGTGGGAGCAGCCCGGCACCACCTTCATCATCTTGGGCGCCGTGGTGCTGTGCGTGACCGGTGGCGAGGCGTTGTACGCCGACATGGGGCACTTTGGCAAGAAGCCCATCCGCGTGGCCTGGTTCTCCATCGTCATGCCTTGCCTGACGATCAACTACTTCGGTCAGGGCGCGTTGCTGCTGGAGAACCCCGAAGCGGTCAAGAACCCCTTCTTCAACATGGCCCCCGACTGGGCCCTGCTGCCCCTGGTGGGGCTGGCCACCATGGCCACGGTGATCGCCTCGCAGGCCCTGATCTCGGGCGCTTTCAGTGTCACCAAGCAGGCCATCCAGCTGGGCTACCTGCCGCGTCTGAACATCCGCCACACCAGCGTGAACGACACCGGTCAGATCTACATCCCGTTTGTCAACTGGGGGCTGTTCGCCGCCATCGTGCTGGCGGTGGTGATGTTCAAGTCCTCGTCCAACCTGGCGGCCGCCTACGGCATTGCCGTCACCCTGGACATGCTGATCACCACGGTGCTGACCTTCTTCGTCATCCGCTACGGCTGGGGTTACCCGCTGGCGCTGTGCGTGGGGGCCACCGGCGCGTTCTTTGTGGTGGACCTGGCCTTCTTCAGCTCCAACATGCTCAAGCTGTTCGCGGGCGGCTGGTTCCCGCTGATGATCGGTGGCGTGGTGTTCACGCTCATGATGACCTGGAAACAGGGCCGCACCCTCATGGCCAAGGCCCAGCACGCCGAAGCCATCGAACTCGAAAGCTTCCTGGAGGCGGTGTTCATGGCCCCGCCGGTGCGGGTGGATGGCACGGCGGTCTTCCTCACCAGTGAAACCGGCACCGTGCCCAACGCGCTTCTGCACAACCTCAAGCACAACAAGGTGCTGCACGCGCAGAACCTGTTCGTCACCGTGCGCAGCCACGAGGTGCCCTGGATCGGGCTGGACAAGCGGCTGGAGATCGAGCCCCTGGGCCACGATTGCTGGCAGGTCGTCATCCACTACGGCTTCAAGAACGACCCCGATGTGCCCAAGGCGCTGTCGGCGCTGCGTGGCCGTGGCTGTGACCTCGACCCCATGACCACCAGCTACTTCCTCTCGCGCGACCTGGTGGTGCCCAAACTGGGCGATGGCATGGCGCTGTGGCGCGAGAAGCTGTTCGCGCAGATGCACCACAACGCGGGCGCCGCGGCCGAGTTCCTGAACCTGCCGAACAACGCGGTGATCGAGCTGGGCTCCAAGCTGGAGATCTGAACGCCCCCCGCGCCGCGCCTGCGGCGCGTCACCCCCCACTGGGGGGCGATGCGAGTGGCCCGGCGGAGCCGGTTCCACCGCATCCTCGACGCGGACACGCGCTTCGGAACGCCCCCTGCATTTCGGCGTGCCGGTCTCACCCCGGCACAATCGCCGGATGTCTTTTTTCCGTGACCTGAATCTCTCGGCCGCCACGGCCGGTTTCGTGGCGGTGCTGGTGGGCTTCACCAGCTCGGTCGCCATCGTCTTCCAGGCCGCGCAGGCCTTCGGTGCCACGCCCGAGCTCATCACCTCCTGGATGTGGGCGCTGGGCCTGGGCATGGGCCTGTGCTCGGCCATTCCCTCGCTGATCCTCAAGAAGCCGGTCATGGTGGCCTGGAGCACGCCAGGGGCCGCGGTGCTGGCCACCGCGGGGCTGGCAGGCGGCTTCTCCATGGCGCAGGCGGTGGGCGCCTTCATGGCCTGCGCGGTGCTGATCATCCTGTCCGGCGCGACAGGCCTGTTCGAGCGGCTGATGAACCGCATCCCGATGGCGATCGCCTCGGCCCTGCTGGCCGGCGTGCTGGCCCGCTTTGGCCTGCAGGCCTTTGCCGCCGCGCAAACCGCGCTGCCGCTGGTGGCGCTGATGCTGCTGGTCTACTTGCTCGGACGGCGCACGCTGCCGCGTTACGCGGTGCCGCTGACGCTGCTGGTGGCGGTGGCCTACGTGGTGGCCAACGGCCAGTTCAACGCCGGGGCGCTGGTGCTGCAGTGGGCGGTGCCGGTGTTCACCGCGCCCGAGTTCACGTTCAGCGCTTTCGTCAGCCTGGCGCTGCCGCTGTTCATCGTCACCATGGCTTCGCAGAACCTGCCCGGGGTGGCGGCCATCCGCGCGGCGGGCTACGACATGCCGATCTCGAAGATCATCACCATGACCGGCGTCGCCACCCTGGTGCTCGCGCCCTTCGGCGGCTTTGCGCTCAACCTCAGCGCCATCACCGCCGCCATCTGCATGGGCGAAGAAGCGCACGCCGACAAGGGCAAGCGCTACACCGCGGCCGTGGCCTGTGGCCTGATCTACATCGCCATCGGTCTGGTCGGCGCCGCGGTTACCGGGCTGCTGCTGGCTTTCCCGAAAGAGCTGGTGCTGGCCATCGCCGGCCTGGCCCTGCTGGGCACCATCGGCGGAGGACTGCACGCCGCCCTCAAGGAAGATGCGCACCGCGAAGCGGCGCTCATCACCTTCCTGGTCACGCTCAGCGGCGTGGTCATCGCCGGCATCGGCTCGGCCTTCTGGGGCGTGGTCGCCGGCGCGATCGCGCTCTTTGTGCAACAGTACGGGTCCCGAAAGAACGCCCCATGAACATCCTCTTCGTCGCCGATCCGCTGGAGTCCTTCAAGACCTACAAGGACACCACTTTTTCCATGATGCGCGAGCTGCAGAAGCGCGGCCACAGCATCGCCGCCACCGAGCCGCGCCACATGGGCTGGCGCAGCGGCGGCACCGTCAAGGCCGCGGTGCGCCGCATCCGCCTCACCGGCGACGCGCACGACTGGTTCAGCGTCACCGGCGAGGCGGTCGAAGCGCTCAAGGACTTCGACGCCGTGCTGATGCGCAAGGACCCGCCGTTCGACAGCGAGTTCTTCTACTGCACCCACCTGTTGGAACAGGCGCAACGCGAAGGCGCGCGCGTGTTCAACCGGCCGTCCGCGCTGCGCGAGCACCCGGAAAAGCTCGCGCTGATGGAGTTCGCGCAGTTCGCCCCGCCCACGCTGGTGACGCGCTCGCCCGAGGCGATCCGCGCCTTCCACGCCGAACACCGCGACATCATCCTCAAGCCGCTGGACGGCATGGGTGGCATGGGCATCTTCCGCGTCGGCGCCGACGGCATGAACCTCGGCTCCATCATCGAAACGCTGAACCAGGGCGGCGCCACCAGCGTGATGGTGCAGCGCTACCTGCCCGAGATCGTGGATGGCGACAAGCGCCTGCTGCTGATCGGCGGCAAGGTGGCGCCCTATGTGCTGGCCCGCATTCCGCAGGGCGGCGAGGTGCGCGGCAACCTGGCGGCCGGGGGCAAGGGCGTTGCGCAGCCGCTCTCCGACGAGAACCGTGCGGTGGCCGAAGCCATTGCGCCGGTGCTGGCCGCGCGCGGCCTGCTGCTGGTGGGGCTGGACATGATCGGCAATAGCGTGACCGAGATCAATGTCACCAGCCCGACCTGCTTCCAGGAGATCCACGACCAAACGGGTTTTGACGTGCCGGCGATGTTTGTCGATGCGCTCGAAGAAGCGCTCAAGGCGCCGGCATGAGTGATCAACCCACCAACCCGCCCGCCGACGAAGCCCCCAAGGCTCCCGCCAAACAGGTGCGCAACCCCCTGCACGGCCTGACGCTCGAAGCCATCGTCACCGCGCTGGCCGACCATTACGGCTGGGACGAGCTCGGGCACCGCATCCCCATCCGCTGCTTCAACGTGGACCCGAGCGTGGGCTCCAGCCTGAAATTCCTGCGCAAGACGCCGTGGGCGCGCGAGAAGGTGGAAGGGCTCTACCTCTTCATGCTGCGCGAAGAGCGCCGCGCAGGCTCGCAAAAGTCATAGCGCCGCGATCAACGGTGCCGCCGTCTGTCGGTCAAAGTGCGCGTCTGGCGCCTGGGTGACGGCACAGGGTTTTGGTGTAGAGCAAAAGTGTTGGTTTGACGGCTTTTCAGGGCTTGTCCGTCTTGTGAAGCCGCTGCGGCTGCGATAGAAACGCGCGTCTGCAGGGGGGCATCACCACACACACCACAACCATGCCCGAAACCATCGATCTCAACGCCACGGTGTTTGCCAAGACCGCCGTGGGTCAAAAGGAAATCCAGTCGCGAACGCTCGGCCTGTCGCTGATCGTGCGGCGTGCGCTGGTGCTGGTGGACGGCGAACGCAGCGGGGCCGAGCTGTCGGTGTTCCTGGTGGACAAGGGTGACATCGAGACGGTGCTGGCCGAGTTGCTGGACAAGGGCTGCATCGAGGCGGTGGCGCGGCCCGGCAAGACCCCGACGTCTGCGCCCTGAACCGCCGTCGTCCCAGGGTTGGCGGTCGAGGGCCAGCAGCCAGCGGCCTGGCGCAGCGCCAAGGTCAACGAGATCCATGTCAAGGGCGCCGAGGGGCTGCGCCAGGTGTACCGCGCCTGGGCGATGAGCCTGGCCTATCACGGCACCGGCGCGCGCCGCCTGCCGCAGCCGCGCGAGAAGCTCTTCAAGCTGCTCTGACGCAGCCCAGCTTTCCCCCGCGGTGACAGGCGGTCCAGATCAGTCCTGCGGCAGCCCGTCCACGAAGACCTTGAGCTCGTTGGGCGCGAAGGCGGTCCAGGGTTCGTTGTCGGTCAGCGGCTGCGTCACGATGACCGCGGCGCGGTCGCCCGGCTGGTTGAGCTGGGCGAAGTCCACCGTCCAGTCCTGGTCCTTGAGCGTGGCCGCCTGGAACGGGTGCTGGCGCACCAGCCAGTGCAGGTTCGTGCTGCAGTGGGCCCACAGGGCTTCGCCGTTGGAGAGCAGGAAATTGAAGCTGCCAAAGCGCCGCACCTGCGGCACCAATTCGCGCAGCGTGAGCGTCAGTTCGGCCACGCTGGGCACGTCAGCGTGCGACTTGGTCAGCTCCTGCATCAGCCAGCAAAAGGCGCGCTCGCTGTCGGTGCTGCCCACCGGACGGAACTGCGCGTGCAGGCGCGGCTGGTAGTCCTTGAGGTCACCGTTGTGGGCGAACACCCAGTGCCGGCCCCAGAGTTCGCGCGTGAAGGGGTGGGTGTTTTCCAGGCAGACCTGGCCCACCGTGGCCTTGCGCACGTGGGCGATGATGTTGCGGCTCTTGAGCGGGTAGCTTCGCAGGAAGGCCGCCATCTGCGATTGCGCAGCCTTCTCCTGGTCAACGAAAAGGCGCAGGCCCTTGCCTTCAAAAAAGGCGATGCCCCAGCCGTCGGCGTGGTGATCGGTGGCGCCGCCGCGCTGGCTGAAGCCGGTGAAGCTGAAGGTGGCGTCGGTGGGGGTGGCGCAGTTCAGGCCTAAGAGTTGACACATGGTGGGATTGTCAGGCCGGATGGCGCTCGGCGCGCAGACGCCAGGCGGCGATGAGGGCCAGGCCGCATAGGGTGGCGAGCATGAGGAAGGTGTCGTCGAAGGCGGCCAGGCGGGCGGCCTGGTCGCCACTGCCGAGCTGGGCGCCGTGCGCGGCCAGGCGCCATTCGAGCACGATGCCGCACAGGCTCACGCCGGCCGCGCCGCCGAGCATGCGCACGAAGTTGATCACGCTCGACCCTTGCGGGATGAGCTGCCGCTCCAGCCCGCGCATGGCGCCGGTGTTGAGCGAGGGCAGGATGAAGCCCAGCCCGATGCGGCCCAGGATGGCCCAGGCCACCAGCAGGGTGGCGGTGCGGGCGGCGTCGCGCCCGTCGATGGTCAGCATCAGCGCGAACGATGCGGCCAGCAGTGCCAGCCCCAGGCTGACCAGGCGGTGCGTGGGCTGCCGGTCCGACAGGCGCCCAACCACCGCAATGGTGACCGCCAGCACCAGCCCGGCCGGCAGCAGCACCGTGCCCACGAACGACGCCGACAGGCCCAGCCCCATCTGCATGTAGACCGGCAGCAAGTAGGTCGAGCCGAACAGCGCGGTGCCGTAGATCACCGCCACGATGCTGCCCATGGCAAAGCGCCGGTCCTTGAACAGCGACAGGTTCATCAGCGGGTCCGATCCGGTCTCGGGGTGACGCCGGCGTGCGCGCAGCATGCGCCGTTGCAGCACCACGAACACCAGCACCGTGACGGCGGCCGCGGCCAGCAGGCCCAGGCCCAGAGCCGGTGTCTGCCCGCGCAGCTGCACCAGTCCGTTGAGCAGGCACAGCGTGCCCACCGTGGCCAGCAGCAGGCCACGCCAGTCCAGCGCGGCGCCCTGTGGGTTGGCCGCGCCGCCGCCGGGCGCGCTGGTGGAGACGAAGCGCTGCGCCATCCACATCGAGGCCAGGCAGAACGGCACCACCATGAAGAAGATCGAGCGCCAGCCGAACGCATCCACCAGCAGGCCGCCGATGCTGGGGCCGATGGCCGGCGCCAGCACCACGCCCATGCCGAAGATGCCGCTGGCGCGGCCCTGCTCGTGCGGCTCGAACGCGCGCAGGATGATGATGGCCGGGATGGGCTGCACCACGCCCGCGGCCAGGCCCTCGGCCACGCGCGCGGCCAGCACCAGCGGGTAGTCGTTGGCAAAACCACCCGCTACGCCGCCGGCCAGCAGCAGCCACATGCAGCCCACATAGGTGTGGCGGTAGCCGTAGCGCGCCAGCAGCCAGGGGGTGGTGAGCATGGACACCGTCATCGCCGCCATGAAGCCCGAGGTGGCCCACTGCGCCCGCTCCTGCCCCAGCGTGAAGTGCAGGCTCATGTCGGGGATCGCCACGTTGATGATGGTCGACGACATGATGGACGCCATGGTCCCCACCATCACCGACAGCAGCAGCAGCCAGCGGTAGCGCTCGCCGTAGCGTTCGCGCAGGGCGGCGACGGTGTCCGTGTCGGTACCGCTCATGGGCGCGGAGGGCGCCGCCGCTGTGCATCCCGCCACAGGCGCACCGCCAGCAGCACCAGCGGCGTGGTGTGCAGCAGCAAGTCGAAGATGTCGATCGGCTGGGTCAGCGTGCCTTGCGAGAGCATGCGCAGTTTTTCGATCAGGTGCGGCTCGGGCACGATGGGGGCAACAGCCAGCCACAGCGCCAGCGCCAGCAGCAGCTTGAACGGGAAACGGTCGAGCCAGCCCATCACGGTTGCACCTGGTCGGTTGGGTTGTTGAATGCGGCCAGGCAGGCGCCGCAGATGCAGGCCTTGCCTGCGGCCTCGGCCGGCAGGCGGGCCAGCAGGTCGGGCGGGAAGTGCGCCGTGGTGCACCAGCAGGCCGGTTGCGGCTGGCCGGTGGCGCGTTCCACCTCCATCGCGCAACGGTTGTCGCCGCCGCACAGCGGGCAGCGGGTGGGGTCGAGGGAATCGGGTGTGGTCTGCATGGAAAAGGCCGGTTCTGATCAGTGTATCGGCCCGGCGCCTGTGGTACTTTCAAAGCAACCTGGGCCCTGGCGCGCTTGCGCCCCGCTGGCCCTGCCCGCACCGAACCTCCACCCCACCTCCATGTCTTTTGTCCGCGTTCTGGTCGTCGCTGGCTTCGCCGGGTGGCTTCATGCCCTGGCGTGGGCCGCCGGCCCCACCCCTTCCGCCCCGCACACCGTGCCCGACACGCTGGCCCAGCACGTGATGGCCTGCACCCTGTGCCACGGCCCCGAAGGCCGCGCCACCAACGACGGCTTCTACCCGCGCATCGCCGGCAAGCCCGAGGGCTACCTCTACCACCAGCTGCTGAACTTCCGCGACGGGCGCCGCCAGGCCGCGGGCATGCGCTTCCTGCTCGACCCGCTGAGCGACGCCTACCTGCGCGATATCGCCCGCCACTTTGCCAGCCTCGACCTGCCCTATCCGCCACCACCGCCCAGCACCGCCCCACCCGGGCAGCTGGCGCGCGGCGAAGCGCTGGTGCGCCGTGGCGACCCGGCGCGCGATCTGCCCGCCTGCACCGCCTGCCACGGCGCCGCCATGACCGGCGTGCAGCCCGCCGTGCCCGGCCTGCTGGGCCTGCCGCGCGACTACCTCATTGGCCAGCTCGGCGGCTGGCAGACCGGCCTGCGCAAGGCCCATGCGCCCGACTGCATGGCCCAGATCGCGCAGCGCATGGCCGCGACCGATATCGCTGCCGTGGCCGCCTGGCTGGCCGCGCAACCGCTGCCGACTGACCCGCACCCCGCGCCAGCGACCACCCAGCCCCAGCCGCTGCGCTGCGGCAGCGCCGGGAGCCGGCCATGAAGTTCACCCCGCTGCGCGCCGCGCTCGGCGTCTTCGTGCTCGGTGGTGCGCTGCTGGCGGCGGCCATCGCCTGGCAGCTGCGGGCCGATGCCCTGCCGCCCGTGTCGGACCTGCCCGCGGCCTCGGCCGAGCAGCTCGAACGCGGTGCCTACCTGGCCCGCGCCGGCAACTGCATGGGTTGCCACACCGCGCGCGGTGGCGAGCCTTATGCGGGCGGGCGTTTCATCGACACGCCTTTTGGTCGCGTCGTGGCCGGCAACCTCACGCCCGATGCGCAGACCGGCCTGGGCCTGTGGTCGCCGCAGGCCTTCCGCCGCGCCCTGCACGAAGGCCGCTCGCGCGACGGCCGCCTGCTGGTGCCCGCCTTCCCCTACACCCACACCACGCTGCTGAGCGACGCCGACGTGGACGCGCTCTACGCCCACCTGCGCAAGCTACCCGCGGTGCAGCAGGCCCAGCCCACACACGAGCTTCGCTTCCCGTACAACACGCAGGCAGCGCTGGCCTTGTGGCAGCTGCTGCAGTTCCAGCCACAGCGCTTTGCGCCCGACGCCGCGCGCTCGGCCGAATGGAACCGCGGCGCCTACCTGGTCAACGGCCTGGCCCACTGCGCCGCCTGCCACGGCAGCCGCGACCCCATGGGCGGCATGCGCGAGGCCTTCGGCGCGGCCGACATGCCCGACGGCCGCTGGTTCGCCCCCTCGCTGCGCGACCCGGCCCAGGGCGGCCTGCAAGCCTGGCCGACCGAGCGCATCGTGGCCCTGCTGCGCGACGGCACCGTGGCCGACGGACCCGGCCACGCCACTGTCATGGGCCCGATGGCCGAGGTCGTGTTCGACAGCACCCAGCACCTGCGGACCGACGATCTGCGCGCCATGGCCGTGTACCTGAAAGACCTGCCGGTGCAGGTCGAGCTGGTGCCCGAGGTCGAGCCCGCAGCGCCGGCGCAGATGGAGCTGGGGCAACGCGTGTACCAGCAGCACTGCGCCGACTGCCATGGCGCTCAGGGTCAGGGCGCTTCGGGCGCCTACCCGCCGCTGGCGGGCAACCGCGCGGTGGTGATGGCTTCGTCCGTCAACACGGTGCAGGCCATCGTCAGCGGCGGCTTCGCACCCGCCACGGCGGGCCACCCGCAGCCCTATGGCATGCCACCGTTCCGCACCCTGCTCAGCCCGGCCGAGATCGCGGCCGTGGCCAGCTACGTGCGCCAGAGCTGGGGCAACCGCGCAGGCGCGGTGACGCCGCTGGACGTGCAGCGCGTGCAGTGACCAGGTTCGCGCCCAAAAGAAAAGCGGCCCGCAGGCCGCTTTTCTGCAATTCCGCTGTTGATCAGAGGCGCTTGCGGCGCGCAGCGGCCAGACCCACCAGGCCCAGGCCGAGCAGAGCCAAGCTGGCTGGCTCCGGCACGTCGTTGGTGAAGGGGGCGGGGTCGTTCAGCAGCGTCACGTTGCTCAGCGAGCCGTTGGAGGCGGTCATGGTCAGGCGCCAAGCACCGAAGCTGTCGTTGCCGCCTTGGTAGTCGAAAAACGTGCGGTCCTGGGTGTAGCCCCGGAGTGCATCGGTTTCCGTGTACCACAGTTGGCCCAGCGTGATCAGGTAGGTGCCCGCACTGGCGAAGGTGTAACCGTAGGCCGAGTCGTAGGGATGCACCGAACCATCACCGGATGTTTCCCAGGAATCGTCTTGGCTGGTCAGCAGGGTGCTGCCACTGAACAGCGCCATGTAGTTGTCAAAGCCTGTGAGGAAGCCATCGCTGTTGAGATCCACGCCCGTGGACTCCCAGACCAGGGAGTCGAAGAACACCGTGGTGCCGGCGGTGACGTTGAACTGCACCTTCGAAATCTTCAGATCATCGACCAGACCGTCACGGTCGCCGTCGACGTTGAAGATGCTGCCGCTGACAACGACAGGAGCGGCGATGGAAGCCACGGCAGACGCGGCCAGGAAAAGGGAGATCAGGGCTTTTTTGAGCATGCTTTTATTTCAGGCAAAGTTGTATGTAACAGTTTGAAGCAAAATGTAAGCCAGATCTGCAAGGTGTTGATTTTTAATGGTTTCCGCTTGTCGGATGATCAAGAGTGTCAAAAATTCCGACAAACGAAGGTGCCGGGTGCTCGGTATCTTTGCCTGGGCGGTGTCGGCCATGGGCTGAGATTCGGTGAGTCAGGGTGTCCAGCAGCGCCGCACCCCAGGCACAGGGCGCGGTGTCGTCGCTGGACGTGCAGCGCGTGCAATGAGCCTGGCCGGGCGACCCGGCCGCCGTGTTCGACAGCGCACAGATCGGCCGCAGGGGCGCCGCTAGGCTGTGTCCTCCGGTAGCCCCGTCTTTGCGGCGCGCCGGCACCCATGATCGTTTCTGTCTGGTTGCGCTGTGCCGCGGTGGTGGCTTTGCTGGCTGCGGGCGGCTGTGCGCCGCTGTTGCCCTCGTCCAGAACCGAAGACGTCTCGCGCTGGAACAGCTACGACGACGCGGTGCTCTCCCTGGCCGCCATCGTCCCCTACCGGTCCACCCGCGACGACGTGCACCGCCAGGGGCTGGACCCGCGCCAGAACCCTGGCATCAGCGTGCTGCACTTCACCGATGTGCTGCAGCGCTTCTCGGCGGCGGTGCTGATCCACCCAGACGACGTCGACCAGGGCGTGCGCGACTGCCTGCACGCTGGCCAGCGCTGCAGCGGCTACATGGTCTCGGTCAAAAAGCTCGCGCGCAAGCGCGTGGGCAACTTCTGGGTCGACTCGCTGGACTTCAAACGCGAAACGGTCACCACCGGCTGGCGCGTGGACGTGCTGCTGGTCTTCGTGGACGACCGCCTCGTGTACGAACTCATGGGCGGCCAACCGACCATCAGCGAAGTGGAGCAGCTGCACAAGCCCCTGGGGCCGCTGCAGGGCTGGGGTGGGCACATCAGCCCGTGGTGAGGGCACACGGGCAGACCGGCACGTGCGCCGGTCTGCCGCCGGTGTTCAGGCGCTCAGTCGCTCGATCAGCGCCTCGCCCCAGGCCCAGGGGCCGGTGAGGGTGAGCGTCACCGCCGTGCGCTCGCCATCGGGGTGCTGGTCCAGCGCGGCGTCCCACACGCCGTCCTCGTCCAGCGGTCCGCGCGGGCCGGGGGCGCGGCGTTCGGCCGCTGCCAGCACGGCCTGCGCCTCGGCCAGCACCGCGGGCAGGTCGGCCGCGCGCACGCTGGCCATGGCCTCCCAAGTGCCAGTGCCCTCGCCATCGTCGCTGGCGTCGAAGATCAGGTAGTTCAAAGTCATATGTTGATTGTCTGACGGCGTCCAAAGCAAACGGCGCCCGAAGGCGCCGTTGCTCAGTCCAGAGGCATCGCGGAACCGGCTTGGCCGGGCCGCTGATGCCGCCCCCTTGAGGGGGTCGCGCGAAGCGCGGCGGGGGTGTCAGCCCTGTTTCACCTTCAACCGCCAGGCGTGCAGCAGCGGCTCGGTGTAGCCACTCGGCTGTTCTTTGCCCTTGAACACCAGGTCCAGCGCGGCCTGGTAGGCCATGCTGGTCTTGGCGTTGCCGGCCATGGGCTGGTACAGCTTGTCGCCGGCGTTCTGCTTGTCCACCTTGGCGGCCATGCGCTCGTAGGTGTCGCGCACCTGCTGCTCGGTGACGATGCCGTGGTGCAGCCAGTTGGCCACGTGCTGGCTGGAAATGCGCAGCGTGGCGCGGTCTTCCATCAGGCCGATGTCGTTGATGTCGGGCACCTTGGAGCAGCCCACGCCCTGGTCGACCCAGCGCACCACGTAACCCAGGATGCCCTGGATGTTGTTGTCCAGCTCGGCCTGCTTTTCGGCGTCGCTCCAGTTCGGGTTGGCGCTCACCGGCACGGTCAGCAGGCCGGTCAGGATGTTGTCGCGCTCCTTGCTGGCGTCGATCTTTTCCAGCTCCTTCTGCACGTCGGACACCAGCACCTGGTGGTAGTGCAGGGCGTGCAGCGTGGCGCCGGTGGGGCTGGGCACCCAGGCGGTGTTGGCGCCGGCCTTGGGGTGGCCGATCTTGACCTTCATCATCTCGGCCATCAGGTCGGGCATTGCCCACATGCCCTTGCCGATCTGCGCCTTGCCACGCAGGCCGCAGCTCAGGCCGACCAGCACGTTGTTGCGCTCGTAGCTCTGGATCCAGGCGCTGGTCTTCATGTCGCCCTTGCGCACCATGGGGCCCGCCAGCATGGCGGTGTGCATCTCGTCGCCGGTGCGGTCCAGGAAGCCGGTGTTGATGAAGGCCACGCGGCTGGCGGCGGCTTCGATGCAGGCTTTCAGGTTGACCGAGGTGCGGCGCTCTTCGTCCATGATGCCCAGCTTGACGGTGCTGTCGGCCAGGCCCAGCACCTGCTCGACGCGGCCAAACAGTTCGCAGGCAAAGGCCACTTCGCGCGGGCCGTGCATCTTGGGCTTGACGATGTAGACCGAGCCTTTGCGCGAGTTGCGGATCGCGTCCTTCTTGGTCTTCTTCAGATCGTGCATGGCGATGGTGGTGGTGACCATCGCATCCAGGATGCCTTCGGGAATCTCTTTGCCCTCCGCACCCCACAGGATGGCCGGGTTGGTCATGAGGTGACCGACGTTGCGCACGAACATGAGCGAGCGGCCGTGCAGGCGCACGGTTTTGCCGTTGCTGCCGGTGAACTCGCGGTCGGCGTTCAGGCCGCGCGTCATCGTCTTGCCGCCCTTTTCAAACGACTCGACCAGCGTGCCCTGCAGGATGCCCAGCCAGTTGCGGTAGGCCAGCACCTTGTCCTCGGCGTCCACCGCGGCCACGGAGTCTTCCAGGTCCAGGATGGTGGACAGCGCGGCTTCGACCACCAGGTCGCTCACGCCGGCAGCGTCGCTCTTGCCGATGGGCGTGGCGCGGTTGATCTGGAGTTCCAGGTGCAGGCCGTTGTGCTTGAGCAGCACGGCGCTGGGGGCCTTGGCTTCACCCTGGAAGCCGATGAACTGGGCCTTGTCGGCCAGCTTGGAGGTGCCACCTTCGGCCAGCGACACGACGAGTTCACCGTCCTTGTTGACCTTGTAGCCGGTGGAGCCGACGTGCGAGCCCTTCTTCAGCGGAGCGCAGCGGTCCAGCACGTAGCGCGCGTATTGAATGACCTTGGCGCCGCGCTTGGGGTTGTAGCCGCCCTTCTTGCCGACCTTCTCGCAACCCTTGTCTTCGCTGATCACGTCGGTGCCGTACAGCGCGTCGTACAGGCTGCCCCAGCGCGCGTTGGCGGCGTTGAGCGCGTAGCGCGCGTTGAGGATCGGCACCACCAGCTGCGGGCCGGCCTGGGTGGCCAGCTCGTCGTCCACGTTCTTGGTCGTGGCCTTGACCTTCTTGGGCTCGGGCACCAGGTAGCCGATGGTTTCCAGGAACTTGCGGTAGGCCACCATGCCGCGCACCGGGCCGGGGTTGGCGCTGTGCCAGGTGTCCAGCTCGGTCTGCAGGCGGTCGCGCTCGGCCAGCAAGGCGGCGTTCTTCGGGGCCAGGTCGGCCACGATGGCGTCAAAGCCTTTCCAGAAGGTGTCGCTGCTCACGCCGGTGCCGGGCAGGACCTGGGCGTTGATGAACTCAAACAATTCGGTGGCGACCTGCAGGCCGTGGATGGTGGTGCGTTGCGTCATGATGGCTTTGGAATGCACCCCCGCGCCGCCTTCGGCGTCACCCCCTCAAGGGGGCGACACCAGCCGTCCGGCAAAGCCGGCCCGGCGGTGTCCCTTGATGGGTTGGCCTCGGACATGGAGGGGATTGGGTTGAACAAAGGTTGAGGGAAAAGGCAATCAGTCGAAAAACGAGAGAACGTCGCGCAGGTTCGTGGCCGTGCGCGTGGGCGGCGTGCCCAGTTCTTCAAAGGGTTGGTTCTGGCGGTTGACCCAGAGTGTGCGGTAGCCGAACCAGGTGGCGCCCAGCGCGTCCCAGGCGTTGCTGCTGACGAACACGATCTGCTGGCGCGAGAGGCCGGTCACCTTCTCGCCCTGGGCGTACGCGTCCGGGTGGGTCTTGAACTTGCGGATGCCGTCCACGCTGATCACATGGTTCAGCAGGCCGTCGAGCCCGGCGCTGCGCACGGCGATGCCCAGCATCTGCGGCTCGCCGTTGCTCAGGATGCCAGTGACGATGCCGCGGCTTTTGAGCGCCTGCAACACCTCGCGGTTCTCCGGGAAGGCCGACAGGTGCCGGTACTGGTTCATCAGCTGCGTGGCTTTGCCTTCGTAGGCGGCCCAGTCGCTGCGCGCAGCGGGTTCGATGAGCTTGATGGCGTAGGCCAGCGCGGCCTGCGTCAGTTCCCAGAACGGGCGGTAATGGGGCTGATCGGGCGCGCCCTGGTCGCTGGTGGTCACCAGCCGGGTGTATTCGATCTGCTTGTCGCGCCAGACCGTGGCCAGCTTCTCGCCCTGGCCCGGAAACAGCTGCTGCGCGAGCAGGCCCACGCTGTACACGTCGAACAGCGTGCCATAGGCGTCGAACAGGACTGCGCGGGGTTTTTCCATGCCTGAACTGTATTCGGAACTTGTGGCTCGATTCGCATGCTGTTTTTGCGGTTATCTGTGACTTTAATGTGGGTAATGCTGGTTGGGTACGGCGGCCGCCCGGGCCGACAATGGCGGCCATGTCCGATGCGAATACTTCCTCTGCTTCCCCCGCGCCTGCTGCTGCGGCGCTGCCCCTGGCCGGCCTGCGCGTGGTCGAATTCACCCACATGGTCATGGGCCCCACGTGCGGCATGGTGCTGGGCGACCTGGGCGCCGAGGTCATCAAGGTCGAGCCCATCGAGGGCGACCGCACGCGCCACCTGCTGGGTGCCGGTGCGGGCTTCTTCCCCATGTTCAACCGCAACAAGAAGAGCATCGCCATCGACCTGACCCAGCCCGAGGGCGCGGCGCTGGCGCGGCAGCTGGCGGGCACGGCCGACGTGGTGGCCGAGAACTTCAAGCCCGGCACCATGGTCAAGTACGGCCTGGATTACGCGGCGCTCAGCGCCACCAACCCGCGCCTGATCTACGTCACGCACAAGGGCTTTTTGCCCGGGCCCTACGAGCACCGCACCGCGCTGGACGAGGTGGTGCAGATGATGGGCGGCCTGGCCTACATGACTGGCCGGCCCGGCGACCCGCTGCGCGCGGGCACCAGCGTCAACGACATCATGGGCGGCATGTTCGGCGCCATCGGTGTGCTGGCCGCGCTCATCCACCGCGGCATCACTGGCAAAGGGCAGGAGGTGCAGAGCGCGCTGTTCGAGAACAACGTGTTCCTGGTGGGCCAGCATATGCTGCAGTACGCCATGACCGGCCAGCCCGCCGCGCCCATGCCGGCACGCATCAGCCCCTGGGGCATCTACGACGTGTTCACGGTGAAAGACGGCGAACAGATCTTCCTGAGCGCCGTCAGCGACGCGCAGTGGGCCACCTTCTGCGACGCGCTGGGCTTTGCCGATTTGAAGGCCGACCCGCGCTACGCCAACAACAACCTGCGCGTGCAGGGCCGGCCCACGCTGATGCCGGTGCTGCGGGAGCGGCTGGCCCAGTGGTCTGCGGCCGATCTGGCCGCGCTGTTCGAGCGCGTGGGCCTGCCGTATGCGCCGATCCGCAAACCCGAGGAGCTGCTGCAAGACGAGCACCTGCTGGCCACCGGCGGCCTGGCCGACATGACCCTGCCCGACGGCCCGCGCGCCGGCCAGACCGCCAAGGCCACACTGTTGCCCTTCACCCTGGGCGGCCGGCGCATGGGCGTGCACCGCAGCCCGCCTGCGCTGGGCGACTCGACGGCTGCGCTGCTGAGCGAACTGGGCGTCGACGCCGCCGGGCAGGAGCGGCTGCGCCAGGCGCGTGTGGTGGCCTGAGAGGCTGAGATCGCCATGGCGGAGCCCCAGGTCCACATCAGCGAAGTCGGCCCGCGCGACGGCCTGCAGTCCGTCAAGGCCACCATGCCCACGGCGGACAAGTGCCGCTGGATCGACGCACTGGCCGCGGCCGGTCTGCGCGAAATCGAGGTCGGCTCCTTCGTGCCCGCGAAGCTGCTGCCGCAGATGGCCGACGTGGCCGAGGTGGTGCGCCACGCCATCGCCATCCCTGGCTTGCGCGTGATGGCCCTGGTGCCCAACCGGCGCGGCGCCGAGGCCGCGCTGGCCGCTGGCGTGCACAAGCTGACGCTGCCGGTCTCGGCCAGCGAAGCGCATTCGCTGGCCAACGTGCGCAAGACGCGCGAGCAGATGGTGGAAGAACTGCGCAACGTGATCGCGCTGCGCAACGACTGCGCGCCCGGCGTGCCTGTGGAAGTGGGCCTGTCCACCGCCTTCGGCTGCACGCTACAGGGCGCGGTGGCCGAAGACGAGGTGATCGAGCTGGCCATGGCCTGCGTGCAGGCGGGTGTGGACGAGGTCGGCCTGTCCGACACCACCGGCATGGCCAACCCGGCGCAGGTGCGGCGCCTGTTCACCCGGCTGCGCGCCGAGCTGGGCGAGCGCGCCGGCGCGGCCCACCTGCACAACACGCGCGGCCTGGGCCTGGCCAACTGCCTGGCCGCTTACGACGTGGGCGTGCGCAGCTTCGACAGCTCGCTCGGCGGCCTGGGCGGCTGCCCTTACGCGCCCGGCGCCAGCGGCAACGTGGTCACCGAAGACCTGGTCTTCATGTTCGAGGCCATGGGCGTGTCCACCGGCGTCGATCTCCAGAAACTCATCGCCGCGCGCGAACCCTTGAAAGCCGGGCTGCCTGGAGAACCCCTCTACGGCATGACGCCGGCTGTATTCGGCACCTGAAGTGTCATCAATTGCCGGCTTGTCCTGGTTGATTGGAGACCGCTGCTGGGGTAATCTGCCCCGGTGGACAAACTCAAACAGCTCGAAACCTTTGCCTCCGTTGCCACCCGCGGCAGCCTGACAGCGGCCGCCAAAGCCGAGGGCGTGGCTCCGGCCATCATCGGCCGCCGGCTCGACGCGCTCGAAGAGCGCCTGGGCGTCAAGCTCATGGTGCGCACCACGCGGCGCATCACGCTCACCCACGAAGGCAGCGCCTTCCTTGAAGACTGCCAGCGCCTGCTGACCGACCTGGCCAACGCCGAGGCCAGCGTCAGCGCCGGGGGCGTCAAGGCCAGTGGCCACCTGCGCATCACCGCGCCGGCGGGCTTCGGCCGCCGCCACGTGGCGCCGCTGGTGCCGCGTTTTCGCGAACTGCACCCCGAGGTCACCATCTCGCTCAACCTCAGCGACCGTGTGGTCGACGTGGCTGGCGAGGGCTACGACTGCGCGGTGCGCGTGGGCGATCTGCCCGACTCGTCCCTGGTCAGTGTGCGCCTGGCCGACAACCGCCGCCTGTGCGTGACCACCCCTAAGTACCTGCAGCGCCACGGCCGGCCCGCGAGCCCGGCCGACCTGGTGCGCTTCGATTGTCTGGTGCTCAGCAGCGACGCGTCGCAGACGCGCGGCTGGGCCTTCTCCATGCCCGCGGGCGAGGGCAGTAGCGAACGCGAGATCACCCACCTGCGCCCCGGCGGCCCGCTGGACTGCAGCGACGGCCAGGTGCTGCACGAGTGGTGCCTGGCCGGCTACGGCATCGCCTGGCGCAGCACCTGGGAGGTGGAAGCCGACATCGCCGCCGGCCGCCTGGTGACCGTGCTCGACGACTACGCCGCGCCGCCCAACGGCATCTACGCTGTGTTCCCGCAGCGCAAGCACCTGGCGCTGCGCGTGCGGCTGTGGATCGACTTCCTCAAGCACCATTACGGGCAGGCGGATTACTGGACCCATGTCCAGGCGTGATCGGCAGACCTGATCGTCAGTTCAGGCTCGCGCCGGGCCATTGCCCGCTGCGGCACAGCTCGGCGGCCACGGTCATCGCCAGCTGCGCCACGGCCTGCGCGGCGGCGGACAAGGGGATGTGGGCCGAGGTGCACAGCGCCAGCGTGCGCTCCAGCGGCGGCGACACCACGGGCGTGGCCTGCAGCAGGCCGGCATCGATGTCGGCCTTGAGTGGCATGACCGGCAGCAGCGTCTGTCCCAGACCGGCCAGCAGCGAGGTCCGCAGGATGCTGATGGAGCTGATGTCGGTCACCGCCTGCGGGGGCGCCAGCCCGGCGTCGCGGGCGGCGGCCTCGATCAATGGCCGCACGCCGTGGGGCTGCGCCGGCAGGATCAGCGGCTGCGCCAGCGCCTGCCGCAGCGTGACCTTGGCCGCGCGCCGTGCTGTGCCGGTTGGCGGGCCGATCAGGCACAGGCGCTCGCGCAGCATCGGCGTCCAGGTAAATTCGGACAGCGTACCGTCGTCGAACAGCACGGCCAGCTGGATCTGGCCCGCGCGCAGCTGCGGCGTGAGATTGCCGGTGAGTTCTTCGGTCAGCTCCAGCTGCACCTGGGGCAGGACCTGGCGCACCGCGCGCAGCAGCGGCAGGGCCAGGGCCTGCGAGACGCTGTGCGGAATGCCGAACACCACCTTGCCGCTGGGTTCGGCGTTGCCGCTGCGCGCGGCCTGCGCGGCCTCGTCGGTCTGCCGCAGGATGGACACCGCGTGCGGGTAGAAACGCTGGCCGGCGTCGGTCAGCGCCACGCCGCGGCGGGTGCGGTGGAACAGCCCGACGCCCAGCTCGCCTTCCAGCTGCGCCATCTGGTGGCTCAGCGCGGACTGCGCCACGAACACCCGTTCGGCCGCGGCCGAGAAGCTGCCGCTGTCGGCGATGGCGAGGAAGTACCTGAGCTGCCGCAGTTCCATCGGGTTGCTGTGTGCGGGTTGGGTAGAGCCATCTGGATATCAGATGGATGGTCACTGATTATGTATTGGACAGAAAGCAGGCCGGGCGTTTCAATACCTCCACCCACCCTGTTGCCCGCCCTGGCAGGCCACCCGCCCGCCAGCACCGCCCACCCGGCACACGGCAGCAACAGGCGCACGTCTGACCGGATGTGCCCGATGTGGGGACGGCCGCAACGGTGGCCGTGTGGCCGGAGATCCGATGGATCGGCCGCTCAGCGGTTGGTGAGCGGGCTGTAGAGGTCGGCGCGCCGGCCGGGCAGTTGTGAATGGAGCCGGCGGTGCTGCAGCGCCGCCGCATCCAGCCGGGCGATCAGCAGGCGCTCGCCCTTGTCCGCCAGGGTCTGCACAGCACCGTCCGGCCCGATGGCGCAGCTCAGGCCGTTGTAGGGCAGCGTGCCTTCGCTGCCGCAGGCGTTGGCATAGGCCAGGCACAGGCTGTTCTCCAGCGCCCGCGCGGGCAGCAGCACGCGTTGCACTTCGTCGAAGGGTTCCATGTTGGCCGTCGGCACCAGCACCGCGTCGGCGCCCTGCAGCGCCAGGCTGCGGACGGTTTCGGGGAATTCCACGTCGTAGCAGATCAGCAGTCCCAGGCGCCAGCCTTTCCACTCGAAGACCTGTGACGCGGTGTCGCCCGCGCTGAACTGCGCACGGTCCATGTCACCGAACAAATGCGTCTTGCGGTAGTGGGCGATGCGCGTGCCGTCGGGCGCAATGGCCTGGGCGGCGTTGAAGGGCTTGCCCTCTGGGTGGTGTTCCGGGTAGCCGTAGACGATGGCGATGCGGTGGCGTTGGGCGATGCCCGCCACCGCCTGCTCCAGCGGACCGTCGGCCGGCTCGGCCAGGGCCGCCACGCGTTCGGCGCCGATGGCGTAGCCGGTGAGAAACATCTCGGGCGTGACCAGCAGATCGGCGCCTTGTGCCCGCGCTTGCGCACAGGCGGCGTCCAGACGTTGCAGGGCCTCCGCGGTGCTGGACGGGTGCGGGGACTGCCAGAGGGCGAGGGTCAGGTCGTTCACGGTGTCATTCTGGCAAGGCCACGGGACCGAGCGTTGGATAGAGCTCACCGGGTCCAGGGTTGTCGGCCGCACAGCGCCCGCCCAGCTGGTGCACGATGCCCCAGACCGCGTTGAGCGAGGTCTGCACCGCGCCTTCCACCCAGGCGGGCGTGAACGACACGTCGTCGCCTGCGAGGAAGATGCCGCGCTCGGCGGCCGGCAGGCCATCCTGCATGAAGTGGCCGTACATGCGCTGGTTGTAGCGGTAGTGGCCGGGCAGGGCGCCCTTGAAGGCGCCGAGAAAGTACGGATCGGCCTCCCACGAGATGGTGATCGGGTCGCCGACGATGTGGCCCGCGATGTCCACCGTGGGGTAGATCTTGCGCAGCGCGTCCAGCGCCAGCTGCACCCGCTTGGCGGGCGGGTGCGGCAGCATCTTGAGCGCGTCGCTCATCCAGGCGTAGCTGAGGCAGATCACCGCGGGTTTGCCCGGCCCGTTGTCGAACAGGTAGGTGCCACGCGTGAGCCGGTCGGTCAGCGTCATGCTCATCGTGTCGCGGCCGGTCGAAGGCTGAACGTCTTTCCAGAACGGCCGGTCGACCATCACGAAGGTCTTGCTCGACTGCATGTAGCGCGTGCGGTCCAGCGCCATCCACAACTTCTGCGAAAACAGCGACTCCTCCACCGCGATCTGCGTGGTCAGCAGCCAGCTTTGACAGGTCACCAGCACGGCGGGGTATTCGCGCTGTGTGCCCCAGACGTCGGTGACGGCGAGCTGGCCCGATGCCGCACCCTCTTTGACGCGTTGGATGGCGGTGACACCCGGCCGCGTGGCGCCGCCGTGCAGTCTGGCCAGCGTGGTGCCGGCCGGCCAGTGCGTGATCTGCTCCGGCGCGTGCGCCCACAGGCCCAGCGGCACCTGCTGCACGCCGCCCACGATCAGGTGCTGGTCTTCGTCGCAACCTGTCAGCACCACGCGCAGGATCTCCAGCAGGGTGTTGGGGAAGTCCGAGTCCCAGCCGCCGGTGCCAAAGCCCACCTGGCCGAACACCTCGCGGTGGCGGAACGAGAGCTTTGAAAACGCCTGGGACTGCGCAACGAAGTCGTAGAAGGTGCGGTCGTCCCACAGCGGCACCAGTGCGTCCCACAGCGCCTTCAGGCGCGGCACATCGCGCTGGCGCAGCGCCTGCTGCAGGTCGCTGAAGCCCAGTTCGTCGAGCGCGGCGGCCCAGGCGTCGGCCACCTCGGTGAACAGCGGCGGCAGGTCTGCCAGGGTGCGCGCGTAGTGGGTCTGGCCTTCCAGGTCGACCACCGTGCTGCCCGCGGCGGGCGTGAGCGGGTTGGGAAAGGGTTTGGTGTCCAGACCCAGCAGCCGCACGTAATGGAAGAAGGCGGTGGACGAGGCCGGAAAGCGCATGCCACCCAGCTCGGCCACCACGCCCTGGCCGCCCTCAAAGGGCTGCGAACGCAGCCGCCCGCCCATGCGCGAGGCTTCGTAGATGACGGGTTTGAGGCCGAGCTTCATCAGCTCGTAGGCGGCCGTCATGCCCGCCATGCCGGCGCCGACGATGGCGACCTCGGTGCCGTGCGCGCTGGCGGGCAGCGCTGCCAGGCCTTGCGGGTGCTGGAGCCAGTCGTCGTAAGCGAAGGGAAAGTCCGGGCCGAAGATGGTCACGGGTGCGTCGGTGGGGCGGGTGGTGCTCATGGTGTCTCCTCTCAGAACAGTCCGGCCAGCAACCAGGCGGCGGTGCCCCACATCATCAGCGCCACGGCGCCGTCCAGCACGCGCCAGATGTGCAGCGAGTTCAGGCGACGGCCCAGCCAGAAGGCGGCGGCGCCCAGCAGCAGGAACCAGACCACCGATCCGGTGGCCGCGCCCAGGCCGAAGGCGGTGCTGCCCTGGCCGTAGGCCAGTGAGGCGGTGCCGATCAGCACGGCGGTGTCCAGCCAGGCGTGTGGGTTGAGCCACGAGAAGGCAAGGGCCGACAGGATGGCCTGGCGCTGGCTGAGCGGGGCGGGTGCCGGGTGGCCCGGGGCGGTGGGGGCTGTCATCGGGGCGGCCGCCTGCGGCTTGAGAAAACGCTGGAACGCCTGCCAGCCGTACACGCCCAGGAACAGCACGCCGGCGCCGATCAGCGCGCCCAGCAGCTTGTCGGACAGGCCGCCGAGTTGCGCCAGACCCAGCACGCCCAGCGAGATGAGAACGATGTCGGCCAGCGCGCAAACGGCGACGGTGAGCCAGAGGTGCTGGCGTTGCAGGCCCATGCGCAGCACGTGCGCGTTCTGCGGGCCGATGGCCATGATGAGCGACATGCTCAGCACCATGCCGGCGGTGAAGGTGGGGAAGGTCAGGGTCATGGCGGTTCTCTGGTTCGGTGGCGGGCAGACCTTCATGGGGGCTGCACCGGTGATGGAATCAGAGTTTGCCGCCGCGGACGGTTTTGTTAAACCATTTCAACTCGAAATCGAGTTGGTTAAAAATGAATTGAGTCAGGCGACCCGCGCAGCAGTGAGGCGTGGGGGCTGTCGTGTGGTGGAGGGGGTCTCGCCAAACAGCGCCTTGTAGTCCTGGCTGAAGTGGCCCATGTGCCAGAAGCCCCAGCGGGCCGCCACGTCGCCGATGGTCAGTTCGGCGCCGGCTTCGCGCAGCTCGCGCCGCACAGCGTTCAGCCGCACCAGGCGCAGGTAGCTGGCGGGGCTGATGCCCAGGCTGTCCTGGAAACAGTTCTGCAGCGTGCGGCGGGTGATGTGCAGCTGCGTGCACAGCTGCTCCACGCCCAGGCATGCCTGCGGCTGTGCGGTGACCAGTTCGCGCACGCGGCGCACCACGTCCTGGCGCCGCTGCTGGCGCGGGGTGACGGCGTCGGCCTGGCCGTCGGGCATCAGCGTGTCGCCCAGCACGGTCAGCAGCGCCTCGCGCAGGCTGCGCCGGCTGGCCTCGAACATCAGGGCGCCGGGGTCGGCTTCCAGGCCGCGCAGCACCTCGCGCAGCAGGCCCACCAGGCGCATGCGCTGCAGCGGGGTGAGCGTCTGCAGGCGCACGCCCGTGCGCTGGGCGGGCAGCGCGCCGGCCTGGTCGCGGGTGTGCACATGGTCCAGCAGTTCGGCCGGGTCGAACACCAGGCCATACAGGCCATGACCGGCCGGCACCTGCAGGTCGAAGGGCTCGCTGCCGTCGGAAATCATGAGTTCGTGACCGCCCACCGGCCGGCCCATGAAGCGCAGACCCTCGGGCTGTTCCAGCACCGACAGGCCCAGCCAGACGCCGCCTTGCCAGGGCCGGCAGTGCTGGCTGGTGGCGCAGTTGGCCACTTCTTCGAAGGCCTGCAGCGGGCCGTCAAACAGTTCGCGCACCTGGCCCTGGAACACGCCCGGCGAGGTCTGCACATAGTCCTGGTCCCAGGCGTCGAGGTTGCGGGCGTGCACGTCCACCTCTCGCGTGCGTTTGACGCGGAAGGCGGTGGGCGGGGTGGGGCTGGCAACGGTCATGGCGGGCTCCTTCGGCGCGCGCAGCGCCGGGGTGCAGCGGGAGTATCAAGTTCCGTGCCACGCCCGGCCTGCTGGAAAACCCGCGGGTGGGGCGGTCCCGGCTATCCCGTTTCGGAAAAAGTGCGCCATCGCGGGGCGTGTTTCCGATCCGGGATAGGGCAAACGGGGCAGGCGAACCAAGATGCGCGCCAGGCCGCCCGAGCCGTTCGGGCTTTTCATCCATACACACGAGAACGTCCCATGTCCACCGCATCCACACAGGTCAGCCGGGAGCTCAAGCCCGTGCTGGGCACCTTCTCCCTCTGGGGCATCGCCGTCGGTCTGGTCATCTCCGGCGAGTATTTCGGCTGGAGCTACGGCTGGGCCAGCGCCGGCACGCTGGGCTTCCTGGTCGCCACGCTGTTCGTGGCGCTGATGTACACCACCTTCATCTTCAGCTTCACCGAGCTGTCCACTTCCATCCCGCACGCCGGCGGCCCCTTTGCCTACGCGCGCCGCGCCTTCGGACCCACTGGCGGCTTCATCGCCGGCTTCGCCACCCTGGTGGAGTTCGTGTTCGCGCCGCCGGCCATCTCGCTGGCCATCGGCGCTTACCTGAACGTTCAGTACCCGGCGCTGGACCCTAAGTGGGCCGCGGTCGGTGCCTATGTGATCTTCATCGCGCTCAACGCCCTGGGTGTGGGCATCGCGGCGGCGTTCGAGCTGTTCGTCACCATCCTGGCGGTGGTCGAACTGCTGGTGTTCGCCGGCGTCGTGGCCCCGGGCTGGTCGCTGGCCAACTTCACCGCCAACGGCTGGGCCGGTTCGCCCGACTTCAGCACGGGCACCTGGGCCGGCATCTTCGCGTCCATCCCGTTTGCCATCTGGTTCTTCCTGGCCATCGAAGGCGCGGCCATGGCCGCCGAAGAAGCCAAGGACCCCAAGCGCACCATCCCCATCGCCTACATCACCGGCATCCTGACGCTGGTGGCGCTGGCCTTCCTGGTCATGGTCATGGCCGGCGGCGTGGGCGACTGGACCAAACTGTCCAACATCAACGACCCGTTGCCCCAGGCCATGAAGGCGGTGGTGGGCGAGTCCAGCGGCTGGCTGCACATGCTGGTGTGGATCGGTCTGTTCGGCCTGGTCGCCTCGTTCCACGGCATCGTGCTGGGTTATTCGCGCCAGATGTTTGCGTTGTCCCGCGCCGGTTACCTGCCCGCGATGTTCGCCCGTGTACACCCGCGCTTTCGCACCCCGGTCAACGCCCTCATCGGTGGCGGCATCGTGGGCATCGCGGCGGTGTTCAGCGACCAGTGGGTCACCATCGGCGGCCTGCCGCTGACGGCCAACATCGTCACCATGGCGGTGCTGGGCGCGCTGGTCATGTACATCATCTCCATGGCCGCGCTGTTCAAGCTGCGCGCCACCGAGCCGAACCTGGACCGCCCGTTCCGCGCGCCGCTGTACCCGCTGTTCCCGGCCATCGCCATCGTCTGTGGCGTGGTCTGCCTGGTCGCGGTGGTTTACTTCAACCAGTTGCTCTCGCTCATCTTCCTGGGCCTGATGGCGCTGGGCTACGCCTACTTCCGCCTCACCGCCGCGCAGCGCGCCGCCGCCCCGCACGACGCCATGCTGGCTGCTGCAGAATGACCGTGACGGTGTGCCCGAGCGCACCGGGGAGCCCCTGACGTGAACCTGAGTGCGACCCTGGGTCTGCAGACCTTCCGTTTCGGCAGCCTGCGCGAGGTGATGGCCAAGGCCACGCCTTTGCGCTCGGGCGATGCCCTGGCTGGCCTGGCCGCCGGTACCGAGCAGGAGCGGGTGGCCGCGCGCTGGGTGCTGGCCGACGTGCCGCTGCAGTGCTTTCTGGAAGAGGCGCTGATCCCGTACGAGAGCGACGAGGTCACGCGCCTGATCATCGACAGCCATCACCGCGCAGCGTTCGCGCCGGTCAGCGGCCTGACGGTGGGCGGGTTCCGTGACTGGCTGCTGAGCGATGCCGCCAACCCCGAGACGCTGGCGCGCCTGGCGCCCGGGCTCACGCCCGAGATGGTGGCCGCGGTCAGCAAGATCATGCGCAACCAGGACCTGATGCTGGTGGCGCGCAAGTGCGAGGTGGTCACGCGTTTTCGCAACACGGTGGGGCTGCGCGGCCACCTGTCGGTGCGGCTGCAGCCCAACCACCCGACCGACGACCCGGCCGGCATCGTGGCCAGCCTGATCGACGGCCTGCTGCACGGCGCGGGCGACGCGGTGATCGGCATCAACCCTGTGTCCGACAGCGTGCCCGACCTGGTGCGCCTGAACCACGTGCTGGCCGAGGTGATCGAGCGCGGCGCCGTGCCCACACAAAGCTGCGTGCTCACCCATGTCACCAACACGCTGCAAGCCATCACACTCGGCGCGCCGGTGGACCTGGTGTTCCAGTCCATCGCCGGCTCCGAGGCGGCCAACCGCTCCTTCGGCATCACCCTGTCGGTGCTGGACGAGGCGCACGCCGCGGCGCTCGAACTCAAGCGCGGCACGGTGGGCGACAACGTCATGTATTTCGAGACCGGGCAGGGCAGCGCGCTGTCGGCCAATGCCCACCACGGCGTGGACCAGCAGACCTGCGAGGCCCGCGCCTACGCGGTGGCGCGGCGCTACCGGCCCATGCTGGTCAACACCGTGGTCGGCTTCATCGGCCCGGAGTACCTGTACGACGGCAAGCAGATCATCCGCGCCGGGCTGGAAGACCACTTCTGCGGCAAGCTGCTGGGCCTGCCCATGGGCTGCGACATCTGCTACACCAACCACGCCGAGGCCGACCAGGACGACATGGACAACCTCATGGTGCTGCTGGCCAGCGCGGGGCTGAACTTCCTGATCGGCGTGCCCGGTGCCGACGACGTGATGCTCAACTACCAGAGCACCTCGTTCCACGACGCGCTGGTGCTGCGCGACCTGCTCGGCCTGAAACGCGCGCCCGAGTTCGAGGCCTGGCTGCAGCGCGCCGGCGTGACCGGTGCCGACGGCCGCCTGCTGCCCGCCACCGCGCAGGGCGCCCTGACGCAGCGGCTGTGGACCCTGCCGGAGCCCGCATGAGCAAGGACGAGTCACCTGTGCCCCCCCTGCCCGCCAGCGAACGGGTCATCCCAGCCGGATCGGGCGTGGATACCGGCGCCGACCCTTGGGCGCATCTGAAGCGCTTCACGCCCGCGCGCATCGCACTCGGCCGCACCGGCGCCAGCCTGCCCACGCGCGAGGTGCTGGGCTTCACCCTGGCCCACGCCCAGGCGCGCGACGCCATCCACCTGCGGCTGGACGAGGCGGCCCTGGCCGACGCGCTGGTGGCCGACGGCTGGCCGGCACCGCTGCGCCTGCGCAGCCGCGCCCACGACAGGCACACCTACCTGCTGCGCCCCGACCTGGGGCGCCGGCTGGACGAAGCCAGCGTGGCCGCGCTGCAGGTCTGGCGCGCTGCACACCCGGCGCCCGACCTGGCCCTGGTGGTGGGCGACGGTCTTTCGGCCCTGGGCATCCAGCGCCATGTGCTGCCTTTGCTGGCGGCCATCCGCGCTGCGCTGGGCGGGCAGCTGACGCTCAGCCCGCCGGTGCTGGTGGGCCAGGCCCGCGTGGCCGTGGCCGACGAGGTGGGCGAACAGCTGGGTGCGCGCATGGTGGCCATGATCGTGGGCGAACGCCCCGGTCTGAGCTCGCCCGACAGCGTGGGCATCTACCTCACCCACGCCCCACGGGTCGGTCGCCACGACGCCGAGCGCAACTGCATCTCCAACGTGCGCCCCGCCGGGCAGGACCCGGCCACCGCCGCGCGCCGCCTGGCCTGGCTGGTGCACGAAGGCCTGCGCCTGGGCATCACCGGCGTCGGCCTCAAGGACCACAGCGGCCTGCCCATGGTGGCCGGCACCTCCACGCAGGGCTTGTCTGGTTAAACTGGGTTGAACCGATCCCGGTTCGCTCAAGTTTCCATCGGACATGCTGGACGCCCGCCAACTCAAAGCCCTGGCCGCCGTGGTCGAACACCGCGGCTTCGGCCCCGCCGCGCAGTCGCTCAATCTCACCCTGGCGGCCGTGTCGCTGCGCATCAAGTCGCTGGAAGAGCACCTGGGCCAGCGGCTGCTGGTGCGCGGCAAGACGGTGCGCGCCACCGCGGCCGGTCAGGCGCTGCTGGCCCATGTGAAGCAGCTGCAGATGATGGAAGCCGACCTGCTGGCCGGCTTGCAGGGCGGCGCCGAGGCGCGCGGCGGGGCGGCCTGGCAGAGCCTGAGCGTGGCGACCAACGCCGACTCGGTGGCCAGCTGGTTCCTGCCCGGCGTCGCGCCGCTGCTGCAGCGCCACCGCCTGCTGCTGGAGATCACCATCGACGACCAGGACCACACGCACGACGCGCTCAAGAGCGGCGACGTGATCGGCTGTGTGACCACGCTGGCCGAGCCCATGCGGGGCTGCGTGGCCGAGCCGCTGGGCGTGATGCGTTACAGCTGCGTGGCCGCACCCCAGGTGGTGCAGCGCTGCCGCACGCCGCGCGGGGCGGTGTCGCCGCACAAGCTGCTGGCGCACCCGGCCATCATCTTCAACCGCAAGGACGCGCTGCAGGACGCCTTTCTGCTGCAGCACTTTGGCCTCAAGCAGCCCAATTACCCGCGCCACTACGCGCCCGCGGTGGACGCTTTCGAACGCGCGATCGAACTGGGCCTAGGCTGGGGGATGGTGCCGGAACAGCACCTGCAAGGCAGGCCGGGCCTGGTGGAACTGCTGCCCGGCGCCACGGTGGACGTGACCCTGTACTGGCAGCACTGGGCCCGCGAACCGCTGTCGGCCCAGCGGCTGACGCAGGCGGTCAAGGCGGCGGCGCACGCGGCGTTGCCGCCGGTTTCGAGCTGAAAATCGCCCCGGGCGCGCGTGCCCAATCCAGGCACACCGCGGAACGGGCTTCGCCCGGCCGCAGGTGTGGTCCCCCCGCGCAGCAGGGGGGAAGCCGCGCAGCGGCGCAGGGTGCTACCAAAACCTCGTCCGGAGCACGTGCCCAATCCAGGCACACCGCGGAACCGGCTTTGCCGGGCCGCAGGTGGGGTCCCCCCGCGCAGCAGGGGGGAAGCCGCGTCAGCGGCGCAGGGTGGTCATCCCTTCAAGCAATCACTCATGAACTTCTTGCGCTCATCGCCCTTGAGCGCCTTGGCGCCCGCGTCGGCGTTGCAGGTCTTCATCTTGTTCTGCTGGGCGGTCTTGCCGTCGGGCTTGGCGCTCAGGCACTCCTTCATGAAAGCCTTGCGCTCGTCGCCTTTCTTCTCACCGGCGTCCTTGTTGCAGGTGGCCATCTTGTTCTGCTGGGCCGTCGGGGCCTTGTCGGCGGCGGGGGCGCTGGCGGCGGCGGCCGGTGCGGCGGCCTGGGCCATGGCGAGGGACACGGCGCCACTCAGGGCGATCAGGGCAAGCAGTTTTTTCATGGAAAAGCCTCTCGGGGACAGGTGGGCCCGGCGGACATCACCGGGTCGGAGAAAGATACCACTTTCACATTAAGGTCTTGCCGGTGCTCTCCCCGAAGGCCGAGAGCCGGGCAGCCAGGCGCGGGAACCTAAAATCCTCGTCTTATGCTGAAAATCAAACAGGAACTGCTGGCCGGCCTCGCGCAGGCGCTGGACCAGCTCTCGCCCGGTGCCGGCGACAAGGCCGCCTTCGAATCCCCCAAAGTGGCTGCGCATGGCGACTACGCCATCACCGCAGCGATGCAGCTGGCCAAGCCGCTCAAGCTCAACCCGCGTCAGGTGGGTGAACAACTCAAGGCCGCGCTGCTGGCCCTGCCGGTGTACAAGCGCTGGGTGGCCGACATCGACATCGCCGGCCCCGGCTTCATCAACATCCGCCTCACGCCCGCGGCCAAGCAGCAGATCGTGCAGGAGGTGCTGCAGGCCGGTGATGCGTTCGGTGTGCAGCCGTCCAACGGCCAGCGCCTGATGGTCGAGTTCGTCTCGGCCAACCCCACCGGCCCGCTGCACGTGGGTCACGGTCGCCAGGCCGCCCTGGGCGACGCCATCTGCAGCCTGTACCAGACGCAGGGCTGGAATGTGCACCGCGAGTTCTATTACAACGACGCGGGCGTGCAGATCGGAACGCTCGCCACCAGCACACAGCTGCGCATCAAGGGCTTCAAGCCCGGCGACAAGCAGTGGCCCGAAGCCGCCTACAACGGCGACTACATCCAGGACATTGCCAACGACTACCTGGCGCAAAAGACGGTGCACTCCGACGACCGCGAATTCACCGCCAGCGGCGACCCGGACGCGCTGGACGACATCCGCCTGTTCGCCGTGGCCTACCTGCGCCACGAGCAGGACCTGGACCTGCAGGCCTTCGCCGTCAAGTTCGACCACTACTACCTCGAATCGAGCCTCTACACCAGCGGCCGTGTGGATGCGGCGGTGCAGAAGCTGCGCGAGGCCGGCAAGACCTACGAGCAGGATGGCGCGCTATGGCTCAAGTCCACCGACTACGGTGACGACAAGGACCGCGTCATGCGCAAGGGCGACGGGTCGTACACCTACTTCGTGCCCGATGTGGCCTATCACATTGCCAAGTGGGAGCGCGGTTTCACCAAGGTCATCAACATCCAGGGCACCGACCACCACGGCACGATTGCGCGTGTGCGCGCCGGCCTGCAGGCCGCGGGCGTGGGCATTCCCCAGGGTTACCCGGACTACGTGCTGCACACCATGGTGCGCGTGGTGCGCAACGGCGAAGAGGTCAAGATCAGCAAGCGCGCCGGCAGTTACGTGACCCTGCGCGACCTGATCGAGTGGACGAGCAAGGACGCGGTGCGCTTTTTCCTGCTCAGCCGCAAGCCCGACACCGAATACACCTTCGACGTCGACCTGGCGGTGCAGAAGAACAACGACAACCCGGTGTACTACGTGCAGTACGCCCATGCGCGCATCTGCTCGGTGCTGGCGTCCTGGGGTGGTGACGCCGCCACGCTGGCCGGCGTGGACCTCGCGCCGCTGGACACACCGGCCGCGCAGTCGCTCATGCTGCTGCTGGCCAAGTACCCCGCCATGCTCACGTCGGCCGCGGCCGACTTCGCACCGCACGACGTGACCTTCTACCTGCGCGAGTTGGCCGCCGCGTACCACAGCTACTACGACGCCGAGCGCATCCTGGTGGACGACGAAGCGGTCAAGCTGGCCCGCCTGGCGCTGGTCAAGGCCACCGCACAGGTGTTGCACAATGGTCTGGCTGTGCTGGGTGTGAGCGCCCCGCAGAAGATGTGAGAAACCTCCCCATCATGAAATCAAGCAATCGCCGGCAAGCCGGTGGCACCCTGGTCGGTTTTGTCGTGGGCCTGCTCGTGGGCCTGGGCATTGCCTTGTCGGTGGCGGTCTATGTCACCCGCGTGCCGGTGCCCTTTGTGGACCGTGGCGTCTCGCGCAAGCCGGCGCAGGACATCGAGGAGGCTGAGCGCAACAAGGGCTGGAACCCGAACGCCCAGCTGGCCGGCAAGCCCGCCCCCCTGCCCACGCCGGTGACGCCCGAAGGCACCGACACGGCGGGCGCCATCTCGGTCCCGCCGGCCGACGGCCAGCCGCTGCCTGCGCCCACCAAACCCGCCACCACGGCCACGGCTGCGCCGGCCAAGCCCGCGGCCGATCCGCTGGGCGACCTGGTGGCCAGCAAGCTCGGCGGCACGGTCACGGCCAGCACCACCGCGGCCAAAGGCACGCCCACGGCGTCCACGCCCAAGGGTTCGCCCACGGCGGCCGGGGCCGACCCGTTCAGTTACTTCGTGCAGGCCGGCGCGTTCAAGTCGCCCGAAGACGCCGAAGCCCAGCGCGCCAAGCTGGCCATGCTGGGCATGGCGGCCGACGTGAGCGAGCGCGAGCAGTCTGGCCGCACCGTGTTCCGCGTGCGCCTGGGGCCGTTCAACGACAAGGCCATGGCCGATGCCACGCGCGAACAGCTCGAAACCAACGGCGTGGAAGCCGCGCTGGTGCGCATCCAGAAGTGATGCCGAGGCGCCGGGCGGGAACTTCCCGCCCTGTTCCCGGCCCCAAAGGGCCCAACTCAGGAGTCTGATTTCATGCAACGTCGCGATTTTTCCCGTTCCCTGCTGGCCGCTGGTGCCACCGCCCTGACCGCCGGCGCCGGCCTGGTGCCCCTGGCCGCACAGGCCCAGGTGGGTGGTTTCAAGGAAGGAACGGATTACCTGCGCCTGGGCAAACCGGTGGCCACCGACAGCGGCGCCGGCAAGGTCGAGGTGCTGGAATTCTTCGCCTACTCGTGCATCCATTGCTACAACTTCGAGCCGGTCATGGCCGCCTGGATGAAGAAGTTGCCCGCTAACGTGGTGGTGCGCCGCACGCCGGTGGCCTTCAGCGACGCCTTCGTCCCCATGCAGCGCCTGTACTACACGGTCGAAGCCATGGGCCTGGTGGACTCGCTGCACGAAAAAGTGTTCCGCGCTTTCCACGTCGACAAGGTGCGCCTGCAGGACCCGGCCGTGATCGCCGACTGGATGGGCAAGCAGGGCGTGGACATGAAGAAGTTCAACGAGCTCTTCAACTCGTTCTCGGTGGTGGGCAAGGCCAAGCGCGCCGCCCAGATGCAGGACCTGTACGCCGTCGAAGGCACGCCGGCCCTGGGCGTGGGTGGCCGCTTCTACGTGCCGGGCCAGGGGCCGCGCACGCTGCAGATCGCCGACGCGCTGATCGCCGAACTGCGCAAGGGCGCCTGAGCGCCTTCCGGGCGGCTGCGCTCGCGCGCTGCCCGAGAAAAAATCACCGGTTTCCCTCGGAAGCAAGTCCCGTCTCAGGGACTTGCACCGCTACAATGAATGCAAGTTTCGTGCCCTTGCATTTATGCGCCCCACCACTCCTCTTCGCCGTGTTTTACCCCGTCTGGTCCTGATCGCCGGCCTGACGGTGGCCGTCGGCGCCCACGCCGAGCGGGCCGATCGCAACAAGCCGCTCAACGCCGAGGCCGACACCCTGCGCT
Source organism: Hydrogenophaga intermedia (assembly GCA_943372305.1). Lineage (GTDB taxonomy): Bacteria > Pseudomonadota > Gammaproteobacteria > Burkholderiales > Burkholderiaceae_C > Hydrogenophaga > Hydrogenophaga intermedia_D. The sequence goes on along the minus strand of CALRYD010000002.1, from coordinate 43,231 downwards.
ACGACGACGCCCGGCAGACCAGCGTCTTTGCTGGCAACGTGGTGATCACCAAGGGCACCATCGTCATCCGCGGCGCACAGGTCGAGGTGCGCCAGGATGCCCAGGGCAACCAGTTCGGTCTGGTGACCGGCAAGCCCGGCTCGTTCCGCCAGAAGCGCGAAGGCGTGGACGAGCACATCGAAGGCCAGGCCGAGCGCATCGAATACGACAGCAAGGCCGAGACGGTGAAGTTCACCGGTGCGGCCGTGCTGCGCCGCTACAAGGGCAGCCAGCTCAACGACGAAACCGTCGGCAGCGTCATCGTCTACAACAGCGGCAACGACACCTTCAGCGTGGACGGTGGACCGGGCAGCCGCACCGCGTCCAATCCATCGGGCCGGGTGCGCGCCATGTTCACGCCGGTGCCCAAGGCCGAGGCGCCCGCAGCGCCCGCCGCCAGCCCGGCGCCGCTCAAGCCCAGCGGTCAGCTGGGCGAGGGCCGGCCGTGAGCGGTCTCTCGCCCGTCAGCACCGTTTCCCCCGATACCCGCTCCCCCCACGACGGGGCAGAACGTGGCAGCCGTCTGGAAGCCCGCGGCCTGCAAAAGTCCTACGGCAGCCGCAAGGTGGTCAAGGACGTTTCGCTGGCCGTGAACAAGGGGGAGGTCGTGGGCCTGCTGGGCCCCAACGGCGCCGGCAAGACCACCTCGTTCTACATGCTGGTCGGCCTGCTGCGCAACGATGCCGGTCAGATCTTGCTGGATGGCAAAGCCATCGAGGGCCTGCCCATTCACCGCCGCGCCCGCCTGGGGCTGGGCTACCTGCCGCAGGAAGCGTCGATCTTCCGCAAGCTCAGCGTGGCCGAGAACGTGCGCGCGGTGCTGGAACTGCAGCTCGACGACGCCGGCAAACCGCTGAAGAACGCCGCCATCGAAGCGCGGCTGGACGCGCTGCTCGAGGACCTGCACGTGGACCATCTGCGCGACTCGCCCGCCCCGGCGTTGTCGGGCGGCGAGCGCCGCCGGGTGGAAATCGCGCGCGCCCTGGCCACCAACCCGCGCTTCATCCTGCTGGACGAACCCTTCGCCGGCATCGACCCGATCGCGGTGATCGAGATCCAGCGCATCATCGGTTTCCTCAAGGCGCGCGGCATCGGTGTGCTGATCACCGACCACAACGTGCGCGAGACCCTGGGCATCTGCGACCGCGCCTACATCATCAGCGACGGCCACGTGCTGGCCAGCGGCACACCGGCCGAGATCGTCGAGAACCCCGACGTGCGCCGGGTGTACCTGGGCGAACACTTCCGCATGTGAGCATGAAACCCGGCCTGTCACTGCGCGTTTCCCAACACCTGGCGCTCACGCCCCAGTTGCAGCAGTCCATCCGTCTGCTGCAGCTGTCCACGCTGGAGATGGCGCAGGAAGTCGAGCAGATGCTCGACGAGAACCCGTTCCTGGAGAAGGCCGAAGACATCGCCGAGCGCGAGGCGTTCGGCCTGGAACAGACCGACACGCCGGTCAGCGCGGGCGAGCAGATCGCCGACGCCTCGCTGCCCGCCGTGGCCGACAGCCCCGCCGGCGACTTCGACGCGCCGATGCCGTCCTCCACCAGCAGCACCAGCACCGGTGACAGCGACAGCGCACCCACCGACGACGTGGAAAGCCGCCTGGACGGCGCCACCCCGGTGGAAGAGAGCTGGGAAGGCGACGGCACCGTCGAGATGGCGCCGGACGACAGCGAGTGGGGCGGCGACGCGCCGGCCCGCAACAACAGCAGCAGCGGGGACGACGACGAAACCGCCAGCGCCGCCGACCTGGCGCGCAGCCATGTCAGCCTGCACGACCACCTGCACGACCAGGCGCGCACCCTGCGCCTGAACGACCAGGACCGGGCGGCCCTGTACTTCCTCATCGAATCGCTCAACGACGACGGTTACCTCGACGGCAGCCTGGAAGAACTGGCGGTTGCCTGGTGGCGCCTGTCCACCGGGGCCGACCTCGAGGCGCAACCCGAGATCGACCAGCTGGACGACGCCCAGGCCCAGCTGCGCACCGCGCTGGGCTGGCTGCAGCACATGGAGCCCGCCGGTGTGGGCGCGCGCGACCTGGCCGAATGCCTGCGCCTGCAGATCGAGGAGCTGCGCAATACGCCCGCCGCGCGCGCCGCGCTGGCCATTTGCCAGCAGTCGCTGGAACTGATCGCCAAACGCGACATCAAGCGCCTGTGCAACCTGACCGGCGCCGACGACGACACTGTGCGCGCGGCACTGGCGTTGATCGCCGGGCTGGAACCCAAGCCGGGCCGCCGTTTCGTGGACGTCGAACGCAACGTGGTGGTGCCCGACGTGCTGGTGGTGCGCGCCGGCCGCGGTTTCAAGGTCACGCTCAACCCCGACGTCATGCCGCGTCTGCGCGTGCACGACGTCTACGCCAACGCCATGCGCGCCAACCGTGGCGGCCGCGACAACGGCGGCGAGGCCGGCCATGCCGCCATGCAGCAGCGCCTGCAGGAGGCGCGCTGGTTCATCAAGAACATCCAGCAGCGCTTCGACACCATCCTGCGCGTGTCGTCGGCCATCGTCGAGCGCCAGCGCAACTTCTTCATGCACGGCGAACTGGCCATGCGCCCGCTCGTGCTGCGCGAGATCGCCGACGAGCTGGGCCTGCACGAGTCCACCATCAGCCGCGTGACCACCGCCAAGTACATGAGCACGCCGTTCGGCACCTACGAGCTCAAGTACTTCTTCGGCTCTAGCCTGGGCACCGAAACCGGTGGCAATGCGTCGAGCACCGCGGTGCGCGCGCTGCTCAAGCAGTTCATCAGCGCCGAAGACGCGAAGAAGCCGCTGTCGGACAACCAGCTGTCGGACCTGCTGAAAGAGCAGGGCATCGAATGCGCGCGCCGCACCGTGGCCAAGTACCGCGAGGCGCTGCGCATCGCACCGGCGAACCTGCGCAAGAGCTTGTAATAACCCCCCGCGCCGCTGCGCGTCATCCCCCTGGGGGCCATGCCAGTGGCCCGGCGGAGCCGGTTCCGCGGCATGCGATGGCGGTGGGGCGCCGCTACCGACACCGACGAAGCGACTTTTGGCGCGGCATTTCGAAAACTGTCATGAACCAACTCAAACTCTTCCTTCCCTGCGCCGCCGGCGTCGAGGACATGCTGGCCGACGAGGTGCAGCGCATCACCGGCGAGCCTCTGGCCTTCAAGGCCCGCGGCGGTGTGGGCGTGAAGGCATCGTGGCGCGAGGCCATGCGCCTGAACCTGCACAGCCGCCTGGCCCAGCGCGTGCTGGTGCAGCTCTCGCACGGCGGCTACCGCAGCGAGCAGGACCTCTACAACGCGGCCAGCGAGATCGCCTGGGAAATCTGGTTCAGCCCGGCGCAGACCATCAAGGTCGAAATCACCGCCCAGCACAGCCCGCTGACCAGCCTGAACTTCGCCGCACTCAAGATCAAAGATGCGATCTGCGACCGCTTCCGCGCCAAGCGCGGCGAGCGGCCCAGCGTTGACACCACCTGGCCCGACGTGCGCATCTACGCCCACCTCACCACCGATGAGCTCACGCTGTACATCGACACCTCGGGCGAGCCCCTGTTCAAACGCGGCTGGCGCGAGGACAAGGGCGACGCGCCGCTGAAAGAAACCCTGGCCGCCGCCATGATCGCGGCCACCGGCTGGAACGGCGCCAGCGCCGAGGCGCTGGACGACATCACCCCGCTGTACGACCCCTGCTGCGGCAGCGGCACGGTGGCCATCGAAGCCGCGCAGATCGCGCTGCGCATCCCGCCCGGCATGCTGCGCCGCTTTGCGTTCGAAAAGCTGGTGCCGTATCAGCCGCACGTGTGGGAAGGCATCCTGAACGAAGCCGAGCGGGGCATGCGCGACTGGCCCGAGGGTCACGCCCCCATCGTGTTCGGCAGCGACGTGGCCTTTCGCATGGTCGACTTCGCCCAGCGCAACGCCGAACGCGCCGGCGTGGCTCACGCGCTGGACCTGCGCGGCGGCGACGCGCTGCAGCGCCAGCCGCCCACCCAGACGCCGGGCATCCTGCTGCTGAACCCGCCGTACGGCGAACGCATCGCGGCGGCCGGTGTCGCTGGTGAAAATGCCAGTGCCCGCGCACAGCGCATGGAGCCCCGCGCCCCGCGCGTCTTAACCGCCGGCAAAGCCGCACCCCCCGCGCCCGGCCTGGGCCGCGAGAGCGCGCAGATGGCCGATGGCGGCGACGGCAGCGAGTTCTTCCAGCAGCTGGCCGCGCACTGGAAGAGCCACTACGCCGGCTGGAGCGCCTGGCTGCTCACGCCCGACCTGAAGCTGCCCGGCAAGATGCGTTTCAAGGAATCGCGCCGCGTGCCGATGTGGAATGGCCCGATCGAATGCCGGCTGTTCCGCTTTGACCTCACGGCTCGACGCTCGCCGGACGCTACGCCTCCTGCGGCATGAGCACGGACGCACCGGTGACGCTGGTGATCGACACCAACGTCGTGCTCGACCTCTTTCTGTACGAAGACTCGGCCACCGTCCCGCTGCGCGCGCTGCTGGCGGAGCCTCAGACCCGCTGGCTGGCCACGCCGGTAATGCGTGAAGAGTTGCGTCGCGTGCTGCTGTACCCGCAGGTGGTCAAGCGCATGGACGCCCGGGCGCTGACGGCCGACGCCATCCTGGCCGCCTTCGATGCGCGCGCGCAGATCGTGGACAGCTCGCCCAAGGCGCCCTACACCTGCAAGGACGGAGACGACCAGAAGTTCATCGACCTCGCCGTCGCGCACACGGCGGTGCTGCTGAGCAAAGACAAGGCCGTGCTGTGCATGGCCAAACGCCTGGCCAGGCTGGGCGTGGCGGTGCGCCGCCAATGGCTGCCCGCCCCCCAGGCCACCCCAGAACCGACCGAGACCACTGCATGAAACCCGTCATCCGCGCCTTCTTCAAAACCCTGCGGGCCGTGCTCGGCCCGGTCATGCTGCTCAAGGAGCGCCTGACCCAGCCGCGCGGCGTGGTGCGCGAGCCCGCGCTGCAGACCACGGTCAACCTGCAGTGCCAGAACCTGGCGCTCTACCAGTTCAGCACTTGCCCCTTCTGCATCAAGGTGCGGCAGGAGATGCGGCGCCTGTCGCTGCCCATCGCACAGCGCGACGCCCAGCACGACGCCGCACACCGCGCCGAGCTGCTGAAAGGTGGCGGCGCCGTGAAAGTGCCGTGCCTGAGGATCACCGATGCGAGAGGGCAAAGCCAGTGGCTCTACGACTCGGCCGCGATCATCGCCTACCTGCGCGGGCGCTTCGCGGTGGCCTGAGCCAAGCGCTCAGTCGGCCAGCAGGCGCGCGTTCAGCTCGGCCGCGTCGGGCCGCTCGAACACCGTGTTGTGCCGCGCCGTCAGCGGGCCGCCGCCGGGTTCCGGCTCACCCGCGGCGGTGTAGCCCACCGCCTTGAACTTCCATGCCGCGCCAATGCGCTTGAGGTTGCCCACGTGTTGGCCGGCCGCGCCGTGTACGGCGAACACGCCCGCGTTGACGGGGTGCAGGCGCAGTGGATCCAGGTCTTTCACCGGCCCGTTCATGCCGGCATCCTCACCCCGGCGCGCACACCGGGCCGTGGCGTTGCGGCCGGTGCATCGGCCCGCGCGCGGCGCTCGCTGAGGATGCGGCCGAGGTTGCCCTCGATCCAGTCGGCCAGGCCCTCCACTTGCCGCGCCACCTCCATCCCCATCGGTGTCAGGCTGTACTCCACATGCGGCGGCACCACCGGGTATTGCGTTCGCAGCACGAAGCCATCGCCTTCCAGCCACTGCAGCGTCTGCGCCAGCATCTTCTCGCTCACGCCGCCGATCTTGCGGCGCAGGTCGCTGAAGCGGTGTGTGCCCGCCAGCAGCGCCACCAGCACCAGCACGCCCCATCGGCTGGTCACGTGCTGCAGCACTTCGCGCGACGGGCATTTGGCTGCGAACAGCTCGCCGCGCTCCATCAGTGCGGCGATGGAAGGGGTGTCGGTCTGGGCGATCGAAGGGGGGACTGCCATGGTTTACTTACCTTTGTGTGCGTACTTACGAAAAGTTTGTTTGATGGGTATTCTCCGCGCCTCCACCCATCCACACAAGGAGTTTTTCCATGATCGCCATCACCGGCGCCACCGGCCAGCTCGGCCGCCTCGTCATCCAGAACCTGCTCAAGACCGTGCCCGCCAGCCAGCTGGTGGCCGCCGTGCGCAGCCCTGACAAAGCCGCTGACCTCGCCGCGCTCGGGGTGCAGGTCCGTCAGGCCGACTACGCCCGGCCCGCTACGCTGGAAGCCGCCTTCCAGGGTGTGAGTAAACTGTTGCTCATCTCCTCAAGCGAAGTGGGCCATCGCGCCCCACAGCACGCCGCCGTCATCGCGGCCGCGCAGCAGGCCGGCGTCCAGCTGCTGGCGTACACCAGCATCCTCCACGCCGACCGCTCGCCGCTCGGCCTGGCCGCCGAGCACAAAGAGACGGAAGCCATGCTGCGCGCCTCGGGCATTCCCCACGTGCTGCTGCGCAACGGCTGGTACACCGAGAACTACACCGCCAGCGTGCCCGCTGCGCTGCAATACGGCGCCGTGCTGGGCAGCGCGAAAGACGGTCGCATTGCCTCCGCCGCCCGGGCTGACTACGCCGCCGCCGCGGCCGCCGTGCTCACCCTGGAAGGCCAGGCCGGCCAGGTGTACGAACTTGCCGGCGACACCGCCTACACCCTGAGCGAGTTCGCGGCCGAGATCGCGAAACAGTCGGGCAAAGCTGTGGTCTACAACGACCTGCCCGAAGCCGCCTACGCCGCCGCGTTGGTGCAGGCCGGCCTGCCCGAAGGCTTTGCCGCGCTGCTGGCCGATTCCGATGTGGGCGCGTCGACAGGCGGCCTGTTTGATGACAGCCACCAGCTCAGCCAGCTGATCGGCCGCCCCGCCACGCCCATGGCTGAGGTGGTGAGGGTCGCGCTGGCGGGCTGAGCCCGGCACCGGTCGCCAAGACGGCCCGTTTTCGCGGCCCCACGGGCAACCTGTCGTTTCCCCTGAACAAAGCGCTGCCGCTGGACCTGATCGGCCAGATGGCCCAGGCGCTGGCCGCGCAGTACGCCGATTGACAACGCGGGTTGTTCAGACCAAACCGAACCGGTCGGCCCGCGCCTGCGGCCAGTAGTAGGTGTAGACGTTGTGCAGGTCTCGCAGGGGTTCTTGCAACAGCGCCCCAGCGGGCACTTCGGGCATCAAGGTGGCGAGCAGGCGCACGTCGTTCTCGTTCACGCGGCGCACGATGTGGTGCGCCGTGATCTCGCCCGGGTGGTGCAGGCCGGCGGCCTGCACCAGTTCCTGCAGCGCGTGCAGCGTCTGCTGGTGGAAATTGAACACGCGGGTGGCTTTGTCGGGCACCACCAAGGCCTTCTGGCGCACCGGGTCTTGCGTGGTCACGCCGGTGGGGCAATGGCCGGTGTGGCAGCTTTGGGCCTGGATGCAGCCCAGCGCGAACATGAAACCGCGCGCACTGTTGCACCAGTCGGCACCCAGGGCCATGGCGCGCGCGATGTCGAAAGCGCTGACGATCTTGCCGGACGCGCCGATCTTGATGCGGTCGCGCAGGTTCAGGCCGACCAGCGTGTTGTGCACCAGGCGCAGGCCTTCCTGCAACGGTGCGCCCACGTGGTCGGTGAACTCCAGCGGTGCCGCGCCGGTACCGCCTTCGGCACCATCGACCACGATGAAATCGGGCGTGATGCCGCTCTCGAGCATGGCGCGGGCGATGGCGAACCACTCCCAGGGGTGGCCGACGCACAGCTTGAAGCCGGTGGGCTTGCCACCCGAGAGCTCGCGCAGCCGGGCGATGAACTGCATCATTTCCATGGGCGTGGCGAAGGCGCTGTGCGCGGCCGGGCTCACGCAGTCCTGCCCCACAGGCACACCCCGCGCAGCGGCGATCTCGGGCGTGACCTTGGGGCCGGGCAGCACGCCGCCGTGGCCTGGTTTGGCGCCCTGGCTGAGTTTGAGCTCAATCATCTTGACCTGCGTATCCAGCGCGTTGGCCTTGAACCGGTCTTCGCTGAAGCGGCCCTGCTCATCGCGGCACCCGAAGTAGCCCGATCCGATCTCCCAGATCAGGTCGCCGCCGTGCAGCCGGTGCCAGCTGGAGATCGAGCCTTCGCCGGTGTCGTGTGCAAAACCGCCGCGCCTGGCCCCCGCATTGAGCGCCTGGATCGCGTTGGCCGAGAGCGCGCCAAAGCTCATGGCCGAGATGTTGAACACGCTGGCCTCGTAGGACTGTGTGCAGGCCGGCCCCCCGATGGTGATGCGGAAATCGGCCGAGGCGATCTGCGTGGGTGCGAGCGAATGGTTGAGCCACTCGTGGCCGTCGGACTTCACATCCAGCTGGGTACCGAAGGGGCGCTTGTCGGTCTCGCCCTTGGCGCGGGCGTAGGCCAGGCTGCGCTGGCTGCGCGAAAACGGCGTGGCTTCGTTGTCGCTTTCGATGAAGTACTGGCGCATCTCGGGCCGGATCTTTTCCAGCATGAAACGCAGGTGGCCGATGACCGGGTAGTTGCGCAGGATGGAGCTTTTGCTCTGCTTCAGGTCCCAGAAGCCCAGCACCGAGAGCCCGGAAAACGCCAGGAACCACAGGCCTCCGATGCCAAAACCCACCCAGGTGAACAGGCTGAGCAGCGCACACAGCATGCACAGGCCCAGGACGGTGTAGCGCACCGGGTAGAGGTCGTTCAGACGGTCGAGCATGGTGTCCTCCGGTGCCGAGACGCGGCCCATTCACTCGTCATCTTAAGCGGCCCCCACCGCTCAGTGGCGTGGGGTGGCGCTGGAATTCACCCAACAAAAAAGGCCGGGCACCTTGCAGGTGACCCAGCCTTTTGGCCGATTGAAACCGGATTCAGCGCTGGCGCCGGCGAACGCTTGCAGCCACACCGGCCAGGGCCAGGCCCAACAATGCCAGCGTGCCCGGCTCTGGAACCTGGCTGATACGCAGGTTGTCAACCAGCAGGGCATCTCCCGTCGAAAGCGTTGCGGTTCGGAAACCGATCTGGTTGAACGAACCGATGGACGAGGCGCCGGTATCGAACACGTCCGAACCGGTCAGCGTGGCCATCTCCTGGGCGGTGGGGTTGAGCCAGAAGTCGAAGCGGTTGTAGACGGTCGATGTGCCCGTTTTCTGCAGGTAACCCATCAGCGTGTAGGTGGTGCCCACCGTGATGTTCTGCAAGTTGCCACCAGCGTCAGTTCCACTCGTGCGCACGAACAGGTCGTTGGTGCAACTGCTGCCACCACCGCAGTTTGCTTTGAGGCCGATGTTCGGTCCGTTGGAGTTGCCGAACCAGAGACCCAGGAAGTCGTTGTTGGTGATGCTGCCCGCGCCGAACTGGAAGTCGAAGCTGATGATCACGTTGCCAGTGACCGCGCTGGCCAGGTTGCGGGTGGCCGCTGCGTCCGAATTTCCGGTGATGCGCAGCGCGTTGCCGGTCATGGCGGCGTCGCTGGCCACCCTGGCATTGACAGCTCCGGCATCCACCCAGCCGGCGGCCCAGCCGGTGCCACCGCTGGCGCCGTTGATGCCCGATCCGATGGTGTAGCCGTCGAAATTGTCGCTGGCGATCACCACGCCGGCCATGGCCGGGGCCGCAAGGAGGCTGCTCAGTGCGAAAGCGGAAAAGAGTTGTTTGGGGCTCATCTGAATACCTTGGTCTCAATTGTTTCAAATGTAAGCAAAAGTTGTGCCTTTGTGAATCTCTTTTGTAAATCAATGTGTTGCAAGCGTTTTGCCGATGTGCGCCATGGTCGGATCTGTCTTGTTGTCAAAAAACCTGACACATTTCAGGGTGGGGAGGGCCTGTCACAGCACGGGTCGGCAAAGCCCGATGGAGGCCCTGGCGTCTACACTGACCGCCGTTTCCACCCCCTCAGACCGAGCCTCGCCATGCCTGATACCCCCACCATGCCCCCCCTGGGTGGCCCCGACTTCGACACGCTTGAAGACATTCTGGACGACCTGCGTTCGCACGGCGAGGATGTGCCCCAGTGGGAATTCTGCGAAGGGGCCATTGCAGCCCTGTTATGCACGCGCCGGTTGGTGCTGCCCGACGAGTTCCTGCCCGTGCTGCTGGGGGTGGGCGACGGACCGGACGACAACCGCTTTGCCGATGCGGCCCAGTCCGAGCGCTTCATGGCGCTGTGGACGCGGCGCTGTAACGAGGTGGCGCAGGCGCTGAACGCCAATGTGGAGTCGCTGGAAGACGAGCGCACCTACCACCCGGAGGTGATGGACGTGCGCGGCGCCGTGGCCCTGTTGCCCGAAGCCGAACGCGGCGAGGTGGCCGACCAGGCACTGCCGGCCTACGGCCAAGTCTGGGCGCTGGGCTTCATGTTCGTGGTGGAAAACTGGCCAGAAGAATGGGAAGCCCCGCGAGACAAGGAGACCGCGGGCTGGATCGACGAGGCGCTGGACGCCATCGTGGCCCTGACCGAGGACGACACCGGCAAGCCAGCCTTCAACCTGCACGCCGAAGACGGCCCGCCGAGCGTGAGCGAAGACCGCGCCAACGCCTTTGGCTCTGCCCTCTGGGCGGTGTACGACCTGCGCCAGATCTGGCAGAGCCTGGGGCCGCGTGCCGAACCCGTGCGCAAGGAAACCACCGCCGGCCGAAACGACCCCTGCCCGTGCGGCAGTGGCAAGAAATACAAGAAGTGCCACGGCGCGTGAACCTGGCCCCCACGCTCCGCCGCTGACGCGGGTCGCTGCCCCCCAAGGGGGCTGGACCTGCCTTGGGGCGGCCCGGCGGCTGGTCCTGTGGCCCCCACGCTCTGCCGCTGACGCGGATCGCTGCCCCCCAGGGGAGCTGGACCTGCCTTGGGGCGGCCCGGCGGCTGGTCCTGTGGCCCCCACGCTCCGCCGCTGACGCGGATCGCTGCCCCCCAGGGGGCTGGACCTGCCTTGGGGCGGCCCGGCGGCTGGGCCTGTGGCCCTCACGCTCCGCCGCTGAAGCGGTTCAGTCCACCTTGGCGCCCGAGGCTTTCACCACGCCGGCCCACTTGGCGATTTCCGCGTCGATCTGTTGCGCAAACTCGGCGGGGCTGTTGCCGCCGGGGATGGCGCCTTGCGCAAGCAGCCGCTCCTTGACCGCGGGCAGTGCCATGGCCTTGGCGGTTTCCTGCTGAAGGCGGGTCACGATGTCGGCCGGCGTACCGGCCGGGGCGAGCAGGCCGAACCAGGAGCTGGCCTCAAAGCCTGGCAGTTTGCCGGCGTCGGCCACGGTCGGCAGATCGGGCAGGGCGGCCGAGCGCTGGGCGCTGGTGACCGCGAAAGCCTTGAGCGAGCCCGACTGGATGTGCGGCATGGCCGAGGGCAGGTTGTCGAACATCACGTCCACCGCGCCACCGATCAAGTCTTTGAGCGCCGGACCCGAACCCCGGTAGGGGATGTGGGTCATGAAGATGCCGTTGCGGCTCTTGAAGAGTTCGCCGGCCAGGTGGATCGAGGTGCCGTTGCCGCTGGAGGCCATGTTCAGCCGTCCGGGGTGGGCTTTGGCATAGCGCACGAAGTCGGCCACGCTGGTGACGCCCAGTTCTTGCGCCCGTTTGGCGTTCATCACCATCACGTTGGGCACGCCGGCCACCAGCGTGACGGGAGCGAAGTCCTTTTGTGGGTCGTAGGGCAGCTTGGCGTACAGGGCCTTGTTGATGCCATGCGTGCCCACGGTGCCCATGAGCAGGGTGTAGCCGTCGGCAGGTGACTTGGCCACGATCTCGGCGCCGATGTTGCCGCCTGCGCCGGCCTTGTTGTCCACCACGAAACTCTGGCCGAACACCTTGCTGAGCTCGGGTGCCAGCACCCGCGCCAGGATGTCGGTGGTGCCACCCGGTGCAAAAGGCACGACGATGCGCACCGGTTTGGTGGGCCAGGCAGTCTGCGCGGTGGTTAGACCCGGCAGGGCTAGCGTGGCACAGAACGCGATGAGGGTGGCGATGCTGTGGCGGCGGTTGGGACTCGGGTGCATGCGTGTCTCCTGTGGGGTGTCGAACGAGCCCATTGTGGTGACAAAGGGCCCTGCCAAGCGCTGCCCAGGCGACAGCCAGCCAAGGGTGTTAATCAGCTGATGGTCCTGAGTGGCTACTCACCTGGGAAATAGCGCTGAATAGAGCTTCTTTTGGTCTTCGCTATTTGCTTCACTTGGGAAACGACCCATTTGGAGCATCTCGTGAACCCCTTGAATCACCACAAGGCCGCCAATGAGCTGCCCTTCTCTTTCCTGCTGTAAGCAGCTCTTTTTCCCGTTGGCACGCCATGAGTGCCGACGCTAACCTTGACTACGCCCGAGTCCGCCGGCGCATTGCCCCTGAGGCCAAGTGGCTGGTCAACGAGCTCGCGGCTTTGTGCGGCGGCCTGGACAAGCTGCGCGAGCGGACAGCAGCGCTTCGCCGGAAGGACTCGGTCTTCGAAAAGAAAATCGAGGCGTTGGAACTGGTTGCGGCCAAGGTGAGGCTCGCGAAAGGCTCGGCTCCGCCCATCAGCATCCGGCCGTCTTTCTGGAGGTTCCCAGGGAGACAATGGTTGAGGTGAATCGGGCGCTGACCGAGTTGGGTATGGACGCAGCGGCTGCCTTCGTGCTCTGGCATCGCGGGCATGGGGCACTGGGTGGAAAAGCAGTTGCGGAGGCGCTGCGCCACGAAGCTCAAACCGCTCGAGTTCTGCATCCGCCGAAATCCGCCGCTAGCGCTAGCTAGACTTGGTCATGTCCTTGTATCGAGTTCTGGTCATTGGCGGTTACGGCTTCTTTGGGCGACGCTTGGTAGAGCGGCTATCTCGCCACGAAGGCCTGCACATCACTGTCGCCGGCAGGTCCAACGCTAAGGGTATTGAATTGGTCCAAGCATTGCGACCGTCGGCCCGCGCAGAGCTCAGCAGCGCCACACTCGATGCACTGGCGTCCGATTTCACTTGTCAACTCGCACGGTTAGCACCCAATGCCGTGTTGCATACCTCCGGGCCCTTTCAGGGGCAGGATTACCGGGTGGCCAAGGCATGCCTCTCAGCAGGCGCGAACTACATCGACCTTGCCGACGGTCGAGAGTTTGTGTCCGGCATCACCGACCTGGACTCTGTTGCAGCCGCTGCTGGCCTCCTGATTGCCAGCGGTGCCAGCTCAGTGCCGGCGCTTTCAAGCGCAATCGCGGACCATCTTGCACGGGGAATGTCCCGCGTGCACAGCATCGACATTGGCATCAGCCCAGGCAATCGCACAGAGCGCGGACTTTCCACAGTGCAGGCAATCCTCAGCTACTGCGGAAAGCCGCTGCCGGCGCCCCCCGGAGCCTCGACCTACGGATGGAGCGGAAGCCGTCGCCACAGGTACCCCAAACCGGTAGGAAATCGACTCCTTTCACCTTGTGACGTACCAGACCTAGTTCTGTTGCCTGGGCGATATCCGGGCAACCCCTCGGTCCGCTTTGGTGCTGGCCTCGAGCTGTCTTTCCTGCACTTGGGCATGAACGCCATGGCGGGCATGACCAGGATGGGACTGGTCGATGACTGGTCACGATATGCAAGTCTGCTCAAACGCGCAGCGGATTGGTTCGAGAGCTTTGGGTCCGATGCCGGCGCTATGCATGTCTCAGTCACCGGAGAGCTCGCCGAGGGCGGAATGGCTACGCGTACTTGGCACCTCGCCGCTACTGAGGGGGATGGGCCCTACGTGCCCACATTGGCTGCTGCAGCGCTCATCCGAAAGTTGATGGGGGGCGAGAAGCCCTCTTCAGGGGCTCGGCCATGCTTGGGAATGCTCACTCTCGAGGACTTCACCAAAGAGCTGGACGGACTGAGCATCGAGATGACGGAGCCTGTCCCGTGAACACGCTTTCCATGTACGAAAAGGTTCTGGGCGACGACTACGCAAAGCTCCCTGCAGCCGTGCAAAGGTTTCACCGATTGCGCGGACGTACCGTTCTCAACGGCTGGGTGGAGACGCAAGCTCCCAAATCGGCTCTTGCCAAGGTCTTGGCGGCCTGCCTCGGTACTCCGCGCAGCTCTTCCAGTGGCCCAATTCGGTTTGAATTGAGCGCAAGCCCCGCCGAAGAGACCTGGACGCGCCACTTCCCCGCACAGACGATGACCTCGCGCATGCGGCTGGTTGACGGGCATATCAGGGAGCAGCTCGGTGCAGCTCAGCTGACCTTTGACTTGTTTGCAGTGGAAGACAGTCTGAGCATGCGACTTGCGAGAATGCGGTTCTTGGGCGTGCCTTGCCCAAAGTGGCTAATGCCAACCATCGTGGCCGAAGAACGTGGCGCGGATGACCAGATTCACTTCCTCATTGCTGCGGAACTTCCGCTTGTGGGGGTTGTCGCCAGCTACCGGGGCTACCTTGAGGTCAGCAAGAAGGAGTCCGCGTGATTGTCGTATTCGATGCCCAGTGCCTTCTGTGCAATGGCTGGGTGCAGTTCCTGCTGCGCCATGACCGGAGCGGCACGTTCAAGTTCGCGTCAATTCAGGGCGAGGCTGGTCGCCGCCTGCTGTCCGAACAGGGGCTTGCTGTGGACGGACTGCAGACGCTTTTGCTGGTTGACGACACCAGGGCTTGGCAGCACACAGCAGCAATCTTTAGGGTACTGGGAGCCCTTGGCTGGCCTTGGCGTCTGGCATGGGTCGGCTGGCTGGTCCCTTCGTTCATCCGAGACCCGCTCTATCGCCTTGTTGCCAGGAATCGGTACCGAGTGTTCGGCCGAACAGAGACCTGCATGCTTCCACCGCCAGACTCTAAGGACAGGTTCCTCGACTGACCTATCGGCAGACGGCCATTGAGCTCGCGAAGCCTGGAGCGGGCCTGCGAAGGGGTCTCCCTACCCAAAGCCGTTGCCCAGGCGAAACAACATCTGATTCTGATTTCTGCCCGGCTCCGATTCAGAAGTCACGCAAGCCTTTGATTTAATTGACTTTTGGCCGCCAGCCAATTGACACCCCCAGCCAACAAAAAAGCCGCCCCGGAGGGCGGCTTTTCGGCGAGGGCCTCAAGCCCTGGCGGGGGCCGTCGATCAGTCGGCAAACTGGCCAGCGGCTTCGATCACGCCCTTGAGTTTGTTGATTTCGCTGGACACGAAGGCTTTGTGGCCGGCCGGCGTGACGCGGTTGTCCGTCACCACCAGGGCGCCCAGGTCGGCCTGCTTCTTGATGAAATCGGGGTCCTTCAGGGCGACCAGCAGCGCGTCGTTGAGCTTCTTGGCCACGTCAGGCGGTGTGCCCTTGGGTGCGTACATCCCGTGCCAGATGGTCAGGTTGAAACCCTTGAGGCCCATCTCCTGCAGCGAAGGGTAGTTCTTCAGCAGCGGGTGGTTCGACAGCGGCTTGGCGGTGGTGACCGCGAACGCCTTGACACGGCCACCTTCGATCTGGGCGGTGGTGTTGGTCGTCTGGTCGCACATCACGTCCACCTGGCCGCCGATCAGGTCGTTCATGGCGGGGCCGGTGCCGCGGTAGGCAATGGTCGTCATCGACTTGTCGAGCTTCACGGCCGATTGCCACATCAGGCCGCACAGGTGCGATGCAGATCCCAGACCGGCGTGCGCCAGGTTGAGCTTGCCGCCGTTGGCACGGATGTAGTTCTCGAAATCGCGGTAGGTGTTGGCCGGCAGCTTGGGGGCACCCAGCAGCGTCATTGGCACGTCGTTGATCATGCCCAGGTATTCAAAGTCTTCCAGCGGCTTGTACTGCAGCTTGCGGTACAGGCCCGTGGTGGCGGCCATGCCGATGTGCCAGACCAGCAGCGTGTGGCCGTCGGGTGCGGCGCGGGCCACTTTGGTGGCGCCGATGGTGCCACCAGCTCCCGCAGCGTTTTCCACCACGATGCTGGCGCCACCCAGGGGCTTGCGCATGGCTTCGGCCAGTTGGCGGGCGACCAGGTCGGTCGGGCCGCCGGCAGCGAAGGGCACCACCAGGGTGATGGGCTTGGAGGGGAAGGCTTGGGCAAAGGCGCCCGACACGGCGGCCGCGGTCAGGGCCAGGGTGAGGATCTTCTTCATGACAACTCCGATGGGGTGGGAAACGACCACCGCATGGTAGCCCCGCGCCTGTGGCCCCTCATCGCGGAAAACACGTAGCGCTGCCCCCGGGGAAACCCGCTGCCGGGCACCGCGGTCGCTCGCCCTGCTCAGCGGTAGCTGCGTGCGTCCTCGATCACCTTGCCGTCGTTGGGCAGGCTGCCGGGGCGCACCACCTGCACCTGGCCGCGCAGCTTGGTCACGTCGCGCATGGCTTCTTCCACCTTCTCGCGCAGACCATCGCCCACTTCGGTGGCCTCCACCTGCAGGCACATCTGGTCGTTGGCCATCTCACCGCTGACGACCAGGCGCGCCTTCTTCACCTCGGGGAAGCGGCGGGCGATCTCGGCCACCTGTGAGGGGTGCACGAACATGCCCTTGATCTTGGTGGTCTGGTCGGCGCGACCCATCCAACCCTTGATGCGTGGCGCGGTGCGTCCGGTGGGGCAGTGACCTGGCAGGATGGCCGAGAGATCGCCGGTGCCGAAGCGGATCAGCGGGTAGGCGCCGTTGAGCGTGGTCACGACCAGTTCGCCGACCTCGCCGTCTTCCACCGGCGTGCCGGTGCCCGGACGCACGATCTCGACGATCACCCCTTCGTCCAGCACCAGGCCTTCACGGGCCGCGGTTTCGTAGGCCACCAGGCCGAGATCGGCCGTGGCGTAGGTCTGGTAGACGTTCACGCCATGCTCCTTGAACCAGCCCGTCAGGCTGGGCGGGCAGGCCTCGCCGCCGACCGACGCCTTGGTCAGGCTGGGCAAAGCGATGCCCGTTTCTGCGGCTTTCTCCAGCAGGATGCGCAGGAAACTCGGCGTGCCGGTGTAGGCATCGGGTTTGAGGTCGACCATGGCTTCGAGCTGCTGCTCGGTCTGGCCGACGCCGCCCGGGAACACGGTGCAGCCCACAGCGTGCGCGCCCGACTCGAGGATGAAGGCGCCCGGCGTCATGTGGTAACTGAAGCTGTTGTGCACCAGCTCACCGGCGCGAAAGCCCGCAGCGAACAGTGCACGACCTGCGCGCCAGTAGTCTTTCGTCGCACCCTCGGGCTCGTAGATCGGGCCGGGCGAGGCAAAGATGCGCGACATCGCCGGGCCGCGCACCAGGGCCGAGAAGCCGCCGAAAGGATCGTGCTGCCGTTTGGCCTTCTGCCGTTCCAGCAGCTCGCTCTTGCGCGTGACCGGCAGGCGGGTGAGCGCCGCGCGGCTGTTGATGCCTGTCACGTCGATGTCGCGCAGGACGTCGGCGTATGCGGCGCTGTTCTGCTTGGCGTGAGCCAGTTGGCCCGGCAACGCGGCCATCTGCGCCGCTTCACGCTGGTCGGGTGAGCGGGTTTCCAGGGCGTCGAAGTGTTCGGTCATGGCAGCAGCGACAAAGGGTGGAGAGAAGTGTCTGATTCGAGAACACCGCGGAACCGGCTTTGCCGGGCCGCAGGTGTTGCCCCTTGGGGGGTGACACCGCGGGCGGTGCGGGGGGATTGCTGTTTTGCGCAGGGGTGGATCAAGCCAGCCAACGCTTGCGGCGCTTGTAGCTCTTGACGTCTTTGAACGACTTGCGCTCGCCGCCGCCCATGCCGAGGTAGAACTCCTTGACGTCCTCGTTGTTGCGCAGGTCGCTGGCGGCGCCGTCCATCACGATGCGGCCGCTTTCCATGATGTAGCCATAGTCGGCATAGCGCAGCGCCATGTTCGTGTTTTGCTCCGCCAGCAGGAAGGTGACCTTCTCCTTCTGGTTGAGGTCTTTCACGATCTCGAACACCTCTTCCACGATCTGCGGCGCCAGGCCCATGGAGGGCTCGTCCAGCAACATCACGCTGGGGTTGGTCATGAGCGCGCGGCCGATGGCACACATCTGCTGCTCGCCACCCGAGGTGTAGGCCGCCTGGCTGGTGCGGCGCGTCTTCAGGCGCGGGAAGTAGTTGTAGACCTTCTCGAGGTTGCGCGCGATTTCAGCCTTGTCGGTGCGGGTGTAGGAGCCCGTCAGCAGGTTCTCTTCGATCGTCAAGTGGGCGAAACAATGCCGACCTTCCATCACCTGCACCACGCCCCGGTTCACCAGGTCGGCCGGCGTGAGGTTTTCAATGCGCTCGCCGCGCAGTTCCACACTGCCCTTGGTGACCTCGCCGCGTTCGGCCTTGAGCAGGTTGGAGATGGCGCGCAGCGTGGTCGTCTTGCCGGCGCCATTGCCGCCCAGCACGGCTGCGATCTTGCCTTCTGGCACGTTGAGCGAAACGCCCTTGAGCACCAGGATCACATGGTTGTAGATGACCTCGATGCCGTTGACGTTGAGAACGATGTTGGGTGCAGTGCTCATGGTGATTTCCTCGTGGACCATTCACAAGACGCGGCCAGCCGGTCTTGTGAATGGCGGCTGATGTCAGCCGCCGTGATCCGCCACGAACGCGATGACCCGGTCAAGGGACACCGCGGAACCGGCTTTGCCGGGCCGCAGGTGTAGCCCCCTTGAGGGGGTCGCGCGAAGCGCGGCGGGGGTGCTACATCAAGACTGGCAGTCAGCGCCCGAACGGCGCGTCAGCTTCTTCTCGGCGGCGTACTTGTCGGCTGCGGCCTTGACCATGGGCTTGATGATCTGTTCATCGGCCTGGTACCAGTCGCTGCTGAAGTTCCACTTGGCACCGTCCCAGGTGTGGATGCGGGCCCAGTTGGCGCCCATGTGGTCCTGGCAGCTGGTGGAGATCGGGCGCAGCACGCCCTTGAAGCCCAGCGCGTCCAGCTTGGCCTGCGTCAGGTTCAGGTTCTCGTAACCCCAGCGGGCCTGCTCGCCGGTCATGACCTTGCCCTTGCCAAACTTTTCCTGCGCCTGGCGCACGCCTTCAACCGCGAACATGGCGCTGAACAGGCCGCGCATGTACAGCACGTCGCCCACTTCTTCCTTCGGACCGGTGCCCTGGCCCTTGGCGTGCAGCTTCTCCAGCACTTCCTTGACCACGGCCGAGCCCTTCTCGACGCCGTGCTGCATGGTGATGGCGTTGTAGCCCTTGGCGCCCATGCCCACGTCCTTGACGTCGGGTTCGGCACCGGCCCACCACACGCCGTAGATCTTGTCGCGCGGGTAGCCAGTGGCCTGTGCTTCCTTGAGCAGGGTGGAGTTCATCACACCCCAGCCCCAGTTGACGACGTAGTCGGGGCGGTCGCGGCGGATCTGCAGCCAGGTGGACTTCTGTTCCACGCCGGGGTGGGTCACGGGCAGCAGGCTGAGCTTGAAGCCGTGCATGGCGGCGCGTTCCTGCAGGATGGGAATGGCTTCCTTGCCGAACGGGCTGTCGTGGTAGACCAGCGCGATGTGCTTGCCCTTGAGGCTGTCATTGCCACCGGCCTTCTTGAGGATGTCCTGGATGATCACGTCGCCCGCCACCCAGTAGGTACCGGCCAGTGGGAAGTTCCACTTGAACACGCCGCCGTCGGCGGACTCGCTGCGGCCATAGCCGGCGGTGATCAGGGGGATCTTGTCGACCGGGGCCTTCTCGGTCAGCGCGAAGGTGATGCCGGTGGACAACGGCTGGAACACCGTCGCGCCCTTGCCCTTCAGGCGCTCGTAGCACTCCACGCCGCGGTCGGTGGCGTAGCCGGTTTCGCATTCTTCGAACGACACCTTCACGCCGTTGATGCCGCCGCGGGCGTTGACCAGCTTGAGGTAGTCCACATAGCCGTTGGCGAAGGGCACGCCGTTGGGGGCGTAGGCACCGGTGCGGTAGACCAGCACCGGGAAGAACTGCTCCTTGGCCTGGGCCATGGCAGCGGTGGAGACCAGCGCACCCGACAGGGCGGCACAAGCCATCGACACAGAGAGAACCAGGTTACGTACTTTCATCGCTTTGTCTCCTAAGGAAAAGTCAGGCACACACAAAAACCAACGGGGAATCAATGGGGGAAAGGCCAGAGGCGAAGTTTCTGCTTCGCAATGCTCCAGAGCTTGGCCAGGCCGTGAGGTTCCACGATCAGGAACCACACGATCAGCGCACCGAAAATCATGAACTCGGTGTGTGACACGGCGGCGGTGGAGATTTCCACGCCGAACAGTGCACCAGCGGCCGGCAGGAACTGGTTCAGGAAGATGGGCAGCACCACGATGAAGGCAGCGCCGAAGAAGCTGCCCATGATCGAACCCATGCCACCAATGATCACCATGAACAGCAACTGGAACGAGCGGTCGATGGAGAAGGCCGCCGGTTCCCAGGAGCTCAGGTGAACGAAGCCCCACAGGGCACCCGCCACGCCGATGATGAAAGAGCTCACAGCGAAGGCGCTCAGCTTGGCGTACATGGGACGGATGCCGATCACAGCGGCGGCCACGTCCATGTCGCGGATGGCCATCCACTCGCGGCCGATGGCCGAGCGGACCAGGTTCTTGGCCAGCAGCGCGAACACGACCAGGAAACCCAGGCAGAACAGGTACTTCTCCAGCGGCGTGTCGATGCGCCAGCCGAAAGCGGAGAGGTTGGATACCGACACCGAGCCCGAGGCGTTGTTGTTGGTGAACCAGCCCACGCGCAGGAAGGCCCAGTCGCAGAAGAACTGCGCAGCCAAGGTGGCCACCGCGAGGTACAGGCCCTTGACCCGCAGACTCGGGATGCCGAAGAACATGCCCACCAGGGTGGCGAAGAAGCCCCCCGCCAGCAGTGCCACGATCAGTGGCATGCCGTCGATGCGGATGTAGGTGTTGTAGGCCATGTAGGCGCCCACCGCCATGAAAGCGCCCGAACCCAGCGAAATCTGGCCGCAATAGCCCACCAGGATGTTCACCCCGATGGCCGCCAGCGCGAGGATCAGGAACGGGATCAGGATGGCGCGGAACATGTATTCGTCGGCCAGCATCGGGACGCCGATGGCCGCGAAAGCAATGAGCGCCAAAATGGCCCAGCGGTCTTGCGCGATCGGAAAGATCTGCTGGTCGGCGCGGTAGGAGGTCTTGAACTGACCGTTTTCACGATAGAACATGGTGGGTCGCTTTCGTTGTTCTGGTGGGGGTCAGACGCGGTCGATGATCTTTTCGCCGAACAGGCCTTGGGGGCGGAACAGCAGGAACACCAGCGCCAGCACATACGCAAACCAGATCTCGATGCCACCGCCCACAAAGGGGCCGAGGTAGACCTCGGAGAGCTTCTCGCCCACGCCGATGATCAGGCCGCCGATGATGGCGCCGGGCACCGAGGTGAGACCGCCCAGGATGATCACGGGCAGGGCGCGCAGGGCCACGGTGGTCAGCGAGAACTGCACGCCGAGCTTGGAACCCCAGATGATCCCGGCCACCAGCGCGGTGATGCCGGCCACGAACCACACGATCACCCAGATGCGGTTGAGCGGGATGCCGATCGACTGTGCTGCCTGGTGGTCATCGGCCACGGCGCGCAGGGCGCGGCCAGTGCCCGTCTTCTGGAAGAACAGCGACAGCACCATCACCAGCAGCGCCGCCACGCAGGCCGCGTACACGTCTTCCAGGTTCACCAGCACGCCGCCCTCGAACACGCCTTCGAAGAGGAAAACGGGGTCTTTCGGCATGCCCACGTCGATCTGGTAGATGTCAGACCCGAAGATGGTCTGGCCCAGACCGTCCAGGAAGTAGGTGATGCCCAGGGTGGCCATGAGCAGGGTCACGCCTTCCTGGTTCACGAGGTGGCGCAGCACCAGCCGCTCGATCAGCCAGGCCAGTGCGAACATGCAGGCCCCGGCGACGATGAAGGCGATCAGGTTGCCCAGGAACTTGTTGTCCAGCCCGAGCCACTGTGGGATCCATTCGGAGAAGCGGGCCATGGCCAGTGCCGCGAACAGCACCATGGCGCCCTGCGCGAAGTTGAAAACGCCCGAGGCCTTGTAGATCAGGACGAAGCCCAGCGCCACCAGCGAATACAGCATGCCGGCCATGAGGCCGCCGAGCAGTGTTTCAAGAAAGAAAGCCATTCTGTTGTCTCCGTGTTCAGTGGCTCGTGCCAAGGTAGGCGCTGATCACTTCTTCGTTGTTGCGCACTTCGTCGGGTGTGCCGTCGCCGATCTTCTTGCCGTAGTCGAGCACCACCACGCGGTCGGAGATGTCCATCACCACGCCCATGTCGTGTTCGATCAGCACGATGGTGGTGCCGAATTCGTCGTTCACGTCCAGGATGAAGCGGCTCATATCCTGCTTCTCTTCCAGGTTCATGCCGGCCATGGGTTCGTCCAGCAGCAGCACTTGCGGCTCCATGGCCAGGGCGCGGCCCAGGTCCACGCGCTTTTGCAGGCCGTAGGGCAGCTGGCCCACAGGGGTCTTGCGGAAGGCCTGGATTTCCAGGAAGTCGATGATGTGCTCGACGAACTCGCGGTGCTGTTCTTCTTCCTTCTGGGCCGGACCGATGCGCAGGGCCTGCAAAAACAGATTGCTTTTGATGCGCAGGTTGCGGCCGGTCATGATGTTGTCGATCACGCTCATGCCCTTGAACAGCGCCAGGTTCTGGAAGGTGCGCGCGATGCCCATCTCCGCCACCTGTCGGCTGTTCATGTGCCGGAAGTGTTCGCCGCGGAAGGTGATCTGGCCTTCCTGTGGCTGGTAGACGCCGTTGATGCAGTTGAGCATGGAGCTCTTGCCAGCGCCGTTGGGGCCGATGATGGCGCGGATCTCGTGTTCCTTGACGTTGAACGAGATGTCGGTCAGCGCCTTGACGCCGCCGAAGCGCAAGCTGATGTTTTGAACGTCGAGGATGACGTCACCGATTTTCTTGGTCATTGAGCCCCCACGCTGGTCATTTCATGTACTGCGCTGCCCCCCAGGGGGGCTTTCGCAACTTGGAGCGGTCCTGCGTTGCTCATGCTGCGGCCTTCACGGGTGCAAAGGTCTTGGCGTCGCCGATCTTCAGCGTGGCGCTCACGCTGCCCGTGCGGCCGTCTTCGAACTTGACCTGGGTTTCGATGTACTGCTCGCTCTTGCCGCCGTAGAGCGCGTCCACCAGGGCGCTGTACTTCTCGGCAATGAAGCCGCGACGGACCTTGTTGGTGCGGGTGAGTTCGCCGTCGTCGGCGTCCAGCTCTTTGTGCAGCACCAGGAAGCGGCTGATCTGGCTGCCGGCGAGCAAGGCGTCGCGGCTGAGGTCGGCATTGACCTTCTCCACGCACTCGCGGATCAGCTCGTACACCTCGGGCTTCTGCGCCAGGTCGGTGTACCCGGCGTAGGGCAGGTTGCGGCGTTCGGCCCAGTTGCCCACAGCTTCGAAGTCGATGTTGACCATCACGCAGACCTTCTCGCGCTGGTCGCCGTAGGCCACCACTTCCTTGATCTGCGAGAAGAACTTGAGCTTGTTCTCCACGTACTTGGGCGCGAACATGGCGCCGTCGTTGGCGCCGCCCTTGATGCGACCCACGTCCTTGACGCGGTCGATGATCTTCAGGTGGCCCGAGGCGTCGATGAAGCCAGCGTCGCTGGTGTGGTACCAGCCGTCGGCGGTCAGCACCTCTTCGGTCGCCTTGGGGTTCTTGTAGTACTCCTTGAGTAGGCCGGGCGACTTCACCAGGATCTCGCCGGTGTCGCTCAGCTTGATCTCCACGCCTTCGCAGGGCACGCCCACGGTGTCGGCACGCGCTTCGTGATCGGGCTGCAGGCAGACGAACACGGCGGTTTCGGTGGAGCCGTAGAGCTGCTTGATGTTGATGCCGATGCTGCGGTAGAAGCTGAACAGATCGGGGCCGATGGCTTCACCGGCGGTGTAGGCCACACGCACCCGGCTCATGCCCAGGCTGTTGCGCAGCGGGCCGTAGACCAGCAGGTTGCCCAGCGCGTACTTCAGGTTGTCCATGAGGCCGACCGACTTGCCGTCCATCTTGGCCGGACCGACGCGGCGCGCCACGTCCATGAAGGCGTGGAACATCTTCCGCTTGAGGGTGCCCGCGTCTTCCATGCGGATCATCACCGTGGTCAGCAGGCCTTCGAACACGCGCGGCGGTGCGAAGTAGTAGGTGGGCCCGACTTCCTTGAGGTCGATGGTGACGGTGGCGCCCGACTCCGGGCAGTTCACCACGTAGCCGGCCACCAGCCACTGCGCGTAGCTGAAGATGTTCTGGCCGATCCAGGCCGGCGGCAGGTAGGCCAGCACTTCGTCGTTTTCGGTCAGCTTGTCGAAGCGGGCGCCCACGGCAGCGCGGTCGATCAGCGTGCTGTGGGTATGCACCACGCCCTTGGGGTTGCCGGTGGTGCCAGAGGTGAAGAACATCGCCGCCACGTCGGCCGGCTGGGCCTTCTCGATTTCGTCCTTGAAGAAGTCCGGGTGCGCCTTGGCAAAAGCCTGGCCGCCGCCCACCAGTTCTTCCAGACCGCCCAGGCCGGGCTGGTCGTAGTTGCGCAGGCCGCGCGGGTCGTCGTAGAAGATGTGCTGCAGCTGCGGGCAGCGGTCCTGGATCTCCAGCATCTTGTCGACCTGTTCCTGGTCTTCCACCACGGCGAAACGCACCTCGGCGTTGTTGATGGGGAACACACATTCGGCGCCCACCGCGTCCTGGTACAGCGGGATCGGGATCGCGCCCAGCGACTGCGCGGCCAGCATGGTGGCGTACAGGCGCGGGCGGTTGGCGCCGATCACCACCATGTGCTCGCCGCGCTTCAGGCCTGCCTGGTGCAGGCCGCAGGCGATGGCTTCGACCAATTGCGCCATGGCCGACCAGCTGGTGGTCTGCCAGATGCCGTATTCCTTCTCGCGCATCGCGGGGGCGTCGGGGCGCCGGGCCGCGTGGTCCAGCAACAGCCGGGGGAAAGTCGTTTGCATGGGGCTTGTCTCCTTGGGTCTCCCGCCGTCCGAAGGGGCTGGAAGACAGTCACCGTCCGATACCAATGGGGCGGATAGTAGGCCGATGTTTGACGTTGTGTTGTCGGTGCGACGACAATTGAGGGGTCAACCCAGCTAGGACTTTCCCTAACCTGCTTGCCGCCCATCACCATGGTGTTTGCCAACCAACTCCGATCCGGTTCCGCGCTGCGTGCCAGTGCGCGGCCGGCTTCTGCCAGCGAGCTGTCGGAGATTCCCTGGCTCAAAGGGTTGACCGATGACGAGCGCCAGCGCGCACTGGACGCGGTGGTGGTCACCGAGGTGCAGGTGGGTGAGCTCATCTGCCGCATCGGCCGGCCCGCCACGTACTGGTTCGGCCTGCTCGACGGCCTGCTCAAGATGAGCAATGACGATTCGCAAGGCGCCGTCATCACCTTCACCGGCGTGGCGCCGGGCGGCTGGTTCGGCGAAGGCACCGTGCTCAAGCGCGAGCACTACCGCTACAACATCCAGGCCCTGCGCAAGAGCCGCGCAGCGGGCCTTCCGGTGGACACCTTTCACTGGTTGCTGGACCACTCCATCGGCTTCAACCGTTTCGTGATGAACCAGCTCAACGAGCGCCTGGGCCAGTTCATCGCGGCGCGCGAGATCGACCGCATCAACAACCCGGACCTGCGCGTCGCGCGCAACCTGGCCGCGCTGTTCCACCCCTTGCTCTCGCCCAACGTGGGTGGCGTGTTGCGCATCACCCAGCAGGAACTGGCCTACCTGGTGGGCTTGTCGCGCCAGCGGGTGAACGAAGCGTTGACCACGCTCTCGGCCAAGGGCTGGATCCGCGTCGAGTACGGCGGGCTGAGGGTGCTGGATCTGCAGGCGCTGCGCAGCGGAGAGCTGTAACCCCCACGCTCCGCCGCTGCGCGGGTCGCTGCCCCCCGAGGGGGCTGACCTTGCTCGGGGCGGCCCTTCGCTGCGGTCATGTAACACCCACGCTCCGCCGCTGCGCGGGTCGCTGCCCCAGCACCGGGACGGGACCCGGTGCCTCCCGGGTCCGGGGGCTGAGCCTGTCTTGGGGCGGCCCGGCGGCTGGCCCGGTAGTCCCCACGCTGTGGCGCTGTGTGGGTCGCTTCTCGCGCTGCCGCATGGGATCATCGGGGCATGACCGAAAAGCCCAAGACCCTGCAACTCAAACCCAAGTCGGCGGCTGAGAAGCCCGCTGCGTACCGTGCGCCCGTGCGCCCGCGCGGGCCGGCCCGCGCCCGTCCGCTGTCCGAAGTGCAGGCCGAACGCGCCGCGCGCGAAGCCTCCTGGGCGGCGCAGAACCCGCCGGGCGGTGAGCGCCGTCCCTACCCCGACAGTGAACGCAACGACCGCAACGCCCCGCAGGACCGGCGCGCCGGCCCGGGCGACCGCGGCGCGGGTGCACGCGCCGAACGGCCAGCCCCCGGCGGTCGTTTCGAGCGCTCCGCCCCCGCCGACCGGTCAGGGGCGCCGGGCCCGCGCCAGCGCACGGAAGCGCCGCGCGACGCCGCCTCGCGCTTCCAGCCCGATGCCCCGCGGCCACCCCGCGCGCCGCGCGACCTGCGGCCCGACCTGGCCCGCGTCGGCAACGCCAACGGCGAGGTGCGCCTGAACAAGCGCATGGCCGACCTCGGCCTGTGCTCGCGCCGCGAGGCCGACGAATGGATCGCGCGCGGCTGGGTACTGGTCAACGGCCAGCCCGCCGTGATGGGCCAGCCGGTGCCGCCCGATGCGCAGGTGGAGGTGTTGCCGCAGGCGCGCCACCAGCAGGCCGGGCAGGTCACCATCCTGCTGCACAAGCCGGTGGGTTACGTGAGCGGCCTGCCCGAAGACGGACACGAAAGCGCGGCCGTGCTCATCAAACCGCAGAGCCACTGGCGCGACGACCGCGGCGGTCGCCGGTTTGAAGCGGTGCACACGCGCGGCCTGGCCCCGGCCGGCCGGCTCGACATCGACTCCACCGGCCTGCTGGTGCTCACGCAGGACGGCCGTGTCGCGCGCACCCTGATCGGCGAAGACTCCGGCGTCGAAAAGGAATACTTGGTGCGCGTGCACTGGGCGCCCAACGGCCCCAAGGGCGCGGGCGTGCTCACGCAGGACGTGCAGGCCGCCTTCCCGCGCGAGCGCCTGGCCCTGCTGCGCCTCGGCCTGAGCCTGGACGACCAGCCCCTGCGCCCAGCGCAGGTCGACTGGCAAAACCCCGAGCAGCTGCGTTTCGTGCTCAAGGAAGGCAAGAAGCGCCAGATCCGCCGCATGTGCGAGCAGGTTGGCCTGCACGTGGTCGGCCTCAAGCGCATCCGCATCGGCCGCGTGGTGCTGGGCAACCTGCCGGTGGGGCAGTGGCGTTATCTGGGTGCGGACGAGGTCTTTTGAGCGGGCTGGAGGGCTGGTGAACGTCGGAAAACGCAGTGCCATTTCTGTGCCGCTGACAGTCCGTGTGCTGATCGCCGCGGTAGCAGCGGGCGTGCTCACATTGACTGTCTATGCCATGACGTCTGGCGGCATGGCGCCGAACCACGGCAAGCCTGTGATGATGCTGGCGGTGTTGGCTATCCCATTGATTGTGGGGGCCAAGGCGGCTTGGTCCGTGCAGGCATCTTTGGCTTTTACTTTTTGCGTCTATTTTTTGGTGGTGTTCTGCGTTGTTGCGTATTGGTCTCGAGAACGCTGATCGCCCATGGCGTGATGCTCGTTTGAAACGCTCTGGGTAGAGCGCTACCCCCAACGTACCGACTTGGTGGTGGTCACAATCGCCCATGACCGCCCCCACCTCTCCCGAATCGCCCAAGCGCAGCGCGCTGCGCCACATCCGCCCGGCCGACCTGAAAGCCGCGGCCCAGCTGGCGGCGACCGCCACCCACGGGGTCATCGACCTCACTGAGACCGTGCACCAGTCGGTGCGGCGGCGGCTGGGCCTGTCGGCGGGCGCGTCACCCGAACGCACCGGCGGCCTGACCGGTCACATTTACGAGGCGGTGCGCGGTGTGACCCGGCTGGTGGGCTGGGGAACGGACGCAGCGCTCGCGGCCGTGCTGCCCTTGCTGGGCGACCCGGCGTCGCAGCCCGAGGCCTCGCCGCAGCGCGAAGCGGTGCTGGCCGCGTTCAACGGTGTGCTGGGCGACCGCCTGCAGGCCATGGGCAACCCGCTGGCGCAGGCCATGGAACTGCGCGCCGGCGGCGTGCCGCTCAACCTGACGACCGATGCGCTCAGGGTTCAGTTGCCGTCCGCCGGCCCACACCTGCTGCTGCTGATCCACGGCCTGTGCATGAACGACACGCAGTGGTGCCGCAACGGTCACGACCACGGCGCCTTCCTCGCGCCGTTGCTGGGCGCGACGCCTGTGTACCTGCGCTACAACTCCGGCCTGCACACCTCGGTCAACGGGCGCGAGCTGGCGCAGTTGCTGGAGCGGCTGGTCGCGGTGTGGCCGGTGCCGCTGGAACGCATCACCGTCATCGGTCACAGCATGGGTGGGTTGCTGGCGCGTTCGGCGTTGCACATCGGGCAGCAAAACGGGCAGCGCTGGCCCGCGCTGCTGCAGGACCTGGTGTTCCTGGGCACGCCGCACCACGGCGCGCCGCTGGAGCGTGCTGGCCACGGTGCCGATGCGCTGCTGGCGTCGAACCCTTTCACCGCGCCGTTCGCGCGGCTGGGCCAGATCCGCAGCGCCGGTATCACCGACTTGCGCCACGGCCACGTGCAGGACGCCGACTGGCAGGGGCGCGACCGCTTTGCATCGGGTGCGGACCACCGCCAGCCCCTGCCGCTGCCCGAAGGCGTGCGCTGCTTTGCGGTGGCCGCCACCCTGGCCGGGCAGCGCAGCCGGGTGGCCGAGCGCCTGACCGGTGACGGCCTGGTGCCGCTGGACAGCGCCCTGGGCCAGCACGAGGACCCGGCGCTGCGGCTGGAAGTGCCGCGCGAGCGCCAGCGCACCGTCTTTCGCACCGGCCACCTAGACCTGCTGTCCAGCCCGGTGGTGGCCGGGCAGCTGAAGGCCTGGCTGGGCCCGGCGTGACGCCCGGGGCGGGGGCCGGGCTTGAAAGCCGGCCCGGCGCCCATAATTGCGCCCTCGCGAGCGCCGCAGGTCGCCCTCAGGGCCGCGCGGCGATGCCCCCTTCCTTTTGCACACAGAACCCGTCATGAGCAAACAAACCCTGAACTTCCAGGCCGAAGTGGCCCAGCTGTTGCACCTGGTCACCCACTCGCTGTACTCGAACCAGGAGATCTTCCTGCGCGAGCTGATCTCGAACGCGTCCGACGCCTGCGACAAGCTGCGTTTTGAATGCCTGAACAACGAGGCGCTGTTTGAAGACGCGCCCAACCTGGAAGTGCGCGTGGGCTTCGACAAGTCCGCCCGCACCATCACCATCACCGACAACGGCATCGGCATGAGCCAGGCCGAAGCGGTGGAGCACCTGGGCACCATTGCCAAGAGCGGCACCAAGGACTTCATGGGCCGCCTGAGCGGCGACCAGAAGAAGGACGCGCAGCTGATCGGCCAGTTCGGCGTCGGCTTCTATTCGGGCTTCATCGTGTCCGACCGCATCACGGTGGAAAGCCGCCGTGCTGGCCTTCCGGCCGCCGAGGGCGTGCGCTGGGCCAGCGCCGGCACCGGCGACTTTGAGGTGGAAACCATAGCGCGCGCCGCGCGCGGCACCAGCGTGATCCTGCACCTGCGCGAGGACGCCAGCGACTACCTCAGCCACTGGAAGCTCAAGCAGATCATCGGCAAGTACTCCGACCACATCAGCCTGCCCATCCTGATGCAGAAGGAAGAGTGGGACGCCGAGAAGAGCGAGTACGTCACGAAGGACGAGTGGGAGGCGGTCAATTCCGCATCGGCCCTGTGGACGCGGTCCAAGAAGGACATCAGCGACGAGCAGTACGCCGACTTCTACAAGGCCATCAGCTACGACCAGGCCGACCCGCTGACCTGGAGCCACAACCGCGTCGAAGGCAGCACCGAGTACACGCAGCTGCTGTACATCCCGTCCAAGGCGCCGCACGACCTGTGGAACCGCGACAAGAAGGCGGGCATCAAGCTCTACGTCAAGCGCGTGTTCATCATGGACGAGGCCGAGGCGCTGATGCCTTCGTACCTGCGCTGGGTCAAGGGCGTGGTCGATTCGGCCGACCTGCCGCTGAACGTCAGCCGCGAACTGCTGCAGGAAAGCCGCGACGTCAAGGCCATCCGAGAAGGCAACACGCGCCGCGTGCTGAGCCTGCTGGAAGACCTGGCCAAGAAGGACCATCTGCCTGCCACCGAAGGCGCGGACGGTGTGACCGATGTGGTCAGCGAGGAGGACAAGGCCCAGGCTGGCAAGTACAGCGCCTTCTACGCCGAGTTCGGTGCCGTGCTCAAGGAAGGCCTGGGCGAAGACTTCGCCAACCGCGACAAGATCGCCAAGCTGCTGCGCTTCGCGTCCACGCAGAGCGACGCGGTCAACGTGTCCTTCGCCGACTACAAGGCGCGCCTGAAAGACGGCCAGAAGGCCATCTACTACATCACCGCCGACACGCTCGCCGCGGCCAAGAACAGCCCGCAGCTCGAACTCTTCCGCAAGAAGGGCATCGAGGTGCTGCTGATGACCGACCGCGTGGACGAGTGGGCCTTGTCCTTCCTGCACGAGTTCGACGGCACGCCGCTGCAGAGCGTGGCCAAGGGCGCGGTGGACCTGGGCGAGCTGCAGGACGAGGACGAGAAGAAGGCGGCCGAGCAGGCGGCCGAGAGCTTCAAGCCGGTGCTCGATCAGCTCAAGGAGGCCCTCAAGGACAAGGCGCAGGACGTGCGCGTGACCACGCGCCTGGTCGACTCCGCCGCCTGCCTGGTGGTGGGCGAGGGCGAACTCTCCAGCCAGCTCACCCGCATGCTCAAGGCCGCGGGCCAGCAGGCGCCGGACGTCAAGCCGGTGCTGGAAGTCAATGCCGATCACCCGTTGGTGAAGAAGCTCGACGGTTCGGCCCACTTCGACGACCTGGCCCACATCCTGTTCGACCAGGCCCTGCTGGCCGAAGGCGGCCTGCCGGACGACCCGGCGGCGTATGTCAAACGCGTCAACGCCCTGTTGCTGGCGTGATGCTGTTCGCGGCTGCCCACCCCTTTGGCCCCGCCACCGGTCACACCGGTCCCTCGGCGGTGGCCGACGGGGTCACAATGCGGCCACGAGCCGCTGCGCGCCACAGGACTGCACCATGACCACCTCCTCCCTCTCCTTTTTGCACACGTGGCGCCGCGGGGCACTGCTGGCCGCGCTCGCTTTCGGCTTGTCGGGCTGCTCGTCCATGGGCGTGGGCATCGGTATCCCGATCGGGCCGTTTTCCATCGGCGTGGGGGTGGGCTCGGGTGGTGTGAACCTGGGCGTGGGCACCAGTGTCGGGCCGGTTGGCGTGGGGGTCGGGGTCAACCAGGACGGTCGGGTGGGTGTGGGGGCCGGTGTGGGCGTGAGCGCGCCCATCGGTAACAGCGACGCCCGCATCGGCGTGGGTGTGGGCTCCAGCACCACCATCTACGATCCGAACGAGAAAAAATAAGAGCACACAGGCTCGGCGGGGCGCCGAGCACACGCGCTTCTTACCTTTGCCAGAAATGCCGGGCGTCTGACATCTGGGCGGCTCCGGTTGTGACTAAACTCACGGCCAGGGACTACATTCAGGGGCTGGCCGACAAGGCCCCACGCCGACTGCTCATCCACCGTGCAATTCCAGCGCCCCTTCGACCCCGTCGTCACCTTCCGCAACAGCCAGGGCGAAGCCGCTCGCGGCACGCTCACCAGCCTGCAGCGCCGGTCGCTGGTGATGGAGGTCTACAACCCCTATTCCATCGTGCAGGTCAGCGAAGTGCTCAGCGACCTGAGCATCCGCTCCGGCGAGCGCAGCATCTACAAGGGCAAGGCGGTGGTGGTGAGCCTGCTCAACACCGGCCTGATGGCGGTGGTGTCGCTGACGCTGATCGACGAATGGAACGACCTGGGCGCGATCGATCACAGCCCGAACAGCGTGTCCGAGGCGGTCGGTCGCTTTGTCGAGGAATGGGAGTCGCGTTCGCGCGTGGGCGAGGCCTACCAGGTGGTGGTCAACGACCTGCGCGCGTATTTCGCCGAGGTCACCCGCTGGCTCGACCAGGCCGACATTTCCGCTGCGCTGCCGCGAGACGTGCATGGGCGCGTGCGCGATGACGTGTTTTACGAGATTGCCCGTCCGCTCATGAGCACGGTCAGGGAGTACCTGATCAGGTTTGAAGCGGAGGCCGCGAAGGTGCCGCCCGACCAGGAGCCCGCCCACCGGGCTTTTGCCCAGGCCGCCATCCACCCGCTGGTGCTGCGCGCGCCGTTTGTCTACCGCACCTTCGCCAAGCCGCTGGGCTATGCGGGCGACTACCAGATGGTCAACCAGATCCTGGGCGACCCGCGCGAAGGGCCGAGCACCTATTTCGAGCTGGTGAACTTCATCTTCCTGCAGTCCAGCGTGTCGCAGGCGCACCGCAACCGGGTGGACATCCTGCTCGAACGCCTGCAGACCCTGGCTGCCCGGGCCCAAGAGCAGGGGCGCCCGCTGCGCGTGCTCAACGTGGGCTGCGGTCCGGCGGGCGAACTGCAGCGCTTGTCGGCGCTGGACCAAGCGCTAGAGCATCTGGACGTGACGCTGATGGACTTCAGCGACGAGACCTTGCTCTACACCAGCCAGCGGCTGATCGAAGTGGCGAACGCTTCGGGCCGGCCGCCGCTGAAGGTGAGCCTGCGCCACGAGTCGGTGCACCAGCTGCTCAAGCGCAGCTCGCGTGAACAGGGCGTACCGCTGGAAGAACAGTACGACTACATCTATTGCGCTGGCCTGTTCGACTACCTGGCCGACAAGGCCTGCGCACGTCTGATCGCCTATTTCGACCGCCACCTGCGCCCCGGTGGCACAGTGCTGGTAACGAATGTGCACACCTGCAACCCTGAGCGCTTCTGGATGGAGCACTTCATGGAGTGGTACCTGATCTACCGCGACGAGGCTGGACTGTCCCGGCTGTTTCCCGACACGCTGCCCGAGGTGAAGACCTACACCGATGCCACCGGGGTTAATCTGTTCGCTGAAGCGGTGAAACCCCTGTGACGTGTCTGCATGTCCAGTGAACTGACCAGCGGCCAATTGCCTGCCTCTTACGAGGAGGCGATGCATCAGCACCTTGTCTACTACAGCCGCATCACCTGCGTGCTGGCCATGGCACTGATCGCCAGTGGCGTGGGGCTGGACATCGCGTTTTATCCGGACTGGGCGCTGCAGTTCGGACTGGCCCGGCTGCTGGTGGTGGCCCTGATCGGTTTGGCGTTGTGGAGTTACCGGCGCCCATGGGGGGTGCGGCATGTGCGTGGTGTGACCTACTTCTGGATCGCGCTGCCACAGCTCATGATCGCCTGGATGATCTTCGCCACCAATGGCGAAGCTTCCATTTATTTCGTCGGGCTGACCCTTGCCGTGTCAGGTATCAGCATTTTTCTGCCGCTCACCCTGCGCGAGGCGCTGGCGTTCAGCCTGTTCACCATGGCGGCTTACGTGCTGGCCTGTGCGCTCAGGCCAGCAGGTGTGGCGCAGTGGGCGGTGCTCATTGGCCAGTCTCTGTTCATCCTTTTCTTTTCTGTCATTGCATTCACGGTGTCGGTGTACGGCGAGCGCCAGCGGCGCCAGACCTACACCCTGCAGACCGAAGTGCAGCGCCAGAAGGACGAGCTGCTGGCCCAGAACGTGGCGCTGACCGACATCAAGGGCCAGTTGCTGCAGCGCGAGAAGATGGCTGCGCTGGGCACGCTCTCGGCCGGTCTGCTGCACGAGCTGAACAACCCGGTGAACTACAGCCTCATGGCCATCAACATGGCCCAGCAGCTGCCGCCGGCCAACGCCGACGAACTGCTCAAGGAAAGCCTGGCCGACGCCAAAGAAGGCATGTCGCGCGTGCAGGCCATCGTCTCCGACCTCAAGACCTTCGCCTACCAGAAGCCGGGCGACAACAGCCTGCGCCCCTTTTTGTTGGAGCAGGCGATTCGCTCGGCCCAGCGCCTGGCGGGTCACGAACTCAAGGGGGTGCAGGTCACGGTCGAACAGCCGCAGGACACGCACGTGCTGGGCGACGAGCCGGCCATCATCGGTGTGCTGATCAACCTGTTCAGCAACGCCGCGCTGGCGCTGCAGCGTGCGGGGCGCGAGCAGCCGCGCATCGATGTGCGGGTAACCGAGTCGGGCGACCGGTTGCGGGTGGCGGTGCGCGACAACGGCCAGGGCATCCTGCCCGAGCACATCGGCCGCGTGTTCGAGCCCTTCTTCACCACGCGCGACGTGGGCGCCGGCCTGGGCCTGGGTCTGAGTGTGAGCTACGGCATCGTGCAGCGCCACGGTGGCGTGCTGGCGGTGGAGAGCGAACCCGGCGCCTGGACCGAATTCACTTTTGACCTGCCGAGGCCCGCATGAAGCCCGAGATGCCCGCCACTCTCGTGACGCCCAGCCTGGCCGCTGTGCCCGGCGCGGCGCGTGCCGTGCTGCTGGTGGACGACGAGCCGCAGGCCCGCAAGTGGTTCGCGCGGGTGTATGGCGACGAGTTTTTGGTACTGCAGGCGGCCGACGCGCAGGCCGCGCTGGCCCTGCTGGCGCAGCGCGCGGACGAGGTGGCGGTGCTGCTGAGCGACCACCGCATGCCCGGCGACGATGGTGTGCGCCTGCTGACCCAGGTGCGCGAGCGCCACCCGCACATCGTGCGCTTGCTGGTCACGGCCTACGCCGACAAGGACATGGCGCTGGCCGCGGTCAACCAGGGGCAGGTGCAGCGCATCCTGGAAAAGCCGCTGGACGAAGCGCTGATGCGAGCGGCCTTGCGTGACGCCCTGGCCGAGAGCCTGCGCACCGCGCGCGAGCGCCTGCTGCTGGAGCGCCGCGCCGCGGCCCTGCGCGAGACCCTGGGGTTCCTGGCACACGAGGTCAGCACGCCGCTGGCCACGGTGCGCGGCTACCTCACAGCCATGCGCGAGCGGCACGAGGCTGCTCCACCGGACGACGACTCGGTGGCCCACCTGGCGCAGCGTCGCCCCGGCGAGGTGCTGCACATGATCGAGGCGGCTCAGCGCCGCGCCGACTATGCGCAGTCGCTGGTGGCCACCTTCGTGCAGTCGGCACGCGACGCCTGGCAGCCTGACGCCAGCGTGCGCCTGAGCGCCAGCGAACTGGTGGGCGCCTTGCGCGACGAATATCCGTTTGAAGGCGACGAGGCGCAATGGTTGCAATGGGATCTGGCGGCCGACTTCCCATTGCCGGGGAGGCGCGACCTCCTTTATCTGGTGCTGTGCACACTGGTCAAGAACGCGCTGCTGGCCCTGCGCCACCAGCCGCCTGGCGCTCCGAGCGTGCGCGTCGTGCTCGATCGCGCGGCCGCGCTGCCCGGGCTGCCACAGCAGCCGACCATCGCTGTCATCGACAACGGACCGGGCATCGCGCCCGAGGTGCTGGCGCGCCTGACGCGCGAGCCGGTGACCACGCGCGCCGCGGCCGGCGGCAGCGGTATGGGTCTGCTGTTCGGTCACCGGGTGATGAGTTCGCTGGGTGGTGCGCTGGTGGTCAGCTCCACGCCTGGACAGGGCGCCACCGTGCGCCTGCATTTCCCGTTGGAAGACGCCTGAGGCCCTCCGGGGCACAGGTGAACACATGAAAAGGAGAGGCCCATGAAGCCCGACAAGATTCTGTTTGTGGACGACGAGGCCATGGCCCTCAAGTACTTCGAGCGCCTGGTCAGTCCGCTGGCGCCGGTGATCACCGCGCCTTCGGTCGAGGAGGGCAAGGCCATTTTGCGCGAACGCGGCGCCGAGATCGCCGTGCTGGTGAGCGACCAGCGCATGCCCGGCGAGCGCGGCAACGAACTGCTGCGCCATGCGCGCGAGCACCACCCGCACATCGTTCGCCTGCTGACCACCGCGTATTCCGAGCTGGGCGAGGCGATCGAGGCCATCAACAGGGGCGAGATCTTCCGCTACATCAACAAGCCCTGGGAGCTAGACAGCCTGCGCGCCGACCTGCGCCAGGCACTGGAACTGGCCGATCTGCGCAACGAGCGCAACGAACTGCTGCGCGACAAGCTGCTGGCCCAGCAGAGCCAGCTGCTGGCCAACCGCCTGGGCACGCTGCTCATGCTGGGCGCTGCGCTGCTGGCCGACGCCCAGGCCCACGAGCCGGCGGTCTACCAGTTTGCGCAGGCCGCTCTGCTGTGCCGGCCGGTCGACCCCGAGGTGGACTGGCACCGCTGGGAACACGCCGACCTGTTGCAGGCCGAGGCGCAACGGGGCGCCGGCATCGCCTTGCACCTGCGGCGCTGGCTGCAGGACCTGGGCCCGCGCGTGGACGGTGACGCCGCCCTGGCCGTGCTGGCCAAGGTGGTGGGCGGCGAGCTGCGTGAGGGCGCGGTGTGGGTGCGCGAGACCGCGCCCTTCACCGCGCTGCTGACTGCGCCGGCCGGCACCGCTGTGACGCATGGCCAGTGTGCCTGGCTGGCCTGGTTGCTGTGGCAGGGCGGTGCCGCACAGCTCACCGTGGACGGCGGCAGCTGCTGCATCCGCCCGGTGGCCGCCGTGATGCTCAGTGGCGACTGGCTGGCCGCGGTGATGGAGCGGTTCCACACCACGACGCCTTGACGTCGCGGCGCGAAGTGCGCGTCAGGCCAGCGTGATGGTCACGTCGATGTTGCCGCGCGTGGCGTTGGAATAAGGGCAGACTTGGTGGGCCGTGTCCACCAGTGCCTGTGCCTGGGCTCGGTCCATGCCGGGCAGGTGGATGGTCAGGCGCGCTGCGATGCCGTAGGCCTGGCCGACCGGGCCCAGGTCCACCTCGGCGTCCACCGCCACGTCGGCCGGCACGGTCAGCTTCATCTTGCCGGCCACCGCCTTGATGGCACCAATGAAACAGGCCGAGTAGCCCGCAGCGAACAGCTGCTCGGGGTTGGTGCCGTTGCCGGGCGTGCCGGGCGGGGTGTGCGTCACGGCCAGTCGGCCGTCGTCGGACTTGGAGGCGCCGTCGCGGCCACCAGTCGTGTGGGTGCGGGCGGTATAGAGGACTTTGTCGAGCGATGCCATGGTGGGTTCCTTTGGAGGGGCTTCAGTGAAGCGGGGTGAAAAAACGGGTCAGGCAGTCAGCCGGTTGCGCAAGGCCTGCACCTGGCGGGTCAGTGCCATGGCCTCGGCCACGTCGCACTGCGAGGCCTGCAGCACGCAACCGGGGATGCGCTGGGCACGTGCCTTGAGCTGGCGGCCGTCGGCCGTGAGGCGGATCAGCACCCGGCGCTCGTCGGCCGCATCGCGCAGGCGGGACAGCAGGCCGGCGCCTTCCAGGCGCTTGAGCAGCGGCGTGAGCGTTCCGGAGTCCAGACTCAGCCGTTCGCCGAGTTCGGACACGGTCACGCCGTCGCGCTCCCACAGCACCAGCAGGGCCAGGTACTGCGGGTAGGTCAGGCCCAGCTCATCGAGCAGCGGCTTGTACAGCTTGGTCATCGCCAGCGAGGCCGAATACAGCGCAAAGCACAGCTGGTTGTCCAGCAGCAGGGCCTGTTCAGACAGCGTGGGGGATGTGTTGCGTGTGACCATGGGCTGAACTGTAGACGCCAATTGAATTGTGTGCAATCAAATTGTTGAAAACCATTTGAGCGAAGTGGTGATACCGGAGCGAGATGCCTGATCCAGGGCACCGCGGAACCGGCTTTGCCGGGCCGCCAGTGCCGCCCCCTGGGGGGTGACCGGCGCAGCCGGGCGCGGGGGGTCAACCCACCAGCGGCGGGTTCTGCATCTCTTCGATCTGCTCGACCAGCATGTCCACCTGGCCCTGCCAGTAGTCGCGGCTGCCGAACCAGGGGAAGTTGATCGGAAAGGCCGGGTCGTCCCAGCGGCGGGCGATCCAGGCGCTGTAGTGGATCAAGCGCAGCGTGCGCAGCGGCTCGATCAGCGCCAGCTCGCGGCGGTAGAAGGGGCGGAACTGTTCGTACCCGTCGATCAGCGCGCCCAGTTGCTGGGTCTGCTGGCGCCGGTCGCCCGACAGCAGCATCCACAGGTCCTGCACCGCCGGCCCCATGCGGGCATCGTCCAGGTCCACGAAATGCGGGCCGGCGCCGGGCTGCCCCTCGGGCGTCCAGAGGATGTTGCCCGGATGGCAGTCGCCGTGCAGGCGGATGCGCCGGATGCCGTCTTCATCGGCTGGCGGGTCTGCGCGCAGCACCGGGTGCGCTTCGATCAGCGCCAGCGCCTCGGCCAGCGCGGCCGACCAGGCGGACTGCACCTCGGGCGCGACCATGCGGTGGCCGATCAGCCAGTCGCGCGGCTCGTGGGCGAAGGTGGCCACGTCCAGTGCGGGCCGGGTCGTGAAGCGGTGGATCGCCCCCACGCTGTGCAGCCGGGCCAGAAAGCGGCCGATCCACTCCAGCACGTCGAAGTCGTCCAGCTCGGGCCGGCGTCCGCCGCGCCGCGCGCTGACCGCGAACGCAAAACCGTCGAAGTGGTGCAGCGTCTGCCCGTTCACCACCAGCGGTGGCACAGCCGGCACCTCGGCAGCCACCAGGTCGGCCGCGAACGCGTGTTCCTCGGCGATCTGCGCATCGCTCCAGCGGCCTGGCCGGTAGAACTTGGCCACCACCTGGTGGTGGCCATCGAACGGGCCGTCCAGGTGCGCCTGGTAGACCCGGTTCTCAAAGCTGTTGAGGGCCGACAGCCGGCCATCGCCCCACAGCCCGATGCTGGCCAGCGCATCCTGCACCCGGTCGGGCGTGAGGCGGGCAAAAGGGTGGACGTGAGGGTGGGTGGCGGCGTCGGCGGGCGTCTCGTGCATCGGGCGATTGTGACCCCCACGCCATGCCAGAATCGGCGCATGTCGCGCTCCCGACGCACCCGCGTCCACCTCATCCGCCGGGGCCTGGTCTACTCGCTTGGCCTGTGCCTGCTGATCCTGCTGATCGGTGGCATCGGCTTCTGGTGGCTGGAACCGGGCATCCACACCTTGCAAGATGGCCTCTGGCTGGCCTTCACCACCGCGGCCACCGTGGGTTATGGCGACCTCGTGCCGCGCACCGGG
Organism: Hydrogenophaga intermedia; assembly: GCA_943372305.1. GTDB lineage: Bacteria > Pseudomonadota > Gammaproteobacteria > Burkholderiales > Burkholderiaceae_C > Hydrogenophaga > Hydrogenophaga intermedia_D. Next base: position 4,387 of record CALRYD010000002.1, on the reverse strand, counting down.
GTGGGCCGTGCCTTCTCGGTGCTGGTGGTGTTGCTGGGGCTGGCGGTGCTCTCGCTCGTGACGGCGTCGCTGGCCGCCCTGTTCGTGGAACAGGAGGTGGAGCAGGAAGAGCGCCAGATCGAGCGCGAGCTGATGCGCGAACTGCATGCCCTGCGGCGCCAGGTGGCCGCGTTGCAAGACCGGCTGGACCGCCATTTCGGTGCCGCCCAGCCCCCACAGGAACACACGTGAAACCCCAGAAAACCCTGCAGGAACAGCTGCCCGAACTGCGCCCTGGCCAGTCCATCGAGCTGCTCAAGGAACTGCACATCCTCACCCGCGAGGGCAAGCTCAACCAGGACACGCGGCGCAAGCTCAAGCAGGTCTACCACCTGGTGCAGTTCATCGAACCGTTGCTGGCCGAGGTGCTCAAAGACCGCGGTGACGTCACCCTGGCCGACCACGGCGCCGGCAAGTCCTACCTGGGCTTCATCCTGTACGACCTGTTTTTCAAGGACAAGGCGGCGGGCCACGTGTACGGCGTGGAATCGCGCACCGAGCTGGTGGACAAGTCCCGTGCGCTGGCGCAGCGCCTGGGCTTTGGCCGCATGGGATTTCTGGCCACCACGGTGCAGCAGGCGCTGACCCATCCGGACCTGCCCGGGCGCATCGATGTGGTCACCGCACTGCACGCCTGCGACACCGCCACCGATGACGCCATCGCCTTTGGTCTGGCCAAACAGGCCCGCTTCATGGTGCTGGTGCCCTGTTGCCAGGCCGAGGTGGCGGGCGTGATGCGCGAGCGCAAGGCGCTCAACCTCTCGCGCACGCCGCTGGCCGAGCTGTGGCGCCACCCGCTGCACACCCGCGAGTTCGGCAGCCAGATCACCAACGTGCTGCGCTGCCTGCAGCTCGAAGCGCACGGCTACGACGTCACGGTCACCGAGCTGGTGGGCTGGGAGCACTCGATGAAGAATGAGCTGATCCTGGCGCGGCGCCTGCAGCCCGCGCGGCCCGCGCAGCAGGGCCGGGCGCGCGAGCGCCTGCAGGCCATCCTGGACGAACTGGGCCTGCAGCCGCTGGCCGCACGGTTCGCGCTGTCGACCGGCGCGGAGGCCGGCTGAGCGCTGTTTACTTGGAGGGTGCTGCCGGAGCAGCGGGCTTGGCAGGGCCACCTGCAGGAGCACCGGTCGCAGCATTCAGGCGCTTGCCGATGTTCGCTTCCAGTGTCTTGAGCTTGGGTTCGATGGCCGGGCGGGTTTCGGCCACCAGTTTCTCCAGCAAGGCCTTCTGGAGGTCGCCACTGAGCTGCATGTACTTGGCATAGACCGGCGACTCGAGCATGCCGACGACCTGCCTGAGTTCGTCTTCGCTGAGTTTTTCTTCCAGCAGCTTGCCGGCGGTGGAGGGGGCGAGTTTGATCGCGCGGTCGCGCACCAGCGGCACGGCTTCAGCGGTGTAGGCCTTGACGTCGTTGCCGATCTCCTTGGCGACGGCTTCACGCTTCTCGGGCGCCACACGCGCCTGCAGCACCATGCTGGCCTGGTTCAGGAACTGGGCTGCGGGCTGTTCGGCCAGGTTGCGCGCCAGCGCTTCGATGCCAGGTTGTTGCAGCTTGAGCAGCTTGGCCACCAGTTCTTTCTTGGCGGGCGAAGCGGCCGGGGCCGCGGGTGTGCTCTGCGCCAGGGCAGTGCCCGTGAACAGGCACAGGGCCAGGGCGAGGGGGGGGAGGTGTCGTGTGTGCATCGAAGCATGGTAACCAATCCCCGTGTCGTCCGCGTGTGCAGACGTATCCGCCAAACCCGCACGGCGCGCGCGTGAACGGGTTGTCCGATGCGGGTGAGGGTGGTACGGTCCGGGGCCCTGAAGACCGCCGGGAGGCCCAAGACGATGGTGACCGACATTCCTTTTCTGCTGCAGTCCATGGCCTGGCCCCTGGTGTTGCTGCTGGCCTGGTTCCTGGGTGAGCGTCTGCACGGCGCGGCGAACATCCCGCGCGTGAGCAGCTACGTGGCCGTGGGCCTGGTGGCCAGCCTGTTCGACCTGCCGGGCCTGACCGACGCCGTGCCGGGCCTGCCCTTTCTGGCCAACGTGGCGCTGTCGCTCATCCTGTTCGAGCTGGGCTACCGCATCCACCTGCGCTGGTTCCGCCACAACCCCTGGGTGCTGATGCTGGGGCTGGTGGAATCGGTGCTCACCTTCGTGGTGGTCTACGCGGTGGCCGGCTGGTTCGCGCTGCCCACCGACACGCGGCTGATCATCGCGGCACTGTCCATCTCGGCCTCGCCCGCAGGCATCGTGCGCGTGGCCAACGAGCTGCGCAGCGCCGGCCAGGTGACCGAGCGGGTGCTGCACCTGTGCGCCATCAACTGCCTGCTGTCGGTGCTGGCGCTCAAGCTGATCACGGGTTACTGGTACCTGGCCACCTCGGGCGATCTGGTGATGGCCATCTTTGGCAGCGTGCACGTGCTGGCCACCTCGGTGGCGGTGGGGGCGCTGCTGGGCGTGGCGGTGCCCGCGCTGCTGCGGGCGCAGCGCATCGAAGAACGCGACGTGACCCTGGTCTTTGCGCTGGCGGTGGTGCTGCTGACCACCATGGCCTACGGGCTCAAGCTCTCGCCGCTGCTGGCGGCACTGGCTTTCGGCATCGTCGCGCGCGAGCGGCGCGTGCACCTGACCAACGCGCAGCGCGGCTTCGGTACCGCGGGCGACCTGCTCACCCTGTTCCTGTTCGTCTACATCGCGGCGCTGCTGGACTGGAGCGAGCTGCATACCGGCGTGTGGCTGGGGCTGGCGCTGATCGCCGCGCGCACCGCCAGCAAGGTGGTGTGCAACGTGGCGGCGGCGCGCCTGTCGGGCAGCACCGAGCGCAAGGGCCTGCTGACAGGCCTGGCGCTCACGCCCATGTCGGCTTTTGCCATCCTGCTGCTCGAACAAAGCCGCCTGCAAGGCTTCGAGCCCGCGCGCCAGGTGCTGGCGACGCTGGCTTTCATGATGCTGCTGCAGGAGTTGCTGGGTCCGCTGGTGACCCAGCGCGCGCTCAAGGCAGCGGCCGAAACGCACCTGACCCAGGAGTGAATCGATGCCACTGGAAACCTTCAAATCCTCGCAGGCGCTGACCCTGGGCGTCGAGCTGGAACTGCAGCTGGTCAACACCTATGACATGGACCTCTCCAGCAGCGCCAATGACCTGCTGGAGCTGTTGCGGCGCAAGCCCTTCCCGGGCTTGGTCACGCCCGAGATGACGCAGAGCATGATCGAGATCGCCACCGACGTGCAGACCGCGCACGGCCCGCTGCTGGCACAGCTGCGCACCATCCGTGACACGCTGGTGGCCGCCGGCGATCGTCTCAATATCGAACTGGCCGGTGGCGGCACCCACCCGTTCCAGCGCTGGTTCGAGCAGCGCATTTTTGCCAAGCCGCGGTTCGAGCAGCTCTCGGGCCTGTACGGTTACCTGGCCAAGCAGTTCACCGTGTTCGGTCAGCACGTGCACGTGGGCTGCAGCTCGCCCGACGAGGCGCTGTTCCTGCTGCACTCGCTCAACCGTTACGTGCCGCACTTCATCGCGCTCTCGGCTTCGTCGCCTTACTCTCAGGGCGTGGACACGCTGTTCGATTCGGCGCGGCTGAACTCGGTGTTTGCGTTCCCGCTCAGCGGTCGTGCGCCCTTCACCCTGAGCTGGGACGAGTTCGCCAACGTGTACTTCACCAAGATTGAGAGCACCGGCGTGGTCAAGTCCATGAAGGACTTCTACTGGGACATCCGGCCCAAGCCCGAGTACGGCACCATCGAGCTGCGCGTGTGCGACACACCGCTGACGGTGGAGCGCGCCGCCGGCCTGGCCTGCTACCTGCAGAGCCTGTGTGCCTACCTGCTGGAGCGCAACGAGCCGCCGCCCGAAGAGGACGATTACCTCGTCTACACCTACAACCGCTTCCAGGCCTGCCGCTTCGGCCTGGACGGCACCATGGTCAACCCCAAGACACGCGAGCAGATCAGCATCCGCGAGGACGTGCTGGCCACGCTGGGCCGCATCGCGCCGCATGCCGACGCGCTGGGCGCCCAAGACGCGCTGACCGAGATCGAACGCACCGCCGCCCGCGACGGCAACCACGCCAGCTGGCTACGCCAGCAGTACGCCCAGAGTGGCAGCGTGCAGGGCGTGGTGGCCGCGGCGGTGCAGGCCTTGCGCGGGCCAGCTGGCTGAGCCAGGTACCGGGTGGGCGGCGGGCAGCGGCCTGCGCACGGCCCGGAATTGGCGGGTGTTTCCGGTGCTTCTGAGGGCTTGTCGGGCAACTTCCTACAGCGCGAATGGCAAGGCGCCGACTTAACTGTTTGAAACAACCCAAATACAGTTTGTGACATCGACAAACGATTTGTTTTAACCCCCTTTTTCCACAGGACA
>CALRYD010000001.1:0-202443 GCA_943372305.1 Hydrogenophaga intermedia | reverse complement strand
GGGGCAACATTTGTAACACCATGTCAGGACAACAAAAAACCAGTCGTGACAAGCACTTGGCGCTGCCACAATCGAGTTTGTTACATTTTCGGAGAGTTGCTGCCATGCCACAAACCAATGCCCGCCCCAACAAGATTCTGGTCGTGGACGACGACGTGCGGATCCGCGATCTGCTGCGCCGCTACCTGATGCAGGAAGGCTTCGAGGTGATGCTGGCCGAAGACGGCAAGGCGCTGAACCGGGTGCTGCAGCGCGAATCGGTCGACATGATCGTGCTGGACCTGATGATGCCGGGCGAAGACGGCCTGTCGATCTGCCGCCGCCTGCGCGCCAACGGTGATCGCACGCCCATCATCATGCTGACCGCCAAGAGCGAGGACGTGGACCGCATCGTGGGCCTGGAGGTCGGCGCGGACGACTACCTGGGCAAACCTTTCAACCCGCGCGAGCTTCTGGCCCGCATACACGCCGTGCTGCGCCGCCGCCCGCCCACCGAGGTGCCCGGTGCGCCCTCCCAGGACGCCGAAACCGTCACCTTCGGCCCGTTCGAGTTCGACCTGAGCCTGCGGACGCTGCGCAAGGACGGACAGGACCTGCCGCTGACAACCGGAGAGTTCGCCATGCTCAAGGCCCTGGTACGCCACCCGCGCCAGCCACTCTCGCGCGAGAAGCTGGCCCAGCTCGCCCGCGGGCGCGAATTCGAACCGTTTGACCGCAGCCTGGATGTGCAGGTCTCGCGCTTGCGCAAGCTGATCGAAGAAGACGCCGCGTCACCGCGCTACCTGCAAACGGTGTGGGGTGTGGGCTATGTGTTCGTGCCGGACGGCAACAGCTGATGAACGAAGAGTCGCGCGTCCCGTTTGAAACCCAACCCACCGGGCTGGAGACGGCGCCCGCCCCGCTCGAATCGCGTCCGCCGCGAGAGGTGAGCCTGTTCTGGCGCACCTTCTTTTTGCTGGCGATGCTGCTGGGCGGATGCATCATCGCCTGGCTGCAGACCTTCCGGGCCCTGGAGTTCGAGCCGCGTGTGCTGCAAAGCGCCCAGCAACTCGCCTCGCTGGTCAACCTCAGCCGGGCCGCCCTGGTGCACTCGGACTCCATTGCTCGGGTCTCACTGGTCAAGACCCTGGCAGACGAAGAGAGCGTGCGCATCGCGCCACGCGAGCCGACCGATCAGTACCGCATGTACGATACCGATTCGCTCAGCCGCAGCGTGAGCGAACGCTTGAACGCCCGGCTGGGCCCGGGCACTGTGGTGGCCCGCGAGGTCAACGGCACACCCGGGCTGTGGATAGGGTTTTCCATCGACGGCGACCCCTACTGGTTGCTGACCGACCCTTCGCGCCTGGGCCTGGTGGCCGGTACCACCTGGCTCATCTGGCTGGGCACGGCGCTGGTGCTGTCGCTGACCGGCGCTGCGCTGATCGCGCGCCTGATCAACCGGCCGCTGAAAAACCTCTCGTTCGCGGCCAGCCGCCTGCGCGAAGGCGACTTCAACGCCAGCCAGCTTAGCGAGGCGGTGGCGACCAGCGAGATCCGCGAAGTAAACATCGGCTTCAACCGCATGGCGCAGCGCCTGTCCAAGATCGAGCAGGACCGTGCCCTGATGCTGGCCGGCATTTCACACGACCTGCGCACGCCGCTGGCACGCTTGCGGCTGGAAACCGAGATGAGCGTGAGCGATCCGCAAGCGCGCGAACACATGGCGGCCGACATCGAGCAGGTCAACGCCATCATCGACAAATTCCTCGACTACGCGCGCCCGGACCACCAGGCACCCGAGCGCGTGAGCCTGAACCAGGTGATCGAGGCGGCCACCTTCTCCGCCAGTCACGAACCCAGCACCAGCGTCACCACCAGCATCCCGCCCGACACCATCGTCATGGGCGACGCGACCGAACTGCAGCGCGTGTTCGCCAACCTGGTGGAGAACGCCCAGCGATACGGACGCGACCCCGTCACGGGCTTCGCGCGCATCGACATCGCGGCCAAGGCCAAAGACGAGTGGGTACTGATCAAACTGCGCGACCACGGCACGGGCGTGAGCCCGGAGATGCTCAGCCAGCTCACACAACCCTTCTTCCGCGGTGACGCCTCGCGCTCATCGGCCACCGGTACGGGACTGGGGCTGGCGATTGTTGAGCGCGCCGTTGCGCGCATGGGCGGCCGCTTTGCGCTGGCCAACAGCAGCACCGGTGGCCTGGCGGCGCACATCAAGCTGCCGCGCGCCAAGGCCTGAGCCTGCGACGGTTCAGCCGCGCCGCACCAGCAGCACCGCGGCGCGCGCTTCGATCGACAGGCCCTGCCCCACCGGGCCCAGCTTCTCGGCCGTCTTGGCCTTCACGTTGACCTGGTCCGGCGCCAGCCCCAGGGTGCGGGCAATGGACCCGACCATGCCCGGGATGTGGGGCGCCAGCTTGGGCGCCTGAGCGATCACGGTGCTGTCCACGTTTCCGATGTCGTAACCGGCCTCGCGCACGCGGCGCCCCGCTTCGGCCAGCAGCACGCTGGAGTCTGCGCCCTTGAAACGGGCGTCGGTGTCGGGAAAGTGTCGGCCGATATCGCCCAGCGCCGCTGCACCCAGCAGGGCGTCGGTGATGGCGTGCAGCAGCACGTCGGCGTCCGAATGGCCTAGCAGGCCCATGCTGTGGGGGACGGTGACGCCACCGATGATGAGCGCCCGGCCGGGCACCAAGGCGTGCACATCCCAGCCTTCACCGATGCGAAAGGGAATGGTCGGGTGCGTCATGAACGGGCTTTCAGGATGGCTTCGGCCAGAGCGAAGTCTTCGGGGTAGGTGACTTTGAAGTTTTGTGCGCTGCCCGGCACCAGGCGTGGGGCCTGACCGGCCAGCTCCATGGCGCTGGCCTCGTCGGTGATGCCCTCAAAACCGCTGCCAGCACGGACCGCGAGGGCGGCCTGCAGCGCACCGACGCGGAACATCTGCGGCGTCTGGGCCAGCCACTTGTCGCTGCGGTCCACGGTCGCGGTCACGCGCCCGCCGGCTTCGGCCTTGAGCGTGTCGGGCAACTTGAGCGCCAGCAGGCCACCCACCGCGTCCGGCAGGCAGGCGTCGATCAACGCATCGATCTGCGCCGGGGTGATGAGGCAGCGCGCCGCGTCGTGCACCAGCACCCAGTCTTGTGGGCCGGCACCGCCGTCCAGCAGGGCTTGCAAACCATTGAATACCGTCTCGGCCCGTGTGGCACCGCCGCATCGCACCAGCTGGGTCTGCGGGTCGTCCATGCTCAGGAAACGGTCGCCTGGCGACACCACCACCAGCACGCGATCGATACGGTCAACGGCTTGAAAGGCCGAAAGCGTGTGCAGCACCAACGGCAGGCCCAGCAAAGGCTCGTACTGTTTGGGGCCGGCCGTGCCGGCGCGCGAGCCGGTGCCGGCGCACGGCAGCAGTGCAAACAGGCGTGCCACCGGCTTGTGGGGTGATGGGGTCTGGGCGTCGGGCATGAGCACCCGTGCATTCTAGAATCCATCGCATGCACCCCCCTGCCGAGACGGTTGGGGGGTGTTCGTCATTGCCCACGCCCCCCTCAAAGCTCACGCGCCCATGGACCTGCCCAAGCTCAAACCCGGCCAACGCTTCCACTTGCCCCGACCCGCCGGTGCGGCCGACTCGCTGCTGCTCGCCCAGTTGGCAGCGCGTGAAAAGGCCGCGGGACGGCCCACGGCCATCGTCACGGCCGATGCGACCGATGCCCAGCGCCTGATGGACGAGATGGCGTTCTTCGAACCAACGCTGCGCTGCGCCCTGTTCCCCGACTGGGAAACCCTGCCCTACGACGGCTTCTCGCCCCACCAGGACCTGATCTCCGAGCGCCTGGCCACGCTCTGGCGCATCCAGCAACAGGACAAGGACACCGGCGCCGATGTGGTGCTGGTGCCCGCCACCACGGCGCTGTACCGGCTGGCGCCACCGTCCTTTCTGGCGGGCTACACCTTCCAGTTCAAGGTCAAGCAGAAGCTGGACGAAGCCAAGCTCAAGGGCCAGCTCACCCTGGCCGGCTACAACCACGTCACCCAGGTGGTCAGCCCGGGCGAATACGCGGTGCGCGGTGGCCTGATCGACCTCTTCCCCATGGGCTCGCAGGTGCCCTACCGCGTCGATTTGTTCGACGACGAGATCGACTCGATCCGCACCTTCGACCCCGACAGCCAGCGCAGCCTCTACCCGGTGCCCGAGGTGCGGCTGCTGCCCGGCCGCGAATTCCCGATGGACGAGGCGGCACGCGGGCGCTTTCGTAGCCGCTGGCGCGAGCTGCTCGAAGGCGACCCGACCAAGAGCCGCATTTACAAAGACATGGGCAACGGCGTGGCCACGGCCGGTATCGAGTACTACCTGCCGCTGTTTTTTGAAGAGACCGCCACCGTCTTCGACTACCTGGGCGAGCGGGCCACGGTGGTGCTGCACGGCGACCTGGAGCCGGCCTTCCAGCGCTTCTGGCAGGACACGCAGGACCGCTACCGCCTGGTCAAGGGCGACCCGGACCGCCCCGCCCTGCCGCCCGAGAGCCTGTTCCTGTCGATGGAGCAGTTCTACGGCGAAGCCAATGCGCACGCGCAGCTGGCCATACGGCCCGCCGTAGAAGACATCGCCGACAACGCTTTCGCCCAAAAGCTGGGCGACCTGTCGGTGGTGCGCGGTGCCGAAGACCCGCTGGCCCGGCTGCAGGGCCACATCCGCAACACCGCGCACCGTGTGCTGCTGCTGGCCGAGAGCGACGGCCGCCGCGAGAGCCTGCTGGACTTCCTGCGCGCCAGCGGCCTGAACCCGCCAGCCTTCGATTCGCTGGACGAGTTCCAGACCAGCAACGAAAAGGTCGGCATCGCCACGGCGGGCCTCACGATCGGATTCTCCTGGCTGGAAGAAAGCCTGGACTTCGTCACCGAAACCGAGCTGTTCGCCGCCGGGCCGACCACGCGCCGGCGCAAGAAGCAGGAACAGGTCAGCGACGTCGACGCGCTGATCAAGGACCTCTCCGAGCTCGACGTGGGCGACCCGGTGGTGCACAGCGCCCACGGCATCGGCCGCTACCGCGGGCTGGTCAACCTGGACATGGGCGACAAAAACCCCGACGGCACGCCCGCGCTGCAGGAATTCCTGCACCTGGAATACGCCGACAAGGCGGTGCTCTACGTGCCGGTGAGCCAGCTCAGCCTGATCGGCCGCTACACCGGCGTGAGCGCCGACGAGGCGCCGCTGCACAAGCTGGGCAGCGGCCAGTGGGAAAAGGCCAAGCGCCGCGCGGCCGAACAGGTGCGCGACGCCGCCGCCGAGCTGCTGAACATCTACGCCCGCCGTGCCGCGCGCCAGGGCCACGCCTTCCGTTTCAGCGCGCAGGACTACGAGATCTTCGCCAACGACTTCGGCTTCGAGGAAACCGCCGACCAGAAGGCCGCGATCCACGCTGTCATCCAGGACATGATCAGCCCGCAGCCCATGGACCGCCTGGTCTGCGGCGACGTGGGTTTCGGCAAGACAGAGGTCGCCCTGCGCGCCGCCTTCGTCGCCATCACCGGCGGCAAGCAGGTGGCGTTCTTGGCGCCCACCACGCTGTTGGCCGAACAGCACTACCAGACGCTGGTGGACCGCTTCGCCAAGTGGCCGGTCAAGGTGGCGGAGATGAGCCGCTTCCGCTCGCAAAAAGAAATCACGGCCGCGATGAAGGGCATCAGCGACGGCAGCGTGGACATCGTGGTCGGCACGCACAAGCTGCTGAGCGAGAAGACGCAGTTCAAGAACCTGGGCCTGCTCATCATCGACGAGGAGCACCGCTTCGGCGTTCGCCACAAGGAGGCGATGAAGCAGCTGCGCGCCGAGGTGGACGTGCTCACGCTGACGGCGACGCCGATCCCGCGCACGCTGGGCATGGCGCTCGAAGGCCTGCGCGATCTGTCGGTCATCGCCACCGCGCCGCAGCGCCGACTGGCCATCAAGACCTTTGTGCGCAACGAAGGCAACGGCGTGATCCGCGAGGCCGTGCTGCGCGAACTCAAGCGGGGCGGTCAGGTGTACTTCCTGCACAACGAGGTGGAGACGATCGAGAACCGCAAGCAGAAGCTCGAAGAAATCCTGCCTGAGGCGCGCATTGCGATCGCCCACGGCCAGATGCCCGAGCGCGACCTGGAACGCGTGATGCGCGACTTCGTCGCCCAGCGCTACAACCTGCTGCTGTGCTCGACCATCATCGAGACCGGCATCGACGTGCCCACGGCGAACACCATCGTCATGAGCCGGGCCGATAAGTTCGGCCTGGCCCAGCTGCACCAGCTGCGCGGCCGCGTCGGCCGCAGCCACCACCAGGCCTACGCCTACCTGCTGGTGCCCGAGATCGACGGCCTGACCAAGCAGGCCGCGCAGCGGCTGGACGCGATCCAGCAAATGGAGGAACTCGGCTCCGGTTTCTACCTGGCCATGCACGACCTGGAGATCCGCGGCGCTGGCGAGGTGCTGGGCGAGAACCAGAGCGGCAACATGCTGGAAGTGGGCTTCCAGCTCTACAACGAGATGCTGAGCGAAGCGGTGAAGGCGCTCAAGGCCGGGCGCGAACCGGACCTGCTGAGCCCGCTGAGCGTGACCACCGACATCAACCTGCACGCCCCTGCCCTGCTGCCCAACGACTACTGCGGCGACGTGCACCTGCGCCTGTCGTTCTACAAGAAGCTGGCCACCGCCAAGACCACCGACCAGGTGGACGGCCTGCTTGAAGAAATCGTGGACCGCTTCGGCAAGCTGCCCGCACAGACCCAGACCCTGATCGACGTGCACCGCCTGCGCGTGCTCTCGCAGCCTTACGGTGTGGTCAAGGTGGATGCGGCGCCCGGCGTCATCAACATCACCTTCCGGCCCAACCCGCCAATCGAGCCGATGAAGATCATCGAGCTGATCCAGAAGAACAAGCACATCAAGCTGGCCGGCAACGAGAAGCTGCGCATCGAACGCGCCCTGCCCGAGGTGAAAGACCGCGTGCAGCTGGTGCGGGACGTGCTGCGTTCGCTGGGTCAGCCGATCCGGACAGAAGCGCCCGCCAGCGCTGTTTGATCTGCATCAAAAACAGGAGCAACAGGGCCCAGCGTTCACCTGCCGTTCACACGCCGCTCATGAAACTTCAAACCGGTGCCGCAACATGGCGGCATCTGTTCTGAAGGAGAAGCCACATGAACCTGAACGCTCACCGTCCCTGGATCACACCCGTCGTCATCGGCGCCTTTTTCCTGTCCGCCGTCACCGGCGTGCTGATGTTCTTCCACCTCGACTCGGGCCTGAACAAGACCGCTCACGAGTGGTTGAGCTGGGCCATGGTGATCGGCGTCACGCTGCACGTGCTGCTGAACATGCCCGCGTTCAAGCGCTACTTCACGCAAACCACCGGCCGGGTGATCGTGGGCGTGTTTGCCGCGGTGCTGGCGCTGAGCTTCATTCCCGCGGGCGACGCGGGCGGCGAGCCAGGCTTCGCGCCCCCGGTGCGCGCCCTGGCCAAGGCCCCCATCACCGTGCTGGCCCAGGTGGCTGGCACCAGCACCGACGAGATCAAGGCGAAACTGCAGGCCCAGGGCCTGACCGTCACCAGCGACCAGCAGTCGGTGGCCGACCTGGTGGGGAGCGACCTGCGCAAGCAGATCGGCGCCATGACGAAGGTGCTGCCCGCGTCGCCGCCCTGAACGGGCCGCATTCCGGCTCCCGCGATAATTCCGGGATGACTGCACCCACCGAATTCGCCCCCGGCCTGACCATCCAAGGCTTCACCGCCCCACTGAACCTCAAGGACTTCAAACTCATCGCGTTCGACATGGATTCCACGCTCATCAGCATCGAGTGCGTGGACGAAATCGCCGACGCGGTGGGCCGCAAGACCGAGGTGGCGGCCATCACCGAAGCCGCCATGCGCGGCGAGATCACCGACTACAAGGACAGCCTGCGCCAGCGCGTGGCGCTGCTCAAAGGCGTGACCGTGGCCGACATGGAGCGCGTCTACACCGAGCGCCTGCGCATCAACCCTGGTGCGGCCGAGCTGGTGCGCGCCTGCAAGGCCGCCGGCCTGAAGGTGCTGCTGGTCTCGGGCGGATTCACCTTCTTCGCCCACCGCGTGCGAGATGAACTGGGCATTGACTTCGTGCGCGCCAACGTGCTGGAAGTGGAAAGCGGCCCCAACTGCGGCCAGCTCACCGGCCGCATGGTGGACCAGCCATGGGGCGACATCTGCGACGGCGCCGAGAAGCGCCGCACCCTGCTGGAAGTGGCTTCGCTGCTGGACATCGCGCCTAGCCAGTGCATCGCCATGGGCGACGGCGCCAACGACCTGCCCATGATGGGCGTGGCGGGCCTTTCGGTGGCGTACCACGCCAAGCCCACCGTGCGCGCGCAGGCCATGGTGGCCATCAACGAAGGCGGGCTGGACCGCCTGCTCGAAGTCGTCAACGCCGCATGAGCGACGTCCTGCGCCGCTGGGCCGCCGGCCTGCGGCGCGACTGGCGACGCCACCTGGGCACCGTGGTGCTGTTCGCCGCCGTGCTCCTGGCGGTGCAGTGGTGGCAGACGCGACACGTGGCGGGCGGGCCGTTGCCTGCCGCGGCGCTGGACGCCCCCCTGCCAGTGCTGGATGCCCGCGGCGCCCTGCGCCAGAGCAGCCTGCGCGCCGAGCTGGCGGCCTTGCAGCGCACGCACCCCGGGCAGAACGTCGGTCTGTACGTGTGGGCCGACTGGTGCCCGATCTGCAAGACGATCCAGGGCACGGTGGATGGCGTGAACGCGGACCACCCGGTGATCACGGTGGCCATGCAGTCGGGCCTGCCCGGGCAGGTGGGCCGCTACTTGCAGACGCACAGCCTCGCCTGGCACACGCTGGTCGACCCGCGCGCGCAGCTGAGTCGCGCGATGGGCTTTGGTGCGGTGCCTGCGTTCGCCGTCATCACGCCGCAGGGCGAACTCCGCTGGCCCACCGTGGGCCTGACCAGCGGCTGGGGCATGCGCCTGCGGCTGTGGCTGGCGCGCTGAGCGCCAGTCCGTGCGATCAGCCGCCGCGCCGCTGGCGGTCGTGCTTCTGGCGGTGGATCTGGTGGCTGGCACGGTCCTGCGCGTGCTCCATGCGCACGGCTTCCTTGGCGGTCACCTTCCCGTCGGCCTCGGTGCGTCGCTCCAGGCGGTTGATGTGGCGCTGCTGCTGTTCCAGGCGGGCTTGTTCGCGCACGGTCAATTGGCCAGACTCCACACCCTGCGTGATGCGGTCGGACTGGCGTTCCTGACGGTTGTCCACGCGTTGCGCCTGCTTGTCGGCCAGGCTGGAGGTGCCTTGCGCGAAAGCGCTGCCAGTGAACAGGCCGAGGCCGGCGGCGGTGAGGGTGACAGCAGACAGGGTTTTGATCCAGGAGGTCATGGTGGTTTCCTTGTGGTTGGGAACGGTTGCGGTGGCCGGTTGGTCCACGCCCCCGTTGAACCGGGCCATCGCCGCATGGCTTACGGGCTTCGGTGAAAATCCGACCGCGTTGCACGGGTTTGGCGTAAGAGCCAGCCTGCTGCGAGGTTCAACCGGGCAAGACCCCAACCGCACACCGCCCAACCGACCATGACCAGCCCTGCTCCCGCCCCCTTTCGCCGCCGTCTGGCCCGCTGGCTTGCCGGGGCCATGCTCTTGTTCAGCATGGGCGCCCAGGCCGCGCCGGTGGTACCGCCCGACGCCCAAGACTGGGCCCGACTGACACCCGCGCAACAGGCCCAGCGCAAGGCCGAACTCAAAGAACAGTTGAAACAGGCCACGCCGCAGGAGCGCAAGGCCTTCCGGCAGCAGCTGCGCCAGCAGATCGAGACGCTGTCACCCGGCGAACGGCAGGCCCTGATCGACAGCACGCGCCAGCGCTGGCTCCAGCTCAGCCCCGAAGAGAAGCAGCGCCTGGCCGATGAGCGCCGGGAACAGGTCAAGGCCATGACACCCGAGGAGCGCCGCGAACTGCTGCGGCAGCGCCGCGAGATGCTGGACAAGCTCAGCCCCGCCGAGCGCAAGGCCTTGCGCGAAAAACTCAAGGCCGACTGAACGCATGAACAGTCGCACTGCCACCGGCGCACTGGGCGCTTCACTGGGCCAGCTGGGCCGCTGGGTGGGCCGCGCGCTGCTGCCACCCGGGATGCCCGCCCAGCGCGGGGACGACTGGTCGCTCTGGCACGCGGCCTGCACGGGCGACGAAGCCAGTGCCACCCGCCTGGTGCACCGTCTCACGCCACAGGCCCACGGCCTGGCCATGCAAATGCTGGCCAAACACGAAGACGCCGAAGACGTGGTGCAGGAAGCTTTTCTTCGCCTGTGGGGCAGCAACCCCAGCGATGCCCACGGCGCCACCCTGGCCACCTACTTCAACACCATCGTCATCAACCGCTGCAAAAGCGCGCTGGTGCGCCGGCGCGAACTCAGCGCCGACCCCGAACAGCTGACCGACCTGTCCGACGCCCAGCAGGACACCCAGGCCCCTGCGGCCGACGATCTGCCTGCCGTCAACGCCGCACACCTGCAAGCCGCCATGGCCCGCCTGCCAGCCCGCCAGCGCATGGCCCTGGCCATGTGGGCCTACGCCGACGCCGACGTGGCCGACATCGCCCAGTCCATGGAACTTGAGCGCAACGCCGCACACCAATTGCTGCACAGGGCCAAGGCCGCGTTGCGGCAACAGCTCCAGGAGCCCACACCATGAAAACCCCCGTTCCCGCCCGTCAGAACCCCGACGACCAGCCCTTGCGCCAACGCCTGCGCGAAGGGCTGGCGCAGGCGCCCGCCGAGGGGCTGGAAGCCTTGGAATCCCGCGCCATCGAACAGTGGCGCCAGCGCACCGCAGCCCAGGTACCCCACCGAGGGCCACTGGCTGTGCTGCAGGCCGGCTGGCGCCAGCACCCCGCGAGGGTCAGCGGCGCCCTGCTGGCGCTGGCCTTGGCCGCGCTGCTGCTGAGCAAGCCCTGGGCCCAGCCCGACCCGGCGCTGGACGAGCTGCTGCAGCCCGATGTGCTGTCGCTGATGGCGGCCGGCGAGTTGTGATGGTTCGCCAGCCGATCCGGCGTCACCCAGCCCGTTTGACTCGGTAACCCTGGGCCTGCAGAGCCGCCATCACGCGCTCGACGTGATCACCCTGGATCTCGATCACGCCGTCCTTGACCGTACCACCCGTGCCGCAAGCCGCCTTGAGCTGCTTGCCCAGCGCAGCCAGGGCCGTGGCGTCCAGCAGCACCCCTTTGACCACCGTCACCGCCTTGCCGCCGCGGCCCTGGGTTTCACGCGAGACGCGCACCGTGCCGTCGCCCTGCGGCACGGGCTTTTGACCACAGGCGCACTGGGCCACCGGTTGCCGGCAGCCCGGGCACATGCGGCCCGACTCGGTGGAATACACCAGGCCACCGCTGGAAAGCTTGTGTTTCATGGGCCGGCATCGTAGCGCGCCCCGCGTGCACGGCCCCAGCAGCGACAATCGGGGCACATGCACCTCTCCACGTTTTCCGCCCTCGGGCTCATGCCCACCCTGGCCCAGGCCGCTGCCGAACAGGGTTTCGCTTCGCCCACGCCCATCCAGCAGCAGGCCATCCCGATCGTGCTGCAGGGGGCCGACCTGCTGGCCACCGCCCAGACCGGCTCCGGCAAGACCGCGGCCTTCTCCCTGCCGCTGCTGCAGCGGCTGCAGGCTGGCCCTGTGCACACCCCACGGCGCGTGCGCGCGCTGGTGCTGGTGCCCACGCGCGAGCTGGCCGCCCAGGTCGGCGAGGTGCTGCGCAGCCTGGCGCAACAGCTGCCCTCACGACCGCGCGTGGCCGTGGCGTTTGGCGGCGTGTCCATCAACCCGCAACTGATGGCGCTGCGCGGCGGCGCCGATGTGATGGTCGCCACGCCCGGGCGCCTGCTCGACCTGGTGGAGCACAACGCGCTGCGCCTGTCAGCGGTGGAGCTGCTGGTGCTGGACGAAGCCGACCGGCTGCTGGACCTGGGCTTTGCCGACGAGCTGGACCGCGTGCTGGCCTTGTTGCCCGCGCAGCGGCAAAACCTGTTTTTCTCGGCCACCTTTCCGCCCGCGGTGCAAACGCTGGCAGGCGGTCTGCTGCGTGATCCGCAGCGTGTGGACGTGCCCGCTCCGGCGCAGGCCGAGGCCGTGGTGCTGCAACGCGCCATCGCGGTGGATGCAGGGCGCCGCACCCAGCTGCTGCGCAAACTCATACAGGACAACGGCTGGGAACGCGTGCTGGTGTTCGTCGCCACGCAATACAGCGCCGAGCGCGTGGCCGCCAAGCTCCACCATGGCGACCTGTACGCCACCTCGTTCCACGGCGGGCTGAGCCAGGGCGCGCGCAAGCAGGCGCTGCAAGAGTTCAAGGAAAAGCGCTGGGACGTGGTGGTCACCACCGACCTGGCGGCCCGCGGCATCGACATCGCGCAGCTGCCGGTGGTGGTGAACTACGACCTGCCCCGCTCGGCAGTGGACTACGTGCACCGCATCGGCCGCACCGGCCGCGCCGGCGAGAGCGGGCTGGCGGTGAGCTTTGTGATCGCGGAGGCCGAAGCCCACTGGCGCCTGATCGAAAAGCGCCAGGGTCTGAGCCTGCCGCTGGAACAGGTGCCGGGCTTTGAACCCACCGATGTGGCAGCACCCGCAGGCCCCGCGGGCGGCGGCATCAAGGGCAAGCGCCCGAGCAAGAAGGACAAGCTGCGCGCAGCAGCCGCCGCGGCCGCTCCGAAGCAGGGCTGAAGCAGTCAGTTGTCGGTCGGCGCCAACAGACCGGCCTTGGCGACCTATTTGTTACAGCCATGCATGGGGAAGGGACTCGCTCAAGTCCCGCGAAAGGCACCCGATAAGCCATTTTGTGCAACGCACAAACCAGCGCATTTGCGCACCCCAGTTTTCGGAGTCTTCCATGCAGTGGCTATCCACGATTTCTGTCAGAGCCAAGCTGATGTTGCTACTGGTCATCTTTGCGTCCGGCATTCTGGGCGTCTCAGGCGCAGGTTGGCAGAGTCTTAACCATGCGGTCCAGACAAGCCAAGTGCTAGTGGAAAACGAGGTGATGGCTGTGCGCAGTCTTGGTGCTGTTCGAGCCTCGATCGGCAACATGCGGCGCTTCGAAAAGGATCTCTTCCTCAACTTGGCCGACGAAGAAGCACTCGCGAAGTATGAAAAGTCCTGGAAATCGCAAGTGTCGGAGACTCGCAAGCTCATGGAGACCATCCGTCCCTTGCTGCTCCCCGAAGAACAAGCTGAACTGCAGCGCATGCAAGCAGGCCTCAATGGCTACGCCGCAGCCGTTGAAAAAATCATCACTGGCATTCAGCGTGGAGAGGTCAACGATCCATGGCGAGCCAATCAACTGATGGAACCTTCCAAAGCGGACATTCGGGCTGCAGACGGCGCGCTCGCAACGATTGGCGACAGCGTCGAGCAGCGGGTCGACCGTGCGGTTTCCTCATTGGCAGACATGCAAAACCGGGCGGCAATCCTGATGGCGACCGTGGCAGCCGCAGTGGTGATCCTCGCCACGGGAGTGGGTTATGTGATATCTCTGCGCATCACCGGTCCGCTTCAAGTCGCTGTGGATGCCATTGAGCGCGTCAGCCGCGGGGACCTGAGCAACAACTTGGCATTCACTGGACAGGACGAAACCGCCCGCGTGCTTTCGGGCATTTCACAGATGCAAGGGTCTCTCACGTCGATCGTGAGAGACATTCGACACGGAGTCGTCTCAATGACGGCAGCCAGTTCCGAAATCGCATCGGGTAACGCTGATTTGTCCAAGCGCACCGAGAGCACTGCAGCGAGCCTGGAGGAAACCGCAGCCTCCATGAACGAAATCGCCAGTGCCATGCAGCACAGTTCTTCGGCGGCTGAGCAGGCGCGTCAAATGGTGGGCGCCGCCACGGAAGTTGCTACCAGAGGGGGACTGGTGATGGACCGGGTTGTTGGCACGATGCGGGAGATCAACGCAAGCAGCCAGCGCATCAGCGACATCATTTCCGTGATTGACGGCATCGCCTTCCAGACCAACATCCTCGCATTGAATGCTGCCGTGGAGTCTGCTCGCGCGGGCGAACACGGCCGTGGCTTCGCGGTCGTGGCGAACGAAGTTCGAACGCTGGCCAAACGCAGTGCCGATGCAGCCAAAGAGATCAAGGTCCTGATCAGTGACAGTGTGAACCGAGTGGAATCAGGTTCGCTGTTGGTGGTGGAAGCCGGCTCCACCATGGGCGAAATCGTGACATCGGTTGGCCGCGTCAACGAGATCATTGGTCAGATTGCGAGCTCGACTGGAGAACAAAACAGCGGCGTCCAGCAAGTCCACACCGCCATCAGCCAGCTTGACCAAATGACACAGCAAAACTCCGCATTGGTGGAACAAAGTTCCGCCGCTGCGGAAAGCATGCTGGATCAGGCAGGAAGACTTGAACAACGTGTCGCCATCTTTAAACTGGCATGACATCCATCCTATTGGGGTCGACCACGGTGAGCAGCGCCCCCAATGCACGTCCCCTTTCAGGTCCGCTACACCGCGTCAATCCACTCAAGCAACGGCTTCCAATCGTCCCGCTCTCGGGTCGAAAAGGTCGGCTGAACATCGAAGATTGTTGCCCCCGCAGCAGCCACTCTTGTGTACAGCTGTGATGGACGAAGCATCGTCAAGGTTTGAAAACCTTGCCTGGCCAGAAACTCACGCAGCTGCGTCGCAGCCAGAGTGCGAGGATCCACCCGCATGCCGACCAAGGCCACATCAGCCTTACCCTTGGTCACGGACTTGACCTCTGCCAGGTAGTCCAAGAACTGCTTGGTGGCCCACAAGTCAAAAGGTGACGCTTGCACGGGAACAACGATGCGGGACGAAACCTTGACAACTTTTTCCAAGGCTTTGCCTGAAAGCCCTGCTGGCGTATCCAGAACGGCGTGGGTGACCCCTTTGGGAGGACGTGCCACATCGTCTGGACCCATCGCCCACGTCTCAATAGTGACCAATTCACTTGGTCGGCTTTGGAGCCAACGACGACAGGACTGTTGCAGATCGATGTCACCAAGCAAGACTGCCGGACTGCGTTGAGCAAGATAGCCTGCGAGATTGGTCGCTATCGTTGATTTTCCTGAACCACCCTTTGGGTTGATGATGCTGATCGCCTTCATCGCTACGCAAAACCCCGCGGTGGTTGACGGCAGGAGGACATCACTTTTTCGGGCGTCCAGTCTTCAATTTCTCAACGCCGGCGACAGCATTCAAGAGCTTCTGGTTGTTCAGTGCAGCGAGGAGTTCAAGCCCTGCACGAACCAGCTCACCCTTTTTGACTTCGGTGCCCAAAGCAATCAGGCGCCTCTTCATTTCAACCAGCCGCTTGTGCTCGGTCTCAGGGAACGTGAAGCTGTCCCGCACCATTTTGATTTTCTGTGGCCGCGCAGGCGCAGCTTTGGCCGCCTTTGGCTTGGGTGCTTTTTCACTGGGCGCCGACGCTTTGCTCGCAGCGGACAGCGGCTTCTTGGCCGAGTCAGCGAGGGGGCGCTTGATGACGTTGTTTGTCGGTGACTTCACAGAACTCGCGGCCACTTTCTTTCGGGGGATGCGTGCATCGGGTTTGGCTTGAGCGGCGACGGGATGGACCACAGGCTCAATGGTTGCGTCAGTGACTGGTGCTTGGATGCTCATGAATTGATCCTTCATTTAACTGTATAAACAGTTTATACCAAACACAGCCAAAGAATCCACACCGCACGGCCGGGTCGCCCTGACACCCTCTCAAGAGCCCTCAAGTGCAAGTGCACCAGCAACGGGTTGGTCGACACCCTTTTGCACAAGCTTGCGCGAGACATCCAGCAAAGCGGCTTGCCTCGTGTAGTACCGATCAAGCCGCCACTCGCTCAGAAGCTGCAACGCCAAACCGAAGTCGTCGTAGTCCAGCCGGTACAGATCTGAAACCGGATACACATCCTCGGATTCCAGCGCCAGGACCAGCGCCGAACGTATCTTGGCGGGATCGCCGTCAGGCTGCGTCTCAATCAAGTGCCGAACGGTTTTCAGGCTTGCATCGTGGGTCCCCATGTCATCCAAAACACATAGAACGCAGAAAGGGATGCGATCAGGCCGCAAAAGCAAGCCATCTGAGTTTCAAAAGAACACCCAGCGATCCCAATGACTTGAAAATGCTCTCGAGTCATTTTCGTGACAAGCTGTCGTATCAAGGCCCCTCAGCCGGCAGGCACCGACCTCTCACCACAGCGCCTGTCACTGTGTCGCCACATGCCAACTGAATGATCCATGCTTGCTCACCAAAACCGAGGGACGCGTGGAAAAAGAAAGCGCTGTGGCATCGCTGGGGCAGTCCACTCTGCTGCTGCCCGCCTGGATCAAGGCGGCCCTGCAGGCGAATGACCGCCTCAAGCTCTATCTGTCGGTCCTACAGTCGGCAGCTCAACGTGCGGCCAATCCTTCAGCGACCACAGCTGACTGGTCGCGCGAAATCGCCCACCTGGGCCTGCGGGATGCCACCTGGCTCAAGGGCGTGGCCACGACCGCCTACCTGCAAGATCAGACGCTGATCGTGCCCGAGCTCTCGCTGTGGCTGGATGCGCTGGCCACTGACCTGAGCATCATGGCGCGGCCGCTGTGCGACATCCCCGAACACAGAGACACGGCCCTCGCTGCGCGACGCGATAGTTGGCTCAAGAAAATGGAAGCGCTCAACGACGAAGAAGGCCTGAGCCCCGAAGCGCTGAGCGATCTGACGCACGGTAACCGCCACGGCAGTGACAGCTTTCACTTGCTGGTGATGGACCTGCACAAACAACTGAACGCCATGGCGGTCGCGGTGGCCACAGAGGACGTGGACGGTGCGCATGTCTGGCAAGTCGAGGATGGTGACCGGCCACTGATCCGCGCATTCATGCGCGGCCTGACGCGCACCGCCGCTTTGAAATTCAATCATCCGGGTCTTGACACCGCCGTGACCCGCGACGGACCACGCCTGCTGATCCAGAACGACATCGGCACCAACGACGCCCATGTGCTGGTGATTGAAGTGGAGCAGCGCGCGATCCACCTCACTTACTCGGACTTGCATGTGGCGAGGTTCGGCTTTTTTCAACAGATGTTGGAGGGCATTGGCTTCGAATGGACGGTGTTCGACCCGCGCACCACGGAAGGACTGAACCAGGGCAAGCCTTATCAAGTGGGCAATGCCATGCTCACTGCTGAGAACGACGACACGCTGCAGGAAGCACTGGAAGCCGTGGCGTCCCGCATCGTGTTTGTGATTGACTGGAACCGGGCGCGCAAACGCCTGCAGGAGTTTGTTCGCAAACCGGTTGCGGTGGCTGTGTTGCGCTACGCAGCAGAGGAGGACCTGGGTCACATGGCGTGGTTGCTTGCTGGCGGTGAGCAACTCATCTACGAGGCCATGCAGGCGGTCGATGGGGAAGCCTTTCGCATCGGCGACCGTCTGGATCAGGTGCTGGGTGAAGTTGCAACACAAACGTTCCTACAGGATCTGCTGCGCGTGGCCAGTGTGAAGCTTCGCGAGCAGCAACCGGTGGCGCTGATCGCAGATGAAGCACGGTTGCTGCTGGCACGGGTGTTGCAGCGACGCACGTTTGAATACGACTTGCTGGCCGAGCATGCGGCCTTCTGCCACGCACTGGCACTCGCTTTGAGTGAATCGCTGGAGTTGGATACCTCAACTGCCGAGAGTGTGCAGCGAGCGAAAACCTGGGAGCGCAAGGCCGATCACCTGCTCATGGAAGCCCGTCGCAGGGCCGAACGCCAGCCACGCTGGAGACCCATGGTGCAGTTGCTCGACAACATGGACGATGTGGCAGACGCTCTGGAGGAGGCTTGCTTCCTCCACAGCATGACCAAAGTCGCCCCCCTGCCCGGACTGACGCCGGACGTGAGGGCCTTGCTGGGAGAGCTGGCCGACACCACGCTGGCCGCCATTCAAGACCAGATCAAGGCGATCGAGATCGGGCGCCACATGAGCGAGCACACGGAGCCCGCGGACAGCCAGGCCTTTTTGCAAGCGCTCTGGCGGATGCTGAGGGCCGAACGGATGTGTGACGACCTCCTGCGCAGTGCACGCATTCGCATCACGCAAACGCTGCATTCGAGCCCCGCGAACTTTTCATTGGCTTCTGAACTGGCGGCCACGATCGAGAACGCGACAGACAGTCTGCTCACCGCCGGCTACGCGCTGCGCAAGCTGGTCTTCAACAAGTCGGGGATGTCCGCATGAACGCCACGCACCACTGGCCCAAACACTTTTATCTGGTGGGCAGCGATCAGACCCCACCCCACCACAAACCCACGCGAGAAAACATGGGCTCCAAGGCCCACAACCTGCTGCGCATGGCCGCTATCGGTCTTCCTGTTCCTCACGCACTGGTGATCGGCACACACTTTACGCAGTCTCCCGAGGAGTGCATGTTGCCGCTGTTCAGCGTCGGCTTGCCCGCCCTGGAGTCGTCCACCGACAAGGTTTTCGGTGATCCGCGCAAACCTCTGATTGTCTCGGTGCGCTCGGGTGCCCCCGTGTCCATGCCCGGCATGATGGAGACGCTGCTCAACGTGGGCCTGTGCGAGTCCACCCTGCCCGGCCTGCTGCGCCAGACCGGCAACCCGCGCCTGGTGTGGGATGCGTACCGTCGCCTGATCGCCACCTATGGCGAGGTCGTGGCTGGACTGCCTGGCACCCTGTTTGAAGACGAGATCGTTCGAACCACGCAGGGCCGAGACGAACGCTTGCTGGACTTCAGCGAGCTGCGCGATCTGAGCCAACGTTTTCTGGCCATCTACCTCGAACACGCCCGCGCTCCGTTTCCACAGGATGTCCGTGCCCAGCTCAGCGGGGCGGTCAAGGCGGTGTTTGCCTCCTGGCAGTCGCCCAAGGCCAGGACGTACCGCGAGCTGCACGGGATCGACGATTCGATGGGAACCGCAGTGACCGTACAAATGATGGTCTTCGGCAACTCGGGTTGCCACTCGGGTGCGGGTGTGGGTTTCACACGCAACCCGACGAGTGGAGAGAAAGGCCTCTGGGTCGACTTTCTGGCCAACGCCCAGGGTGAAGACGTGGTCGCAGGCCAACGCAACGCACACGGGCACGATGTCTTGGCGCAAACGGCACCCGACGCCTGGACTGACTTGCAGTCGGCCGCACAAAGGCTGGAACAGACGTTCCAGGACATGCAGGATTTCGAGTTCACGGTGCAGGATGGAGCACTGTTCATGCTGCAGACCCGCGCTGGCAAGCGGACGACACTGGCCGCCGCCCGTGTTGCGCTGGACCTGCTGGACGAGGGCCTGATCGATGCGGATCAGGCGATGGAGCGCACCCAGTCGCTCAGAGATGAGGACCTGGCCACGCGGCGACTGGTCACACAAGACGCCAGCAAACTAGACGCCCAGCCGGCGACGGCCGTGGCACAAGCCACATCCGCCTGCACCGGCGTGGTCAGCGGCGAGATCGCACTGGACGCCCAGCGCGCCCAAGAGCGCGCCGCGGCAGGCGCTTCGGTGATCTTGGTGCGTCAGGACGCGCAGACCAGCGATATCGCTGCACTGGACGCGGCTGTGGGCTTGCTGACACGGCGAGGCGCGCGCACCTCGCACGCAGCGGTGGTGGCGCGGCAGATGAACAAGGTCTGCCTGGTCGCTTGCAACGCCTTGCACATCGACGAAGCCCAGCGCGCGGTGCACATCGATCAACACGCTTTCGCCGAAGGCGATGTGATCACGCTCGATGGCAACGAAGGACTGGTCTATGCAGGTCAGGTGGCCACCCGGAACGACACCGACGGCGCCTTGCTGGCGCGACTGCACGCACTGCGCAACGAGGCCAAACGCTCCGCACAACCGTCGGGCAAGCATCAACACCTTGCGTGAGCCATGCGTGATGGCCGCCCATCCCCGAACTTCACCACAGAGACCCCGTCATGAACATCGGAAACGACTTCGTCGAGAACCACACCTTCGATGAATTGGTGATCGGCCAGAGCGCCCGCCTGCTCAGGACCCTGACATCGCAAGACATCCAGGCTTTTGCCGCGGTGTCCGGCGACACCAACCCGGCCCACCTGAACGCTGAGTACGCCAGTGAGACATTGTTCCATGGCGTGATCGCCCACGGCATGTGGAGTGGCGCGTTGATTTCGGCGCTGCTGGGCACGCAGTTCCCCGGCACTGGCACCATCTACCTGGACCAGGCACTGCATTTCTCCCGCCCGGTTCGCATCGGCGACACGCTCACGGTGTGCGCCACGGTCACCGCCAAAGACGAGCACAAGAAAGTCGTTGAGCTGGCCTGCGAAGCGGTCAACCAGAACGGCGATCAGGTGGTCAGCGGCATCGCGCGGGTGCTCGCGCCGCCGCACAAGATCCGCATGCCCAGGGGCAGCGTTCCGAAGATCCAGGTGTTTGATCCCGAGGCACGGTTCAACGACCTGATGGCCATGGTTCGGGACCTGCCTGCCGTGCGCTGTGCCGTGGCGCACCCCTGTGATGAAGGTTCTCTCAGGGGCGCGGTGGACGCGGCGCGCTTTGGGCTGCTGAACCCGGTTTTGGTGGGCCCCGAAGCGCGTATCCGCGCCATTGCCGAGGAGTTTGGCCTGGATCTGAACGGCATGGAGATCGCCAACGCGATGCACAGCCACGCCGCCGCCGAGCACGCAGCCGCCATGGCCGCCAGTGGCGACGTACAAAGCCTGATGAAAGGCAGCTTGCACACCGACGAGATGATCCACGCCGTGCTGGCACGCAAGGAACTGCGAACCGGGCGACGCATGTCGCACGTGTTCCGCTTCGATGTCCCGCTGTACAGCAAGCCCCTGCTCATCACCGACGCGGCGCTCAACATCCGCCCCACGCTGGAGGAGAAGGTGGACATCGTGCAGAACGCGATCGACTTCGCCCACGTTCTGGGCCTGGAGGTGCCGCGGGTGGCGTTGCTGTCCGCACTGGAAAACGTGAGCGGCAACATGCCATCGACACTGGATGCGGCCGCCCTGTGCAAGATGGCCGACCGGGGCCAGATCCGGGGCGGCCTGCTGGACGGACCACTGGCCTTTGACAACGCGATTTCTGCTGAAGCTGCGCTGATCAAGAAGATCGAGTCCCAGGTGGCAGGGCAGGCCGACATACTTGCAGTCCCCGACCTGGAAAGCGGCAACATGCTGGCCAAGCAACTGGAATACCTGGCGGGCGCCACCGGCGCGGGTATTGTGCTGGGCGCACGGGTCCCGATCGCGCTGACCAGCCGTGCCGATGGTCCACGGGCGCGTGCCTCCTCGGCACTGCTGGCCCAGCTGGTGGCGCACAAAGCTCGAACGGATCGCCGGCGCTCTGTCGCCTGAAGGCTTGGGTACAGACCGTACCATCGGGTCGATCCAGCCAGCCGAACGGACCGTGCGAAGCGCCTCGACGTGACGAGACTAAGGGCTCGTCGCCGCTTCAGGCGCTCAGAGCAGTCACTTCCGAACGCAGCGTTGCCTGATGCTGTGTTCCGGTGCGCAGCAGCAACCGACCCCACACACCCTCCACCTGCTCCGCGATGTGGGACCAGTCGCGCGCGGCCACCGCCAGCGGCGCTTGCGTGCGCAGCCTGCCCACCAGGGCCGGCGTGGTCGCCAATGTCAAGGCGTGCCGAACAAAGGCGTCTTCGTCCCCTGCCGGCGCCAGCAGCCCGTTGCACCCGTGCTGGACCAGATCACTGGCGGCCGCATGGTCAAACGCCAGCACGGCCAGCCCACTGGCCAAGGCCTCCGGCGTGACGTTGCCATACGTCTCCGTGAGGCTGGGAAACACAAAACAATCCGCACTGGCGTAATGCGCGGCCAGTGCATCCCCGGTCTGGCTACCCACACACAGTGCCTGGGGGCAGGCCGCCTGGAACTCGCCCCTGGCGGGTCCGTCGCCCACCACGACCAGCACCAGTTCGGGGTGTGCGGCTTTCATCGCGTTGAAGGTGCGCGCCAGCAGCCTCAGGTTTTTCTCGGGGGCCAGTCGCCCAACATACAGCGCCACACTCCCGCCATTCCCGACACCCCATGTGCGGCGCAGCGATGTGCTGCGCCGGTCGGGGTGGAAACGAGCCACATCCAGCCCCCTGGCCACCACATGCAGTCGCTCAAAACGATTGGTCGTCAACGTGGCCTTCAATGCGGCGGTGGGCACCGTGGTGCAGTCGGCCAGGTTGTGAAACTTCCTCAGGTAAGCCTCGATGGGTTTTTGTAGCCAGCCCAGGCGGTAGTGGCGGCTGTAGGCGTCAAAGTTGGTGCGGAAGTCGGTGCTGATCGGCAACCGAAGCTTGCGAGCCGCTTGCAGCGCCGACCATCCAAGCGGCCCCTCGGTGGCGATGTGCACCAGATCCGGTCGCTCTTGGGTCCACAGCCGGACCAAGGCCTTCTTGGCCGGCAGGCCCATCCGCAGGTGCGGGTAGTTGGGGATGGGCAGCCCCTTCACCAGCACGGACTCGGGTTGCTGGGGTTGCACCGGCGCGGACGCCTCCGTCTCCTGTCGGGGGCGCACCACCTGGATCTGGTGCCCCTTGTCTTGTAGCGTCTGCACCAATTTGGCCAGAGACAAGGCCACCCCGTTGATCTCGGGTGGATAGGTTTCGGTGACCAGCCCCACGCGCAGCGACGGGCGGTTCCGAGGCAGGTGCTCGACCAGAAGACCAGAAGTTTCGGTGGTGTTCATCGTCTGCATGCTCGCAGGCGTCCATAACAAGCTTGTGAACCGCACAAGAAGATTTTGTGTCAAGGGCTCGAGCGTCACCGGGTTTTCACACAGGCTGCACAACATACCGCGCATCTCACACATGTGCCGTGGGATGCCCGACGGGCGTGTTCATGTTCAACCGGAGAGCCATGCCATGACTTCATTCGCCGCAGCACTGCGCGAGCAACGGTGGGACGACCACCGTTATTACCACCACAGCACCATCAACCAGACACTGCACCTGTTCAGCGCCATCAGCTTTGTGGTGGCCTACGGTTTGTTGTTCGTCGATCCGGCGCTGGCCGCGCTGGTCGCGTGGCTGGTCTCCATGGTCAGCCGTCAGGCCGGACACTTCTTCTTCGAGCCCAAGGGCTACGACCATATCAACCAGGCCACGCACGAGCACAAGGAAGAGATCAAGGTGGGCTACAACCTGCAGCGCAAAGTGGTGCTCATGGCCATCTGGGCCGCATCCCCGCTGCTGCTGGTGTGGGAGCCCAGCCTGTTCGGCCTGCTCGACGCGCACGCGACGCCGTACGAATTTGTGCGCAACGTGGGCTGGATGTGGCTGGCCGTGGGTGTTGGCGGCCTGGTGCTCCGCGTGCTGCAGCTGTGGATCATCCGCGACCTGTACACCGGTATCGTCTGGGCCACCAAGATCGTGACCGATCCGTTCCACGACATCATGCTCTACCACAAGGCCCCGCTGGCCCTGATGCGCGGCGAGATGATGGACCCCGGCCACGAGCCCCGCAACGTGCACTGAGGCACCGGTTCAGACCAGCCCGGTGGATGCCGGGCAGTTGGACAATCAAAAAAGCGACCGCATGGCGGTCGCTTTTTTGTTTAGGGGTTCACGAGCCGGTCAGAACGCGTTGCCGGTCAGGCGCTGGCGGATCAGTTCCTTGAGCACCTGGCGCTTGTGCGTCTTGGATGTGGCACCCGGTGCCTGCCACCACCAGCCGTCGGCGCGCATGCGCTCGCAGGCGGCCAGCACGCGGCGTGTGACGTCGGTCATGTCGGCGTCGCTGTAGTTCAGGCTGAAGATGAAGCGGCCGGTGCCCACCCAGCTCAGCGCCAACCCGGCTTCGCGCAGGTAGAACTGCAGCAGCCAGTGGTAGCGCGAGGGCAGGTGGTAGTTCACGGTCCAGATGCTGGACAGCGCGGCCACGCGTAGGGGCAGGTCGGCCTGTTCCAGCGCCTGGTTGAACGCGCTGGTGCGCGCTTGCCAGCGGCTGTCCAGCCCGTCGTAGATGGCCTGGATCTCGGGCGATTCGAGGCGGGTGAGGAAGGCGTCCATGGCGCCCATCACATACGGGTGGGCGTTGAAGGTGCCGCGTGCGAAGCAGATGTCGGCGGGGCGCTCGGGGCGGAAGCGCCGCATCAGTTCCTTCTTGCCGCAGACCACGCCCACCGGCAGGCCACCACCGAGCGTCTTGCCGTAGGTGACCATGTCGGCCCGCACGCCAAAGTATTCCTGCGCACCTCCTGGTGCGAGCCGAAAGCCTACGAACACCTCGTCGAAGATCAGCACGATGCCACGTTCGGTGCAGACCTTGCGCAGTTCCTGCAGCCAGGCGGTGTAGGCGGCCTTGTCGAAGCCCGCCTGGCGCACACCGTCGACCAGGGTGGAGTCGCCCGGCGCGTTGCGGTTGGGGTGCAGCGCCTGCAGCGGGTTGACCAGCACGCAGGCGATGTTGTTGCGGGTGCGCAGCACGCGCAGCGTGTCGGCGTCCATGTCCTTGAGGGTGTAGGTCTCGCGCGGCGGCAGCGGGTTGCCAGGGCCGGGCTGCACGTCTTCCCACCAGCCGTGGTAGGCGCCTGTGAAGCGCACCAGGTGGCGCTTGCGGGTGTGGTAGCGGGCCAGGCGCACGGCCTGCATCACCGCTTCGGTGCCCGACATGTGGAAGCTGACCTCGTCCAGGCCGGACAGGGTCCTGAGCCGGTCGACGTTGCGCGAGACGCTGGGGTGGTAGCCACCCAGGATGGGACCCAGCGCGCTGCCCTGGGCGGCACCGTCGGCCATGCAGGCCTTGTAGAAATCGACACCGAACACGTTGACGCCGTAGGAGCCGGTCAGGTCCATGTAGGTGTTGCCGTCCAGATCGGTCAGGTTCACGCCATGGGCTTCAGACCAGAACGCGCCCATGGGCAGGTGGGCGCGCGCATAGTCGCTGAACTGGAAGGGTACGCGGTAGCGGCCGGTGAACTGCAGGTCTGAAAGACCCTCGCGTGTCTGCTCGGTCAGCGCCAGTGTTTTGGGAGAGCGCTCCCGCAACTGCCGGGACAAGCGGTCAAACCCCGCTCGGCGCAGAGCCACCACCTCCGGTGGCGCCCCGTCGGCCGTGAAGAAGCGCGACTCGTCGTAGCTATAGCCTGGTATCAGGCGCCCGATGCGTTTGGCCCACAGTGAATGCCCCGCCAGCGACGGGTGCTTGGCCCTGGAGAGTTGCAGCCTTCGCCAGCCCCGGTAGGCGGCATAGGGCAACGCAGCGGCGGTGGCCACAGGCCAGGCCGCGTGGATCATCAGTTCTGCGCTCATGTCATCAGGCTTTCAAGTGGCGGTGTGAAAGTTGTATTCACTTCCTTTGACAAGCCGATGAAAAGCACCCCAGCCACTGGCTCCACCCGCCCCGCATCCGCCTCGCTGACGCAGCGGCTGCTGCAACAGGAAGACCTGAACTTCCTGCTGACCAACCGCGTGCCACGCATTGCACTCACACACGCCATGGGCTGGTTCAGCCAGCTGCAAAGCCCCTGGCTGGCGCGGCTGTCTATCCGGGTCTGGCGCTGGTTCACCCCGCTGGACTTGAGCGAGGCCGAGCACACCCGCTTCAACAGCCTGCACGACTGCTTCACCCGCCGCCTCAAGCCTGGCGCGCGCCCGTTTGACCCCGCACCAACCGTGGTGTGCAGCCCCAGCGACGGCATCATGGGGGCCTGCGGCCCTATCGATGGCACCCATGTGCTGCAGGCCAAGGGCTTCCCCTACACGCTGCAAGACCTGCTCGGCTCCGAAGCACTGGCGCAGCGGTACGCCAACGGCCGGTATGTGACGCTACGCCTCACATCCAGCATGTACCACCGGTTCCACGCGCCGGCCGACCTGACTGTGGATCGCGTGACGTACATCAGTGGCGACACCTGGAATGTCAACCCGATCGCGCTCAAACGGGTGGAGCGTCTGTTCTGCAAAAACGAGCGCGCGGTGATCGAGGCGCGGCTGACGAGCAACGACGCGCCCATTGCCCTGGTGCCGGTCGCGGCGATCCTGGTGGCCAGCATCCGCCTGCACTTCATCGATGTGCTGCTGCACCTGCGCTACAAGGGGCCGCATGTCATTCCCTGCCAGGCCCAGGTGCGCAAAGGCGACGAAATGGGGTGGTTCGAACACGGCTCCACCATCATCATGCTGGTACCCGACGGCTTCGAGCTGGCCCAAGGCCTGGGACACGGCAGCACCATCCGCGCAGGACAAGCCCTGTGGGTCGTGGCTGCGCACAAAGCTGCGGTGTGACCGCGCCACACAAGCCTGGCCACACCCCGTCGCGGTATGCGTCGCTGCGGCTGGCTCGGCGCTTTCGCCACGCCCACCACGCCATCGCGCTCACAGGCCATTCGGACCTCACGGTACACGACCTGGTGGCCCTGCACGGCCACGCCTCCATCGCCTCGCTGTTGCTGCTGTTCGCCGTGTTCTGTCTCATGCCCGTCGGGGGCGTTGGCAATGTGTTCGGCGTGGCCTTGTGGCTGCTGTCCTGGCGATGGGCCAGGGGCCATGGCAGCATGGCTTTGCCCCGGCGGGTGGCCCACATGCGGCTGAACGCGCGATGGAGCCGCCTGGCCTTGCATGGCCTGGCCTCCGGATACCGGTATGCAGGACGATGGCTGCGACCGCGCTGGTCCGAGGTGCAGGCGCCCTGGACACACCCCTTGTGGGCGGGCTGGATCGCACTGCAGGCCGCCGTCATCTTCTTGCCCATTCCGTTGGGCAACGTCCTGCCGGCATCCAGCCTCATCGCGCTGGGGCTGGGGCGCTTGCTGGCCGACGGCTGGATGTACGCCACCTCACTGGCGCTGGGGATGCTGGGGCTGGTCTACCTGTACAGCCTGGGTAGCCTCACCTGGCGGCTGACGATGGACACCATCGCGTTCGTGAGTGCCTGGTGGTCCTGATCGGTACCTCCTGATGGGGACCTGTCACCGAGCATTCATAGCGTTTGCAAACAGCGGTCATCACCCCTTGCCGCCACGCCGGCTCATGCACGCCACCACCGAACACGCCCCCAGCGAACTGCCCCGCGCCCACAAGACGCTGGCCAGCGGCCGCGGACGCGACAGCGAATGGCTGTGCTTGCTGGTGCTCAGCGCCTTGTTGACCGCCTGTTCGCCTCGCCAGCTGCTCGTGCAGGGCGTGGCCGGCGCACTGGCCAGCCAGGGTCAGATGGAGGAAGAAGACCTCGGGCTGGCGCGCGACGCCGCTCCTTTCTATTTGAAGCTGTCCGAGTCCCTATTCAAGGAATCGCCCGACCACCTGTAACTGGCACAGCCCGTAGCCAGCGCCTTCGCCCAGTGCGCCTACGCCTTCGTGGCGTTCGAGACCGAATAACAGGCCGCCTCCGACGCCAAAGCCGCGCACGCGCTGAACGAGCGCGCACCCCGCCTGTACCTGCGGGCGCACCACCACGCCATGACTGCGCTGGAGCGCTCTGCCCCGCAGTTTCAGGCACCGGCTGATGGACACGCAAACGAAGACCAGTAGGGTGCTCCGCCCCGATCAGGTGGGACTGGCCTACTGGGCCGCGGCCTCGTGGGGCGCCGCCATCGGCCTATCCAAGGGGGATGCGGACACCCTGGCCGACTTGCCCGCCGCGGCTGCTACTTGGACGTCCAAATCGGAAGTGACCGCGCATGTGGTGGCCATCGGGTCCCAGCTGTTAGCGGGCGCCCTGATGGCAATCTACGCCGCCATCGTGGTGCTTGTACCTCTGCTGCTGCCGGTGGCACAGTGCAACGGGGTGGACCCGGTGCACTTCGGCATCATGTTTCTGGCCGCCATGGAAATGGGGTTCTTGTGCCCGCCCGCGGGCATGAACATCTGCTTTTCATCGGCCATGTTCGGCGAGCCGATCCGGTACGTGGCGGTGTCGGTGGTGCCCGCGCTGCTGGCCATCTTGCTGGGCACACTGGCCATCGCCCTTTGGCCGGCGCTGAGCACCTGGCCGCCGTCGCTGGTGGTCGGCCATGCAGCTACCCCAGCCCACCCCGCCACGCGACGGGTCAGCACCGAGCCAGATGCTGAGCCTCTCAGGCCATGTTATGCAGGCCGGCGTCGACGTAGATCACGTCGCCGGTCATGCCCGACGCAGCGCCACCGACCAGGAACGCCACCGCCCGCCCCACTTCGGCAATGTCCACCAGCCGGTGGCCGGGCGCGCGCGTGACGGCCATGTCGATCAGCTCGTCAAAATGGTCGATGCCCGAAGCGGCCCGGGTGCGCAGCGGGCCTGGCGAGACCGCGAAGACCCGCACATCCTTCTGGCCCAGTTCCTTGGCCATGTAGCGCACGCTGGACTCAAGCGCGGCCTTGACCGGCCCCATGAGGTTGTAGTTGTTGACCACCTTGTCCGCCCCGTAGTAGCTCATGGTGATGAGCGCACCGCCGGGGTTCATCAGCGGTTCGGCCAGGTGCGCCATTTCGATGAAGGAGTGGCAGGACACCTGCATCGCCTGCAGGAACCCGTCCTGCGAGCAGTCCACGATGCGGCCATGCAAGTCGTCGCGGGGCGCGAACGCGATCGAGTGGACGACAAAGTCCAGCGAACCCCAAAGGCGACGGATGGTGTCGAACACCGCCGCCATCTCGCCCGGGCGGGTCACGTCCAGCGGCATCAGCAAACGGGCGTCGATCTGTTGCGCCAGGGGTTCGACGTGCGGCTTGGCCTTGTCGTTGAGGTAGGTCAGCGCGATCTCGGCGCCGAAGGCCCGCAACTTCGCCGCGCAGCCGAACGCGATGCTGTCGCCGTTGGCCACCCCGACCACCAGACCGCGCCGGCCTTTGAGCATGTCCCCGATGCGGGTGTTTTCGTCCCAGATCTTGGGCAAGGGGTCGACGGGCTTGGAGGGGATCAACATGGACAGCCTTCTGGTCTGTGTGTGGAGGACGGAAATCTGAGGGCGGGCGCTTGCGGTCTTCACAGCGCCAGCAGTTCGGCCGCGTGCTCGGCGAGCATGCGCTCTTCATCGGTCTTGAACACCAGCACCTGCACGCCAGCGCCGGCCTGGCTGATGACGGTGTCATGGCGCTGGTTGGCATCAGGGTCCAGCCGAATCCCCATCCAGGATGTGTCTGCCAGCATCGCGGCGCGCACCGGTGCGGCGTTTTCACCGATGCCGCCGGTGAACACCAGGGCGTCCAGCCCACCCAGGCAGGCCGCCAGGCCGCCGATCTCACGCCGGACGCGGTCGGCGAAGTACGCGAGCGCATCCCGAGCAGCGTCGCTGTCCGAGGCCAGCAGGGTTCGTACGTCGTGCGACAGACCCGACAGGCCTTTGAGCCCAGCGTCCTGGTAGAGGAGATCGCTGATGGCCGCCGCGTCCATGCCTTTTTCCTGCATCAGGTACAGCACCACACCCGGGTCGAGCTGGCCGCTGCGCGTGCCCATGGGCAGTCCATCCAGCGCCGTGAACCCCATGGTGGACGCCACCGACCGACCGTCCCGCATGGCGCACATGGACGCCCCATTGCCCAGGTGCGCGACGATCACGCGGCCATGGGCGAGCACCGGATCGAAAGCACGCAGGCGCCGCGCGATGAATTCGTAGGACAGACCATGGAATCCGTATCGGCGGATGCCCTCGTCGTAGTAGCGGCGCGGCAAAGCAAACGTGTCGGCCACGAACGGGTGGCTGCGGTGGAAGGCGGTGTCAAAGCAAGCGACCTGCGTTGCCCCAGGAAAGGCCTTGCAAGCCGCCCGCACACCGGCCAGGTTGTGTGGCTGGTGCAGGGGTGCGAGCGGCACGAAGCGCTCCAGATCCACGATCAGTGCATCGTCGATCAGCGCTGGCGATACGTGATCGGGCCCGCCATGCACCACCCGATGGCTGACCGCCGACACACAGGCGCCCGCATGGTTCTCTTGGAGCCATCCCAGGACCGCGTGGACCGCCTCGTCGTGGTCGGCGGTCCCCAGGTCCTGGGTCATGCTCACGCTGGCGGCGCCTGCTGCCGTGCCTGTTTCTGACGTGCCAGTAACGGCCAGCAAGGCCCGGATCCCCAGACCACCGATCTGTCCGGCGGCCACCAGCGGTAACCCATGGGTGGCCTCGTAGACACCGAACTTCAAAGACGATGACCCGGCATTGAGTGTGAGCACCAGGGAGCGAGCGGACATGGTCGGATCCCGCTCAATCGTCGTAACGCACCATCACATGGCGCCCGGGTGCTGCGCCCAGCGCGGGGTCGGCAGGTGGCTGGCGCGCACCAAGCCGTTCCCCGCTGCTGTGGCCTTGAAGCCATGAGCTCCATGCCTCCCACCAGCTCCCCTGGCGGTGCGCTGCGGTGGCCGTCCATTGCGCCGGTGCGGGGCGCTTGTCCGCCCGAGCGGTGGTCTGCATCTGGTAATGCCGCCCGGCGTGACCCGGTTCAGACACGATGCCTGCGTTATGCCCGCCGTTGGTCAGCACGAAGGTCACATCCCCGGCCACCAACTGGTGCACCTTGAACACCGAGCGCCAGGGCGATACATGGTCTTTGACCGTGCCGACGGCGAACACGGGCACGACGATGTCGTGCAGCGAGATCACCTCACCCTCAAAGGTGTAGCGCCCTTGCGCAAGGTCGTTGCCCAGGTACATGCGGCGCAGGTACTGGCTGTGCATCACCGCTGGCAGGCGCGTCACGTCGGCGTTCCAGACCATCAGGTCGTTGCTGTGCGGCGGTTCGCCCAGCAGCACCGAGCGGGTGCGCTGGGACCACACCAGCTCGCGGGAATGCAGGAACTGGAACGACCCCGCCATTTGCCGGCCACTCAGGTAGCCCTGCTCGGCCATCATGTCTTCGAGCATCTCCACCTGAGCGGAGTCGATCAGAACGCCCATCTCCCCGGGTTCGGAAAAATCGGTTTCAGCGGCCATCAGCGTCAGGCTGGCCAGCGCAGCTGGATGGCCGTCCGGCACGTCACGTGAAGCCAGGGCAGCCGCCGCGACGGCGGTGAACGTACCGCCCAGGCAGTAGCCGGCCAAGTGCACCGGCTGCTGCGTGACCGCATGCACATGCTCCAAGGCGTCCAGCACGCCCAGCCGCACGTAGTCGTCCAGCGTCAGCAAGGCATCGTTTTCATCGGGGTTGCGCCACGACACGATGAACACGGTGTGCCCCTGCTCCACCAGCCAGCGCGCCATGGAGTTGTGCGGCGAGAGGTCCAGGATGTAGTACTTCATGATGCAAGACGGAACAATGAGCACCGGCTCGGCATGTACCCGCTGCGTGACCGGCTGGTACTGGATCAGCTCGATCAGATCGTTGCGCAGCACCACCCGCCCAGGGGTCATGGCCAGGCCCCGTCCTGGCGCCAACGCTTCTGCACCCGAACGCAGCGGTGTCAGACCATGGCGCTGACGCCATTCGTCCACCACGTGCGCCACGCCATCGACCAGACTTTGACCATGGGTGTCTGCCGCCTTGCGCAGCGCCTGCGGATTGGACAGCAGGACGTTGCCCGGGGAGACCACGTCGAGCCACTGCCTGGCAAAGAACCGCAGCTGCTCGCGGGAGTGCGGCTCCATGCCCCGCAGATCGGCCGCGCTGTGCCACCAGCGCTCCCAGGTCTGGTTGGCCGAGGCCATGGCACTCCAAGGCCACAGGCTCCAGTCCGGGTCGTCAAAGCGGACATCCCCAGGCTGCATGCTCCGCGCTTCGCTGTCGGTTTCCGGATCGGCGCCATCTGCAGCCAACGCCATGGGCTGCCAGCGTGCCACCGCCGCACGCAACGACGCACCCAGCCAACCCAACGCCAGCGCCTGTGCTTCGGTTCCCAGGCGCGCCTGGGTGCCTGGCGAGGCGGCCAGATTGAGTGCCCAGTCGGTCCACGCACGGGCGAGGGACACCGGCGACAGCCCGACATTGACGCGGGCCAGGGCGGCATGTGCGAGCCGATCCAGAGCGGCAGCGCTCTGGTGCAGATGGGAAGGTTGGTTTTCAGTACGCATCACGAGAGCGTAGGGTGGGCCTGTGACAGGTGTTTGAAGACCGACCAGGTGCGGCCAGCGCAACATGCGCCTCACAGCTCCGCGCCGGAGCCCTATCGCTGAAGATGCCTTTGCCGGGTTTCAGCGACCGATCGGCAGGTAGTCAAACCCCTGATCGCGGACAAAAGCGGGGTCGTACAGATTGCGCCCGTCCACGATGAGTGGCTGCTTCAGGCTGGCCTTGATGAGCTCGAAGTCCGGGCTGCGAAACTCTTTCCATTCGGTGACGATCACCAGCGCGTCCGCGTCTCGCAGGGCATTGCTGGGTGTTTCTGCATAGTGCACACCAGGCCGATCTCCCAGCACGCGCCGCGCTTCCTGCATAGCCACCGGATCGTAGGCAGCCACGGTGGCACCCGCGGCGAGCAGGTCGGCGATCAACTCCAGGCTGGAAGCCTCTCGCATGTCGTCGGTGTTGGGTTTGAAGGCGAGCCCCCAGACCGCAAAGTGACGACCCGTCAGGTCGTTGCCAAATCGCTGGCGAATCTTGCCTGACAGCACGTGCTTTTGCGCCTCATTGGCCTGCTCCACCGCCGTCAGCACCTTCAGCTCTATACCTGCATCCCCGGCAGCGGTCTTGATCAGCGCTTTCACGTCCTTTGGAAAACACGATCCACCGTAGCCACAACCCGGGTAGAGGAAGTCGTAGCCAATGCGCGGATCGGAGCCGATACCCTGGCGCACCATCTCAATGTCCGCCCCCAGCTTTTCCGCCAAGTTGGCCAGTTCGTTCATGAAACTGATGCGGGTCGCCAACATGGCATTGGCGGCGTATTTGGTCAGTTCGGCACTGCGCACATCGGTGACGATCATGCGCTCGTGGTTGCGCTGTATGGGCGCATACAGAGCCCGCATCAGGTGGATGGCCTGCACATCACTCGCGCCCACGATGATGCGCGCAGGCCGCATGAAATCCTCGATAGCGGCGCCCTCCTTCATGAATTCCGGATTGGAGACGACCGCATACGGCGCCTGTACATTCCGCTGGGCCAGCTCTTCTGCGATGGCGCGATGTACCCGGTCGCCCGTACCCACCGGCACCGTGCTTTTGTTCACCACCACCTTGTAGTCGGTCATCAACCTTCCGATGTTGCGCGCAGCGGCCAGCACGTACTGCATGTCGGCAGAACCGTCTTCGTCTGGCGGAGTTCCGACCGCGATCAACTGCAGCGTTCCGTGGTGCACAGCACGGCTCACGTCGGTCGTGAAACGCAGCCGACCTGCCGCCATGTTGCGCCTGACCATCTCCTGCAAACCCGGCTCGAAGATGGGAAGCTCACCCTCTTCCAGGACATGTACCTTCTCATGGTCGACGTCCAGACACAACACGTCGTTTCCCAGTTCCGAAAGGCAAGCACCACTGACCAACCCCACATACCCCGACCCGACGACAGTGACTTTCATAAGTACCCTGGATAGATTTCAAAGGACTCGCGAACGCAGCGGCCAACCGGAGCACCGGTCAACGCAAAGCGGGGCTGCTGATCAGCAATTCGACACCAACCGTTTTGTTGCCCAACGTATCCACCTCTTCCGACAGCAACACCATGGCGTAGCGAACTTCACCAGCCTGCTCCATCTTGTAGGCTCGTAACTTGAGGTTCAAGACGTCGACGTTGAGACCGCTCACACCGAACAAGGCGGCTACGTCGCTTGCGCTGAGGGTGTCGCCAGCAGCGTCCTCCAGCGTGCCGTTATCCAGGAACTTGTAGACGTCGGTGGACACGGTCGTGTCCACCGCAGCGCAGTCGTACACACCAAAGGACTTTCCCCTGAGTTCATCCACAGAGGTGACCGCCGTCATGTTGTGCGACATCCCGACCTGCTCGGTTGACGCAGCCAATGCGGTGTCGCACACCAGGCCCACGTTGCCCTCCAGACCCAGCAAGCCTTTGAAGCTACCGGGCCAGGTGACACTTTCCCACGTGTCCGTGGTGGAGACCGTCAGGCGGTCCAAAGCAAGGTCCAAGATCAATTGGCCAGCGCCGTCACCCGGATTGTTCACCTCAGCCGGAACAAGCGCCGTCTCGATCGCCGTCGCACCCGAGTTCACTCGGTAGACCACATAGTTCATCAGCCCGTTCTGGGTCACACCGCTCGACGCGTTGCTGACCGGATCAGTTGCCACTGGAGGGGTCGCCACCTCGGTAGAGGGCGTGTCCGGCTCCGAGGCCCCGCCTCCACAGGCAACCAAAACACAGGCCAGGAACAGCCCGATGACGCTGTGCACCACGCCTTTTTGAAGTGAAGAATCGCTCATGACTGCTTGCCTTTCAATCGCCTGCAATGAGGCATATAGAAGTATGGAAATGCCAAACAACCGCTGATATGGCGGCAGATTGAATTCAGTTTGAAACAGCCTTGTGTCATCGGCATGTCGACCGCTGCGAGCCCATCAGCGGGCCGATCTCACTGGCGGCCGTACACGTCCTCGAAGCGCACGATGTCGTCTTCTCCGAGATAGGAGCCCGACTGCACCTCGATCATTTCCAGGTCAAAACGACCGGGGTTTTCCAGCCGGTGCGTCTTGCCCAGCGGGATGTAAGTGGACTCGTTCTCAGACAGCAGGAACTGCTTGTCGTCGCAGGTCACGCGCGCAGTGCCCTTGACCACGATCCAATGCTCGGCGCGGTGGTGGTGCATCTGAAGCGACAACGCCGCCCCCGGCTTGACCATGATGCGTTTGACCTGAAAGCGCTCACCCGCATCCACACTGTCATACGAGCCCCAGGGGCGGTACACCTTGCGGTGAACCTGCCACTCGCCACGCCCTTGTTCCTTGAGTCGTTCGACGACTTTTTTCACGTCCTGCGCACGGTCCTTATGGGTGACGAGCACCGCGTCGGCGGTTTCCACCACCACCAGGTCGTCCACGCCGCAGCAGGCCACCAGACGTCCCTCCGACACCACCAGCGAGTTGTGCGAATCGATCATCAGGGCATCTCCCAGCACAGCGTTGCCTTGCGGATCCTTGGGCATGACCTGCCAGACCGACTCCCAGGCACCCACATCGGACCAGCCCGCATCCATGCTCACCACGACACCTGTCGGCAGCGGGCCGAGACCTGCGCTTTCAGACCCCGCGACGCGCTCCATCACGGCGTAGTCGATCGAGTCACTTGGACAGCGAGCGAAGTGATCTGCTGCAACGCGGACAAAGTCGTGATCGGTTGTGCGATGCGACCAGGCCATCGCTGTGTGTTCTTCGATGTCGGGCCGGCACACCCGCAGGGCCGCCAGCCACACCGAAGCACGCACCATGAACAACCCGCTGTTCCATAGATAGTCACCTGAATCGAGATACTGCTGGGCCGTCGCGAGGTCGGGCTTTTCCACAAAGCGCTGGATCGACCAGGCCAGAGCATCCGCCCCTCCATGCGTGCGGCCGAGCTTGATGTAGCCGTACCCCGTTTCGGGCGCGAAGGGCCGAATGCCGAACGTGACGATGCCACCCGCTGCGGCAATGGGAGATGCGTGCTGTACAGCGGCCTGGAATGCCTTGAGGTCCAGCACCACATGATCGGCTGGCATCACCAGCATCACCGGGTCGTCACCCGCTGCCATCGCCTGAAACGCAGCCAAAGCAAGAGCGGGCGCGGTGTTGCGTCCGACCGGCTCCAGCACCACGTCACCCTTGAGTTTCATCTGACGCAATTGCTCTGCGATGACGAATCGGTATTCCTCGTTGCAGACGATCAGTGGGGATCGCACCGCGAGCCCCTGAAGACCCTGTGTCCGTCTCAAGGTGGCTTGCAGCAGAGAGTCGTCACCGGTCAGCGCCAACAGTTGCTTGGGGTACTTTTCTCGCGACAGGGGCCACAACCGCGAGCCGGATCCACCAGACAGCACAACAGGAAGGATGTCAATCAACGCCATGTTCACTTTCGAACGAAATGGCCGCACTGTATGGCCCTTGCGTGTAGGACTTGTGACGAATAACGACTACATCCAAACGGCTCATTTTTGGAACTCGACATGCGGTTGCATCGAATCTGTCACAAAGAATCCATAGACTTTTTGGGTTGCCAGGTCCTACTGCACGACACCACGGATCCGGCCCCGGAAGGGATGCGATCCAGTTGGACCGCGAGCAAACAGTGCCTCTTGGAGGGAGAACAGCTTGATCGAAACGTCCAGCCCTGGCATTTCTGACATGCCGCGAAAGCGTGGTTACAGCGGCACCCCCGGAAGCCGCAACGTTTTGTATGCGCTTGAAGCCTCGCTGAGTCCGCTGGTGGCCGTCGGCAGCCTTTGGGCGCACGCCTACTTCGTTGATGGCGGTGTCTATCCCGAACACTTTTTGCTGGCGGTGTTGGTGTTTGCCATGACCTTCCCCGGGGTTTCCCGTCTGTCCATGGCGCCTGCACAAATCCTGATGGATGTGATCAAGAGCTGGACGCTGCTCTTTGGCCTGTTGTTTGCTGCGGGTATGGCGACGGGCTATCTGCGATTGTTTCCCCATGAATTGGTGAAAAGCTGGGTGATCACCGTGCCGGTGGTGGACACCATCGCTTGGTTTGTTCTCCAGAAGACAGCGCCATGGCTGGTGCGGCTGCATGGCCCAAGCGACCGAGCCCTGGTGGTTGGCATGAACTCGCAAGGGCTGGAACTGGCCAACAACCTGAAGGCGTCGCCCCTTGCGCACATTGACGTGGTTGGATTTGTTGATGACCGGAGCGCTGATCGCCTGAGTGCTGACACTCGGTTCGCACTGCTGGGTCGCTTCGATCACCTGCCAGATCTCATCAAAACCCACCGCGTCAACCACATCTACATCTCGCTGCCGATGGCTTCGCAGCCCCGCATCCTGAAGATCCTGGAAGACCTCAAGGACACCACGGTATCGATCTATTTCGTCCCCGACTTGTTTGTGACCGACCTGATCCAGAGCAAGCCCACCGTGCTGTGCGGCATCCCGGTGATCTCAGTCTGCGATACGCCTTTCCAGGGGCTCAATGGCCTGCTCAAGCGCAGCAGCGACATCGTGCTGTCCCTGCTGATCCTGCTGTGCCTGACGCCGGTGCTGCTGGGCATTGCCATTGCCGTCAAACTCGGCTCGCCGGGGCCGGCCATCTTCAAGCAGCGCCGCTACGGCCAGGATGGAGAGGAAATCCTGGTCTACAAGTTTCGATCCATGACTGTGGCCGAGGATGGCCCCAACATCCAGCAGGCCCAGCGCGGCGACAAGCGCATCACGCGGCTGGGGGCCATCCTGCGCAAGACCTCGCTTGACGAACTGCCGCAGTTCGTCAACGTGCTGCAGGGCCGCATGAGTATCGTTGGCCCCCGCCCGCACGCCGTGGCCCACAACGAGCTCTACCGCAAACTGATCAAGGGCTACATGGTGCGGCACAAGGTCAAGCCCGGCATCACAGGCTGGGCACAGGTCAACGGTTACCGCGGCGAAACCGACACGCTGGAGAAGATGCAGGGCCGTATCGACTACGACCTGGACTACCTGCGCAACTGGTCCCTCAAGCTCGATCTGCACATCATCCTCAAGACAGTGCGCCTCGTGCTCAAGGACCAGAAGGCCTACTGAGCATGAACTTGCACCGACAAGCGGCCTACTCCTTGGCTGCGCTGGCACTGGGTGCCTGTGGCCAGAGCTTCGCGCAGGTGCGCGACGGCTTCTCTGTTTCTGCCTCATATGCCATACGGCACGACAGCAACCTGTTCCGCCTCCCCGACGGGCTTGACCCGGAAACGGTGCTTGGCGGCTCCAGCGGTGCCGAAGACATCAGCGTGTCCTCGCTGGGCCTGCGCTTCGCGCAGAACTACAGCCTGCAGCGTGTCGAATTGAACCTGGGCCTGGTGGACCATCGCTACCACACCTATTCCAGCCTGGACCTGCAAGCCCTGAACTACGACGCCACCTGGCGCTGGCAGCTCACGCCGCGCTGGCGCGGCAAGCTGTTTGCAGACCGCAAGGAAAGCGTCAACAGCTTCGACGACGCGCGCTCGGTCTCGGGCTCGAACCAGAGCGTGCAGACCAGTACCGGCGTGGACGCGCTGTACGAAATCGACGGTGTGTGGCGTGCGGTCGGGGGCATGCGCCACAACAGAAGCCAGAGCCAGCAGCAGCTCGTCGGCGAAGACAGCTACCGCACGCGTTCGGCCGACATCGGCCTGCTCTACGATGCCCGCTCGGGCAACAACCTAAGCTACCGAGTGCGCCGCAGCACCGGCCGGACGCTGGCCGCCAACGGCGAGCCAATGGCCCTGCCGCGCGACGACAGCTTTTCACAGACCGACCATGAACTGCGTGCTCGCTGGGCACTCAGTGGTCAGACGATCGCACAGTTCGGCCTCACGCACGTGGCCCGCACCCACTCCAGCCTGCCCAATCGCGACTACAGCGGGTTCAACACATCGGTCAACTTGAACTGGGCTGCTACCGGTAAGACGAGTTGGAACGCTGGCTGGTCGAGCGATCTTGCGGCCTACCAGACAGACAACTCGAGCACCGCACGGTCCGAGCGGCTGAACCTTGGCATGGTCTGGCGCATCGCCCCGCGCACGACGCTCAGCGCCAGCCTGGCCCAGACACGGCGGCGCTACCTGGGCGCACCGGCTGGCCAGCCCGCCAACCCACGCCGTGACACCACCCGCGACGAGGTTTTGGGGATCGGCTGGGTCGCCACCCCGCACGTGAGCCTGAACGCGTCGCTGCAGCGCACCCAGCGCAACGCCAACCTGCCGGGGCTGGCGTTCTCAAGCACCCAGGCGGTGCTGAGCACAAACGCTGCCTTCTAAGACCCACCCGGCGCCACCGGCGCACACCGGCTCAAGCGCGGGCGTCGCCCCACCGCAGGGGGTGCGAGTCGTCGCCCGCGTACAGCGTCTCTCCATGGCGGTTCACGCAGTACTGGCGCGAGACAATCATTTCGCTGAAGCTCATGTAGGGCGCCACGCGCGTGTACTCGAACAGCACGCTGCGGTCGATATGCGCACCACTGCGCACCACGCAGCCATGACCGATCCAGACCGGACCGACGATCGTTGCCCCCTTCTCGATCTGCACACTGGAGCCGATGTAGACTGGCCCGGTGATGGTCACGTCGTCCCACGGGATGCTGGTGTTGATGCCGACCCACACGCCCGGTCGCACCTCGCGGCCCGGCATGCGCATGGTGCCGACTTCGCCCCGCAGCACGCGCTGCAGCACCGCCCAGTAGTCGCTCACCCGGCCGATGTCGATCCAGTGGAACGGGCGGTTCTGCACGAAGAAAGGCGCGCGTTCAGCCGCCAGTTGCGGAAACAGCTCCGCCCCGAAGTCGTAGGTCTTGCCCGAAGGCACCCGGTCCAGCACCTCCGGCTCCAGGATGTAGACGCCCGTACTCACCAGCGTGGAACGCGCCTCGGCCGGCTTGGGCTTTTCCTGAAAGGCCTCGATGCGGCTATCCGCATCGGCCACGATCACACCGTAACTGGCCACCTCTTCGCGCGGCACCTCCAGCCCCACGATGCTGGCAACAGCCTGCTTGTCGTGATGCTCCTGCACCGCTGCGGTGATGTCCATGTCGATCAGCGCATCGCCGCACAGCACGATGGTGGTTTCATCAAAGAAGCCGCTGAACTCCTGGATACGCTTCATTCCACCGGCCGACCCCACCGGGCGCGGCAGGATGTCGCCGTGCTCGCGCACCCCTTCGTAGGAATAAGCGATCTCCACGCCCCAGCGACGGCCGTCGCCGAAATACTGCTCGATGCGCTGGTAGTGGTAGGCCACGTTCACCATGATCTCGGTGATGCCGTGCGCCGCCATGTGCTCGATCAGGTACTCCATCACCGGCTTGCCCAGGATGGGCACCATCGGTTTGGGCAGGTCTTTGGTGAGCGGGCGCACCCGTGTTCCCTGGCCTGCTGCCAGGATCATGCCTTTGGCCATGTTGCCCTCTTCCCCTCGGATTGTTGGTGTGCTGTTGCTTGCCCGCCCGGGCTAGTTGCCGGCGGGCGGTGTCTTCTGGGCGTCCAGCTGGTCGCGCTGGGCTTCGAGCCGGTTTTCCAGCCCCACCCGGGCGATGCCGGAGAACACGTCCCAGCGCGCGGCGCTGTCGGTGCTG
Source organism: Hydrogenophaga intermedia (assembly GCA_943372305.1). Lineage (GTDB taxonomy): Bacteria > Pseudomonadota > Gammaproteobacteria > Burkholderiales > Burkholderiaceae_C > Hydrogenophaga > Hydrogenophaga intermedia_D. Next base: position 162,414 of record CALRYD010000001.1, on the reverse strand, counting down.
ATGCGCTGCGCACATTCCTCGATCAGCGAACGCCCGACCGCATACATCCGGGCGTTGCGGTTTTCGCAGGCGGCCATTTGCTGCGACTGACTGACCCGCACCCCTTCGAGCTGCCGACCCTTTTCCACCGCCACCGCCAGCTCGCGCTCCAGCCGGGCCAGGCGGGTGCTGAGCTCCTGCACCTGCTGGTCGCTGGCGGTCTTCTGCTCGGTGGCCTGCTGCTTGGCGGCATCGCGCTCGGCCGTCGTGACCTGCAACTGCTGCTGTAGCTTCTGCGCACGGCCAGCTTCGGCACGCGCACGGGCCTGGGCACCGCCCAGCTCGTCGTTCAGGCGGGTTTCCAGCTTGGCCTTGTCGGCCTCGATGGCGGTCAGCTTCTCCTGCACGCCCGCCAGTTCCTGCGTGGCCTTCTGAGCCTGCTGCTGGGCCCGGCGCAAGGCTTCGCGCTCGCGCGAGGCCTTCTTGTCCTCTGCCCAGGCCGTGCCGCCCAAGCCGGCGGCCAGCAGCAACACCAGGGTGAATTGAAAAACTGCGCGCAACATCAGAACTCCTCAAAGGTGTAAGGCCGGCTGGCGCGCACCGTCTGCTTGAGGCGGTCGGTACGAGCGCCGGCGGCCAGCAGGCGCTGAGCCATCGCCGGGCGCTGCAGCTGCTGCGCCCAGTACAGAGGCGAGAGCCCGTTGGCATCGGGCAGGTTGGGATCCATGCCGCTGTCCAGTAGCAGCGCCAGCATGTCGCCCTGGTTTTCCGTGATGGCCACCACCAGCAGGTTGTCGCCGGAACGGTCGGTGATCCGGGTGCTCGCCCCCGCCTTGATCAAGGTCTGCGCCACCGCGGTGCGGTTGAGCTTGACGGCGTTCATCAGCGGCGTCTGTTCATTCAGCCCCACGGCGTTGACGTCGGCCCCTGCGCGCAGCAGCAGTTGCACCATCTGCGTGTGCCCGCGCAAGGCCGCGGCGGCCAAGGGCGTCATCGAGCCACCACGGCCCTCCACGTCGGCCAGCGAACGCAGCAGCAGGCGGGCGACGTCGATTTCGCCTTCTCGCGCGGCCACCAGCAAGGCGGTGTTGCCCCAGGCGTCGACGGCATTGACCTGGGCCCCGTCCTTGATCAGTTGGCGCAGGCGCGCCACGTCCCCGCGCGCGGCCGCCTCGCGCAGGCCGGCGTCGAGTTCGCTGGCGTACCGGGGCAGCGGGTCGCTGGCGCTGGCGGTCAGTGCCAGCACCTCGGCCTGCGTCGATCGGAAGCGCTCGGTCTCCTCGGGCGTGATCGCGCCCTGCTCCAGCCGCTCGCGGTAGGCCAGCGTCTGCGCGTCGTGCGCGCAGCCCGCGGACACTACCCCTAGCAAAGCGCACCAAGCGCCGCGCCAGAGCGTCCGGTGGAACTCAGAACTTGGCATTGAACAGCACCTGCAAGGTGTTGATCGACAGCGGCAGACCGCTGATCTCGCGGCTGGAGAGCCAGCGCGCGTTCAGCCAGGTGGACTTGCTCAGACCGTACTGCGCCCCCACGATGAAGCCCTTGGCGTTGGTGCCACCCAGGTGGAAATCGGAATCGGTGAACGCGTCCAGCACCGCGTCGGCCTCGACGTAGCGGTAGGTCAGCGAGAGTTGCCAGTCGTCCTTGAGAAGCATGGTAGGCATGCCCACCGCCACACGGGCCAGGTACCCCTTGGTTTCCGGCTTCACGTTCAGGCCACTGCGCGCCAGCGTCTTGCTGCTGCTAAATCCCACGTTCTTGACGTAGTCGCCGGTGAGGATCAGGTGGACCGGGTTGTAGAGGTTGAAGTCGATCACCCCCGTCAGGTTGACGAGGCGGTAGTCGGCAGCGAGAGCGAACAGGTTGGTGTTGACATCGCCATCGTTGTCGATGTCGAACAGCGTGTTGCCTTTCTGACGATACGCCGGAGCCGTGTCGTTGTAGAGCGAACTCCCGAACGCGTTGCGAATGCCGCTGATGTTGCGGTAGTCGTACAGACCCAGCCCGACCTTGGCACGCGTGTCGTTGCTGGGCACCCATTCGAAGCCCACCTGCGCACCTGCGAGCCATTTGCTCTTGGACCGGTTGCTCAGGGACCTCTGGATGTCCTCCAGCGGGAAGACCCCGACGGTGCCGAACGGACGCCAGGTCTTGGCCGACGCCGTGCTGTCCTCCAGCTGCAGTGCAAGCCCTTCGAAATTCAGGTCGTCGTCCCACAACAGATCGGTACTGAAGAACGGGTTGGGAATGCGGCCGGCCGACGTGGTCAGCCAGGGCATGACGGTGGTCGAACGGGCCTTGATGTAGGCCCGGTCGAGCAAGAAGTTGTATTTGTTGCCGGTCTGCCCCAGTGTCTGGTTGGTCGACACCGGCTCCGTCAGGTTACCCGTGGCCAGGCGCAGCGCAGCCGAGACGTCGGGTGTCACCTTGGCGTTGATCCCCAGGCGCGCACGCAGGCGGGTGCGCTGGCGGTCTTCGGTGGTGTTGGAAATGTTCTGGCCCTGCGCCTGGAAGAACGGCTCGGACGCGTTCGAGTCCGCGAAACCGTCGCGCTGCAAACCCAGCCGGATGTCACCGTCCAGCTTGAAACGGTCCACCCATTCGGGGATTGCGTTCGCGTCGCCCCAGCGCTCGGCCTTGGCCTGCGACACCACCTCTTCTCGAACCTGGTCGGCGATCTGCTTGCGCACCGACTCGGGCACGTACTGCACACGCACCACACCGGGCTCAGGTTTGGCCGCACCGGCGCTGGCAGCGGCCGTAGCGGCGGCCTGTTCGGTCGCGGCTTTTGCCTTGACCTTGGCCTGCTGGACGATCTGCGCCGCCTTGTCGGCCGGCAGAACGCCCTGCTGCACCAGCGACTCGATCAGGTTGATCGTGGTCTGGCGCAGCGTTTCCAGGTCCTCGCGCTCATCGGCATGGGCCGTGTTCAGGCCCAGGGCCATCAGGGCCGCCAGGCCGACGCTGCGCAGTGCGTATTGCGTGGGTTTGTTCATGTCTGCTCTCGGAGAAGATGGAATTCAGAAAGACTCAGGAGCGTGCGGAGATCCGCAGCTTGATCGGTTGCGGCATGTCGGCCGGCGCGCCTTCGCGCACCGCGACCACGTTGCGCAGCGCCTGGCGCAGGGCCTCGTCCAGCTCGGCGCTCTCACCGGGGCCAATCAGCTCCACCCGGGTCACGGCACCGACGCTGTTGACCCACACGTTCACCTGCCGCTGGTAGTCGGCCGCCGCGCGCAGCTTTTTGTCCTTGAGCACCGCATCCTGGATGCGGTCCTTGACCAGCGCGCCGTACCAAGCAAAGCGGTTGCCGCCAGTGCCGGTTCCGCCCGTGCCGGTGGCCAGCAGGTCGGTGCCGCCAGGTTTGCCTACCAGGCCAAAGCCGTCGCCGCTGCCCGTGCCCGCTGCGTCCACCGCCAGATCGGGCCCGGGTGGGGGAGCCTCCGCCGGCTTGTCCTGCGGTGCCTCCTCGGGCTTGGCCACCTCCAGCTTTTCCTGCTCCTGCTTCGGGGGCGGTGGTGGCGGCGGTGTCTTGGGCGGCGGCGGCGGTGGCGGGGGTTTCTGCAGCGTGATCTCTTGCACCGCGCGCTTCTTGGTCTGCTCCACCGGCTTGGAAAACACGGTGTAGAGCCAATAACCCAAGGCGAGCACCAGCGCGATCAGCAGCACCAGGGCCACCGCCCGGCCAGGGCGCCGAGTGGATGAATCGTTGCTTGTGCTCACTTGACCAGCCGCTGTGTCACCAGACCGATCTGGTTCAGATCCAGCCGACCCAGCAGATCGAGCACCTCGACCACCTTCACGTACTGCACCGCCTGGTCACCCTTGACCACGATCGGGAACTCCGGCGTCACGGCCTTGTACTGCAGCAAGCGCGCCTCGAGGTCGGCAATGGTGGCCATCGGATAGGCGTCGAGGTAGAGCGCCCCGGTCTCGGTGATGGTGATCGCCTTGGTCGATGGCTTGGCGAGGCTGGGCGTGTTGCTGGCCTTGGGGAGGTTCACCTTGATCCCTTGCACCGAGGCGGTGGTCATGAGAATGAAGATCACCAGCAGCACATACGACAGGTCCAGCATCGGGGTGATGTTGATGTCGTCGTATACGGCGCCGTCTTCTTGTGCCTTGGACATATTCGTATCCTCCTCAGTCGCCGTAGGTCTCGGACATCTTGGTCACGAACTCGTCCACGAACACTGTCATGTCGGCCGACACCGACTTGATCTTGGTCTGAAGGTAGTTGTAGCCAAACAGCGCCGGAATCGCCACACCCAGGCCGGCCACCGTGGCCACCAGGGCAGCCGCGATACCGGGGGCGATGGCGTTGACGTTCACATCGCCGGCCGCGGCGATGGCCGCAAAGGTGATCATCACGCCCACCACCGTGCCCAGCAGCCCGAGAAACGGACCACCCGAAATCGCAATCGTCAGCAGCACCATGCCGCTGTCCAGGCGCTGGCGCTCGCGGGTGAGCTGGGCGTCCAGGCTGGCCCGCACAGCCAGCATGGCGCGCTCGCTGATCGCCGGCAGGTCGTGCGAACCCGGCTCGTCGGCCGTTGCGGCCGCGGCGGTGGTCGAAGTGTTGGCAAAACGGAACTTCAGCTCGCGCACACCCACCTGGAAGATGCGATGCAGCGGCGAGTCCTTGTATTCGTCCACCTGCGTGGACAGCCGGTCCAGGTGGCTGGCGTGGTGGGCCGCGTTGCTGCCCAACTGGCCCAGCTGCTTGGCCAGCTGGTCAAAGGCGTCGTTGAAGCGCGGGTTGATCTTTTCCTGGCGCGAGAGCAGCACCGCCTTCTGCCACATGATGTAGAGAGCCACGAAGAACATCACCACGCAGATGACCACCACCACCCAGCCGTCTACCGTCAGGTTGTTCATGGTGGCCATGAAGTAACCGGTCTCGGCGCCGCCCTCGGTGGTCTGTTCCTCGCCCTGCTTGACCAGCTTGCTGGCCGGTCCTTGCGAATCGGCCTGTACCGCGATCCAGGCTTCGGGGCGCTCCACCGTCGACAACTGCACTTCGTCGACCTCGCCCACCAGGCCACCGCCGATGCGGGCGCTGCCGGCCGGCGCGAACGCCCCTGGCATGCTGCCGACCTGTTTGCCATTGACGTACAGCACGGTCGCCGCGCCAGCGCTCACCGCCACGTGCTGCCAGGTGTTAAGCGCCAGCGGTGCGTTGCCCCGCACGGTCGCACCCTTGGCGCCCAGCACCGGCACACCCTCGACCAGGGTCAGCGTCAGATCGCCCACCGCCAGCAATTCACCGTTAGCCGTCTCGGGCTTGATCCAGGCCGAGAAGGTGAAACCGGTGGCCGCCTGCAGGGCCGCATTGCCGACCACCAGACCGCCGTTGCCCGCCAGCTTGGCCGACCCGGCTATGAAGCCACCGGGCACGAACGTGGTCGTTCCCTGGCTGACGTGGTTGCCCGCCGCAGTGGTGTCCTGCGGCAGGCCCCCGACATCGCTGAGGTGGTACACGGCCCACTGCTGGGCGTCGTACACCGCGGCAGCGGGCGCTGGCTGCGCAGCCTCGTTGCCGTAGTACATCCAGATATGCTGGGCCGCATTGCCGCCAGCCAGCTTGGGCACCTGCACCCACACGAACGCCAGTTCGTTTGTCGCATCGAACCGCTCGATGTGAAACGGTAGCAACGTCTGGTCGTCCTCGGCCACGAAACGCAGGTCGGAGCCGTTGTCGTTGGCTGTGAGGAAATCGAAGTTGCCCGTGGACAGCCGCAGCAGCACAGGGACCGACGTGGTCTCCGCCGTGATGCCAGCGGCCTGGGTGTCCAGCGTGATCTTTTTGCGCACAGTCCACTCCTCGTTCCACCAGGCGTTGGCGGTCAGGGGAAGCAACAGCAGGGCCCACAGGGCGATGGCATAAATGCGTTTCATGGTGTCAGAAAGAAAAGGGCGCCAGGGCACGGGGCCGCGGCAACAAAATGAGCGTACGAAGGGCCTGCGGCACCGGCGTGACAAAAGTACGAACAAACGTTGACAGGTGGTCCGCTATCAACACAAACGAATTACTCGCCATAGCCGAGCACCTCCACGCGCACCACCGAAGGTTTCAGGGCCGCTGCCAGTTCCTGGGCAGCCTTGGCCGAGTCGGCTGCCGCCTGGTTGAGCGAGGCCACCACGCTGGCGGTGTCATCTCCGCCTGACGTGGCGCCCGAGGCGGCCGCCGTCACCGCGCCGGTGTCCGCCACCGGCGTGCCCGATGACGTTCCCGAGACCGTGATGTTGTCGGCGCCGATCACGATTTGCGCGGCGATGTTCAGGTTGCCGGCTCGGATGCCGGCATCGCCTGCGTTGACCGAACCCTTGGGAGCGATCAGGTCCACATCGCCGGCCGTCAGGCCGCTGGTGGACAGGGCCCCGATGCCCGAGCCGGCCGCGGCCGCCTGGATCTCCTGGGTCACGTTGCCGTCGCTGTCGGTTTTGATCACTGGCGGCGGCACTGCGGTGGCGGTCTTCTTGCCCTTGCCGGCGTCGATGTCGCCCTCGCTGGACCAGATCAGGATGTCGCCGCCGGCCGCGGTCAGCACGCGCGACTGGTTCACCAGCACATCGTCGCGGGCGAGCATGCGGATGTCGCCCGCCCCCACGGTGATGATGCCCAGCGGCCCGGTGTCCTTGCCACTGCCTAGCGGCGTGACCAGTTCTTCGGGTGTGTTGCTCAGACCGACGATCACGCCGCCACCGGGCACCAGCAACTCGATGTTGCCGCCCTGCTCCGTCTTGATGCGGCTGGCGAACACGTCGATCGTGCCCTGGTAGGCCCCGGTGGACAGCGACTTGCCCACGCCCGGGAACACCGTCTCCAGCGCCAGGTAGGCACGCGAGAAGTCACCGGCGAACGGGCTGTCGCCGTTGTTGGAATCGCGGCCGGTCTGCAGGATGCCGTTGAACAGCATCTCGCGCACCCGCACGCGTTGCACGTCGGGGTCCGCCGCAGCGACTTCCTGCACCTTCAGCAGGGCTTGCTCGCGCGAGAGCGTGTTGTTGCCCGTCAGCCAGCGCGCCAGCCACAAAGTCTCGTCGCTGAACTCGCCACCGGCCAGGTCGCCGGCAAGCCGGCTCACCGCGCCCGCCGGGTCCAGGCCCGCATCGCCAACACCGGCCATCAGGTGCAGGTCGGCGCCACCATCGGCCAGGGCCGGGTTGTCCAGCGTGCCCCGGCTGAGCACGCCCGCCGAGGCGCCCAGGTCGATGTCGCGCCCGGCCGTCATCTCCAGTCGGCCCGGGCCGGAAACCGCCACGTAGCTGCTGGACGAACGGACCGGGCTGAGCACGATGTCGCGGCCAGCCTCCACCACACTGACGTCGTCGGCCGAGACGTGCTGAATGTCCAGCGGCAGGTTCCGGATGTCCTCACCTGCGCGCACGCTCACCCGTTTGGCCGACTTGACCACCTGGGTGTTTCCAATGATCGAGCCGTTGACCGCATACAGCCGAACAGGCTCATCGGCGTCTGCATGCACCGGCTGCGTCGCATGGGCTTGCGCCGCCTTGGCACCGTTCGCATAACCGAACACACCGCTGGAGCGGGCGTCAGACCCGGGGTTCACCGCATCGGGCAAGGGCGCCGTGTCCGAGAGCGTGACACGCGCCGACACCGTCAGGTTGCCGGCCGCCAGCAGGTCCAGTTGGCCCTGGGGCGCCGGGCTGAGCACGGCACCGGAGAGCACCGAAACGTCACCGGACAGCGCCACCGCCGACAGCGAAGGCGGCAGCACCGATAGCAGAACCTCGTCCGCGTAAGCGCCCAGCGTCAGGTTCACCGGGGCTTTGTAAGTATTCGCCAGCGACTGCGCCTGCTCGCTGCTGCCGACACCGCCACCGAACAGGCGCACGTCACCGGTGGCGCTCAGCAACGATGCCGAGCTGTTGTCCCCGTAGGTAGAGAACACGCTCCACTGCGGGTTCGAGGCCTGCGTCGTGCCGATGTTGAAGCCCGCCGTCGACGACTGCACCACCAGGTGCGGGTTGATGATGGCGTGCACGTCCACGTCCCCCAGCGCCGTAGCGCTGACCATGCCGTCGCCCACCGCCAGGATGGTGTGCACCGGCCGGCCCGACACCGCATAGCCGCTGTGGATGCTGCCGCCGGCGGTCAGGTTCACGTCGCCCAGGTCGGCGTAGTACTGACCACTGAGCACATCGCCGCCGGCCATGACGGTCACGTCACCGCCGCCGGTGCGCACCGCCGCCGACGCGTTGGCCACGGCCGAGGTGGTGTACCCCTGCGTGGCCGCCGACGCCGAGAGGTTGGACACCTTGCCACCCGCCGTCACGGTGACATCGCCACCGCCCAGCGTGGCCACGCCCTGATCGAACCTGTCAAAACGCACCCACCAGGCCGGCTGTGCGTTGTTGGCATAGGTCACACCGTCGCTGCCCAGCTTGCCCTGGCGGAACAGCCAGTTGCTGTAGAGCTGGGCCGAGGCCACACCCAGCACGTCGCGCTGCGCCGTCATTTCGATGTCGCCGCCGCCCTGGCTGAACTGGGCCAGCGCCGGCACCAAGAAACCGTCGGCCGGGGTGTAGCGGGTGCCCGCCGTGTACACCGCCGAGGTGTTGGCCTTGAGCACGATGTCCTGGCCGGCCGCCATGCGAATGTCGCCCGAACCGGTGCGGATCTGCTTGGCCGCGGCCAGTGTGACGTCGCCCGCACCGGCCCGCGTGTTCATGACGTTGGCAGACGTGGTATCGGCTCCGGCCACGAGGTTGAACGACCAGGAACGCCCACCGCGGAACGAAGCGTCCTGCAGCACGGCCGGGTTGACGCCGTCGAGCTTGGTCGCGGTGGAGAACGCGTCCGACAGGTTGTTGTTGATGTTCAGGTTGCCGCCCGCGCGCAGCGTCAGCACCCCGGCCTCGCCGCCCGCCGCCGCGTCGCGGAAGTTCCAGTCCGCACCCAGCGTCATCGCGCCCGACGAGCGCACCTCCACACCCGAAACGATGTGGAAGTCCTCGTTGCCCGACTGGCCGAGCCGGCCCTCGATCGCCGCGTGGTTGGCGGCGTAGGCGGTGTTGTCGCTCTTGACCTTGGTCAGGCCCAGCGTGCTGCCAGAGTCGGTGGTGGACACGTTGAGCGTCGACTTGCCGTCGTACACCCGCACCGCCTCCAGCGTCACCTCGCGCACACCGGTGATGGTGCTGTCGATTGCGGTCACCGCCACGTCGCTGCCCTTGCGCTGGGCGCGCAGGTGCAGCTCGCCACCAACCGCGCCGCTGACGTCGATGACCGAGCCGGCCCGTAGGTCGATGTTCTGCGCCGCAGCGGCGCTGGCCTGCGTGGCCGCGCCGATCTCGATCCGACCCCCGTCACCGCCATCGGCCGTCGCCGCGGCCTCCACACGGGCCGTACCGGTCAGCGTGACCGACCGGCCGTACAGCGCCACCTGGCCACCCTCGACGCCCGAGGCCGAAACGGTGCCGTCCACCGTGAGCGCGCCGCTGTCGGCGCTCAGCGCCACCTTCTGCGCCTTGACCACGTCGGTCGCGGCCACCGTCAGGTCACCGCTGCGGGCGCGCAGGCTGCGCTCTCCCTCGAAACCACCGGCGTTGAGCTGCGCGTTGAGCGCCGAGAAGTTGGCCAGCGAGCCGGCATCCACGCGCACCTGCGCCGACGCACCGCTCTGGCCGGCGGTGTCCGCCGGGTTGCGGCCCACCAGCGTGGCCGCCTCCAGGTCGACCGTGCCCTGCACCGCGTTCGCCACCAGCAGGCCGGCGTGGGCGCCCGCGCCACCCGACACGTTGATGCGCGCGGCCTGGCCCGTGGCCGCATCGGCCTGCGCCACCACACGGCCGGTCGCGCTGCTCAGGGTCACGCTGCCGCCCCCGATGCTGCGCGTCTGGTCAAACAACGCCACCGAACGACCAGCCACGTCGATGTCGGCGTGAGCGCCCAGCATCACGTCGCCGCTGGCCGCAGCCAGCGTCAGGGCGCCACCGGCCAGCTGGGCTTTGGTGTCGAACGCCACCTCGCCGGCCCGCAGCGTCCACGCCGCGCCCAGCGAAGTCGTCGGGGCCAGCGTGGCCAACGCTACCCGCTGCGCCACGGTCAGCGCCTGCGTGCCCGCGTCCAGCGTCTGGCTGGCACCGTTAAGACCGGCCAGGCGGGCGGTGCTGATCGTCGCCGCGCTGCCCAGCTGGGTGCTGCCTGTGCCCGAGGCCACCAGCTCGTCGGACTGGATGTCCACGCCGGCAAAGCCCGCCACGGTCTTCTGCCCCTCGCCCAGCGTCAGGGTCTGGGCCTGCACTGCCAGCGCGCCGCTGCCCGGGGTGTGGCCGGCCGGTGTGGTGTAGGCCACGCCAGCGGTATTGGCGAGGGTCAGGTTGCGGGCGCGCAGGCTGGCGGTCTGACCCGCCTCGCCAAAGCCCGCCAGCCCCGCGCCTTGCAGCGTCAGGTTTTTGAGCAGGGGCTTGCCATCACTGCCCACACCGCCCACAGCCACGTCGCCGTGGAAATCGAATGTTGAATAGCTGGTCAAAGACAGGCTGTCCAGGCTCTGCAGACTGTCCAGGTCGGTCTGGCTGAACGACAGCCCTTCCACCGCCATCGCCGGTGTACCGAAGTGGATGCGCGAGCCACCCGCCCCCAGCTCACCGGCCACCGCCTTGCCGGCTTTCACAAAGTCCAGCCGACCCGCAAAGGCGTTGTCTTTCGTGGCGTCCACGGTGATGGCCCGGGCCGCCTGTACGGTGCTGCTCTCGGCCCCCACCAGCACGCCCTGGCTGCGGTCCGGCGCACCGGTGCGCGTGAAGCTGGCCGAAGTGGACGCCGCCCGCACAAAGGCACCATTGCCGGCGGTGCTGTAGCGGCCGGCGTCGCCTGCCGCACCCTGCGCGTCGATGGCACTGCCCTCGGCCAGCGTGAGGGTCTGGCCTGCCACCAGCATCACCTCCGGTGCCGCCAGCGCGCTCTGCCGGTCGTTGGCCAGGGTCACCGAATCGGCCAACACATCCAACACCGTCGAGCTACCGGTGCGGACACGGGTGCCGCCAAGCAACAGACTGCCTGCGTCCAGGTCGTTGATCCAGCCGGTCGACACCCAGGCTTGTTCTGCGGTGGCGCCCTCAGCCGAGTCGCCGATCAGCAGGTGCTTGGCCGAGATATCGATCGCCGCATCTGCGCCACCGTTGGCCCCTTGTGTGGCCACTGTTCCGTTCAGGCGCAGGCTGTCCAACCCGCTGCCCTGGCTCACCACCGCCAGACGCCCTGCGTCGTGGGGTGAAAAGCGCGAATCCGCAAAGAACTTGGAGCCTGCCTGGAGCGTGTACTCGGAACGCTCCTGTACCTGCGCCCGTGTCAGCACCTCGATGCCCTGCCAGTCACCCGCACGGGGTGCGCCTGCCCGGGTATCGGTCAGGTAGCCTGTGGCCACTTGCACGCCGTCTGATCGGGTGTAGCCGCTGCCCGGCAGCAGGGCTGAACCGCCCTGGTTCAGCCGCACCGCATAGGCACCCGGCAGCAAGGCGTAATGCGCCGGCAGCAAGGTGTAGACCCCATCGGGCAGCCCGTTCACGCCGCGCAGGTACACGGCCGCACCGCTGCCCAGGTCCATGCCCTCCTGCACGTCACTGGGCGCGCCGCTACCGGCGTAGCCCGGCAGCACCGCGTAGGTGCCGGCCTGTGCCAGGATGTCGCTCGACCCGCCAGGGCCGACCGTGAACTCATACGACTGGATATCACCGCCGCCTGCCACCGACATCTGGGCTCCGGCCTGCACATCGACCTTCGCACCGTCCAGGCTGATCGACTTCTCCGGCAGGTCCGACAAGATGTCGCCCGCATACGACCACTCGCGTCCATTCACCACGGTACCGAACGGCAGCACGCTGCCCGCCTTTGCCGTCACCGAAGTCACACTGCCCGGTGCCAGGGTGAGCCCGTCGCTTGCGTCCAGCGCGATCTGTCCCAACGGCGCCCACACCGTGCCGCGCTGATCGATTTGCCCGGCCTCGATGCGCAGGCGCCCAAAAGCCGACAAGGGCTGCTGCGCGACACCCGCAGCCTGTGCGATGCGGACCGTCTGGCCTTCGGCAGACACCACGAAGTCACTGTAGGTCGCAGGAGCCAGTACCTGGGCCGTGAAGCTCAGGTCACCCGCCGTGCTGAGGCGACCGGCCAGCGGTCCGGCAGCGTCCACGTCCACGCCCGAGAGTTCAATCTGCCCGGACGCTGTCAGCCGCGTCTGTGCCACACCGCTGAGCGTGGACTTGCCCACCACATCGATGCGCGAGGCCTGAACGTCCAGCACCCCGGTGCCCGCCATCGGCGTGTTGACGGCGCTCTGGCGCAAGGACGACTGGTTGCCCAGGCGCACGGTGGCCGCCGCCAGGTGGGCGTTGCCGCCCACGTCCAGCAGCGGCGTGTCCAGGCTCAGCGAACGCAGGGGCAGCGCACGGCCGTCGCCAATGTTCAGACCGTCCTGCAGGCGGATGGTGTTCTTGGAACCGAACGCGATCTGGTCGAAGCCTGCGGCCTCGATGCGCTCAACATCCACGCGCGACTGCTCGCTCAGGGCCACCGGCACCGCCTGACCGGCCTGCAGGTTGACAGCCTGGGCAGGCACCGATGCCTCCAGGCTCAGCACGCTGGGCAGCGACGGAAAGGGCACCGAACTCGACACCGGCGCGCTGTCGTTGCCCAGCTGCACCGTCAGGCTGCCGCCGTACTGGTCGGCGGCCCCGGCGTGGGCCAGCAGCGTGCCGTCCAGTGCCATGCCTTCCCGAGCCGACACACTGATCGAACCCGCACCGCTGCTCACAGTGCGCCCCAGCCCACCGGTTTCGTTGCGCACACCCAGGTACACCGGCTCAGAACCGGAGACATCGACGACCGATCCCTCCTTGGCAATCAGATAGCCGGTCGAGGCGTTCAGCGTCACCGACCCGCCGTCCAGCACTTTGCCCACCGGCAGACCGCTGGCGTCTGGAGAAGTGACGGCCGTGCCCGAAACGTCCAGGCGGGCCTCTTGTCCCAGGAAGATGCTGCTGGACGCTACAAAGTCCTTGTCCAGCGGTGCCGCCAGACTCACCTGGATGTCTCCTGCATGGACCTGCACTGTTCCCAGCAGAGTGGCCTGGTGCGACGCCTTCACCGTCAGCGATCCACCCGCGTCCAGCACCACTTTCGAATCGGCCCCCAGCGTGACATCCCCCAGCAAGTTGGAGTCGGCTGTCAGCGTCAGGTTGATGGCGTTCCGGTCCTGAACGGGTGCGGTCTCCAGCGTCGATAGCGCTGCGACGTCGGAACCCGTGGCCTGAACTGCAAAGCCGGCGTTGAGCGCACGCGTCTGCAACTGCGGTGCCAGCACCGTGCCCTCGGCCAGGGTCAGCCCTTCACGGCCGGTGACGGTGATGTTCTCGAAACCGCCCGATGCCAGCACGCCCGGCTGCAGAACGAGGAGGTTGGATGCGCCCGTGGTCTCGCCACCGATCTGCACCGACCCCGAAGACAGCTTGAGCGTGCCGCCTTCCTCGAAGCCAAACCCCGACACAGCGCCGTCGAGGACCAGTCGACCCGGCAACGGGCCGTCGTTCTTGAGCGACTCGTTGGCCACCAGCGTGGCCGCGCCACCGCTGCCGTATTTCAGGGTCCCGTCTTGCTGCAGCCAGGCACCGCCCGACACATCCACGCTCGCACCGCTCTCGAGCACGGTGTCGTTGATGGCCGACAGCGTGACCGAGCCGCCGTTCAGCGCAACACCCCGGCGAGACGCATCGGCGAACCCCGGCAGGTCGTTGACCCACTGGCCTGCGGTCGAGAGCGTCACGCCGGAAGCCACCACCACGTCGGCAGTCCCGATGTCAAACGCCTGGCTCGGGTCCGCCCGGTTGGCGCGGGCATTGAGCTCGATGCGACCACCGGCCGCCGTCACGTCGGCCTGTACCTTGACGGCGCTGGCCGTGATCGACAGCGACCCGCCATCAGGCAGGGCAACCGCCTGCTCCACCACCGCATCCTTGTTCGAGTAGACCGTGAGATTGCTGACCCGGCCCTCACCCAGGAGACCGGTGTCGATGAACAGGTTGTTCTTCAGGTCGGCCGAGAGTGTCTCGCCAAAGCTGAAGCTGGCCGGCAGTTGCGGATACGCCTGCCCCAGATGAATCTGCTGGAAGTTCTTGAAATCGGCGTCGTCGCCGCTGGACGATGCACCCACTTGCAGGCGCGCACCCTGGGGCGCTTTGCCCGCTGCCAATTGACGCTCGCCCACCACGGTCTTGCCTTCGATGGTGGACTGCAGCACCGTGCCGCCCATACCCACCGTGTTCAGCGCGCCGGCCGACTTGCCATCGGTATAGCCCAGGTCGTACTTGGTGTACTCGCCCAGGTCGACGGTCTGAGTCTTGTTCCAGCGATCGTGATTGATCACGTAGCGGGTGGCGATGCCGTCGTATTTGACATCGCCGTCCGCTTCGCTCGCTTCCACCCGCTGGCCGTTGGAAAACAGCAGGGTCGACTTGACGGTATCGGCTGTGTACTGGACGCTGCCGCCCGAGAGATTGATGTGGGCACCCGTTTCCAGAATGGTCTCGCCCTGCGACCGGATGTTCACCGTGCCGCCCTGGGTGGACCGCTCGGCCACCGTGCGGCCCAGTCGGGCCTGGTACGCCAGCAGGCTGTCCTCGGCCACCAGCGTGGACTCACCATCGCGCGCGCGGTCCAGCGAGCGTTCGACGTCCAGGAACACCTTCTGCCCGCGCAGAGCGCCAGCGCGGTTGATCGGAGAGTCCTTGAGCTCGTCACCGCGCAGCTCCACCTCCACCGTGTTGCGCGCTGCCGAGACCTGCACATCCTTGAGACCCGACACGTCGATCATCGCGCCATCGGCCACGTGCACCCGTGCCGTGCCCGACACCTGGTCAACACCCGTGGTCGTGAAGGGGTTGGTGCCCTGCCCGTCCAGATTCAACGGTTTGTCCAGCGCGGTGATGTCCACCACTCCGCCAGGGACACGCACGGTGGAACCGCCAGCCAGGCGCACGTCGTTGCCCAGGATCTTCACCGTCGACTTGTTTTCCAGATCCGTGTGCCGCTTCTGGAGCGATCCCACCTTCTCGACCCAGTCCAGCGAAGTCGTCGTGTCAGAGATTTCGGGTACCACCTCGGTCACGCTGCCCTCGCCCAGGGTCACGCGACCTGCACGGTCCGAGCGACTGCCCTGGCTGTTGAGGTTGGCGGCACCCGGGCTCTTGTAGCTGTCGGCGGCCATGAGATAAACCGTGCCGTTGGCCACCACCGACGTGGTGGCGCGCGCCAGCCCCAGCTGGTTGACCGCCAGGCCCACCATGGTCACGTTGCCAGTGGTCGCGGTCAGCTTGCCCAGGTTGGTCGCGTTGCCCAGCAGGTCCAGGGCCGGGTTCGTCAGGTCCACCGCCTGCCCGTCCATCACACCGTCCTTGACGGTGGTGTTCGCGCTGTCGTAGCTGTTGAGGTCGGCCGGACTGTCCACCTCCACCATCAGGCCGCGCACATCGCTGTCGCCATAGGCCGCTGCGGTGCGCAGATAGGCTTTGGTGCCTGCCGCCAGCACCACCTGGCCACCCGGCGCGGCGATGCTGCCCTGGTTGACCACCGTGGGCGCGATCAACATGACGCGGCCCTGCTCGCCCGCCGTGATCTGTGCACCCTCGAACACCTTGACGAAGCCGCCCGTGCCCTGGTACTGCGGCTGGTCATCACCCGGCAGCAGCGTGCTGACGACGTACTTGTCGGCAAGGTCCAGGCTGGTGGCGGTGAAGCTGTTGAGGTTCACCTGCGACCCGCCCATGAAGGCGATGCCGTTGCCGTTGACCAGGATGATGTTGGCCTTCTGCCCCGCCCCCTGGGTGATGCTGCCGTAGATCACGCTGGGGTTGATGTCCCAGATGCGGTTGAGCGTGGTGAAGCTGGCACCGGCCACAAGTTTGCCCGACGCCAGGCTGTCCACCTGGCGGAACTCCACACCGTGACCGGGCGCGATGTTGAAGTTCTGCCAGTTCAGGATCGCCTTGTTGCCCACCTGGTTCACAAGCGCCTGGGTACCGTTCTGCAGGTAGTTGGCCTGACCATAGGTCACAAAGCCGGGCAGGCTCCCTCCCGGGCTGATGGTGGGCAGCTTCTGCGCCAGTGCCGGCCCGGCCAGCAACACGCTGGCCAAAACTGCGCCAGCACGGCGCGTACCGCTGGCGGCCTTGCCGCGGCCACGGGCGTTTTCGGCAACGGCCACCAGAGCGCCGAGGCTGGTGGAGAAAACAAGGCGGTAGCGTTGACGGTTCATGCTCTTCTCCGGAACGGCTTTACCAGCCGTAGGCGACGTTGAAATGGAATCGGTGATCACCCTTTCGGGTCTGCCCCACGGCCCGCAGCGGGTACGCCCAGCTCAGCGAGAGATCCAAACCGCCCCAGCCCTTGGCGTTCAGGCCCAGGCCGACGCCAGCGAGCGAGAAGCGGTCGCTGGCGCTGATCGGGTCGATCACGCGGACCATGGCTGTGTCGATAAATGCGACTGCCTGCAACTGGGTGACAGACTCACCCAACGACGGGAAGCGGGACGCGAGGTTGGGCGACGTGCCCTCCAGGCTCAACGCGATGCCGCGGTCGCCCAGTGCGGCCGATTCGAGGTAGCCCCGAACCGTGTCCACACCGCCGATGGCGAACTGCTCGTTGGAGATCAGCGCCTGCCCGGCCAGCTGCCAGCTGGCGCGCACACCCAGCCCGTAGTCTTTGGGCAGCTTCCAGTCGCGGGACGCGTGGCCCTTGAGGTAGGCATAGGCCGGACGGCCCTGGTAACGCTTGTTGGCAAAGTCCTGCTCGTCACCCACCAGCCCCTGCAGATGGAAGTTGAACGCCAGGCCCAGTTTGGTGGTGCCACCGGGCTCCACCCAGGTGGCGTCCCAGCCCAGCGTGAACGGCAGGTACTTGATGGGCGTGTTGAACCCCCCACTGTCGACCAGCACCACCGCCTGGTCAAAGTCTTTGTAGTCCACGCCGAATGACGCGCTGTGAAAAAGGGTCGCGCTGCCAGGCAGCGGCCGGATGTAGCGAAGTCCCAGGATCGTGCCCCGCCCGACCACGCTCAGCGTGCCCACGGCCGACACATCGGAATCGGATTTCACGCCATACAGCGCCAGGAAATCGCCCCCGTTCAGCGGCACGGTGTAGTTGGCCGAGAACACCTTGTTTTCGTTCACGTCGGCCGGCGAGGTTTGCAGCGTCAGGCCCACACTGTGCTGCTTGTTCCAGAGGTTGTCCCAGCGCAGGTTGGCGCTCAGGCGCGTGCGCGAGGTGTCCTGGCTGTAACGGTCGTTGAGCTCCACATTGCCGTGCAGGGGCAGTTCGTCCTGCACCTTCAGGTCCACCTCCACCGTCCCTGGCGTCTTGCCTGGGCGCAGCACCGGCGTGATGCGCCGGTCCGGGCTGCGGTTGAGCGCGGTCAGCTCGGTCTGCATGTCCTGGAAATTGGGCACCTTGCCCTCGGCCAGCTCGGGCACACCGGCCTTGATGTCGCTGGGCAGGAAATAGCGTGCATCCACCACACGCAACCGATCCACCGGCGCCTCGGTCACCGCCAGCTTCACCACGCCGCTGTCCACCTTCTGCTGCGGAATCGTCACCAGCACCGTCAGGTAGCCCGAGGCGTGGTAGGCCTTCTCCAGCGCGTCGCGCGCCTTCTCCACGTCGGCCAGGCTTTTCTGTTCACCCATGTGCGGGTACACCGCACGCTCCACTGCCAGCGGCGGCAGCAGGGTCGTGCCCTCGACGCGGTACTCGAACACATTGAAACGGGCCTCCTGGGCCCAAGCCACGCTGCCATACCCCGCCAGCAAGGCCAGCAGGCTCAGGGCCGCGGCGGCGCGGTGCAATGGTGCACGGAGCCAGGGTGCGGGGAAACGTCCGGGCACACAGCCCAACAAACACAGCAACATGAAATGCCTGTGAAAAACAGAAATCACCAAACAGGATCGGGACAGCCATCACTGGCTGTCCCGGGAACCGGTTCACAACACCGGGCACACCGGGCGCGCAAGGGGCCCTGTGTGCGGTTCAAATCGTCGACTTACTGGGTCGACACAGCGCAGGCGTTGCCGCCCTTGTAGCCCTTGGACACCTGCGACGGGAAGGCCGCGTTGGTGTTGCCCGACAGCGGGGTCACGAACAGGCCGCGCAGGTCGGTCACCGACGGGTCGCCCAGGGCGGTGGTCAGGCCGGACATCAGGGCCACACCTTCGGCCGGTGCGGACGCGGCGGTGAAGGCCACCAGCTCGTACCAGAACTCGTAGTCACCGTCGATGGCGGTCTGGCGCTGCTTGGCATCGGCGGTGGGGGACACGCCGTTGAGCTTGACGAAGGCGAACTTCTCGGTGGCGCTCGGCGCGTTCTCCAGCGACAACACGCCAACGGCGTGGGCGCCGGCGGACGAGGCGTCGGTCAGCCTGGTCTTGACGTCGCCCGAACCGTTGTTAGAGCGGATGGTCACCTTCGGATACACGGTGGAACCGACCAGGTTGGAACCGTCCGGCGTCAGCGCACCGAGTGCCAGACCGGTGGCGCAAGGCGCGTTCAGGAAGAAGGCGTTGGAAGCCGACTGCGTGCCCGAAGTGCCGACGCGGCGCTCGACCGCCAGGGATGCACCGGCCAGCGTGGAGGCCAGCAGGCCGGCGTCCTTGTCACTAGCGTTGCCACCGACCAGGGCAGCGTACTTCTGGCGGCTGATGTTGGGCTGGCAGGCCGGGGTGGTGTTCACCGCGGTGATGGCAGCACCCGAACCGGTGGCGGCGCAGGCGGCGCCGGTGATGCCTTGCGAAGCCTGCATGGCCACGTACAGCGGATAGCTCACGGCCAGGCCAAAGCCTTGACCCACGTTGGTGGACACTTCACTGCCGATGTCGGCCAGGCTCTTGCCCACGGTCAGGTTGAGCTGGTTCAGGGTGTATTCGGTGTCCGACACGCCGCCCACGGGCAGGGTGGGCACAGCGTTCACGCTGGCGTTGGGGGCCACGGTCACGGCCACGCTGCCGCAGTTCAGGTAGGTCGGGTCTTGCGTGGTCAGGCTGGTCGGGGCGCAGGTGTTGCCGGTGGTGGCGGCGATGTTCTTCAGGCGCTTGACCGAGTTGGTCACGCTGGGGTTGACTTCACCGGCCAGCGAGAGGTGCGGCGTGTAGGCTTCGAACGAACCCACGTCGAAGGTGTGGTAAACGACGGTTTTCTTGCCTTCCAGGTCGGCGCCGGCCAGGGCACCCATGGTGCAGGCGTAGGCGGCGAACTTGCCGGCGTTGCTCTTGCCCGGGGCCGCATCAGAAGCGGTGGTCACCGATTTTTCCAGGTACACGTGCAGGTCGTCGGGCGAACCGTTGCTGTCGTTGTCCACGCACAGCTTGCGCACGGCGCCGTACACAGCGGCCGTCGGGGCGCTGGCACCGCTGATCCACAGTTGCACGGTGGAAGCGTCGATCTGGGTCGGGGTCAGGGCGAAGGAAGAAGAGGCCACGCAAGCCAGAGCGGCGGCCACGGAGACGGAACGGATTTTCATGATGAGGTCCTGTGAAGAGGGGGGTCGGAAGGAAGGAGGCCGGGACACGGGAGGCCGCCCGCCCGCGGGCGAGCGGCCTCAGGAAACACGCAGAGAGCGCAGACGGAGCGCGGGGCTCAGGCCTTCTGGTTGCGGCGGCGGGCGATGCCACCCATCAGGGCCAGACCGGCGAGCAGCATGGCGTAGGTCTCGGGTTCCGGCACGGCGGCCACGCTGAACTTCAGCACGTCGCCCTGCAGGGTCCAGACGCCGTATTCGGTGAAGCCGGCAACGCTGGCGCCGTTGTTGTCGAACTCGATGGTGCCGTCGGCGTCGAAGTCGTAGCCGATGGCCGTGAGCTTGGCCTTGTTGGCACCTGTCAGGCTGCTGGAAACCTGATTGAAGAAAGCCACAGCCTGCTGTTGGCCCGCGAAGGTGGTGGTACCAGCGGCGTAGGTGCCGTTGTACTGTCCGTTGGTGTCGAACATGCCGGTGTTACCGAGCTTCTCCATGCCACCACCGTTGTTGAAATAGGCAAAGCTGCCTGCGCTGGCGAAGTTGGCGCCATTGGCGTCGGTGGCGTGGGTGCCGCTGACGTTCACAGCGGCAAAGAAGTTACCGACAGTGGTGCCACCCGCGAGACCGTTGTTGACGAGGTTGGTCGAAGCGGCAAGCGTTGCACCGGCGCCGGTGGTTGCGTTGATGGCGTTGCCGGAAGCGTACACGCCGCGACCACCGACTTCGGTACCTACTCCGTCCAGGGCCATGACCTGCAGCTGCGCGGTGTTCGTGGCGCTAGCGGCGGCGGCGGCAGCGTTGAAATCGGCCAGGGCGGTGCCGTAGTTGCCGATCACCGAGGTGACCAGCCCGGTGCCGCTGGCTTCACCGGTGGTGAGGTTCCAGGCGCGGAACCACTCAGCCGCGCCGCCGGACAGGGTGGCGTTGATGTCGGCTTGCCAGCTGGCCAGCTGGGAATAGCTCAGGCCCAGGTCGAACGAGGCCGACGAACCAGCGGAGGCGTTGCCGTAAGACACCGTAGCCAGGAAGGTACCGTCGCCAGAAGCGGCGCCGGAATCGACACCGGCGTGGGCCAGACCGGTGGCCGCCATCACGGCGGCCAGAGCGATGTGCTTGAGTTTCATGAGGATTTCCAATCTTTCAAAATGAGTAACAACGTGTGGAGGAACTTTTCCCTGGTGCCAACTCAAAAGAACTTTTGGTTGAACAGGCGGAACTTTAGAAATCCAACGTTGCGGAACTTGAGCGCACCAAGACGGGTCGCATGGTCCGTTCAGACCAGCCTTTGCTGCGAAATGCGAAGCAAAGGTCGGAACGGACCGATCGCCGTAACCGCGGCTTACAAAGCGGCGCTGGCTGGCACTGCGGCCAGCAGCTGAAGCCCTCTGGCGGGCCGTGTCACTGCACGTCGGTGGTGGCCATCAGGCGCAGGGTCGCGCTCTTGCCCACGGCCTGGGCACGGTTGTTCACATTCAACTTGCGCATCACCTTTTGCAGGTGGTTTTTCACGGTCGGCAGGCTGATGCCCAGGATCTGGCCGATTTCCTGGTTGGTCTTGCCGTTCTTGACCCAGTGCAGCACCTGGATCTCGCGCTTGGACAACAGCACCACCGGTGCGGCATCGGCCACTGCAGGTTTGTCGCTGCGTGGCAGCATGCGGTGCAGCGCCAGGTGCAGGTGCGGCATGAGCAGTTCCAGCAGGTAGGCGTCGCGCGGGTTGGGCGGCCGATCCATGCCAGCGAACACGAAAAAGCTGCCGTGATCTCCCTGCAGTTCCTTCACGCCGTGCGCGGCCACATGCTCGAAACCGCAGCGCTTGAGGTCGGCGATCAGCTGGCGACGACCAACCTGATCGGGTCCGTCGTGGCTGATCAGGCGCGGCACGCGCCCGCCGCGCAGCCAGTCGTCGACCAGGCGGGGCAGCAGGCCGTTGGCCGGATCGGTGACCTGAGCCTCGGTGCGCGCGCAAGGTATGCCGCGTGAAAACGACTCGAAGCGCAGACGCATGCGCTCGGTGTCGCCGTGCGCACACCACAGCGCCTCGTGCGGAATGAACCCCTGCAACGCGCCCTGCGCCCAGAGGAAGAACTGGGCGGGTGTCTGCACCTGGAGCGAGGCTTCGATGGTGACGATGAGGTGCTCAAGGTCGTGGGCATCGAGGCGGACAAAGGGCTTGGTCGGTGTCATGGTGGCAGCGTTGGGGAAGTCGGGGCCGCTGTGGGGACCGCGGGTGTCAAGAAGCTGGCATCGAACACCCATTGCGCGTAGGCCTCGGTGCCGGCAAAGGCGGCGTCGGACGTATCAAAGGCCGTGCGCAGCGGGCGCGCAGACGAGCGGCTGTGCACGCCGACGATGCCTGCTCCCTGCCGGAGCAAGCCCCAGTCGGTGTCGTTGGTGAAGGGGTCGCGCCAGACGCGGCGAAGGTGCCGCTTGGGGGTAGGAAAGCGCCGGTCTTCCAACAGATCCTGCAAGCTGGCGGGCGCTTTGGGTGTGCCGTCGGGGCTGTGGTCTCTGTAAGAGGCGAGTGCCTGCCGAAACTGGTGTCCGATGAAGAGCAACTGAGCTTCTTTCTCGCGCTGCGCAGTGGTGTGCCAGACCTGGCCTGTACCCGCGAGCAGGATGCCCAGGCCGGCGAGCACGAACAGCACGAACAGGTAGCCAAAGCCACCCTGCGTGCGGTGCAGGCGCGGCTTTGAAGCGCTACCACTGGTCATAGCCCTTGCCTTCGGCATGCGCACCGCTGCGCAGGTCCCAAACGCCGCCCGAGAGTCCGCTCGGCGCCTCTTCGGAACCAGTGGGTGGAGCCAACAGGGTCCAGGTGTCGCTGCTGTCGGTGAGGGGGTCCACCGGCACGGTGCGCAGGTAGCGCCGGCTCACCAGCTCGTCCAGGCTGGCCGGGTAGCGGTCGTGGTCGGCGTGGAACTTGTCAATCGCGTCCCGCGTGACCGCGAGCGTCTGCCGCAACGCGGTTTCACGGGCGTGGTCCAGATGGTTGAAGTAGCGCGGAGTCACGATGGACAGCAACGTGGCCACGATGGCCATGACCACCATCAGCTCAATCAGGGTGAAACCGCGGCTGCGCATCACCATTCCCGGTAAGGCTGGCCGTTCAGGCCGGTGCGCTCGGAGCGCGAGTACACGTCGAACACGTCAGCACCTTCGGCTGGCGCCTCGGGCGGGCTGCTGTAGGCGCGCAGGCCCCAGGTCTCTTCGGCGGGCAATTCGCGGTCGGGGTGGAACGGGTCGCGTGGCAGACGGCGCAAAAAGTAGATCTTCTGCGCGTTGGGGCTGCGAGCATCGTCCACGCCACTGGCAAGCTCGGCCAGCGAACGCGGGTATCCACTGGCGCCCACGCGGGGCATCACGCGCCCTTCATCGTAGGCTCGCTTGTAGGCGTCGATAGCGGTCCGGATCTGCCGCAGAGCGGAGCGCAATTCGTGTTCGCGTGCCCGCTGCACCCCCAGTTCACCCAAAGGCACCACCACCGTGGCGAGGATGGCCACGATGGCCACGGTAACCACCAGCTCGATCAGGGTAAAGCCACGGACCGCGCGCTTCACGGCGTCTGCCCTGCACGTGCGGGCCCGCTCAGTGGGGTCACCGGTGTCAGCGTGACCGACGGTGCTGCTGCGGGCGCTGGTGCCTCGGTGGCTGCGGGCGTGCTGGTCGCAGCCCGTTCCACCACACCTCCAAGCGCTGGCGCCTGGCCCCGCGCGTCGTCGGCCTCGTCGCCCGGCACTGAGGGCACTGTCACAACAGGCCCGGCCGGCGCCAAGGGGCGCGGCGCTCCGCCCTGCTCTGCCGCCCGCCCCGCGCCCGGACCGCCACTGCTCGAGAGCGAAAGTCCGCGCGGGTCGGCACGCCGGATCTGCATCGGAGGCGCACCCACCGAGGCTTCGGAACCCGCCGATTCGGCCCAGGTGGCACTCTCGGGACGGTTGAGGTTGCGCAGGATGCGTGGTGTGATCAACAACACAATCTCGGTCTTGCTGTTGTTGTCGCGCTGGCTGGAGAAAAGTCGACCGACCACCGGCACATCGCCCAGGCCCGGCAGGCGGTTGGCGCTGCTGCGCTCTTCGTCGTTGATCAGACCGGCCAGTACCTGGGTCTCGCCGTTCTTCAGGCGCAACACGGTGGACGCGCTGCGCGTACCGATCTGGTAGGCCAGTGAACTGGCGGGCCCCGAGACTTCGCGGCTGACGCTGCTGACCTCCAGTTGCACCTTGATGGCGACCTCATCCTCCAGATAGACGGTGGGCTCCACATCCAGCTTCAAACCCACGTCCAGATAGGCCACAGAAGCCGCCACCCCCACGTTGGCAGTGGAAGTGGTGGTGAACACTGGCAGCTTGTCGCCAATGTGGATCTTGGCCTTTTCCCGGTTCTTCACACGGATGCGCGGATTGGCCAGGGTATTGCCGTCGCCCGCTTCACTGCGCAGGTTGAGGGTGACGGCCGGGTTGCTCACAAAACTGGTCAGGCCGCTGCGGTTTCGCAGGTCGATAAAGCCCTCGGCCAGCGAACCACCAGGCACTACGCTGCTTTGTGTGACGCCGTTGTTGACGATGGTGGTGACCTGATCGTTGAGCAACCGCCCGTAGCCGATGGAATCGGGAAAGCGCAGGCCCAGCTCCAGCAGGCGGCTGCGGGTGACTTCCAGCACCTCCACATCCAGCATCACCTCCGGCTCGGCCATGTCCAGCGACTCCAGCAGGCGTTCGGCCAGGCGCACCGCTTCCGGTGTGTCCTTGAGGATGAGCAGGTTGAGCTTCTCGTCGATGAAGATGTCTTTGGTCTTCACCAGAGTGCGCACCAGGGTCTGGGCCTGCTTCACGTCGGCATTGGCCAGATAGAAACTGCGCGTCACCAGCTCCTGGTAGTCGCGTGCCTTGGCTGGCGTGTCGGGGTACACCAGCACCGTGTTCTCGTTGAGCAGCTTGCGCTCGAGCTGGTTGGTCGAAAGCACGAGCCTGATGACTTCGTCGATGTTGGTGTTGCGCACGAATATGGTGACCCGTGTGTCGGAGCGCACGTCTTTGTCGAACACAAAGTTCACACCCGCGGTGCGCGAGATCACCTCGAACACGCTCTTCAGTGGCACATCGCGAAAATCCAGCGTGATCGGCTTGGACAACGAGGCCGCCAGGGCCTGGGGCCCCATGTCTGGCCGCGGCAGCGCCGCGCGCACCTGCGGCAGCAGGCGCCGCGCTTCGGGGTGACCGGGCGAAAGCGACAACACCTCGCGCAACACGCGTTCAGCGCCGGCGTTGTCGCCTTTGGCGAGCAGTCTCTGTGCTTCGAAGACCTTGACTGCCACGCGACGCTGACCATCGAGTTCAATCAAGCCATCGCGCACACGGGGGCTGTTGGCGTCCACCAGCTGGGCGCGCTGGTAGGCAGACTGTGCTTCAGCAAAGCGGCCGGCAAGACGCTCGGTCTCTGCTTGTGCAACGAGACGCGCCACGACCGTATCGCGCTGGCGGTAGTAGCGGGCCCGCAGCTCATTGTTGCCCGGGCTCTCTCGCACGCCCGCTTCCAGCCGGGCCACGCTGGCTTCGAGCTGACCGGTGTCGGCCAGCGCCTGGCTTTCCATGATGGCGGGATGAGTGGCGCAGCCCGCGCTGACCATCACGGCCAACAAAGAGACCACACGGCGCACGACGGTAGGGGAGTTCAA
This sequence comes from Hydrogenophaga intermedia, assembly GCA_943372305.1. Taxonomy (GTDB): domain Bacteria; phylum Pseudomonadota; class Gammaproteobacteria; order Burkholderiales; family Burkholderiaceae_C; genus Hydrogenophaga; species Hydrogenophaga intermedia_D. Next base: position 137,232 of record CALRYD010000001.1, on the reverse strand, counting down.
TTCTTGCTTTCGAACAGCAGCCGCTGGGTTTCATTGAGCGGGAGGTAGACCAGGCGCATGCCCTGCGCCGTGATCTCCTCCACCCGGTAGTTCGAGAAGGTGTCGCCCTGGCGCAGCACCTTGGTGGTGCTGCCCTCGCTGACGAAGGCGACCACCTGACCGTCTTCCTCCATGCGCCCGGCGTAACGGAACGGCAACGGCGGCGCACGCGGCGCCGCCACAGGCTCTGCAGGAGGCGCCGCAGCCGGAGGCGGCTGCCAGCTGCGCACGGCAAACAGGTCACGCCCGACGGGCGACATGCGTTGTTGCGAAGCCACTGCTGCCACACCGGGAGCCGCTGCACCTTCAAAAGCCGCGATGACCGGGGCCTCCACTCCGGCCGGCCGGCGGGCGGGTGCGGGTGGGGGTGTGCCGGGCTGCACCGAGGCCCCGGGCAACCGGGCACCACGCTCTTGCGTCGCGACCACCAACCCATCGGCCTCTTCGAGCCCGGCCGCGTACCAGGTGGCTGCCAGGGTCAGAGCGAGCAGGCCGAACAGGCCCGTGTTGCGCGAGATGGCCATTCAGGATGCCCTCAGGTACAGCGTCCAGCGCACACGGGTCTCGATCGCGGGACTCCCCACGTCCTGGCGCGTCAGACTCAGCTCGTCCATCGCGATGGTGGGCAGGGTGTTCATGACGGTCGCCATCCAGGCGCGAACGTCCGGGTAAGCACCACTGGCCGGCAACGTGATCTGGTAGCGCTGGATCAGCGGGCTGCCACCCTCTCGAACCAGGCGGTATTCGCCCGCAGACAGCTTCACCCCATGCCGAGCCGCCGCCGCATGGATCGTCTGCAGCGCTTCCAGCGCACCCTCGGCTGCGGGCAAGCGGGACGGCAGGTCTGCCAGATCCTGGCCTGGCGTGGCCGGTGGGCCAGGCTGACGAACCTGCTGCAGACGCTGCTCCTGCAGAGTCGCGCTCAGCGCCGATGCATCGGCCCTCGCACGGTCGGCACCCCAGTGGGCCAGGGGCCAGACCAGTAGCGCCATCAGCAGCCCGACCGGTGCAGGCCAGCCGTGGCGGTGCAGCGCGAAACGCAGACGGGTGGTAAGCCAGTTCTTCACAGCGGCGCCTTCCAGACCAGGTCCAGGGAGAAGCGGATCAGATCCACCTCACCCTCACGGCGCGCCTCGTGGGTGGACAGCACCGCGCTCTGGGTCAGCGCCGACCGGCGCAGCCGGTTGACGTAAGCCACCACATCGTTCATGGACCGAGCCTCGCCTGTCATCCGCAGGCTGCGCGTGGCCGCCTGTGCTTCTATTCCCAACAACGCCACCCGCGGGTCGCGTTGCGCCTCGAGTTCGCGCAGCAACCCGTCCCAGGGTTGCGCCAGCGCGGTACCGACCCGTGCGACCGCAACTGCGGTCTCGGGGCTCACGGGCGCAACCTGGCGGCGCGGTCCGGGCCGCAGCTCACGGGCCTGCCGTTGCGCGCGTTCCTGCACGGCCTGCAGTTCGACCTTCGCCTGCTGATGATCCAGCGCAACCACGCCCAACGCGAGTCCCCCCGCCACCAGCAACAACCAGCCCAGCGGAGAAGCAGCGCGCCGACGCCGCGTGAAATTGATGTCCAGTGCAGCCACCACGGTCACACCCCCCAGGCCATGCGGCCCAAGTCGGGCGCGCCATCGAGATCGCCAGCCGGCGCCAGCCAGACCACGTCGCGGTCGGCCCGGGTGGGCGGCGCGCCGGTGCAACCAGCCACCAGCAAGGGTGGCGCGGGTTCCAGCAGCAAGCCGCTGGCCACGCCGAGCTGCGCCTGCAAGGGCGCGCACGCAGCCAGCCAGTCGGTGGCCGACGTGCCCGTGCAACGCACCGAGCGCAGGCCGTGCCAGGCGCCACCGTGCAACAGGCACAGGCTCAGATGGCCTGGTTCGGCCACGCCGAACCAAGTGGTACCGGCGCCCAGGCGCCCGCGCCAGCGGTCAAAAGCAGCCGACAGATAGGGGGTCACCCGCACCAGCTTTGCTCCGTTGGTGGTCTCCAGGCCCTGCAGCGCGTCCAGCAGGTCGGCATCGACCGCGCTCACCGGCACGGCACGACCCGGTACCGGGTCGGGGTGGGCCAGACGCCAGCTCTCGACAACCGGACCATAGGTCTCGCGGAACCGCAGGCTGGCGAATGCAGCCCATTCGTCCGGCCGGCGGATCTGCGGTGGCCAGGCGAGCAACTGCCAGCGGACAAAGCGAGCCGACAGCACCACATGCAGGCGCAGACGGGGCCGGGCTTGCTGCGCCAGCCAAGTCCCCAGCGCTGCCACCGCGGCCTGCCAGGCCGGGGCCTCGGGCGCCTGCGGCGGGACGGGCAGCACCTGCACGTCGGCGGCCTGCCGCTGCCCCCAGCCCGCAGCGCGCGCGATGACCAGCCGGTCCTCCAGCAGACCTACATGCCATTCGTTGCGCTCAGGTGACCACACGGTTGAGCTCCTGCAATGTGGTCTCGCCTCGGCGCACCAGGTCCAGCCCGACGTCGCGCAGGATGCGGGTGCCTTTGCGGTAGGCCGCTTCCTTGACGCGCCGCACAGGCTCGCGGGTGACGATCAGTTCACGCAGTTCGTCGTCCAGCAGAAGCACCTCGGCCACCGCCTTGCGACCCTTGTAGCCAGTGCCGCGGCAACTTGCGCAACCCTGGCCAGCGCGAAAGCGAAAACCCGTCACATCCGCCAGGCCCGAAGCGGTCAGCAGCTCGGGCGTGGGTGTTTCATCGGCCACACAGTCGGGGCAGTTCACCCGCACCAGGCGTTGCGCCACGATCCCGTTGAGCGCGGCTACCAGGCTGTAGGGATCCACACCCATGTGGGTGAAGCGGCCCAGCACATCGAACACGTTGTTGGCGTGCACCGTGGTGAGCACCAGGTGGCCCGTCAGCGCGGCCTGCACCGCGATCTGTGCGGTCTCGCCATCGCGGATTTCGCCCACCATGATCTTGTCCGGGTCGTGCCGCAGGATCGAACGCAGCCCACGCGCAAACGTCAGGCCCTTCTTCTCGTTCACCGGGATCTGCAGCACGCCGGGCAACTGATATTCCACCGGGTCTTCGATGGTGATGATCTTGTCGTGTCCGTGGTTGATCTCGTTGATGGCGGCGTACAGGGTGGTGGTCTTGCCGCTGCCGGTTGGGCCGGTCGCCAGCAGCATGCCGTAGGGCTCCACGCACAGCCGGCGCAGCAGGGCCATGGTGACGTCGTCAAAGCCCAGAGCTTCCAGGCTCAGACCGGTCACCTGGTCGGCCAGGCGCTCCTTGTCCAGCACGCGCAGCACCGCGTCTTCGCCGTGGATGCTGGGCATGATGGACACGCGGATGTCGATGTTGCGTCCCAGCGCAGCCACCTTGAAGCGGCCGTCCTGAGGTACGCGCCGCTCGGCTATGTCGAGTTCGGCCATGACCTTGATGCGCGAGATCACCTGATCGGCGTTCTCGCCCCCCTGGATGCCGCCCACGTGTGCCAGCACACCGTCGATGCGGTACTTGATGGAGATCCCGCCGGGGGATGTCTCCAGGTGGATGTCGCTCGCGCCGGTCTTCAGCGCGTCGTACAGCGTGGAGTTAACCAAGCGCACCACGGGGCTAGAGTCTTCGCTGATGCTGCGCAGCGAAATGTCCTCGGCTCCGCTATCGGCGACAGTGGCCACCTGCAGGGGCGCCATCGCGTCCATTGCGCGCAGGCTGTCTTCGTGGCGGGCCAGATAGGCTTCGATATCGCCACGGTGCGCCACTCGGACCCTCTTGGGTTGGTGCACACGCTCTTCGGCCCAGTCCAGCAACGGGCTGTTGAATGGGTCGGCCACCACCAGCACCAACGGATCCTCTGGACTCTCGCCGTCGTGCATCAGCAGACATTCGCGTTGCAGTGCCTCGCTATACGGCAGCAGGTCAAAAGCCGGCGCCATCGCATGCAGGTCGGTCATGCCCACCGGCTGCAACTGGGCACTGGCGGCCAGCCGGGCGGTGAACTCGGCGGGCGAGGTGCAGGCCTCCTCGAGTGCCACGATCAGGCGCACGCCACGGGCCTGCGCAGCCTGCCGCGCGGTCTGCAACTCTGACACCGTGAACGCCCGCACAAAAAGGGCAGGATGGTGCGGTGCGTTCATTGGATAGTCTCTGCCAACTGGAAGATCGGCAGGTACATCAGCACCACGATGGCGCCGATCACCAAGCCCATGAACAGCATCAGTACCGGGCCCAGCAGCTTGGTGGCCCACTCGGCCCAGCGGGCCAGCTCTTCGTCGTGAAAGGCCGCGGCGCGCTCCATCATTTCACCCATGTTGCCGGCGCGCTCGCCCACTCGCAGCATGCGCAGCGCCACCGCGGTGGTGAGTCCGTTGGCCTCGAAGGCGTGCGACAAGGAACGCCCTTCCTGAATGGACCGCGTCGCAGCCACCAGGCGCGGCTGCAACGCGTGCGACAGCAGACCGCCCACCATCTCCAGCGCCGGAACGATGGCAATACCGCCACGCAGCAACATGCCCAGCGTGCGGTACAGCCGCGCCAACTCAAACACCCGCAGATGCTCACCCACAGCGGGAATACGCCAGAGCTGTCCCACCAGCCCGCGGCCCAGCATCCGAGCGCCACCGGCCGCCAGCGCAACGGCCAGTGCAACCATCAACACAAGCAGCATCGGCCAATGCTGCTCAACGGCCTGCCCCCACTGCATCATCAGGCGCGACATCCAGGGCAGCTGGTCGCCCATGTCTTCGTAGAGGTGCGAGAAGCGCGGCACCACATAACCCATGAGAAACAGGATCACCAGACTGCTCACGCCGATCAGCATCACCGGGTAGATGGCCGCGCTCACCAGCTTGCTGCGCAACGTCTGCAGCTGACTGGCGTAGGCAATGTAGCGCCCCAGCGCTTCGTCCAGACCGCTGGTTCGTTCGCTGGCGCGCACCGTGGCCACATACAGTGGCGGAAACGCCAGTGGCAAGCTTTCCAGTGCATGGGACAACGTGCGCCCTTCGCGCAGGCTGACCTGGATGCGTTGCAAAACGGCACGCACCTGCGCACGGGACTCTTTTTCAGCCAGCGTCTCCACCGCCTCGACGATGCTCACCCCCGAGCTCAGCAAAGACAGCAGCTCCTGGCTGAACAGCAACACCGGGAACTTGGCCGTCGAGTCCGCGCCCGACGAGCCCAGCCGCAAGCCGCGGTCTCGCGAGATCGACACGACCGCTTGACCTAGCGCTGTGACCTGCCGGCGCGCATCCGCTTCGTCCAGAGCGTCGATCGCTGTGGTGGCAACGCCCAGATCGGGCCGCAGCGACTTGACCACGTAGCGCATGCTCACCAGCTCACGATGTCTTCGGCTTCTCCCGTGCCGCCGGGCTGCCCATCTTTGCCCAGCGACAACAGGTCGTACTCACCATGTTCACCCGGTGCCTTGTAAACGTAGGGCTGACCCCAGGGATCCAGTGGCACACCCTTTTTCAGATACGGGCCACCCCACTTGGCATCGCCCGAAGGCCGCTCGTTGAGCGCCGCCAGGCCCTGCTCTCCGTTCGGGTATCGGCCCATGTCCAGCCGGTACTGGTCCAGCGCTTTCTCAAGCGCATCGATCTGCGCGCGAGCGGTCTTCACTTCGGATTTGCCGATTTGTGCAAAGAACCTGGGGCCTACGAATCCAGCCAGCAAACCGATGATGACCATGACCACCAGCAGTTCGAGCAACGTGAATCCGCGCGACCGTTGCAGTCGCAAAAATGAAATCGACGACATGATTCAGTGACCCAGAAACTTTCAATCCGCAAAAGGGAACGCAAGCGAGTGTTCAGAGTAATGAATTTGTGTGAAGACCCGGTTACACGATGGCTTTCAGACAGCCACATTCGCTGATGTGAGGGCAATCACATCCCAAAGAACCACGCAACTGACGTTCAAATATTGCAAATGTGAAAAAACACTGCGCTTGCAATCAACCAATCGGTCAGCGGATCACCGTCAGGCTGTAGCCAACGCCGCGCACGGTGCGGATGATGTGATCCAGACCACCCGGCTCCAGCGCATTGCGCAAGCGGCTGATGTGCACATCCACCGTTCGATCGTCGCCAACAAAGTCCGCACCCCACACCTGGTCCAGCAGCTGCGAACGGCTGTAAACACGATCGGTGTGCGTGACAAGAAAGTGCAGCAAACGAAACTCGGTGCGGCCCAGCAACACCGGCACACCGCCAGCGGTGATGGTTTTGGCCAACGGATCCAGCACCAGCCCGCTGACCTCCACCGCCTGGGTCGTCACCTGTGGCACGCGGCGGCGCAACACCACCGCAATGCGCGCCAGCAGCTCCCGCGCCGAGAAGGGTTTGGTGATGTAGTCATCGGCCCCGACCTCCAGGCCTGTGATCTTGTCGCGCTCCTCGTCTCGGGCCGACAGCAAGATGATCGGCAAATCGCGCGTGCGCGGCTCGGACCGCAGCAACCTCGTGTAGTCGACGCCCGACATACCGGGCAACATCCAATCCATCAGTACGAGATCCGGCCACGCACGCTGCACCAGCGGTTGCGCGCTTTCGACATCCAGCACGCACTGGACTTGATGACCCGCCCGAACCAGGTTGACCGAAATCAGTTCCTGTATGTGGGGCTCGTCTTCAACGACAAGAATTTGAGCTGCCATGTGTGGGGGGCCTGGGACAAAGTAACGAATAGCTTAGTTCCCACAAGTGACGTTTTGATTGCAGTTCCACATCCAATTGACCACCAACGGTCACACATTTGAAGTACTTCGTCCCTAGACTGATTGGCAGCTTGACCAAGACAGGGGCATTTCAAATGAAACCGTTTCTCGATCGCGCAGCGCAGGTCATCCTGTGTACGGCTGCCTCTCTCAGCTTGCTCGCCCCAACCGCGGGGGCACAAGAAATCACTGGCGCGGGCGCCACATTTCCAGCACCGGCGTATGCGAAGTGGGCCGAGGTGTACCAGCGCGAGAGCGGTGTGAAAGTGAACTACCAGGCCATTGGCTCCAGCGGCGGCATCCGTCAGGTCGACAGCAAGACCGTGGACTTCGGCGCCACCGACGCGCCGCTGCGCGACGAGGAACTCACTGCCAAGGGACAGATCCAGTTCCCCACCCTGATCGGTGGGGTGGTGCCTGTGGTCAACATCAAGGGCATCGGTCCCGGCCAGATGCGGCTGACGGGCGCTGTGCTCGGTGATATCTACCTGGGCAAGATCACGCGCTGGAGCGACCCCGCCATCCAGAAGCTCAACCCTCAGCTGAGCTTGCCCGACGCGGCCATCACCCCTGTCTACCGTGCTGAAGGCTCGGGCACCACCTTCGTCTACACCAATTACCTCAGCAAGGTGAACGCCGAGTGGAAGTCCAAGGTCGGAGAAGGCGCAACAGTCAACTGGCCAACCGGCAACGGGGGCCGCGGCAACGTGGGTGTGGCTGCGCTGGTTTCTCGCACCGCCAACGCCATCGGCTATGTGGAATACGCCTACGCCAAGCAGGGCCGACTGAGCCATGCCTTGGTGGAAAACGCTGCCGGTGTGTACGTGACCCCAACCACCGACGCCTTCCGCGCAGCCAGCACGGGCATCGACTGGAAAAGCTCTTACTACCAGGTCCTGACCAACCAGCCCCATCCCGCCGCATGGCCCATCACAGGCGCCACGTTCGTCGTGATGTACCAGCGCCCCCAGAAGCCGCAGAGCGCATCGCAGTCGCTCAAGTTTTTCCACTGGGCCATGACCAAGGCCGAAGGTCTTTCCACGGATCTGGGCTACGCCCCCATGCCCAAGGACGTGGTGTCCACCATCGAAACGCTCTGGGCACGAGTGCTCGATGCAGACGGCAAATCCGTGGCCTTCAAGTGAATTGCTCGCTGTTTGTTCTGAACCCATCGCAGGCCATTGTCATGACCCATTTCCGCATCAAGTCCAAAGCCTTCAACGCCAGCACGGTCCTGCTGGCGGCCATGCTGACCGCTGGTCTCGCAGCCTGTGGCGACAAAGAAGGCGTCAAGGACGCCACCCAAGTCGCAGCCAAAGTGGGATCGGAAGAAATCTCCGTTCACCAGATCAACCAAGTGCTCGGCCGCAGCAACACCAATGGCGCCACCAAGGAATCCGTGCAGGCCGCCAGCCGGCAGGTGCTTGAGCGCCTCATCGACCAGCAGCTGGCAGTGGACCAGGCGACAGAACTTAAGCTGCACCGCAGTCCCGAAGTGGTGACGCAGCTTGAAGCCATGCGCCGCGAAGTGCTGGCACGTGCCTACATCCAGCAGGTGGTCAGCGCCCTGCCCAAGATCACGCCCGACGAAGTCAAGAAGTACTACGCCGAGCATCCCGCCCTGTTCGCCGAGCGCCGCGTCTTCGCCGTGCAGGAAATACAGGTGCCTGATGCCACATCGGTGCTGACGGAACTGCGCAGCATGGCCGAAGCCGGCAAATCGATCGAGGAGGTTGCCAACCTGCTCAAGGCACGCAACGTCAAGTTTCGCGGTGGCAGCGCCACCCGTGCGGCCGAGCAGATCCCGCTGGAACTGCTGCCCAAGGTCCACGCGCTCAAGGACGGCCAAAGCCTGGTGCTCAACGCCGGATCGGGGGCCACTTACCTGCGCATCGACTCGTCGCGCCTGGCGCCGGTGACCGAAGCCGTGGCCACGCCGGGCATCGAGCAGTTTCTCAACAACCGCCGCTCCAGCGAATCCGTGACCGCCGACATCAAGCGCCTGCGCGAAGCCACCACCATCACCTACGTGGGCGACTTCGCAAAGACCGCTGCGCCGTCCGCAGCAACGGACAGCAGCCCGTCCATGACCACGCCGACCGCGAGCGCCGAATCGTCCGACGGTACCGCCACCCTCGAACGTGGTCTGTCCGGCCTGAAGTGAGCCGCACCCGCATGAACCACCTCACCACGGCACGTTCCTGGCTAGGCGCCTGCGTGCGCTGGCTGCTGTCCGCCAGCCTGGTGCTGACGGCCCTTCACAGCCACGCACAGGCTCAGCCCGACTACCCGCTCTCGGCCGGTGACGCCATACGCATCCAGGTGTTCCAGAATCCGGACCTCGCACTGGACACGCGCATTTCGGAGACCGGCAACATCACCTATCCGCTGATCGGCGAAGTAAAGCTCGGCGGCCTGTCGGTGACCGCCGCCGAGAAGAAAATCGCTGACGCCCTGAAGTCTGGCGGGTTCCTCCAAAAGCCCCAGGTCACCCTGGTGCTCACGCAGATCCGCGGCAATCAGGTTTCGGTGCTCGGGCAGGTTGGCCGTCCGGGCCGCTTTCCGCTGGAAAGCACCAACACCCGCCTGAGCGACGTCCTGGCCAGCGCCGGCGGCACCACAGCCTTGGGTGACGACAACGTGATCGTGACGGGCGTGCGCAACGGCAAACCCCTGCGCCGCCTGATTGACTTGCCCTCCATCTTCCTTCGCGAGAACCTGCAGGACGACATCGTCCTGCAAAGCGGTGACGTCATCTACGTGCACCGCGCGCCGGTCTTCTACATCTACGGCGAAGCCAACCGCCCCGGCTCGTTCCGCATCGAACGGGCCATGACCGTGATGCAGGCCCTGGCTCAGGCCGGCGGCCCCACACCGCGCGGCTCGCAGGATCGACTGGTGCTGCACCGACAGCAGACCGACGGCAGCATGCGCGAAATCAAGCCAGCGATGACCGAACCCGTGCAACCCAACGACGTCATCTACGTCCGCGAAAGCCTCTTCTGACCCCTCGGTCCACGCCATGACGCCCCAACAGTTCCTCCTCATCCTGCGCGCGCGCTGGCTCATTGCACTGGTCACACTCGCCCTGGTGGTCGGTGCAACCGCGACGGTGAGCCTGCTCAAGGACAAGCAGTACAGCGCCACCGCCTCTGTGGTGCTGGACGTGAAGTCCCCTGACCCGGTCAGCGGCATGATGCTCGCCGGCCTCATGGCGCCGGGCTACATGGCCACGCAATCGGACATCATCAAGAGCGACCGTGTGGCCAAGGCCGTGGTAACGCAGCTCAAGCTCGACCAGAACCCCACCGTGCGCGCGCAGTGGAACGCAGCCACACAAGGCCGCGGCACACCGAGCGACTGGCTCGCCGGCGTGCTTCAGAAAAACCTGAGCGTCAAACCCTCGCGCGAGAGCAACGTCATCGAGATCGAATACAAGGGCACCGACCCTGGCTTCGCTGCCGCCATGGCCAACGCCTTCGCCAAGGCCTACATCGCAGTCAACATCGAACTGCGTGCCGCGCCAGCCCGTGAATACACAGGCTTCTTCAACGAACAAACTGTCGCTGCCCGGGAGCGCCTGGAAAAAGCCCAGAAAGCCCTCACCGACTTCCAGCAGGCCAACGGCATCACCTCGTCCGATGAACGTCTGGACTACGAAACCGCCAAACTCAACGAGATCAGCAGCCAGCTCACCGCATTGCAGGCCCAGACCACAGACAGCCAGAGCAAACGCCAGCGCGGCGGCTCCGACACCGTTGCCGAGGTGATGCAGAACCCACTGGTCAACGGTTTGAAAGCCGACATTGCGCGGCTGGAAGCCAAGCTCGATGAAAGCGGCATCAACCTGGGCAAGAACCACCCCCAGATCCTGCGCATGGAGTCTGAACTGCAGACCCTCAAAAACCAGCTCGTTGCCGAGACGCGCAAAGTCACCGGTTCGATCGAGACCACCTACCAGGTCGGGCGCCAGCGCGAAGCGCAGCTCCAATCCGCCATGGCCATGCAAAAAGAACGCGTGCTGGCCCTCAACCGCCAGCGCGACCAGATCGACGTGCTGCGCCGCGAAATCGAGTCGGCCCAGCGCATGTTCGACCAAGTGGGCATGCGCGCCTCGCAAAGCAGCCTGGAAAGCCAGAACAACCAGACCAACATCGCCATCCTCAACCCAGCCCTGGCACCCATGGACCCGTCCAGCCCTCGCGTGAGGCTGAACCTGCTGATCGCCGTGTTCGCCGGTAGCCTGCTGGGCACGGTCCTGGCATTGGCGATCGAACTGGCCAACCGGCGCATCCGATCCGAACAGGATCTCGCAGACCGCCCCGACCTGCCCTTGCTCGGATCGCTCAGCTCCGCCAAGAGCACCATGCGTCTGGCCGGCGCCGGAGCCCGCGCATGAACGCACCCGACCCGATCCGCCTGCGCGGCAACATTGGCGACATCCTGGTCGCGCGGGGCCTGCTCAGGCCCGAAGACGTGCAGCGCGTCATTGAGCGCCAGCGCGAACGGCACGAACCCTTCGGCGCCGCAGCTGTGGCACTACAACTCATTTCACAGCACGATCTGGACGCGGCCCTGTCCACCCAGTTCGCTTACGACTACCTGCGCGAAGGCGACACCAGCGTCAGCCCCGAGGTCGTCACAGCCTTCAAGCCCTTCTCGCGGGTCGCAGAAGAAATGCGCGCCCTGCGCAGCCAGCTGATGCTGCGCTGGTTCAACGCAGACCCACGCCGCAAAGTGCTGACCATCGTCAGCCAACTGCCGGGAGACGGGCGCAGCCACGTCGCATCCAACCTTGCTGTCGTGTTCGCGCAGCAAGGGCAGCGCACACTGCTGATCGATGCCGACCTGCGCAAACCACGCCTGGGCGAACTCTTCAACGTGCCGCACAGCGCTGGCTTGGCGGGCATCCTCAGCGGCAGGGTAGGCACAGAGGTCATCGCACCGATCCATGGCCTGCCAGGTCTGAGCGTGCTGCCCGCAGGTGCGTTGCCCCCCAACCCACAGGAACTGGTGGGCATGCCCGTCTTCTCCAGCCTGTTGGCCCAGGCCTGCACCGACTTCGATGTGGTGCTCATCGACACCCCGGCCAGCTCGGCGTTCTCCGATGCCGAAATCATTGCGGCGCGCACCGGGGCAGCGCTGCTCGTGGCCCGAAAACACAAAAGCTTGCTGCGGGCCACCACGCAGCTCACGCGCCACTTGCAGGACAGCGGCGTTGCGCTGGTCGGTTCGGTGCTCAACCACTACTGAGCGCCATGAACCACCGTCACGTTGCGCCAACCCGCATTCACCGCCCCCTGCCCACGCACCGCTGAGGTCACTTTGAGCACTACCCTTCAACCGATGCACCGCGGCGGGCCCAACCTGGTGTCCAGCATCATGCCGTGGTGGCCGATCCTGGTGGGTCTGGCCGTGCTGTACCTGCCCAGCCTGTACGACCTGTTCAATGGCATCTGGTCCGGCTCCGACCAGATGCACGGCCCCATCGTGCTGGGCATCTCGCTGTGGCTCATCCACCGCAACTGGGGCGCCATGGAAGCGGCGGCGCAAGGCCAGCCAACCAGCGCCTGGGGCTGGCTCCTGGTGCTCATCGCCCTGCTGCTTTACCCCATGGGTCGCTCGCAGCAGATCAACATCTTCGAAGTTGGTTCGGTCATCTGGCTGCTGGCCGGCCTCATCCTGCTGCTGCGTGGCGTGCAAGCCCTCAAGGCACAGTGGTTCGCCCTCTTTTTCATGCTCTTCATGGTACCGCTGCCCTCTGAAGTGGTCGACCTCGTCACCATGCCCATGAAAATGGCCGTGTCCTACGCCGCCGAAAACGTCCTCTACGCTGTGGGCTACCCCATCGGTCGCAACGGCGTGGTGCTGCAGATCGGCCAGTACATGTTGCTGGTGGCCGACGCCTGCGCCGGCCTGCACACCCTGCTCACCCTCGAGGCGCTGGGCCTGCTCTACCTCAACCTCGTGCGGCGCGACTCGGCTTTTCGCAACATCACGCTCGCGCTGCTCATCGTGCCCATTTCCTTCACGGCCAACGTGATCCGGGTCATGGCGCTGAGCCTCATCACCTACCACTTCGGCAACGAAGCCGGCCAGGGCTTCCTGCACGGCTTCGCTGGCATGGTCCTGTTCCTCTCCGCGCTGCTGCTCATCGTGGTGTTCGACACCCTGCTGCAGTCCTGGGAAAACTGGCGCCAGCGCTCGCAACCCACCGCACAAACCTGACGCCATGGCCCCCTCCTTCTCGGTCAAGTCTTTCGTCCTGCTCGCGCTCATGCTCGCGTCGGCCGCCGCCGCGTCCTTCATGCGGCCCACCGCCAGCCTGGCGGACCAGCGCCCGCCCATCGAACTCGACGCCATGATCCCTTCGCGCTTCGGCGAGTGGCGGGAGCAAGCCAACATCCCCGTGCACATCGTGGACCCTGAGCAGCAGGCCACCATCGACCGCATCTACAGCAAAACCATCTCGCGCAACTACGTCAACGCCGACGGCTACCGCATCATGCTGGTCATCGCCTACGGCAAAGACCAGAGCGACGCGCTCTCGCTGCACAAGCCAGAAGTCTGCTATCCGGCACAGGGCTTCAAGCTGCTGGACCAGAAAGACCATGTGCTGGACCTGCCCGACCGCAGCATCGCGGCCACGCGTCTGGTCACCAACCTGAGCCAGCGCTTCGAACCCGTCACCTACTGGACGGTCATCGGCGACCACATCACCCGTGGCGGCGTGGACAAGAAGCTCGCCGAAATGCGCTACGGCCTCACCGGCACCGTGCCCGACGGCATGCTGGTGCGCGTCTCCTCCATCGACCGCGACAGCATACAGGCGCACCGCATCCAGGCCGACTTCGCGTCCGCGCTCGTCGGCTCCATCTCCCCAGAACACCGTGCCCGGTTCTCCGGCTCGACGCCACCGCTCAAAACACAACCTTGAAGCTGAAATGAAAAAAGTCGCACTCATCACCGGCATCACGGGCCAGGACGGTTCCTACCTGGCCGAACTCCTGCTCGAGAAAGGCTACGAGGTACACGGCATCAAACGCCGCGCTTCTTCCTTCAACACTGACCGCATCGACCACCTCTACCAGGACCCGCACGAGACCAACCGCCGCCTCGTGCTGCACTACGGCGACCTCTCCGACAGCACCAATCTCATCCGCATCGTGCAGGAAGTGCAGCCCGACGAGATCTACAACCTCGGCGCCATGAGCCACGTGGCCGTCAGTTTCGACAGCCCCGAATACGCCGCCGACGTCGACGGCCTGGGCACCCTGCGCCTGCTCGAAGCCATCCGCATCCTCGGCCTGCAGAAAAAGACCCGCTTCTACCAGGCCTCCACCAGCGAGCTGTATGGCCTGGTGCAAGAGATACCCCAGAAGGAAACCACCCCCTTCTACCCGCGCAGCCCCTACGCCGTGGCCAAGATGTACGCCTACTGGATCGTGGTGAACTACCGTGAGGCCTACGGCATGTACGCGTGCAACGGCATCCTGTTCAACCACGAGAGCCCCCTGCGTGGCGAAACCTTCGTCACACGCAAGATCACGCGCGCCATGTCGCGCATCGCTCTGGGCCTGCAAGACTGCCTCTACCTGGGCAACCTCAGCGCCCTGCGCGACTGGGGCCACGCCAAAGACTACGTCGAAATGCAGTGGCTCATGCTGCAGCAGGAAACGCCCGAAGACTTCGTCATTGCCACCGGCGTGCAGTACAGCGTGCGCCAGTTTGTCGAGTTCTCGGCCAAGGAGCTGGGTTTCACGCTCGAATGGATAGGTGAGGGCATCGACGAAGCCGGCGTGGTGCGCTCGGTCACAGGCAAAGACGTCAAGTGCTCCGTCGGCGACGTCGTCGTGCGTGTCGACCCGCGCTACTTCCGTCCCACCGAAGTCGAAACCCTGCTCGGCGACCCCTCCAAAGCCAAGGCCAAGCTCGGCTGGACACCCAAGACCGCCCTGCCCGACCTCGTGCGCGAAATGGTCCAGGCCGATCACGCCACCGCCCGCAAAGACGCACTGGTCAAGCTCGCCGGCTTCCCCATGCACGAACGCCACGAGTGAGGCCCGGCATGCAACCCGACAGCAAGATCTACGTCGCCGGGCATCGCGGCCTGGTCGGCTCTGCCCTCATGCGCCAGCTGCAAGAGGGCGGCCACACCCACATCGTCACCCGCACCCACGCCGAACTGGACCTCACCGACCAGACCGCTGTCTCGGCCTTCTTCGCCGCTGAAAAACCCGAATACGTCTTTCTGGCCGCGGCCAAAGTCGGTGGCATTCACGCCAACAACACCTACCCGGCCGAATTCATCCGCGACAACCTCGCCATCCAGACCAACGTGCTGCACGCCGCCTGGCAACACGGCGTCACCCGGCTGCTCTTCCTCGGCTCCAGCTGCATCTACCCGCAGCTCGCGCCCCAGCCCATGAAAGAAGAGCACCTGCTCACCAGTGCGCTGGAACCCACCAACCGCCCCTACGCACTGGCCAAGATTGCCGGCATCGAAATGTGCTGGTCCTACAACCGCCAGTACCAGACCCAGTTCCTGGCCGTCATGCCCACCAACCTGTACGGGCCTGGCGACAACTACCACCCCGAGAATTCTCACGTCATCCCCGCGCTCATCCGCCGCTTTCACGAAGCACGGCTCGCCGGGGCGCCCAGCGTCACCGTCTGGGGCACAGGCACCCCCCGGCGCGAGTTCCTCTACAGCGAAGACATGGCCCAGGCCTGCGTCTTCCTCATGGGCCAGCCCGACGCGCAGTTCCTGCCCCTGCTCGGACAAGACCGCAACGACGGCCTCGCCCCGCTCATGAACATCGGCACCGGGCACGACATGAGCATCCGCGAAGTGGCCCAGGCCGTGGCGGCCACCGTCGGCTACACCGGTCAACTCGTCTTCGACGCCAGCAAACCCGACGGCACCCCGCGTAAGCTCATGGACGTCAGCCGCATGAGCGCCATGGGCTGGACCGCCAGCACCGACATGCAGCGCGGCCTGGCCCGGGCCTACCAGGACTTCCTGGCCGCCAACCCCGCGCCATGACCACCGAAGCCCAGGTGCGCGTGCCCGCACTGGCCCACAAGCCCACATGCCCACCGCCCGCCCCACCGCGACCGCAGCCACAGCCACACCGCCCCGCGGGGCCGGTGGCACGCGCGCGGCCATGAGCGACCGCCCCAGCGGCAGCCTCACCGACCGCGGGCTGCGCGCCATCAAGTGGAACTACATCGGCACCATTGGCCGTGCTCTGGCCCAGCTGCTCAGCCTCGTCGCGCTTGCCCGCCTGCTCGGTCCCGAACCCACCGGTCTGTTCGGCTACGCACTGCTGCTCATCTCGTTCACCGCCCTCGCCACCGACATGGGCCTGAGCGCCGCCCTCGTGCAGGCCGCCACCCTCAGCCGCGAACAGCTGGGCAACGCCGTCAGCCGTCTGCTGCTCGTCGCCACCGCCGCCTGCGCCCTCATCCTCCTGCTGGCCGACCCCATCGCCCGCCACCTGTTTGGCGCGCCCGAGTCGGCTCCCGTGTTGCGCGCCATCGCCCCCAGCCTCATCGTGAGCGCGCTCAGCGTGCCCCCGGCCGCGCTGCTGCGGCGCGAACTGCAGTTCCGCGCCCTCACCCTCACCGGCCTGGGCAGCTACGTCTTCGGCTACCTCATCGTCGGCATCGGCCTGGCCTGGGCTGGCGCCGGCGTGTGGGCTCTGGTCGCCGCCTGGTATGCACAAAACATCACCGGCTGCATCGCCATGCACCGCATCGTCCGCAACAGCCTGCCCCTGGGCAACCCGCTGCACCTGCCAGGCCTGGGCGGCTTCGGTGGCGTCATCATGGTCACCTACCTGTTCAACTGGGTCATCGACAACGCCACCCCCTTCGTCGTCGGCCGCAGCTTCGGCCCCACCGCGCTGGGCGCCTTCAACGTTTCCAACAACCTCGTCCGCACACCGGCCAGCCACCTCGTCACCAACCTGCAGGCGGTGCTGTTCCCCGCCAGCGCCCGTGTGCAGGACAACCCCGCTGCCCTGCGCCGCGCCTACCTCATGGCCCTGGCCGGGGTCGGCTTCGTGGCCATTCCCCTGTTCGCCGGGGCGGCTGTGGCCTCCGACCTCGTGGTGGGCGCCCTGCTCGGCCACCAGTGGGCCATCGCCCAGCCCCTGCTGGCCCCGCTCGCCCTGGCCATGATTCCCCACAGCCTCATGGCCATATCGGGCCCCATGCTCGGCGGCAAAGGTGAACCGCTGGCCGAGCTCTACGTGCAGGCCACCACCGCCGTCCTGTTGCTGCTGGCCCTGTTCGCTGCCGCGTCCTTCGGCCTGCTCGCCCTGGCCTGGGTGGTCAGCGGCGTGTATGCCGTGCGCTGCGTGGGCATGACCCTGACCCTGGCCCAGCGCATCGGCGTCGGCGTGGGCGACCTGTTCAGCGCTCTGCGTGGCGGCCTCGTGCTCGCCTCCGTCGCCATGGCCGTCGCTGCGGGCATCGAACACCTGCTCGCCCCCACCCCCCTGCCCGTCACGCTGCGGCTGGCCATCGTCATCACCGGCATCGTGTTCGCCTGCGTCGCCCTGCTGCTGGCCCTGCCCGCCCTGTGCCTGGACCAGCGCCTGGCCTGGCTGGCGTTGAAGCTGCTCGGGCAGCGCGCCTTCGCACAACGCTCACCCCTGCTGCGTCGGTTCATGGCCTACCTTTCAAGCGCCCAGGCATCATGAAAATCTGGTTCGACCACCAAATCTTTTCCATTCAGCGCTACGGGGGCGTGTCGCGCTACTTCGTCGAACTGCTGCGCGGCTTGCAACACATCGAGGGCGTTCGTGCCGAAGTGCTCGCCCCTGCACACGTCAACGCCTACCTCCGGCCTGACGACAGCCTGCACCCACTGACCTTTTCTCTGCAACGCCCCGAACGGGGCCTGCGCCACCGCCCGGCCTGGACCGCTCCGGTCTTTCGCCTCGCCGAATGGGTGGGTGCTCCCGATCTCGTGCACGAAACGCACTACATGCTCGGCAGCGAGCACCTGCCGGCTCGCGCCAAAGTGGTCAGCACCTGCCACGACATGGTGTTCGAGAAGCACCCTGAATGGGTAGGCGGCTCAGAGGACCGCGCCCGCCTCAAGTTCAAGACATTCCAGCGTGCCGACGCCATCATCTGCATCTCGGAACACACCCGGCAGGACCTGATCGATCTCTATCCGCAGTTCGAATCCAAAGCCTTCACCGTGCACCACGGCGTGGACCAGACGCCAGCCCCCGACCACCTGCCAGTGGCGTTGCCAAAGCCTTATCTGCTGTTCGTCGGCGTGCGCCAGGGCTACAAGAACTTTGACGCCTTCTTGCAGGCCCTGGGCCGCTCCAGGCAACTGCGTGAAAACTTCCAGCTCGTCTGCTTCGGGGGCGGCGCCATCACCGCGCAAGAGCGCCAGCGGGCCAAGGAAGCAGGCTTCCCACCCGAAAGCATGCACCAGCTCTCAGGCGACGACACCTTGCTGGCCTACGTCTACAAGCAAGCCGCTGCCTTCGTCTTTCCCTCGCTCTACGAAGGCTTTGGCATGCCCCTGACCGAGGCCATGGTGCATGGCTGCCCCATCGCCTGCAGCAGCGCCAGCTGCTTCCCCGAGATCTGCGAAGACACAGCCGCTTACTTCGATCCACGCGATCCGGACGACATGGCGCACGTCATCGAAGCCACCGTCAGCCTGCCACCGAACCAGCCAGCGAAGGCCCTTGCGCAGCGAGCTGTTCACTTCACCTGGAATCGCTGTGCTGCAGAGACGCACCACCGGTACTTGCAGGTGTCCTAACCCTATTCATCCCCTGTCACACACCACCATGTCCATCCAGCACGAGGTTAAGACTCTCGCCCAGAAGTTCGGGATTCAGATCAACCGCTACAACCCGTCCGAGTCGTACGAAGCGCGCATCTTCCGGCAGATCGAGGTGCACAAGATCGACACCGTCATCGATGTGGGCGCCAACGATGGTGGCTACGGCCGTGGTCTGCGGCAAGGCGGTTTCAAGGGACAGATCCTGTCGTTCGAACCCCTGCCCGACGCGCACCAGAAGCTGCTGGGCGCCGCCGACAAAGATCCCCTGTGGTTCATCGCCGACCGTCAGGCCATCGGCAACATGGACGGCCAGATCGACATCAACGTCGCCGGCAATTCGACCAGCAGCTCCATCCTGCCGATGCACACCACCCACGCCGATGCGGCGCCCCAGTCCCGGTACGTCGGTACCGTGAGCGTGCCCATCAGCCGGCTCGACTCGGTCAGGCACGCAGCACTGGACAGCGCCCGCTCCATCTTGCTCAAGGTGGACACACAGGGCTACGAAATGCCGGTTCTGCAAGGGGCCGAAGAGCTGCTGCCCCGCGTGGCAGGGCTGCAACTGGAGCTCTCACTGACGCCGCTCTATGAAGGCCAGGCGCTGTTTCTCGACATCATCCAGTGGCTCGGCCAACGGGGCTTTTCGCTCTGGAGCGTGATCCCCGGCTTCACCGACCCGCGCACCGGTCGCATGTTGCAGATGGACGGCATGTTCTACCGCGACTGAGGTCAGGGCTGGTACCGTGATCGCTCTGAGCTACGTCTTCTCCACGGCGCCCTACCTGGTCGCCATGGTCCTGGCCGTGCTGATGGTGGCCCTGCTGGTTCAGGCCACCCAGTCGCCCTGGCTTGTCCTAGGCCTGCTGGGCCTGGCCATGGTGGCGGACACGGCGTCCATCCACCCTTTGACCATCCACCTCGGCCTGTGGGTCTACCCGGGTGACGCCTTTGCCGGCATCACCGCGGCGGCCCTACTGGTGCGCGTGCTGTTCATGGACAAGCGCCACCTGGTGCCCACCGCCTGGTGGGTCTTTGGCGCGGCTCAGTTCATCATGTTCGCCTGGGGGCTGGTCGCGCACGGCACAGGCGCGGGGGTGGACTACCGGCCCCACTTTTCCGCCTGGGCCGGTGCGGCCTACCTGGCCACCTTCGTGCAGGACGACGCCTTCATCAAGAAGCTGCTGGTGTTCGTGCAGCTCATCGCCTGGGGGGTGATGACGGTGGCCGTGTACCGCTGGGTCGGCAGCGAGATCGACGCCGAGCTCGCCCGCGACATCGACAAGTTCATCACCACCGGTGTGCCCTACCGCGTGCTCTGGGTCGCACCCACTTTCATGATCGCAGTCGCCTTGATGCTGTCCGTGTTCTATGCCGCATCTGATCGCGCACAAGGCAGCTACTGGCCCCTGGCCTTGCTGTTCGGCGCCTTCGTGCTGGCGCTGCAGCACCGCACGGTCTGGGTCACCACCATGGCCGGCATAGGGGTTCTGGGGTATGCGCTGTCCAAAGCGCGCGCAGGGGCGGGCCTGAAGATGGCCGCCGCCGCCTTGAGCCTGGTGGTGCTGGTCGCGGTCATGGCCACCAGCCTGCAAGGGGTCTCCGGTTCCATCCAGTCGCAGGCCGAGCGGGCCGTCAGCGGGGGCGGCACCTTCTACGGTGGCCGGGTGCTGAGCTGGGTGGCCCTGCTGCAGGAGTGGGCTGGTTCCAGCTCACCCATCACTTACTTGCTGGGCAAACCGTTTGGCAGCGGCTACGAGCGCTACACCTCCGAATACGCCCGCGAAGCCGTCACCTACCAGCCACACAACTACTACGTGCAGCTGCTCTACCGGGGTGGCCTGATCGGCCTGGTGGCCTTTGTCTGGACCCTGGTGAACGCGTTCAGGGCCTTGCGCCAGCAACTTAAGGACAAGCAGGTTTTCGCGCCCTTCCTGCTGGGTCTGTTCGCGGCGCTGGTGCTGTACTACGTGCCCTACGGGGTCAGCTACGACCACGCCATTTTTCTGGGGTTGATGCTGGGTGCCATCGCCCGGGATCGAGCCATCAGGGTCCAGCCCCAGCCAGCGCCCTTGGCGGCAGCCGCTGGCAGAAACCCCGTTGCACAGCGGGTCCGCCCATGAAAGACATGGCCTTCCTCGTCCTGGCCCACACCGACCCGGTGCAAGTCGCGCGCCTGTGCCGCGCGCTGGACCACCGGGCGCGCATCTTCGTGCACCTGGACGCCAAGACCGACATCCGCCCCTTCCTGGCACAGCCTCTGCCGCCCAGCGTGACCTTCATCCCCGACCGGGTGACCGTGTCCTGGGCCGCCTACTCGCAGGTGGAAGCCACCCTCAGGCTGATGCGCGCGGCCCTGGCCAGCGGCCACACCTTCAGCCACCTGGTGATGCTCTCGGGGCTGGACTACCCCATCAAGCCGCTGGCCGATCTGCACGCCTTCCTGCAACGCCACGAGGGGCGTGAACTGATCCGTTTCGTGGACGCGAGCGAGCAAAGCCACTACCGCGTGTACTTCGAGCATTACTGGTTTCTGGAGGCCAACACCTGGCTGCGCCCCGCCTCGCTGGACCGCGACATTCGCCACGGCTTCGGCCGCGTGCTGCGCCAGTTCGTGAGGAAGCCGCAGCCCCTCGGCATCAAATGCTGCTGGGGCAGCGCCTACTGGGCGCTCACGCCGGCCTGCAGTGCACACATCCTGCGTTACGCCGACGAGAACCCGGCCTATGTGCGCTGGGCCCGGTCGTCGTTCGCGGTGGACGAGCATTTTTTTCAGACCATCGTGGCGCACTCGCCCTTCCTGCAGGCGGCCGAAGGTTTTCAGCCCTACGAAGGCACCGGCCCACAGACCTGGCGGCTCGGTTGCCTGCACATCAACCGTCGCAAGGTGCACACCGAAGCCGACTTCGACGAACTGCGCGACTCCGACAAGTTCTTCGTGCGAAAACTGATGTCGGGCCCATCCGATGCGCTGCTGGACCGGCTCGACGCCGAGCTGCTGCTGCCCCCCCACCAACACCAAACCCCCGAACGGATCACCCCATGACCGCGCTGCAAGCCCCTGTTTCCGTGGCGGTTGTGCTGACCTGCTTCAACCGCCGCGACAAGACCGCAGCCTGCCTGCACGCACTGATGGACCAGGCCAGCCAGGTGGCGGACCGCTGCCGGCTGCACTTCGTGGTCACCGACGACGGCAGCACCGACGGCACGCCCGAGATGCTGGCAGCCGACTTCCCGCAGGTCACCGTGCTGCACGGAGACGGCAACCTGTTCTGGGCCGGCGGCATGCGCGCGGCCTTCGGCCATGCACTGGCACAAGGGCACGACTTCTACCTCTGGATCAACGACGACGTGGTGCTCTTCCCGCACTGTCTGCAGGCCCTGCTGGACACGCACAACCAGCAACTGGGCCTGACCGGCCAGAGCGGCCTGGTGGTGGGTTCCATGCGCAACAAGCAGGGCCAGTTCACTTACGGCGGCATGGTGCGCCAGGACGGCCCGTGGGGCCCCCGCTTCCCCAAAGTGCCGCCCACCGACCGGCCACGCGCCTGCCAGACCATGAACGGCAACTGCGTGCTGATCCCGAGCGCCGCCGCCACCGTGCTGGGCAACATGGACGCTGCCTACCGCCACGGCATTGGCGACATGGACTACGGCCTGCGCGCCACCCAGGCTGGCATCGCGGTGTGGGTGATGCCCGGCTACGCGGGCCTGTGTGCGCACGACCACCGCATCGAGGGCTCTTACCTCGACCGCAGCCTGCCGCTGGCGGCGCGCTGGAAAAAGATCACCTCGCCCAAGGGCCTGCCCCCCCGCGCCTGGTGGACCTACTGCCGCCGCCACACCGGCTGGCTGTGGCCGCTGCACTGGGCCTGGCCCTACACAAAGGTGGTGTGGACCTCGCTGGCGCGTCACCTGACACCCGCCTGGCGCGGGGCGGGCGCCTGATGCCGCGCACCGCCGTCGCGTGGGCCTGTGCGCTGGCCCGGCACCTGCGCGGGGTGCTGGCGGCCGGGCTGGCGGCAACGGCCGCCATGGCGGCCGATGCGCCCCCAACCGCCACGGCGAACCCATCGCTGGACGCCCGGTTCTTTGGCATTCATATGCACCGGGCCGACACCACCACGCCCTGGCCGTTCGTGAAGTTCGGCAGCTGGCGCCTATGGGACGCTGGGGTGGACTGGGCCAAGCTCGAACGGGTGCGCGGGCAGTGGAACTTTGACAAGCTCGACCGCCTGATGGCGCTGGCCGAAAAACACGGAGTGGAACCGGTACTCACGCTGGCCGTGACGCCGGCCTGGGCCGCCGCGCGCCCCACAGAGCCTTTTGTGTACGGCCCAGGGGGCGCGTCAGAACCGCGCGACCTGACCGACTGGGAAACCTATGTGCGCCAGGTGGCCACGCGCTACAAGGGCCGGCTGCAGCACCTGGAGATCTGGAACGAGCCCAAGTATGGCGATATCGAACCGACCAAAGGCGCGTTCTTCAGCGGCACGGTCAAGAACCTGGTGGACCTGGCCTGCGCCGCCCAGCGCACCGCCCGTGCGGTCGACCCGGCCATCCGCATCGTGGGCCCAGGCTTCACCGGCGCCGGCGACCGGCTCGAGCGCTTTCTGGCTGCGGGTGGCAAGCACTGCATTGACGTGGTGGCTTTCCACTTCTACAGCGCCACGCCCGAGAAGATGCAGCAGCGCATCGCCGACGTGCGCCAGATCATGCGAGCACAGGGCGTGGCCCACCTGCCGTTGTGGAACACCGAACAGGGCTACGAGGTGCTGGGCCCCGACGCCCGCCTGCCGGGCCCGCAGGGCTTCGGGGTGGCCGACGAAGCCACCGAGGCGGCGTACATCGTGCGTTCATTCGCCCTGGCCGCCGACGCTGGCCTGGGCCGCTTCCATTTTTATTCGTGGGACCGGATGCTGGACAAGACCCTGACGCCACGGCGGGCCGCGCTGGCGCTGGCCACGGCGGTGCGCTGGCTGCGCGACGCGCGCCTGCCCGGCTGCCAGGCCCTGGACGCGCTGCGGGTCTGCCCGCTCGAACGCGGTGGCCGCAAGGCCTGGCTGGTGTGGACCACTGGCCCGGCCTTTGAATGGCGCGCACCAACGGCCTGGCAGGTCAAGGCCATCGAGCCCATGGAAGGCCCGGGCAGACACCACAACGAAACCCCGCTGCAGATCGGTCAGGCGCCGTTGCTGCTCAAACAGGAGGCGCTGGCATGGCTGCCCTGAACACCGCCGCCGCACCGGTGGCCCCGCGCCCCTGGATCGCGGTCATGGACCTGAACGTGACGAAAAACAGCCCGGCTGGCAGCTGCGTGCTGGCCGAGGTCATGGGCCTCGCTGATGAATACGACATCACCGTGTTTGCCGACGCGTTCGACAACGCCCGGCCCGACCGCGTGCAATGGGTGCGCGTGCCCCTGCCGCGGCGCCCGGGCATCTTGCGGTACGTGGTGTTCCACCTGCTGGCGCCGGCCGCCCTGCGCCGGCACGCCCGCGAACGCGGGCAGCCCCCCCGGCTGGTGCAGGCCACCCAGGGCCAGTACGTGGGGGCCGACATCTGTTACGCCCATTTCTGCCACCGGGCCTACCTGCGGGACCGTTGGGCTTCGCAGACCGCCAAAGGCTGGCTGCGCCTGCTGCGCTGGCTTGGGTACCACTACAACGCGGTGTTCGAGCAGCGCGCCTTTCGCCGGGCCAGGCTGGTGGTCACGCCCTCGCGCGGACTGGCCAACGAGATCGAAAACACGTACCCCTTTCTCAAGGGTCGGGTGCAAGCCATACCCAACCCCATCGACGTAGCGGCGTTTGCGAGGCCGCCAGACTTCGACCGCCCGGCTCAGCGGCGGGCGCTGGGCCTGCCCGAACAGGGGCCACTGCTGTGTTTTGCCGCGCTGGGAGACTTTTCCCGCAAGGGACTGTCGGAAGTGCTGCAGGCCATGACCGGACATCGCAGCGCGCAGCCGTCGCTCGTGGTGATCGGCGGCCGACCTGGTGAGATCGCCGACTTCAAACGGCAAAGCGAGGCCCTGGGCTTGCAGGGACGGGTCGCTTTCACCGGTTTTCAAAAGGATGTGCGCCCGTACTTCTGGGCCGCCGACCTGTTCGTGTTCCCTTCCATTTACGAAACCTTCGCCCTCGTGGTCATGCAGGCCATGGCGGCGGGCATGCCCGCCATCACCACCCGCCTTCACGGGGTGGAGGACTACGCCATCGATGGCGAGAACGCCTGGATCGTGCCGCGCGAGGTGTCGGCCATTGGCGAGGCGATGGCCCGCGTGCTGGCCGACCCCGCCACCCGCGAACGGGCGGCCGCAGCAGCGGTACGGTCGGCCGGTGCCTACGACATACCCGGGTTTGTCGGGCGCTGGCGCGCCACCCTGACGGGACTGCTCACATGAAAGCGCGTATTTGCATCATCCAGCCGGTGATGAAGCAATACCGGATGCCGTTCTTTGCCCAGCTCAACGAACTGCTGAGGCACGACGGCATTGAACTGCAGGTGGTGTACGGCACGCCTTGGCCGCAAGAGGCTTTGCGCAAGGACCATGGCGACCTCGCCCCGCCGCTGGGCTTGCGCGTGCAAAGCCGCATGCTGGGCGGCAAGCTGTTCTGGATGCCGGTGGCCCGGCCCTGGCTGAAGGCGGACCTGGTGGTGGTGGAGCACGCCAACAAGCACGCGCTGAATTTTCTGCTGGCGGCGCTGCAACGGCTGGGGCTCAAGCGCGTGGCGTACTGGGGCCACGGCCGCGACCTGCAGGCAGCGCCCGGCACGCCAGGGGAACGCTTCAAGCGACGTTCTTTGCACTGGGCCGACTGGTGGTTCGCCTACACCGGTGACGCGGCACGTTACGTGGCCGGACAGGGCTTTGACACCCACCGGATCACGGTGGTACAGAACGCGATCGACACCGCCGAGCTGCGGGCGCAGCTGGCGCAGGTGAGCGACACACGCCGCGCCAAGATGCGGTCCGACCTGGGTTGGCCAGCCGATGCGCGTGTGGCGGTGTATTGCGGCAGCCTCTACCCCAACAAACGGCTGGACTGGCTCATGCAGGCCGCGACGCAGGTGCACCAGACGCACCCCGCATTCAGATTGCTGATCATGGGAGGTGGGCCGATGGGCGACGAGGTGGAGGCCTTCGCCCGCGAACACCCCGAGTGGGTGCACTGGGCCGGAGCCACCTTCGGGCAAAGCAAGGCGGACCTGCTGGCGCTGGCCGAACTGTGGCTGAACCCCGGGCTGGTGGGGCTGGGCATTCTCGATGCTTTCTGCGCCGGCCTGCCCTTGCTGACCACCAACCTGCCGCTGCACAGCCCCGAGATTGAATACCTGGAACACGGACACAACGGCCTGATGGTCGAGCCCAGCGCCGACACGTTTGCGCAGGCCATCGGGAGCCTGCTGGATGATGCGCCACGGCTGGCCGCGCTGCGTGCGGCGGCGCTGGCCGCCAGCCACCAGTACTCCATCGAAACCATGGCCCATAACTTTGCAGAAGGAATACGGCAATGCCTCGGACGATCGTGATCGCCAGCGTGATGCGCGCGCAAGGCACCACCGGCGTGCAGACGCATGTGCGAGCAGTGCTCGCCTGGTTGCGGCAGCAGGAGCGCCCGGTGCAGCTGGTCACGCCATTTGATCAGCCGGCCTGGCAGGTGTACCCGGTGTTTGGCCTGCGGCGACTGCTGGACCGCATCAGCAAGCCGGCCAGCGTGTGGTGGTACCGGCACTGGCACGCGGTGTTTTTGCAGCACGCACTGCGCCGCACGCTGCAGGACGGCAGACCCTGTACCGTGTACGCGCAGTGCCCGCCGTCAGCGCAGGCCGCGCTGCGCGCCCGCACCTCGCCCGCGCAGCGGGTGGTGATGGTGGCGCACTTCAACCTTTCGCAGGCCGAGGAATGGGCCGACAAAGGCGCCATACCGCGCAGCGGAGCCCTCTTCAAGGCGATCCAGCAGCTGGAAGCGGAGGTGCTGCCCCGCTTGGACGGGGTGGTGTTTGTGTCTGACTTCATGCGGCGAAAGATGCTGGAGCGCATTCCAGCGCTGCAGCGCGTGCCCACACAGGTGGTGCCGAACTTCGTGGCCACCCCACAGCCGGTCCAACGGCCTGACAAGCTGCGGGATCTGATCACCGTGGGGACACTGGAGTACCGAAAGAACCAGCGGTATGCGCTGGACATCGTCCACGCGGCGCTGAAGCTGGGCACGCGGCTGACGCTCACGGTGGTGGGCGATGGCCCGGACCGTCCCATGCTGCAGGCACGGGCGCGGGCGCTTGGCATCGCTGAGCAGGTGCAACTGGTGGGCTATGTCCCCGATGCGGCGGCGCTGATGAGCGGGCACCGTGCCTGCCTGCATGTGGCGCTCATGGAGAGTTTCGGCATTGTCCTGATCGAAGCCATGGCCAGAGGCCTGCCAGTGTTTGCCCCTGCCGTTGGCGGTATGCCAGAGGTGTTCGACGACGGCGTGCAAGGCCGTCAGATTCCGCTGGGCGATGCCGAGGCGGCCGCACGCCGGGTGCTGGATTGGCTGAACGATGCGCCAACCATGCGCAACGGCAGCGAAGCCGCCCGTGCAGGCATCCAGAAGCGTTTTGAGGCCGATCGTGTGGCGGCGCAACTGCTGAGCTTCCTGGACGAAGGAGTCGCATCATGAGCGCGCCCTACCGGGTGCTGATGATCCACAACACCTACCAGCACCGGGGCGGTGAGGATTCGGTGGTGGAGTCCGAGATCGAGCTGTTGCGTTCGCGCGGCCATGCGGTGGAAACCTACCTGCGCAGCAACGACGACATTCGGCAGCTGCCCGCGGCCACGGTGGCGCGGCAGACGCTGTGGTCGGACCGCAGCGCGCAGGAGCTGGCGGAACGGGTGGCCCGTTTCCGGCCCGACGTGATCCACACGCACAACACCTTTCCCCTGGTCTCGCCATCGGTGTACTGGACCGCGGCGCGCCTGGGGGTTCCGGTGGTGCAGACGCTGCACAACTTCCGGCTGATGTGCCTGAACGCCCTGTTCCTGCGCGAAGGCAAGGTGTGCGAGGACTGCCAGGGCAACCTGCCCTGGCGCGGCGTGGTGCGGGGCTGCTACCGCGACTCGCGCCCCGCGTCCGCAGTGCTGGCCGGCATGCTGGCGCTGCACCGGGGCCTGGGCACCTACCAGCACAAAGTGGCGCGCTACATCGCGCTCAACGGGTTCTGCCGCGACAAGTTCATTCAGGGCGGCTTGCCGGCTCAGCGGCTGGTGATCAAGCCCAACTTTGTGGACAGCCCTGTCCTGCCCGACCACGGCGACGTGCGCTCGGGCCTGCTGTTCGTGGGCCGTCTCTCGACCGAAAAGGGTGTGGGTACGCTGGCCCAGGCAATGGAGAAGCTGCCTTTGGCCAGTCTGCGCGTTGCAGGCGATGGCCCACAGCGCGGCGAGCTGGAGGGGCGGGCCGGTGTCACGCTGCTGGGCAGCCAGCCCAAGCAGGCTGTGATGGACGAGATGGCGCGCGCGCTCGCACTGGTGGTGCCCAGCATCTGGTACGAAAACTTCCCACGCACCATCGTCGAGGCGTATGCCAGCGGCCTGCCGGTGATCGCCAGCCGCGTTGGGGCGCTAGCCGAGATTGTGAAAGACGGCGAAACCGGCCTGCTGTTCGAACCGGGCGACGTGCGGGACCTGGCCCGGCAGCTGCGTTGGGCACTGGACCACCCGCAGGCCATGCAGGCCATGGGCCGCCAGGCACGCGCCCTGTACGAGGCAGAGTTCACGCCCGCGGTGAACTATGGCCAGCTGATCGACATCTACGACTCGGCGATGTACGAGTAAGAGGCCAGCAGCTGCAGGCTGAGCGCTGGCCCTGCGGCCACACCGCCCTGCAAGGCCCGGGCCGTGACCCTGTAGGGTGCAGCTAGCCGATTCACCTGCCCCGGCCGCCAGGCCGGGCGGACCACGCCCTTTTCACGGGGCGACCATTGCGCCCGGGCTCTCGCCGAACGCGCAGCCGATGGCGTTGACGGTCGGGCCCGCAGGCGTGGCAGGGCACTGGTCCTGGCTGTTGGCGATGCCGTCCTGGTCGGTGTCGGGCAGGCTGAGGTCCTGGGTGAAGACGATGCGCGAGGCCATGGAGTCCAACACCAGCGGCCAGCTGAGCAGGCTGCCATCGTCGAAGTCGACAAAGCTGGCGCAGCGCTCGGGCTGGGTCGCTTGCAGGGGACAATCCAGCGCAATGGGGAACCGATCGGGGTTGCTCAGCAAAAAAGAGCCCGTGCCAATGGCGCTACCGTCGCCCCGGCTGAGGGGGTTCATTTCCACGTTGGCGAGCCAGACCTTGCGACCCGTCGGGATCTGCTCGAAGTCCAGGCGCGCGCCGAGCACACCAGGCGCTTCGCTCACCGTGACCTGGGCGGTGGACTTGAAGTTGAAGCTGTAGCGCTTCCAGGAGGTGCCGGCGGTGACGCCAACGCTGGACGGCATGAGGTAGGCGTAGGACACGGTGCCAGCCCGGCGCACCACCACCCACAGGGGCGTGTTGTCGCGGTCGGCGCGCACATCGAAGCTGACGCGGTACCACTGGTTCTTGATGGAGAAGCGCGGGGTGCCGACCATGGTGTTGCCGCCCCCGGTGGTGACGGCCAGGCAGCGTGAGGGGCCGGGCGAGCAGTCTTCCACGGCCAGCGTGGCGGCGGGTGCGCTGCTGCTGCTGGACCAGCTGGACTTGCCGGCGCTGAAGTCGCCGTTCCAGACCACCGAGGCACCGGTCAGGCCCACCGCGAGCCCGGGCCGGGGCGCCGCGACGCGGGCACCCACGTCCTGGTTGCGGGACACGCCGGCGTTGGTGGCGGTCTGCCAGTCGTACAGGGTGTTGGCCGAGCGCAGGTTGCCGGGCTGGTTTTCCACCAGCACCACGGGCGAGTACAGACTGGAGTAGAGGTTGCCCTCAAAGGTGCCGAAGTCGTAGGCGGTGGTTTTGGTGGACAGCAGGTACACGGCGTTGCCCTCGTCCGCTGAAACGAAGCGGTTGTTGCTTACCCGGTTGCTGTGGGTGTCTCCGTCCACAAAGGCCGCATTTCGCTGTTCCTGCATGAGCAACTGGTTGGTTGTGTTGCCATAAAAGGTGTTGCCATAGAGAGTGATGTTCCACGAGTTGTGGATCTGGGCGCCATAGCTGTAGCCGGAGACGGTGTTGTCGTTGGCCACCACGCCGTGGGCGTGTTCGTCAAAGTACAGGCCAGCCGAGTGGGCGGGCAGCGTGGGGTAGAGGCCGTCGGTGTTGCCCGGTGAGGTGAGTAGAAGGTTGCCAGAGACCAGGGTGTCGTAGGCGGTGCTGGGCAGGTAGACGCCACCACAATCGTTGAGCACGGTGCAACTGTTGAGCACGGCGTTGCCCATGATGGTGCTGCTGTGGTCGGTCTGGATGCCCATGTAGCCGATGTTCTCGATCCGGTTATGGGTGATGTGGGCGCGGTTGCCCCCGCGGATGGCGGCGTAGGTGGTCTTGGGCAGGTTGGCCACCAGTCCGTTGCGCAGGCGCACGCCGTTGTCGCGGATGTCGTTGGCATGCACGATCAGGCCGCTGGAGTACAGGGCGTGGATGGCGTCGCCACCGGTGCGCAGGAAGCGGCTGAACTCGATGACCGAGTCGACAGCTCCGATGGCGCGGATGCCGTCGTCCTGGATGTCGGTGATCTCCAGGTCGCGCAGCACGATTCCTTTGGCGTCGTGCAGGTCGATGCCCTGGCGCACGCCTTCAATGCGCAGGCCTTCGATGGTGATGTAGCGCGCTTTGACGAGGTTGATGGCCTGGTCGAGCGAGGCGTAGCGCACGGAGCCCGCGGGCTTGCCGCCACTGGCAGACCAGAAGTAGAGGGTGCTGTCGCTGGCGTTGAAGTGCCATTCGCCAGGGGAGTCGAGCATCCACAGCGCGCCGGTGAAGTAGTAACCCCAGAGGCCGAACTGCATGGGGTAGCTGGTGGACGGGCTGATGCTCAGGCGTTTGCCAGAAACGGCGGTGACGGTGTGCGGGTCGACACGCCAGCCGTTTTCGCGCAGGTGCAGTGTCACGCCAGGCGTGAGCGTGACGCCAGCGGGCAGTTTCATGTCGCCTACGACCACATCGGGACTCACGCGCTGGCCCCCGGTGGTGGTGATGACGGTTGATGCCCCGGCAGTGAGCAGGTACACGGACTGGGGACGGTTGGCGTCGACCCCTGCGTTGGGGTGGTGCGCGACGTTGACGGGTTCACCGGCGTCGATCAGCTGTGTGGGAACGGGCGCTGTTTCCAGCGCGACGCTGACGCCCTTGAGGTGGAAGCTGGTGGCGATGTCGTAGAACTCGACTTCAAGCCGCGCATTGCCGACGTTGCCATTGGCGCGGAACGGCAGTTGGATGGTCTGCCAGGCGCCGCTGCCCCCCTGGGATGAAGCAAGGCCCAGGGTTTCAAAGGTGGGGCCGTTGCGGCGCACGACGACGCCGAAGCGGGCGCCCTTGGGGGCATGCACCGAGAGCCGGGCAACGTAGTTCTGGCCCACTTCGAGCGGAAAGACGGGGCTGATGGCGAGGTTGGCCTGGCGTTTGGTGCTGCTGCTGGTGAGCTTGAGGCAGCCCGTACTGGTGCCAGGACAAATCGGTGAGAAGGCAAGCGTGGCACTGTTGTCGGGCGAGAAGCGCTTCCAGCCGACGATGCTGGTGTCCAGCGCGCCGTTAGCGATCTGGTTGATCGGGAACGGGACCTTGTAGGTCGCGCCCTGGTGGGCCAGCCAGGCGTGTTCGGGGATGGTGCGCAGGCCGCTGATGACCGGTTTGTTTTCACAACCCTCGGGGTAGCGTCCGACCTTGATGGAGAATGCTGCGTTGCCCGCACCGTTGAGCTTGAGCGTGCTGGACCAGGTCTGACCGCAGCGCAGCAGCACCTGGTCGCCCGGCACCAGGGTGACGGTGGCCACCTTGCCCAGCGTCTGCCAGGGTCCGACGCCCGCGCCCGCTGGGGCGGACGCGTCACCGGTCCAGCCGTCGTTGCCTGCGGCGGCGTCAACGTAGTAGGTTTTTGCCAGCAACGGGGTACCACCAGCCACGAGCAGGACGAGGGCAAGACCACGCATGAACGACGAAAGGGAACGCAAGGACATATGGCTCGTTTGGGAGTCAGCAAAGCGCCGGAGCTTAACGACGCTGTGTTGCCTCAATGTTGCGAGCGACGTCCTTTTGTCGGACGGGACAGGTCTGAACGGATAGCTGCACAGTTGGCATGCGCTTGCCATATTGGGCGGGTAGATTCAGCGCGATCGGCAGCCCATACCAACCACCGTCAGAACGCTCCACCATGTCCACCGCCACTGCTTCAGCAGCCCGCACCACCGCCCGAGTGCTGGGTGCCCAAATTGACGCCATGTCCTGGAACCAGGCTTTGATCCGTCTGATGCATTGGGCCAAGCGGCGCGAAAGCCGCTATGTGACGATCTGCAACGCGCATGTGGTGGTCAGCAGCTCTCAGGATGCGAGCTATGCGACGGTGATCAACGAAGCGGACATGGCCACGCCCGACGGCGCACCTGTCGCCTGGATGCTGCGGCGCCAGGGCTTCGGCGAACAGGCCCGCATCAGCGGACCGGATGTGATGTGGGCGCTGTGCGAGCGATGTGCGAACGAGGGGCTGCCGATTTACTGCTACGGCAGCACGCCGGCCACCCTGAGCTCGCTGCAGGAGCGGCTGCGCGAAGCGTTTCCAGCCTTGCAGGTGACGGTCGAGTCGCCCCCGTTCCGGCCGCTGAACCCACACGAGGACGAGGCTGCGGTCGAGCGCATGAACGCGAGCAAGGCTGGCGTCGTGTTCGTGGGCCTGGGCTGCCCCAAACAGGAACGCTGGATGGCCGAGCACCGCGGACGTGTGCAGGCCGTGATGATTGGCGTGGGCGCAGCGTTTGACTTCCACGCCGGCACGGTGGCACGGGCGCCGCTGTGGATGCAGCGCTCGGGCCTGGAATGGCTGCACCGCCTGGCGAGCGAGCCGCGCCGGCTGTGGCGCCGCTATCTGGTGACCAACACCCTGTTCATTTTGGGTGCAACCCGCCAGTTGACAGGCCTTTGAGCCTCCCCTCAAACCCAACCTGCATTGCATTCAAGACATGACCCCTGAGTTTCTGAGCGGCAGCTCCTTTTTGGCATTGGTGGGGACAGCACCTCTGGTGGCGATGGATCTGGTGATCGTGCGCGGCGGCACCGACATACTGCTGGGCCGCCGCCGCAACAGACCTGCGCAGGGCTGGTGGTTTGTACCGGGCGGGCGCATCCGCAAGAACGAAACGATGCAGGCGACGCTGGCGCGCGTGGCGCATGACGAACTGGGACTCGCGTTGGCGGATCTTTTGGCGCCGCCGGTTCACCTGGGGGCGTTCGAGCACTTCTACGACGACTGCTTTGCGGGCGACGTGGGGGTGTCGACGCACTATGTGGTGATGGGCAATCTGCTGGAGCTGCCGGCCGATGCGGTACTGGCAGCGGCCGACGACCAGCACATCGACCTGCGATGGTGGCCGCTGAACGAGGCCGCTCAAGCCGACAAGGTACACCGCTTCACGCGCGACTACGTGACCGCCGTGCTGGCACTGCGGCAGCCGCGGTAGGGTGGCTTTCAGCGGGCGGCGCTGGCCTGGCGGCGGCGCCAGCCGCCCAGCGCCAGCAAACCGCCCAGCATCAGCCACGCACTGTTCGGTTCGGGCACAGGGGCGATGACGCTCTGGATCCAGGCCTGCTGACCCGAGAGCACGATGCCACCACCACCGGTGCCGTACGCGCCCTGGGTGTGGGGCCCTTGGGAGAAGGTAACGGCAAAACTGTTGATACCGGCGAGTTGCCACTGGCCGTCGATCTGCACGAAGGCAGCACTGCCGGAATCGCCACTGATGAGGCCGGCTTCGGTGCCAGCACCCAGCGTGCCGGGCACGCTGGCAGACAAGCGGTTGGTGCTCAGGGTGGGACCGTCGAAATCGAACAGGTAAGTCTGGCCCGTACCCTGAAGGTCGTTGAAGACGAGGTCGATCCGGTTGACACCGGTCGTGGCCAGGGTGCTGCTGTTCCCATAGCTCACAAGGCTGACCACCTGCCCCAGCAACACCCCACTGTGGAGGCTGTAGCTGGGCAGCGTGATGGGGGCGGCGTTGGCGAGCTTGATGATGGCCAAGTCGGCGTGATTGGACGGATCGCCGGGGACGTTGCCCAGGCTGCTGCCGGTGTAGGCCGGGTTAACGAAGATATCGCTGGCGACGCTGGAGAAGCTGAGCCCGCCGCTTGCCTGGAAGACCACACTGGCCGGATCGGCACCACCGGCCACGTGCGCGGCAGTGAGCACGTAGCCGGGCGCGATCAGCGTGCCGGTGAACAGTTGCCCGTTCACGCTGAGACTGCCCACTCCCGCCCACGGCGAATCGACGGGCAAGGCAGCCGCGCCAGCACCACCGCTGAGCGCCAGTGCAGCGCCCCCACCGGTCACCAGACCCAGCACGAGCACGCCTTGAAGGGCCACTTGCGTGAAGCGCGAAACCCTTTGGCAACTTTGGCAACCTGTGCCAACCGTTCGGACCATATGCACACCCTCTTCCGGCCACGAGTCAGCAATACAAATTGCCGGGTGGCCCATTAAAGTCAGTTTTCCAGTTCCGTGAGTACTTTTGCTTACGCGGCAACGGAAAAGTCTTGCGGCAGTTGCATGCGCTGCACCCCATGTTGAACGACCGAACCCGTCGGTTTGGTCCCACCGAGGCACTCGATATGAACACTTTGAAATCCGCTTCCCGCCCCTGGCTTGCCGGCTTCGCCATCTTCAGCTCTGCGCTGTTCAGCGGCCAGGCAATCGCAGCCACCACCGCACCCACGATCACCGCACCACTGAACACGCCGTTGTCTGTGATCGGCGGCTTCGAGACCAACCTGAACAACGCACGCGGCACCTTCAACCCGACCTGGCTGGGAGAAGCTGCGAGCTATGACGACTACGACCGCACGCAGATGGCCCTGGCCGGTTCGCTGCTGCTGACCGAAGCGGCTTCGAAGGTGACCTTCACATTGGTGGGTTTTGAAACTGCCCTGAACAACACGTTCAGAGTTGGCGGCCAGACGCTGAGCAACTACGTCAGCGGCGGCACGTCCAACCTGGGTGCCAGTTTCAGTTTTGAAAACGTGGCCGCTGGCCTGCTGAACTTCAGCTTCCTGAGCAACGGCCTGGGCCCGCTCAAGGGCAACGGCCACGCATCCACCGGCCTGATGCTGGCCAACGACAACCGCAGCGCGCTGATTCTGTTCAACGACCGCTTCGGAGATCGCGACTACGACGACATGGTCATCAAGATGTCGGTCACGCCGCTGCTGTCGGTGTCCCCGGTGCCCGAACCCGAGACCATCAGCATGCTGCTGGGTGGTCTGGGTTTGGTGAGCCTGGTGGCCCGTCGTCGCCAACGCCGCGCCTGATTCCGATCCCGTTTCCTGGCACGTCAGACCGCTTCGTGTGGTTTGACGTGCCATTTTCATGGTGGTGAATCAGGCTGCGTGGTTGACAAGATTCAGATCTTGCGGCGACGAGCAATGCCACCCATCAGGGCCAGACCGGCCAGCAGCATGGCGTAGCTGCTGGGTTCGGGCACGGCGCTGACGCTGAAGGCGGTGGTGTTGGGCACGAACGCTGCGGCGGCCACATCACCCTGCACGGCCCAGTTGGCCACGTTGCTCACCAGAGGCTTGTAGGCCGAGAAGGCGAACTGGCCGTCGCGCACACCGTTGTATTCGGCGTAGTCGGAGCTGCTGGTCAGCTGCACGGCACCGGCGCCCACCGACAGACCCGTATTGGTCAAAGAACCGCTGCTGGCGGTGCCGAAGCTGCCGTTGGTGATGACGGACAGGAAGGTGGTCGGCGCGGTGGCCGAGCTGCCCAGGTAGGCGTAGACGGTGTCTTCGGTCTGGTTGATGCCGAAGTTCGTGCTGCCTGTCACCGTCTGGCGAGCCAGCGTGCCGTTGCTGGCAGCCAGGCTGGTGGCGTTGTCGATGGCGCTGAAGCGGATCACATCGCCGGCGGCAATCGCGCCGGTGGTCCAGCGGTGGTAGCTCTCGCCCGTGTTGAAGGCGGTGCCGGTCCACTCGTTATCGGTGAAGTACACGGTGGTGCCGGCGGCGATGTCCACAAAGGACACCATGGACCAGCCGTCTTCGTCGGCGTTGAACGAGGTGAAGGCCAGATCGCCAGTGGCGGGCAGCAGGCTGGGCAGTGCGAAGGCCGGGGCGACCGCAGCGGCCAAGGCGAGGGTGAGCAAAGACTTTTTCATGGGGATCTCCTGTGGGGGTCGTGCTCAGGCCTTGCGGCGGCGGGCGAAACCGGCCACGGCAGCCAGACCGGCCAGCAGCATGGCGTAGCTTTCGGGTTCGGGAACGGCGGTGACGGAGATGTCGTCGACCAGGAAGTACGACACGCCAGCGGTGTCGTTGATGTCGACCACACCGAAGGACAGCTGTGCCAGACCTCCCGTGAGGAATTCGTAGCTGAACTGGCCGACGCGGTTGGTGTCGGTCAGCGAGATGACTTTCTGCACGGCGCCGTTGACGGCGACGAAGGCGACGTCGTTGAAGTCAGCCGGAGTGGTTTCCTGCGTGACCAAGCCGAACCAGAAGTTCAGGTCGATACGGTCACCGGCGTGCACGTTGAACGACTGCTTGAGCACCGAGCCTTCGTAGGCCAGGCCGGTCAGGTCCAGGGC
Organism: Hydrogenophaga intermedia; assembly: GCA_943372305.1. Classification (GTDB taxonomy): domain Bacteria; phylum Pseudomonadota; class Gammaproteobacteria; order Burkholderiales; family Burkholderiaceae_C; genus Hydrogenophaga; species Hydrogenophaga intermedia_D. The sequence goes on along the minus strand of CALRYD010000001.1, from coordinate 100,969 downwards.
GGCGGGGGCCACCTGGGCAAACGAGACGACGTCGTCGATGTAGGCGGCAGACGTGCCCGAGAGGTTGAGCAGTTCGTCGCCGAACAGCAGGTCACCGTCGAGCGCAGCCGTGGTCATGACGGCGCGCTTGGCCGAGCCGCCGGTGACGCTGACGTCACCAAGGGTTTCCCAGCCGCTGAGGCCGGTGTTGAAGTTGCCGTTGGCGAAGGTGGTGGTGCCCTGGGCAAAGGCCGGGGCAGCGCCGAGCACGCACAGGGCGGCCGCGGCGATCAGCTGACGGGAGGTTTTCATGGAGAGGCCTCTTGGGTTGGATGGATTTGGAGAACGGCGGGATTCAGGTGTTCGGTGCCGAACCCACGATGTCGCGGGCTGGAGCGATCTGACGGGCGGTCAGGCCCTTGAGGGTGAGGAACGGACGGGCGATGGCAGGACCTGTGCTGCCATCGGTATCGATCGACAACACGGTGCCACCGACGGTGTCGGAGAACGAGACGTGACCAGTGGCCACGCCGTTGCCGCTCACGCCCAGGGAGGCGAGCAGAGCCGACAGGTCGAGCTTGTCGGCGTAGGGGGTGAAGTCGGTGATGGTGTCGCCCAGGTCGCGCACGCTGGTGTAGACGAACTTGTCGCCACCGGCGCCGCCGGTGAGCAGGTCTGCACCGGCTCCGCCGATGAGCACGTCGTCGCCTGCGGTGCCGACGATGGTGTTGCGAGCGGCAGTTCCGTTGAAGGTTTGGCCTGCCACGGCCACAGCAATGGCCCGATCGACCAGGCGACCGTGGGCGTCGTATTGGTTTTCAATGCCGTACAGGTTGGTGGTGATCTCGTCGCCGTCGGCTGCGTTCAGTCGCTGCAGGCCACCGTCGGCCTTGGCGGACTTGATGTAGTTGGCCAGGGCTTCCTGGTAGGTGATGGTGAAGGGACTGTTCTCGAACACCACCCCATTGGCGGCGAAGGGGTAGCTGTCGCCACCGGCGGCGGTGAAGTCGATGGTGGTGAAGGAGAAGGTGCGGGTGGTGTTGACCACCATTCCGTTGTCGACCAGCACGGTGCCATCGTCCAGTTCGATGCGGCGCACGCGGTCGCCGGTGCCGACGTTGGCAACCACGGTGCTGCGCGGTGTGCGAGTGGTGTCGTACACCACCTTCATGCCGGACACTTGGGCGAACTTGCCGTTGACGGCGCCGTTGACACTGGCCGAGCTGACAGAGTGCTCCAACAGGTCCTTGAGCTGAGTGGCGTTCATCACCGGGGCACGCTTGACCAGGTTGGTGAAGGGCAGGATGTTGAAGGTGTCACCGGTGGTGAAGTTGCCAGCCGCTGCGACGTTGACGCGAATGCCGCCACCGTTCTGGATGGCCACATCTGTCTGACCGGCGAAGCGCATGGCGTCGGCCACCAGGTTGCCCAGACCGGTTTCAGCGTTGCGCACACCGGCGGTGAACGTGCAACGGGTGGCCGGGGCCACCGGGGTGCAGGCGGCATGGGTCGGACCGTTGAGTTTGGTGGCGGTGGTACCGATGACCTGGGCGTTGAGCGCAGCGATGTAGCTGTGCACCGGGGTGACGACGCTACTGAACAGCGTGGGATCGCCTGCGACGGCATCGGCATCGGTCACGGCTGCAGTGGCCGGGTTGTTGTCGAGGTCGGCGTTGATCGCGCCAGAAACGCGGATCATGCGGGTGCTGTCCAGGCTGGTGACCGCGCCTGTGGTGTCGTCGATGGTGAGGTTGACTTCACCGACGTAGCGGTTGCCGAAGTGACCGGTGACGACAGGAACTTGTTTGCCGGTGCTGTCGGTGGCGTAGACGGGGTGTGTGTTGAAGGTGGGTGCCACGCCGTTGATGATGACGGGGTCATCGCTGTCCTTCATGAGTTCGTGGCCACCACCGGAGATCACCATGTCCACGTCGCGCAAGGCGGGCACAAGGGTATTGATTTCGTTGCTGGCGCTTTGAAGGTGGCTCATGACGATGACCACGGTCACGCCTTCTACGCTGCGCAGACGGTCGATCTCGTTTTGTACCAGCGGCACCAGGGCGGCGAGATTCTGTGCGTCCGTGCTGGCGGCGCTCCAGCTTTTCAGGATGCCGGCCGGCGGCGAGGAGATGCCGAGCAACAGAGGAGTGGTGGCTCCGACGATGCCGACCTTCTTGCCGCCCTTGGTGGTGACGATCTTAGAAGGTGCGACAACACCTGCAGCGGCAAGGTCGGCCAGTTCAGGTGTGACAGCGAAATCGAGGTTGACGGACAGGTACGTGCTGCCGGACATCTTGGCAAAGCGCGCAGCGACCGGTCCGGTGTTGTCGAGGTCGAATTCGTGGTTACCGAAGGTGGTGGCGTCGAATCCGATCCGGCGGCTGGCGATGGCGTCGTAGAAGTCCTGACCACCGTCGGCGGCGGCGGTGCCCAGGTTGACAAACGAGGCGTTCAGGCGCGGACCGGGCAGGAAGGAGTCACCGGCGTTGAGGGTGATGACCGACTTGCCAGCGGCTGCGGCGGCGGCCTTGGCGTTGCCGATCACGGTGGCCAGACGGTCCACGCCGCCGTAGAAGGAGATGGCCTGTGCAGGTGCGTCGCGCAGGTTGCCCTGGGCGGAGATGAGCCAGGATTCCTGGTCACCGACGTGCAGAATGGTCAGCGGTTCGGCGATGGCCGATCCGTAACCGAAGCCAAGAGCGAACGAGACGGCGACAGCCAGCGATTTGCGGCGCCAGAGGGTGCGGGGTGCGGTCATGGGAATGACTCCTGAAGGAACAAGAGGGGTGAAGTGGAGGGAATGGAGAAGGCGTCAAAGACCCAGGTCGCGGCTGACGATGACCTGCGCAGTCGTGATGCCCGAGAGCGTGAGAAGGGGTCGGGCGACCGCCGGCCCAGCGGCGCCGTCGGTGTCGATCTGAACGCTCAGACCGGCAGGAGTGTTGACAAGCTTGACCACACCAGCCCCGATGGCGTTGCTGCCGGCGTAACCGATGCTCGACAGCAGAGCCGACAAGTCGATGCGGTCGGTGCCTGGCGCGAAGTCGGTGATGCGATCGCCTGCGTCGCGGGTACTGGTGTAGACGATCACATCTGACCCGGCGCCACCGGTGATGACGTCGGCGCCGGCCCCGCCAGCGATGCGGTCGTTTCCAGCAGTGCCCACCAGCGTGTCACGACCGGCCGTGCCGTTGATCACTTGCCCTGGCGTACCCAGCGAGAGCCCGAGAACCACCGGGTCGTGATCGGAAGACCGGTAGACGGTGGCGCTGTAGTAGTCTGGACCGCACGCAGCGCAAGACGGTTGTTTGAACTCGAGGTTGTAGTCAATGATCGAGGGCTCGTCGGCGTTGATGCGCCAGTGGGTCGCGCCCGTTATTTGCGCGCTCATGCTGGCGCTGGCCAGCGCATGGTCCAAGTAGCCTGCTTCGCCGTCGAACACATAGGAATAGCCGTTTGCGGGATCGAAGCGGGCAATCTGATCCACATAGCCCTGTGCAGCCAGTTCCAGAATGGGATCTTCCTTCCCGTAGGCGTTGAGATCACCAACGATGACCACATCCGGGTCCACCGGCTGGAGGGTGCTGCTGATGAAGCTGCCCAACGCTTGTGCCTGCTGCGTGCGGAGCGCGTTCCAGCAACCCTGGCCGTCACCCTGGTCAGCATCGACGCCCGAACCGCTTGGGCAGCTGCCCTTGGACTTGAAGTGGTTGACCACCACCGAGAACTTCTCCCCGTTGGCCGTCGCGAAGGTTTGCGCCAGCGGAGGGCGGTTGTGGATGCCGTTGGTGTCGCTGACCGGGCCGCCGACCAGGCTCAGGCTGGCGGGCTTGTAGATCATGGCCACACGGATGGCGTCGGTGCCGGTGCCTCCAGCGGGCAGCGGGATGGAGGCCCAGGTACCAGCTCCGGCCACGGCGTTCAGGCCACTCACCAGGTTCTGTACCGCGGTATTGCCGTTGTTCTCGATCTCCATCAGGCCGACCACGTCGGCATTGAGGCCAAGAATGGCGGGGATGATCTTGTTGCGTTGACGCTGGAATTCGGCGGTGCTGTTGGCGCCGCGGCAATCACCACCGAAGCAGGCTGTGCCTGCAGGACCTACGGTGGTGAAGTAATTCAGCACGTTGAAGCTGCCGACTCGGACGCTGCCACCGATGGCACCGGGGCCTGCGGTGCGGGCGTTGGTGCGCGCGAAGCTCACCGGCACGGTCGGGTGGATCTTGTAGTCGCTGATGCCCGCGGCCAGATTGGTGGCCAGGCCGTAGTCGATGACGCCGGTCAGGCCGGTGGCCAGGGTATCGCCCGCACGCAGCGTGTTGTCGGCGCCGATATAGGGCGTGGGGTTGGGGTTCTGCAGGCTCGAACCGTCGTCCAGGATGATTCGGCGGCGGGCGTTCTCGTCGGTCAGCGCCAGCGCTTCAGGCGAGCCGGCCGGGTGCAGGTTGGTGGGCTTGACCAAGCGGCCATCGGCGGCGAGCGTGACCTGGCCATAACGGCCCTGGAAGAAGTTCTGCGAGGCGGTCAGTGGCACCTCGATGCGCACCAGCATGCCTTCGAAGCGCTCGAGTTCACCTTCGGTGGATTCCGGCAGGAAGACCGGTGTGGGCGCGATGCTGTGGCCGGTGCTCTGCAGGGTGACGCTGGGACCGGTGAGTTGGGTGACCGGGCGGTCCAGGGCGTCGGCCCCGGTGCCGACGGTGAACTCGGTCACCTTGCCGGTGACACGCACTTCGTTGCCCACGGCCGCGCTGGCCGGCGGCGCGCTGCTGGTGAAGACGTAGATGCCGTCGGAGGTGCTGATGTCGCCGTCCCCGGCGGCGTCCTGCATGAAGAAGCCGTTGTTCATGACCTTGGTGACCACGCCACGCGTGGTGACAGTCTGACCGACCAAAGGACTGCTGGCACCACTGCCCTGGATCTGCGGGATGGTGGTGAGTCCTTCAATGCTGATGCTGACGGTACAGTCGGCTGTCTGCAGCTCGTTGTTGGCAAAACGCACCTGCACCGGGTAGCTGCCAGTGGCCACGGTGCTGGCAACGGTCAGGTCAACGCTGGCGACACCCCCGTCGATGCTGGCTGCGCTGATCGCGCCCAGCGAGATACCCGACGGTGCGCCAGACAGGGCGATACTGTCCACCACACTGTCGGCATCGGTGGCCGAGAGGCTGAACACGCCACCAGTGCCTTGCGCCAAAGTGGCGCCCGCCGGGCAGCTGGTGACGATGGGCTGGTTGACCGAACCGCCGACTGGCGTGCCAGTGACGCTGAGGTCATCGATGCCGACCCATTCGTCGTTGCCGGCGGCGTTGGTGGTGATGATGCGCACCTGCACCAGGGCCTGGTTGTCGGCGGCCGCCGGCAGGGTCACGTTGACGGCGGTGGTCTTGGTGGCGGTACCAGCTTCGGTGGCATCGGCCACGTAGCCTGCCGGCAGGTTGATGAAGTCACCGCTGCTGCCCACGCGGTACTGCAGTGCGACTTGCTGGATGGCGTCGTCGGCCGAAGCGTCCAGGTCGCGCAGCAGGTAGCTGACCTGGATGGCTTGCTGGCCGGTGGTATTGAGGTGGACGACGATGCTGGGCGCGTCGGCCGTGCCCGATCCGGACAGGGCGATGGCTGGGTTGGCAATCTCGAACTCGGCGACACCGCCGGTGAAGAAAGTGGCAGGGTTGGTCTGGTTCGCGTTGACGTCCAGCACGGCATCAAGGAGCAGCAGGGTCTGCGGGTCAACGCCGGTTGAAGCGGTCAGGTTGTCACCGCGATAGCCCACGATGCCAGGCACACCGGCCCAGCTGTCGTTGGAACCAATCAAGCCCAGATTGCTCCAATTCTGAGAAAACGGCAGCGATTGCGGCAAGGAGTCGGCCATCGTCACACCACTGGTCAACATGCCCAGTGCCAGCAGGGAGGCCGGCAAGGTTTTGAGGACTGGGTGTCGGGCAGCAAAAGTTGGAGACATGGATTTCCTGCAGAGGTTCGACCATTGACGGGGTGATGGCGCATGTGCACAAAGTCACATACAACTGGACCCATCATGCGAGCCGTGCATCACGGAAGTGCAAACCGAAAGTCGCTGTCTGCTGAGCCGAACGGCTCATTCAATCAGCACATTTGTGTAGCAAGATTCCGCCTGGATCTGCCGGTGTTTCACTCCATAGGCGCAGACGTCGCCCGAACCTGCCAAGGGCTGCCGCAGGGTGCTTGACCGCCTTCTCGCTCGCCCCATCGACGCGGATCATGGGCTCAACCCTGAGAAGCAAAGACTGCTCCGTATGAAGCCGATTGCCCGTATCCGTCACCAGACCGGCACCACACTGCGACTGGTGTTGCTCCCTCTTATGACGCCACGGGCGCTGCTCCGCGAGCTGCGTCAGACGCCTGTGTTGGCACAACGCCGTGCCACCCATGCGACGCTGAGCGAGGTGTTTCACGACTCCACCGACCACGCCCTGCACAAGCGGAACGTCACCCTGATCGCAAGGCATCTGGACGGCGATGCGGACCCGGTTTTTGAATGGATTCTTAGGTGTGAAGCGCCGGGAGCAGCACTTTTGAAACAACGCAAGGAATGGTTTTTTTCCTGTGCCGCCAATATCCCTGTGGGCGATGCAATGCTTTCTTTCCCCTGGGCCGATATCGACTCAGTGGGATCCGATATTCAGCACCCTATGCCCTGCTTTTCCACCGTCGTGAACAGGACCACCTGGCAAGTACGGCACGGGGACCGTGGACACGTTGAGGTGGCGCTGAACATACGGCGCACGCTGGAAGCAGACAGAAGCATTCCCCTGAGCGACTTGGAACTGACCTTGCTGGAGGGTGATTCGCCCCTGTTGTTTGACACTGCGTGGTCGATCGCAAAAACACTGCCCGTTCTTCCCGCGTGCGCGGCAGAGAACGACCATCACCTCGCACACTCCCAGGGAAGCTCGTGCGCGCCATGGGCTGCGCACCCTCCCCGGCTTCGCAAAAGTGTGACTCTCCAGAGTGCAGCCCAGATGCTTCTCACCGAGATGCTGGGGCAATGCATCGCCAACTTGGCGTTATTGCACCACTCGGATAACCCCGAAGTGGTCCACCAGGCCCGTGTTGGATGGCGCAGATTCAAAAGCGGCGTTCGGCTGTTCAAACCCGTGCTGGCCATCGAATCGGCCCCATCGTGGGAACCCCTCGCACCACTGCAGCATGCCTTGGGTGACTTGCGCGACTGCGATGTTGCCCTGACCGAGACCCTGCCCAAGCTTCAGGACTATTACACCGAAGGCAAAGCAGACCGCTGCGAGGACTGGGCACAGATGACGCAATCCATGGAGCGCACGGCACAACGCCTGCGCGGGGCGGTGCGCCTGGCACTTCAAGCACCAGCGGTCGGCCAGACGATGCTGGCCATCCTCCAATGGCTGACCGACTTGGCGACTCTGAGCGAGTCCGCAGGCACCGAAAACACACCACCGCCGTCGCCCCACGACTGGGCGCTGCACCGACTGGACCACCTCCATCGGCGGCTGCGAACCGCCGCCCAGGACCTCGGCCCGCTCGAACACCAGCACCGCGCGCGCATCCTCGCCAAGCGCCTGCGCCACGGTACCGAGGCGCTGCGGGTATGGATCCCGAAGAAGGTGGGGCAGCGCTGGGGCGAGGAAGCCAGCCGCTGGCAAACCACGCTCGGTGCGTCACGCGACATGGCACGTGCCAGCGTTTTGGCCGCTGAAGCGGGCGCAGACCCTCGCTTGGTCGCGTTCCTGCGGGGTGTGGCCGCAGTTCATCAGCTGCAGGGCGCACAACCAAAGATCAAGAAGCGGTGAAACCCTGCACTTGCAGAAGAACGCAGGCGGCTTCCTGTGTGAAGTGCTCCTTGAAGTCGAGCCGTGTGGGCAACTTCCTCAACCTCAGCAACAAATGCATGCACGTCTGCGCGATGGAGCAGGTACGGCGAGAGAGCACGCACCGGCCACATAGCGTGCCGAGTGGTGCTCGGCAAAAACAAAGCCTGCTCAACTTCTGGCTGGTCGACACACGTGAACGACCAAAACACCTGAAAGTGGACAGGCGCCGCAAGCAGGCTGTCCGTTGACCGGTTATGGACACCACAAAGAAAAAAGGACTTACGCGCTAACGTAAGTCCTTGTTTTCATTTGCTTTTCTGGTGGGCGGTGCAGGGTTCGAACCTGCGACCCCTGCCGTGTGAAGGCAGGGAATATGGATTTTCCTGGACTTTTCTGGACTGAATTTGTCTATGTACAGAGTGCAAAGGCGTCCCATAAAATCCAAATAGGTTTTGGACACTTTTTGGACACCAACTCATGCCGGTCCTCTCCACAGTCAAAAGTCGGGATGCTCTCAAGGCCAGACACTCCCCATACTGGCAACAACTGCGGCGTGGCTGTCACCTGGGATTTCGGAAGGTGTCCACCGCATCGGCAGGCGCATGGGTGGCCAGGTTTCGGGATGAGGACGGCAAGCAGCACCTGCACTCGCTGGGCAGTTTCGAAGACGTTTCGCCCAGTGAGCGATTCGACCTGGCAAGGACAGCTGCCGAAAAATGGTTCGGTCACATGGGTGCCGGCGGTCGCAGCAAAGGCGAGACGGTGGCCGATGCCTGCCGCAGCTACCTTGCCAGCGTCGGAGAAGCCACTCGCAAGGATGCCCTAGGACGGTTCAACCGTTGGGTGTTCAGCGACGCCAAGTTGTCCGGCATCGAGCTGCTCAAGCTCAAGCACTCGGACGTGAAGACCTGGCGCAAGCGGCTGGAATCAACGCCGGCGATTCGGCAGGACAAGCAGGCCAGCACAAAAAGCCGCAGTCCTTCGTCAGTGAACCGGGACATGGCCACCTTGCGGGCGGCATTGAACTGGGCGGTCAAGGACAAGATGGCCACCAGTGACATCGCCTGGAAAGATGCTTTGGCGCCGCTGCAAAACGCAGACAAACGTCGCAACGTGTACATCGACCGAGAAGCGCGGAAGCAGTTGATTGCACACGCACAGCCAGATTTGGCTCCCTTCTTGCGCGCTTTGTGCAATCTGCCGTTGCGACCCGGCGCTGTAGCCGCATTGACCGTCGGAGACTTTCAGCCCAAAACCGCCGAATTGACTATTGGTACTGATAAATCGGGCCAAGCTCGCCGGATCAAACTCCCCGCCTCAACTGCTGCCCTCTTTGCACTGGCATGCAAAGACAAGACGCCAAAGGCTCCCATCTTTGGTCAAGCAAATGGGAAGGCGTGGGAAAAGGATGCCTGGAAATACCCACTGAAAGCAGCTGTAAAAGCGGCCAAGTTGCCAGACGAGGTGACGGCGTACACCCTGCGACACAGCACCATCACGGATCTGTTGAGCTTGCATGGACTGGACACACTCACCGTTGCCGCCCTGGCAGGGACATCACTGGTGATGATCGAGAAGCACTATGGTCATCTGCTGAGGGAGCGAGCGGCGGATGCACTTGGGCAGCTGGCGGTTTAGCGCAATTCAAAAATCGGCTTGCCGAGTCGAACCAGCATGTCCTTCCGACCAACTCCTGGACGGTGTGTATCCATAGGGATTGAGCCCCGGGATTGTTCAGAAAGCGCTCGGCTAAAGGACAGCTCAAGGCTGAATGCAGCCTCTCAGCCATTAGCGGAAGAACGACTGCTGTGAACTGGAGAGTGACGGGATGTGTTGAAGGGATCTGAGTGCCTCACGCGGTGGCAGACCTTGGCTTGAACTACCCACCGCTGGCTGGCGCTCTTCAGTTGCAAGGGGCAGCTTTGCAACCCTCGACTTGAGGAAATAGCACGTTGTTTTCCAGGTGGATGTGGCTGATCAGGTCATCGGTCAGCTGCGCGGTGCCGGCGTACAGCGCACGCCAGGTGTTGCAGGCCCCCGGCGGTGGTGTGTGGTCGGTGGTAAGGGCGGCCAGCCGGTCCAGCAGGGCGCCGTGGCCGGTGTGTTCGTCGCGCATCGCGCCGATGGGGCTGCCCAGGCCGGCACTGCCGGCCTCAATGGCGGGGAAGAGCACCTGTTCTTCCTTTTCCATGTGCTCAAGCAGTTCGACTTCCATGTTTTCGAGCAGGGCCGCCAGACCCACCGGCACGGCCGGGTGGTCGCGGTGCACCGCCTCCACGCGCCGGGCCATGCGGATCAGTTCGGGCAGCTGCTCGCGGTGCACCGCGTGGTAGCGTGTGAGGATGTGGTCGATCAGCGCCGCGGGGTCTTGCGCGTCGGGCGCCTGGTCGTCCCGCTGCAGGCCGGCCAGTTCGGCCAGCACGGCATCGGTGTCCAGTCCCTTGTTGGCGCAGGCCTGTGCCAGCGGCACCTGGCCGCCGCAGCAAAAGTCCAGCTTGAGTCGGCGGAAGATGGCGGTGGCACCTGGCAGGTCAACGGCGATCTGGCCGATGGCCTGCTGGGCCTGGGGACGCTCAAGGGTGGTGGTGTTCATGTACAGCTCCTGAATGTGCATTTGAGATGCATGTATTGAGCCATAAAATGCATTTGGAGTGCATATTTCCATGGAACGAGTCCGGGCATCCGGACGAACGACCCCCGCCATCCCCTTGGACCCCAACCGGAGCCTGCCGTGCGACTGACCCAGTGGACTGACTACAGCCTGCGCGTGCTCATGTACTGCGCCGCCACCCAGGGCCGCGAGGCCCTGCCCACCGTGTCCGAGATTGCGCAGGCACACGGGATCTCGCACAGCCACCTGACCAAGATCGTCATGACCCTGGCCGCCCAGGGCTGGCTGGAAACCTTGCGCGGGCGCGGGGGCGGCCTGCGCCTGCTGGTCCCGGCCGGGCAGGTCAGCGTGGGCGACGTGGTGCGCCAGACCGAAGCCGACTTCCAGCTCGTGGAGTGTTTTGACGCCACAGGCAACACCTGCCGCATGGGCGGGCGCTGCCGCCTGCAGTCGGTGCTGGGCCAGGCCATGGACGCTTACCTGGCTGTGCTGGACGGCGTGACCCTGGCCGACCTGGTGGCTCCCGCCTCCAGCGCGCGCGTGCGCTGGATACCCGGCCTGCCCGACCCGGCCCTGTTGTCCGCACGGCCGCTGGCCGGGTAACCTCGCACGATGACCGCTACCGCATCCCTGTCCACCAAGCTCATGCGCATCGGCGCGGCGCTGCTGGTGCTGGCGCTCGCCTCCATCGGCCTCACGCTGTGGGTGACCTGGCAGCTCGAAGGCGGCGCCGCAGCCGTCAACGAGGCTGGGCGCATGCGCATGCAGACCTGGCGCCTGACCAGTGCGGTACAGGCGCAGCGGCCCGCGCCAGAGGTACAGAGCCTTGTGCAGCGGTTTGACGACAGCCTGGGTGTGCTGCGCGAAGGCGACCCGACGCGTCCGCTCTTCGTGCCCTGGGACGACGACGTGCGGCGCGAATTCGGCGCCGTCGAGCGCCTGTGGCAGAGCCAGCGCGCGCTCTGGACCGCGCCACGGATGCCCGACGACCCGGTGCTGATCAGCTCGGCCGATGCCTTCGTGATGGCCATCGACCGTCTGGTGCTGGCCATCGAACACCAGCTGGCCGGCTACACCGCGCTGCTCAACCTGTTCCAGTTCGCCATGATGGCGCTGGCCGTGGCCGGTTCCGTGGTCATGCTCTACACCGGCTACCTGTATGTCATCAACCCGCTGGGGCACCTGCAGCGCGGGCTGGCGCAGGTCGAGGGCGGGGAGTTCGGCACCCGCATCGATGTCGACACGCAGGACGAGTTCGGCCAGGTGGCGGCCAGCTTCAACCGCATGGCGGCCACGTTGCAGTCCCTCTACGAGGGGCTGGAAGCCAAGGTGGCCGCCAAGACCGCACACATCGAGGCGCAGCGCGCGCGGCTGGAGGCGCTGTACGAGGTCAGCGCCTTCCTGGCCAGGGCCAACACCATCGAGGAACTCTCCCAGGGCTTTTCGCAGCGGGTGCGTTCGGTCATGAAGGCCGACGCGGTGGCGGTGCGCTGGTCCGACGAGGCCAACCAGCGCTACCTGATGCTGGCCTCCGACTGCTTCCCGCAGGACATGCAGGCCGAGGAACGCAGCCTGATCGCCGGGGCCTGCGCCTGCGGCAGCCTGCAGCCCGATGCGCGCACCCGCGTCATCCCCATCCACAGCCACGACGCGGCGCCCATGCGCCACTGTGCGCGCGCGGGCTACCAGAACCTGGTGAGCGTGCCGGTGCGGCTGCAGCAGCGGCTGATCGGCGAGATCGACCTGTTTTTTCGCAGCGAGGTGCACCTCAATGCCGACGAAACCGAGCTGCTTGATGCCCTGGCCAGCCACCTGGCCAGCGCCCTCGAAGGCCTGCGCGCGGCCGCGCTGGAGCGCGAGGCAGCGGTGGGCGAGGAACGTGCGCTGCTGGCGCGCGAGCTGCACGACTCCATTGCGCAGTCGCTGGCCTTTTTGAAAATCCAGGCCCAGCTGCTGCGCGGCGCGGTGCAGAAACAGCAGCCCGAGCAGGTGCAGGCCACGCTGGACGAGCTGGACGCGGGGCTGAAAGAGAGCGTCAACGACGTGCGCGAGCTGCTGGTGCACTTTCGCACCCGCACCAACACCGACGACATCGAAGCCGCGCTGCAAGAGACGCTGCAGAAGTTCCAGCACCAGACCGGCCTGCCCACGCGGTTGCAGCTTGAAGGCGATGGCCTGCCCCTGCCGGCCGACGTGCAGGTGCAGGTGCTGCACGTGGTGCAGGAGGCGCTGTCGAATGTTCGCAAGCACGCCGGAGCCAGCCACGTCAGCCTGGACGTGCACAAGGGCTCGCAATGGCGCTTCGTGGTGCGCGACAACGGCAGCGGCTTCGACACCGCGCAGCGGCACGGTGAAACGCATGTGGGCACCAAGATCATGCGCGAGCGTGCCGAACGCATCGGCGCCACGGTGCTGATCGAATCCCTGACCGGCCAGGGCACCTCCGTCACGCTCACGCTGCCCACCAACCCGGTGACCACCGTGGGGGTGAGCACGGCGGGCCTGGACTTTTCCGACTCTGTCCTGAGCAACCCATGACCCGGTCCATCCAACTGCTGCTGGTCGACGACCACTCCCTGTTCCGCCGCGGCCTCAAGGCCCTCCTGTCGCAGGACGAGCGCTTCCGGGTGGCTGGCGAGGCCGGTGACGTGGGCGAGGCCCTGCGCTGCCTGGCGCAGCAGCGACCCGACGTGATCCTGCTGGACAACCACCTGCCCGGCGTGCGCGGGGTGGACGCGATTCCCGCACTCAAGGAGGCCGCGCCCGCTGCGCGCGTGCTGATGCTCACCGTCAGCGAGAACGAGAACGACCTGGCCGCCGCGCTGCAGGCCGGGGCCGACGGCTACCTGCTCAAGACGGTGGAGTCCGACCAGCTGGCCGAGACCATCGTCAAGGTGGTGGACGGCGAGTCGGTCATCAGCCCGGAGATGATGACCAAGCTGGTGGCGGTGTTCCGTTCGCGTCCGTCCGCAGCACCCACCGCCGTGCCGGCCGCGGTCCCTGTCGGCGCCCCGGTGGCGCAGACCATGCCGCGCGAGGCCGCGTGCAGCGCCGACCTGCTGTCACCGCGCGAGCGCGAAATCCTGCTGCTGATCGCGCGCGGCGACAGCAACAAGCTGATCGCGCGCGAGCTGGACATCGCCGAAACCACGGTGAAGATCCACGTGCAGCACATCCTGCGCAAGCTGGGCCTGAGTTCCCGCGTGCAGGCGGCGGTTTTAGCCACCAGCCAGGGCCTGGCCTGACGGCCTTACCGGGCCTGGCGCCAGCCCACGGCGCACACCACCGCCCAGAAGCCCAGGCGCAGCGCCAGCGCGCCCACGGTGCGCATCTCAAAGGCGCCGCCGCCCAGCACGTGCACGCCGAAGGCCACCGCCACCAGCGCGGTGCCCAGCACCAGCGCCGTTGCCAGCCACAGCCCCCAGCGCTGGCCGAGCCACAGGCCCAGCCCAGCCGCCCCATAGGCAAAGCCCGCCAGAAAGTTGAACCACAGCACGAAGCCCACGGTGTCGCCCAGCGCCGTGCGGGTGGAAGCGTCGCCGAACAGGCCCTGCCAGCCGCTGAACACGGTCAGCGCGCCGAACACCATGCCCACGGCGGCCAGGATTTTGATGAAGCGGCGGGTCGACATGGGGGCATCTCCTGAAGCGCTGACATGCACAGCGGCATGCGATCACGGTATGCCCCAGCGGAGAGGGTGATGGACTTGATCTGGCGCAATGCCACCTGAGAAACCCGCGCGGGTAGTTCTTTCGGACGATGCCCGAGCGTGGTCGCATCGTTCTTCTGCCGAGGTCTTGCGTGCCATTGGCGGATGTTCAGCCTGGCCCTGAAAAGGAACAGTCATGCCATGTCCTTCGGAGTGAAAACATGGCTTCAGAACTGAGAAACGAAAGAAAGGCCTGGTCGGTCCTGATCGTCAGCACGCTGGCGTTCACCGTCTGCTTCATGGTCTGGATGATGTTCGGCGTGATCGGCATCCCGATCAAGAAGATGCTGAACCTGAACTCGACCGAGTTCGGCCTGCTGACCGCGATGCCGGTGCTGACCGGCTCGCTGATCCGGGTGCCCCTGGGCATCTGGACCGACCGCTACGGCGGCCGCATCGTTATGGCCTGCGTGATGGCGATCACCGTGCCGGCGATCTGGCTGATGAGCTACGCCACCGAGTACTGGCACTTCCTGACCATCGGTTTGTTCGTCGGCCTGGCGGGCGGCTCCTTCTCGGTCGGCACGCCTTACGTGGCGCGCTGGTTCCCCAAGAGCCGTCAGGGCATGGCCATGGGTGTGTACGGCGCAGGCAACTCTGGCTCGGCGGTCAACAAGTTCGTGGCGCCGGTGCTGCTGGTGGCCTTTGGCTGGACCATGGTGCCGCAGGTGTACGCGGCCATCATGCTCGGCACCCTGGTGCTGTTCTGGCTGTTCAGCCACAGCGACCCGTCGCACCTGGTGCCCAGCAACGTCAAGTTCACCGACCAGCTCAAGGCGCTGAAGGACCCCAAGGTCATCAAGTACTGCCAGTACTACAGCATCGTGTTCGGCGGCTACGTGGCGCTGGCGCTGTGGATGGTGCAGTACTACGTGGGCGAGTTCGGTCTGGACATCCGCGTGGCCGCGCTGCTGGCCGCCTGCTTCTCGCTGCCCGGCGGCGTGCTGCGCGCCATCGGTGGTGTGCTGTCCGACAAGTACGGCGCCCACAAGGTCACCTGGTGGGTGATGTGGGTGAGCTGGATCTGCCTGTTCCTGCTGAGTTACCCGCAGACCGACTTCACGGTGCAGACCGTCAACGGCCCGACCACCTTCCACATCGGCCTGAACGTCTATGTCTTCACCGGCCTGATGTTCATCCTCGGGGTGGCCTGGGCCTTCGGCAAGGCCAGCGTCTTCAAGTACATCAGCGACGACTACCCCCAGAACATCGGCGCCATCAGCGGCATCGTCGGACTGGCCGGCGGCATGGGCGGCTTCGTTCTGCCGATCCTGTTCGGCGTGCTGATGGATCTCACCGGCATCCGCTCCAGCGCTTTCATGCTGATGTACGGCGTCGTCTGGGTCTCGCTGATCTGGATGTACTGGACCGAAGTCCGCCAGACCGAGGTCATGGGCGCTAGCGCCAAGCCCTTTTCCCTTCAGAACTGATCGCTCCGGTCAGCACACCCCATGAACACCAATACACACACCGGCGCCGACGTCCAGGACTGGCGCCCCGAAGACGAAACATTCTGGAACGCAACCGGCAAGAAGATCGCTTACCGCAACCTCTGGATTTCGGTGCCCGCGCTGCTGTGCGGCTTCGCGGTCTGGGGCATGTGGGGGATCATCACGGTGCAGATGCTCAACTTGGGCTTCCCCTTCACCCAGGCCGAGCTGTTCACGCTCACCGCCATCTCCGGCATCTCAGGCGCCACCATGCGCATCCCGGCGTCCTTTCTGGTGCGCCTGGCCGGAGGCCGCAACACCATCTTCCTGACCACCGCCATGCTGCTGGCCCCGGCCATCGGCACCGGCGTCGCGCTGCAGCACCCCGAATGGCCGCTGTGGGTGTTCCAGCTGCTGGCCTTGTGGTCGGGCGTGGGCGGCGGCAATTTCGCCAGCTCGATGTCCAACATCAGCACCTTCTTCCCCAAGCGCCTGCAGGGCACGGCGCTGGGCCTGAACGCTGGTCTGGGCAACTTCGGCGTGACGACCATGCAGATCGTCATCCCATTGGTGATGACGCTGCCGCTGCTCGGTGCCTTCGGCGGTGAGCCGATGACGCTGGTGAAGGACAGCGGCTGGATCTTCGGCAAGATCGCCGCCGGAACGCCGACCTGGATCCAGAACGCCGGCTTTGCCTGGGTGCTCTCGCTGGTGCCGTTGTCCATCCTGGCCTGGTTTGGCATGAACAACCTCAAAACGGTGTCGCCCGCCACGGGCATGCCCCTGGTCGCGTTCGCCAAGGTCACCTACCTCTACACCCTGGCCTTCATCCCGGCCATCTTCATGCTCTGGCTGTACCTGCCGGCCCCCACCGGTCTGGGCATCCTGAACATGTGGGTCGCGATCCCGCTGGACATCGTCCTAGCGCTGCTGATGATGAAGCTGGCCGCCTTCGGCCCCATGAAAGAGGGCGTGAGCAAGCAGTTCGCCATTTTTCGCAACAAGCACACCTGGTCGCTGACGGCGCTCTACATCGTCACCTTCGGTTCCTTCATCGGTTTCTCGATGGTGCTGCCGCTGGCCATCACAGTGATCTTCGGTTTCCAGCACATCCCCGACGCCGCCGGCGTGATGACACACACGCTGAAGAACCCCAATGCGCCCTCGGCCCTGACCTACGCCTGGATCGGCCCGTTTGTGGGCGCTGCGGTGCGCCCCATCGGCGGCTGGATCTCCGACAAGGTCGGCGGCTCCATCGTCACCCAGGTCATCTCGGCCGTGATGGTGGCCGCGTCGGTCGCGGTGGGCTACGTGATGATGCAGGCCTACGGCTCGGCCACGCCCGAGCAGTACTTCCCCGCCTTCATCGGCCTGTTCATCGTGCTGTTCTTCGCCAGCGGCATCGGCAACGGCTCGACCTTCCGCACCATCGGCGTCATCTTCGACCGCCAGCAGGCCGGCCCCGTGCTGGGCTGGACCTCTGCCGTCGCCGCCTACGGCGCCTTCATCGCACCGGTCGTCATCGGTGCGCAGATCAAGGCCGGCACCCCGCAACTGGCCATGTACGGCTTCGCCATTTTCTATGCCCTGTGTCTGGTGCTGAACTGGTGGTTCTACCTGCGCAAGGGCGCAGAGATCCGCAACCCCTGAACACGCGCATCCACGAAGCCACGCCCCATTCTTCGGAGACCCACGATGAGTCACTTTCTAGACCGCCTCACCCACTTCAGCCTGCCCAAGGAAGCCTTCTCGGGCAACCACGGCCTGACGACCAACGAAGACCGCACCTGGGAAGACAGCTACCGCAACCGCTGGGCGCACGACAAGATCGTGCGCAGCACCCACGGTGTGAACTGCACGGGCTCCTGCTCGTGGAAGATCTACGTCAAGGGCGGCATCGTCACCTGGGAAACCCAGCAGACCGACTACCCGCGCACGCGCTGGGACATGCCCAACCACGAGCCGCGCGGCTGCGCGCGTGGTGCCTCGTACAGCTGGTACCTGTATTCCGCCAACCGGGTGAAGTACCCCATGGTGCGCGGCCGCCTGCTGGAACGCTGGCGCGCCGCCCTCAAGGTCAGCAAGAGCCCGGTCGACGCCTGGGCGCTGATCCAGCAGAACCCCGAAGCCCGCCGCGACTACCAGCAGGTGCGTGGCATGGGCGGCTTTGTGCGCAGCACCTGGGACGAGGTCAACCAACTCATCGCAGCGGCCAACGTTTACACCATCAAGCAGCACGGCGCCGACCGCGTCATCGGCTTCTCGCCGATTCCCGCCATGTCCATGGTGAGCTACGCCGCCGGCTCGCGCTACCTGTCGCTGATCGGCGGCGTGTGCATGAGCTTTTACGACTGGTACTGCGACCTGCCCCCGGCCAGCCCACAAATCTGGGGCGAGCAGACCGACGTGCCCGAGTCGGCCGACTGGTACAACAGCTCGTTCATCATCGCCTGGGGCTCCAACGTGCCCCAGACCCGCACGCCCGACGCCCACTTCTTCACCGAGGTGCGCTACAAGGGCACCAAGACGGTGGCGGTGACGCCCGACTACTCCGAGGTCGCCAAGCTGTCCGACATCTGGCTGCACCCCAAGCAGGGCACCGACGCGGCGCTGGCCATGGCCATGGGCCACGTGGCGCTCAAGGAGTTTTACTTCCCCGACGGCGGCAAACCGCGCTCCAGCTATTTCGACGACTACGCCCGCCGCTACACCGACCTCCCGCTGCTGGTGATGCTCAAGGAACACACCCTGCCCGACGGCACGGTGACCAGGGTGCCCGACCGCTACCTGCGCGCCAGCGACTTCAACGGCCAGCTGGGCCAAAAGAGCAACCCCGAGTGGAAGACCGTGGCGTTCGACACCGCGGGCAAGGCGGTGCTGCCCAATGGCTCGATCGGCTTCCGCTGGGGCGAACCGGGCCGTGAAGACGAAGGCAAGTGGAACCTGGAAGCGAAGGAAGCGCGCACCAACACCGAGGCGAAGCTCAAGCTGTCGGTGATCGAAGACGGCGAGCAGGACCACCAGGTGGTGGATGTGGGCTTCCCGTATTTCGGCGGTCGCGACACCCCCAACTTCACCGGCAACACGCAGAACGGCGAGATCAACCACGCCAAGGTGCCGGCCGTCCGGTTGCGCCTGGGCAAGGCGGGCGAAGAACGTTACGCCCTGGTGGCCACCGTGTTCGACCTGCAGGTGGCGCAGTACGGCATCGACCGCGGCCTGGGCAGCGGCGCGAAAGATTTCAACGACGACGCTGCCTACACACCCGCCTGGCAGGAGCGCATCACCGGTGTGCCGCGCGAGCAGGTGATCACGGTGGCGCGCCAGTTCGCCGACAACGCCGACAAGACGCACGGCAAGTCCATGGTGATCATCGGCGCGGCCATGAACCACTGGTACCACGCCGACATGAATTACCGCGGCGTCATCAACCTGCTGATGATGTGCGGCTGCATCGGCCAGAGCGGCGGCGGCTGGGCGCACTACGTGGGCCAGGAAAAGCTGCGCCCGCAGACCGGCTGGGTGCCGCTGGCGTTTGCCACCGACTGGATTCGCCCGCCCAAGCAGATGAACAGCACCAGCTTCTTCTACGCCCACACCGACCAGTGGCGCTACGAGAAGCTGGGCATGGACGAGATCGTTTCACCGACGCTCAGCAGTGCCGACAAAGCCGCTTTCAGCGGCAGCATGATCGACTTCAACGTGCGCGCCGAGCGCATGGGCTGGTTGCCCAGTGCTCCCCAGATCAAGACGAACCCGATGCAGGTGGTCAAAGACGCACAGGCCGCCGGCCTGGACGCCAAGGACTATGTCGTCAAGGCGCTCAAGGACGGCACGCTGGAGATGAGCTGCGAAGACCCGGACGCGCCGCAGAACTGGCCGCGCAACATGTTCGTCTGGCGCTCCAACCTGCTGGGTTCCAGCGGCAAGGGCCACGAGTACTTCTGCAAGCACCTGCTGGGCACCGAAAACGGTGTGCAGGGCAAGGACCTGGGCAAGGACGAGGCCAAGCCTTCCGAGGTGAAGTGGCACCAGGACGCGCCGCAAGGCAAGCTGGACCTGCTGGTCACGCTGGACTTCCGCATGAGCACGACCTGCCTGTACTCCGACATCGTGCTGCCCACTGCCAGCTGGTACGAGAAGAACGACCTCAACACCAGCGACATGCACCCCTTCATCCACCCGCTGAGTGCGGCCGTGGACCCGGTGTGGCAGGCGCGTTCGGACTGGGAGATCTACAAGGGCTTTGCCAAGACCTTCAGCGAGGTCTGCGTGGGCCACCTGGGTGTGGAAAAAGAGGTGGTGCTCTCGCCCATCATGCACGACACCCCCGGCGAGATGGCGCAGGCCTTTGACGTCAAGGAATGGAAGAAAGGCCAGTGCGAACTGGTCCCCGGCAAGACCGCGCCGCAGATCACCGTGGTCGAGCGCGACTACCCCAACACCTTCAAGCGCTTCACGGCGCTGGGGCCGCTGCTGGACAAGCTGGGCAACGGTGGCAAGGGCATCGGCTGGAAGACCGGCACCGAGGTCGAGCAGCTGGGCCAGCTCAACGGCAAGACGTTGGACGAGGGCGTGTCGCAGGGCATGCCGCGCATCGTGAGCGACATCGACGCCTGCGAAGTCATCATGCAGCTGGCGCCCGAGACCAACGGCCATGTGGCCGTCAAGGCCTGGGAAGCGCTGGGCAAGCAGACCGGGCGTGACCACACCCACCTGGCGCTCTACCGCGAAGACGAAAAGATCCGCTTCCGCGACATCCAGGCGCAGCCGCGCAAGATCATCAGCTCGCCCACCTGGAGCGGTATCGAGAGCGAGACGGTGAGCTACAACGCCGGCTACACCAACGTGCACGAATACATCCCATGGCGCACCCTCACCGGTCGCCAGCAGTTCTACCAGGACCACCCCTGGATGATCGCTTTCGGTGAAGGCTTTGGCAGCTACCGCCCGCCGGTGGATTTGAAGACCACCAATGGCATCCACAACATCAAGCCCAACGGCCACAAAGAGATCCAGCTGAACTTCATCACGCCGCACCAGAAGTGGGGCATCCACTCCACCTACAGCGACAACCTGATGATGCTCACGCTCAATCGCGGCGGCACCGTGGTGTGGCTCAGCGAAGACGATGCGAAGTCGGCCGGCATTGAAGACAACGACTGGGTCGAGCTGTTCAACATCAACGGCGCCGTGGCGGCCCGTGCGGTGGTGAGCCAGCGCGTGAACAACGGCATGGTGATGATGTACCACTCGCAGGAAAAGATCATCAACACCCCCGGGTCTGAGATCACCGGCGTGCGCGGCGGCATCCACAACTCGGTGACCCGCATCGTGCTCAAGCCCACCCACATGATCGGCGGCTACGCGCAGCTGAGCTACGGCTTCAACTACTACGGAACCATCGGCACCAACCGCGACGAGTTCGTGGTGGTGCGCAAGATGGATAAGGTTGACTGGCTCGACACGCCGGCGGACGACCACCTCGTTCGCGCCTACCAGTCGCAGGGCGAAAACCCCTGACGCGTGAGATCTGCACCATGGCACAACCTCATGCCACCGCCGGCGAAGTCATCGCCGCTGGACCACTGGGAGGCGATTGGTCCAACGGCCATTCGCTCACCCTGGTCAACGAGCGAGACCTCCAGATTTCTCGCCTGGTCCTCCCCGTTGGGCATCTGCTCAAGCCACATCGGGTCCACCAGCAACTGATCATCCAGTGCCTCGAAGGTCAGCTGGTCTTTGAAACCATGGGTCGCCGACTGACCCTGAACCCAGGCGATTTGTGTCACCTGCCGCCCGAAGAAACACACGCTGTTCATGCGCTTGCAAACAGCTCCGCGTTGCTGACCCTGATCGGCACGCACGCGAATCCGTCTAGTTATTCTGGAGAAACCCCATGAGAGTGCGCGCACAAATCGGTATGGTGCTCAACCTGGACAAGTGCATCGGCTGTCACACCTGTTCGGTCACCTGCAAACAGGTCTGGACCAGCCGCCCCGGCGTGGAATACGCCTGGTTCAACAACGTCGAGAGCAAGCCCGGCATCGGCTACCCCAAGGACTGGGAAAACCAGGACAAGTGGAACGGTGGCTGGGTTCGCAAAGCCGACGGCTCCCTTCAGCCCAAGCAGGGTGGCAAGTGGTCGCTGCTGATGAAGATCTTCAGCAACCCCAACCTGCCGCAGATCGACGACTACTACGAGCCCTTCACCTTCGACTACGACCACCTGCAGTCGGCGCCGGAGATGAAACACGCCCCCACCGCGCGCCCGCGTTCGCTGATCACCGGCAAACGCATGGAGAAGATCGAGTGGGGTCCAAACTGGGAAGAGATCTTGGGCGGCGAGTTCAGCAAGCGCAGCAAAGACGCCAACCTGGACGGTTTCGAGCAGACCCAGAAAGACATGATGGGTCAGTTCGAGAACACCTTCATGATGTACCTGCCGCGCCTGTGCGAGCACTGCCTGAACCCGGCGTGCGTGGCCTCGTGTCCCTCGGGCTCGATCTACAAGCGCGAGGAAGACGGCATCGTGCTGATTGACCAGGACAAGTGCCGCGGCTGGCGCATGTGCGTGAGCGGCTGCCCCTACAAGAAGATTTACTACAACTGGAAAAGCGGCAAGGCCGAGAAGTGCATCTTCTGCTACCCGCGCATCGAAGCCGGGCAGCCCACAGTGTGCTCCGAGACCTGCGTCGGCCGCATCCGCTACCTCGGCGTGCTGCTGTACGACGCCGACCGCATCGCCGAAGCAGCCAGTGTGGAAAGGGAGATCGACCTCTACCAGGCCCAGCTCGACATCTTTCTGGACCCGAACGACCCGAAGGTGATCGAGCAGGCGCGCATCGACGGCATCCCCGATGCCTGGATGGCCGCCGCCCGCCAGAGCCCAGTCTACAAGATGGCGGTGGAATGGAAAGTGGCCCTGCCGCTGCACCCCGAATACCGCACCCTGCCCATGGTCTGGTACGTGCCGCCGCTCTCGCCGATCACCGGCGCAGCCCAGTCGGGCGCCCTGGGTCTCAATGGCGAGATCCCGGACGTGTCGCAGTTGCGCATCCCGGTGAAGTACCTGGCCAATCTGCTGACCGCAGGGGATACGGGGCCAGTGGTGCATGCCCTGGAACGCATGCTCGCCATGCGCGCCTACCAGCGCACCAAGCATGTCGACGGTCTGGTCAACACGGCTGTTCTGGAGCAGGTCGGCCTCAGCGCGGCGCAGGTCGAAGAGATGTACCGGTACATGGCGATCGCGAACTACGAAGACCGCTTTGTGATTCCCTCCACGCACCGCGAGTACGCCGAGAACACCTTCAACGTCAAGGGCGGTTGCGGCTTCAGCTTTGGCAACGGCTGCTCGGAAGGCCAGACCGATACCAGCCTTTTCGGCAGCGAGAAGAAGCGCACCATCCCCATCAAGGTGGAAGCCTGAACCCGGAGCCGATGTCATGAACCTGTTTGCCCATTCACCACCCAAAGCCACCTACACCTTGCGCGTGCTGGCGCATGTGCTGCGCTACCCCGATGCAGCGCTTCGCGCTCACGTTCCGGAGATGCAGCAAGCGCTCAAGTCGGAGGCCGCACTGGCGCCGATGCGTCTGGCCGAGCTCGGCGCGCTGCTGCGCCATCTCGAGCGCTCCCCTGCGCTGGATGTGGAGTCTGAGTACGTTGAACTGTTCGACCGCGGACGCCGCACCGCGCTGCACCTGTTCGAGCATGTGCACGGCGATTCGCGCGAGCGTGGACCGGCCATGATCGACCTGATCCAGACCTATGAAAAAGGTGGGCTGTACCTCGGTCCTGAAGAACTGCCGGATCACCTGCCCGTGCTGCTGGAGTTTGCGTCCACCCAGCCACCCGCGCAGGCGCGGGAGTTCCTCGGTGAGATCGCACACATCGTCCGCAACATCTTCAGTGCGCTGACGGCGCGCAACAGCCCCTACGCCAGCGTGCTGGCGGCCGTGCTGGAGCTGGCGGGCGAGAGGGCTGAAGCCGTGGCCGTGGCACCCGAGCCTGCAATGGACGAGAGCTGGGCCGAGCCCGAGGTGTTCGGTGGCTGCTCCACCGAAGGCCAGGCCAAACCCGGCCAGCCGCAAGCGATCCAGATCGTCAGAAAGTCACCCCCCACCTCTCAAGGAGCGCAGGCATGAACACGCTGCACAACTTCCTCTTCAACGTCTATCCCTACATCTGCCTGGCGGTGTTCCTCATGGGCAGCCTAGCGCGCTTTGACCGCGACCAGTACACCTGGAAAAGCGACTCGTCGCAGCTGCTGCGCAAGGGCCAGCTGCGCTGGGGCAGCAACCTGTTCCACGTCGGCATCCTGTTCCTGTTCGGCGGTCACACCGTTGGCCTGCTCACGCCCCACTTCATGTACGAGCCTTTCATCACCGCCGAACAGAAGCAGCTGGTGGCCGTGACGGCGGGCGGCATCGCCGGCGTCATCTGCTTCATCGGCCTGACGATGCTGCTGCACCGGCGCATCTTTGACGAGCGCATCCGCCTCACCAGCCACCGCACCGACCTGGGCATCCTGATCATCCTGTGGGTGCAGCTGGTGCTGGGCCTGATCACCCTGCCGTATTCGTTTGGCCACAAGGATGCGGGCGTGATGCTGGCGCTGGCCGACTGGGCACAGCGCATCGTCACCCTGCGCCCCGACGCCACCGGCCTGGTGGCGCTGGACTGGCCCTACAAGGTGCACCTGGTGCTGGGCATGACGATCTTCCTGCTCTTCCCCTTCTCGCGCCTGGTGCACGTGTGGAGCGGCTTCGGCACGCTGGCCTACATCGTTCGTCCCTACCAGGTGGTGCGCAGCCGCCGCGTCGGCCTCAAGCCCCAGGCGCCTCTGAGCCAACGGGGTCGCTGACCATGTCACCAGGACTCACCATGACCGACCCCAAGTCCACCGGCTGCGGCAGCGCGAGCTGCGCCTGCTCGGGCCAGATGCAGATCGTGCCCGCCAGCATCAACGGCATCGCCCTGCACGAGCCGGGCCAGGCGCTGGACGGTGACGCGCTGCGCGAGCGCGCCTACGGCGAACTGCTGCGCCAGCGCGCCGTGCACTTGGGCCTGCTGCCGAACACCCATGTGCTGGTCGCCCCCGAGCTGGATGCGGCCGAGCGCCACGTGATCGAGGCCATGACCGATGGAGAGGTGTCGTCACCCGAGCCGACCGACGCCGAGTGCCGCCGCTACTACGACGCCAACAAGACCCACTTCATCGCAGGCCAGGCACTGCACGTGCGGCACATCCTGTTCGCGGTGACACCCGGCGTGAACGTGCATGCGCTCAGCCAGCGCGCCGAGAGCGCCCTGCTGGAGCTGGCGCGCAAGGACGTGGCCCCGGGCCGCTTCGAGCAGCTGGCGGCCGAGCTGTCGAACTGCCCGTCCAGCGCAGAAGGGGGCGACCTGGGCTGGGTCGCGCCCGAGGATTGCGCGCCCGAGCTGGCCAACGAGCTGTTCCACCAGACCGATTCGCGCTGGGGCATGGGCGTGCACCCGCGCCTGGTGCACACGCGCTTTGGGCTGCACATCATCGAGGTGCTGGGTCGCAAGAAGGGCACCCTGCCGCCGTACGAAGACGTGGCTGACGCGATCCGCCAGCGCCTGCAGCACCAGTCGCGCGCCACCGCGCTGCGGCAGTACATGCGCCTGCTGGTGGGGCAGGCCACAGTCGAGGGCATCGAGCTCGAACGGGCCGACTCGCCCCTGGTTCAGTGAAGAAGAGGCCAGCATGCCCGACGAGCTGCTGCTGCGCCTGCGCGATTTCCAGGACGACTATTTTCCGCACCACCAGCAGCGCTTCCAGGACCTGGTGGCCCAGGGCCAGCACCCCAAGACGCTGTTCATCGGCTGCAGCGACTCGCGCCTGGTGCCTTACCTGCTGACCGGCGCCGCGCCGGGCGAGCTGTTCCTGGTGCGCAACGTGGGCGCTTTCGTGCCGCCCTACGACCAGTCGCACGGTCTGCACGGCACCATGGCCGCCATCGAATTCGCGGTGCTCAACCTCAAGGTCGAGCACATCATCGTTTGCGGTCACAGCCACTGCGGTGCCATCCGCGCAGCGTACGAAGGCGCACCCGACGAGGCCATCGCGCTCAAGGCCTGGCTCAAGTTGGCCGACGAGGCGCTGCTGCCCGTCAGCCCGGGGCCCGAGGTCCTGCACCGCACCGAACAACGCGCGGTAGTGCTGCAGCTCGAACGGCTGATGGACTACACCATGGTGCGCCGTTCGGTGGAGGCCGGGCACCTGAGCCTGCACGGCTGGCACTATGTGATCGAGAGCGGACAGGTGCACGTGTTCGACGCCGCGCTCGGCGCCTTCGTACCGGCCGCGGAGGCGGCACACAGCGGCACCGGCCCCTACCTGGCCTATGTGGAACCCGACGGACAAATCTCAGAATGAACGCTGCCCTGCACCGCTTCCCGTCTGTCGCACCAGCTGCGCCGGCGCCCGACGAGGCGTCTCCCGCCGAGGCCTTGCGGGCCCTGATGGACGCCCGCCAGACCGTGCTGCCCAAGCGCCTGGTGGACCCCGGCCCCGACGCCGACGAACTGCGTGACTGGCTGGCCAGCGCCACCAGCGCGCCCGACCACGACCGCCTGCGCCCCTGGCGCCTGGTGCTGGTGCCCGCCGCGCAGCGCCCGCGCCTGGGCCAGGCCTTTGCCGACGCCCTGCGCGAACGCGACCCCGCCGCCACCGCCGACCAGCTGGAACAGGCGCACGACAAGGCCCTGCGCGCGCCGGTGCTGCTGCTGGTTGTGGTCAACGGCGCGGTCGGTGATCCCGAGATCGACCTGAACGAACGCATCCTATCGGCTGGCTGTGCGGTGCAGAACCTACTGCTCATGGCCACTGCGCGCGGCTGGGGTTCGGCGCTCACCAGTGGCAAAGCGCTCAAGTCCGCCGCGCTGCGTGCGCTGTTCGCGCTCGGCCCGCAGGAGCACGCCCTGTGCTGCCTGAGCGTGGGCACCGCCAGCGCCCGCAAGCCGACCCCGCCACGCCCGGGCGTGCACGAGATCGTGCGCACCCTCACCGACGCCGGCCCCATCGATGGTCTGATCGAGGCCTCCAACACGGACACCCCATGAACATCACCTGCTTTGACGACCTGATCGCCGCTGCCCGCACCCAGCCCACGCCCCAGACCCTGCTGATGGTGTTTGTGGATGTGGAGCTGCCCCCCGACGCCAGTCTGGACGAACGCACACGTTTCGAGCAGGGACAAGGCGGCGCGCTCACCCCGCGCATGTGCCTAGACCGAGCCGCGGCCGATTTGTCCGACTGGACGGATCTTGCTGCCGAAGCAGATCAGCAATCGCCCGCGTGGCGCATGGTGATAGCGGCAGCGCTGTCTGGCCGAGGCGGACAGACGGCAACCACTGAGTTCATTGAGCAGGCGCTCAATCGCATGGTCAAGGGTGTGCACCAGGGGCAGATTCCAGGCGCCTTGACTTTCGACCGACAGGGGCAGACTGTTTACTTTTCCTGAGCTGGACCGATATCTGTTTCCCTGAGTCGATGGGAAACGTGCGGAGATACGAGAAACGGTTGGCTCTCCCAAACGACCGCTTTAGAGCGCACACCGTGAGTTCGGTAAGCTTCATCAGCTGACAGCTTTCGCTGCACTGCCGTCCTTCGGATCTCCCAATTGAGACTGATCAGAGCCATTCGCAACTAACCAGCCTCAATTTTTTTCAGATCAGATCGTTGGAGGGTTGCTGGTCTCTACACCAATCCTCGGACCAAATTCAGCTTGCAGTTGGTAGACCATCACCGTCCTACAAGAGTAAGCAGGCACGAGAGAAAACTCTCAGAGGCAACGGCCATCTGTACTTGATGACGGTGCTTTGGATGTGTGCTCGCGGCGCATAGTGGGCAGGTCAATGCAACAGAGCATGAACTCGTAGGCAGTAGTTGATGCGCTGGTGATGGCCGTGTGGCGCCGGACAAGCCTGCTGTCCTGCAACACAACTTGGCAGAGGGGCTGTCCATACACCTAAAGAGTTTCTTTGAAACCGGCAGTAGCCCACGTATTTTTTCTAGGCGCGAACAGCACTAGGCCCTCTACAAGGCTGATGCACCATCGCAAGCCGTCCCCCCCCTCTGGCCTCAAGACTCCACCGCGACCTGAGCGGACGCAAAGCTCAGATCGGTCCAGCCCCGCTGAATGACCTGGTTGCAGTGTTCGCGGTACTTGGGGAAACCGCCGGTATAGAGGGTCAGGCCCTGGGCCTTGCCCGCCACGTTGGCCCCCACGTACCAGGTCTTGGCCTTGGACAGCAGCGTGCGCTGGGCCATCGTGCGCACGAGTTCCATCC
Source organism: Hydrogenophaga intermedia (assembly GCA_943372305.1). GTDB lineage: Bacteria > Pseudomonadota > Gammaproteobacteria > Burkholderiales > Burkholderiaceae_C > Hydrogenophaga > Hydrogenophaga intermedia_D. Next base: position 73,087 of record CALRYD010000001.1, on the reverse strand, counting down.
AGGCGTCTTCGGCCGCCTGGGTGGGCTCGACGCTGGCCAGCCCGTGGTGGTCCATGTGGGTCATCAGCGCGGCGATCCAGTCCACGTCGTTCTCGCTGATACGCACGATGTTGGCCAGGGCCGCCGGGCCGGTGGGACCGGTGGTCATGAACAGGTTGGGGAAGCCTTCGAGCATCAGACCCATGTAGGAGTGCGCACCGTCTTTCCACTTCTGGTTGACGGTTTCACCACGCTTGCCCACCACATCAAAGGCGGTCAGTGCACCCGTGAGACCGTCGTAGCCGGTGGCGAGGATCAGCATGTCCAGCTCGATCTCGCGCGTCGCGCCACCAGAACCGACTCTCACGCCGCGCTCCGTGATCTCGACGATCGGCTCCTTCGTCAGGTCGACCAGGTGCACGTTCGGTAGGTTGTAGGTCTCGTAGTAGCTGGAGTCCAGGCAGGGCCGGCGCGCGAACACCGGGTAGCCACGCGGCTTCAGGGCCTCGGCGGTCGCCGGATCCTTCACCACCTCACCAATCTTGCCGCGGATGAACTCTGCAACCTGCTCGTTGGCCTCTTCGTTGAAAAGCAGGTCCGAGAACGTGCCCAGCATGGCCAGGCCGCCGCGCCGCCAGGCATCCTCCAGCAGGCTTTGACGTTCCTCGGGTCGCACGCTAAAGAAAGCACGCGTGCTGGACGGACGCAGACCACCGGCGGGACTGTTGCGGGCGACCTCGCGCAAGCCCGGGTAGTGGCGCTTGACCTCGGCGTCGTACTCGGGTGTGAGCGGAAAATTGCGCATGGGCATGGTGAAGCTCGGGGTGCGCTGCAGCACGAACAGCTCACCTGCCTGCGGACCCACTTCCTGCACGATCTGGATGCCGGTGGAGCCGGTACCCAGCACCGCCACCCGCTTGCCGGCGTAGCTGACCGGCTGGTGTGGCCATTTGGCGGCGCGATAGAGCTCGCCCTTGAATTTGTCCAGGCCCGGGATGTCGGGATCGCGCGGGACCGATAGCGGCCCGGTGGCCATCACGCAGTAGCGTGCCTCGTACACCTCGCCCGACTGCGTGGTGACCACCCAGCGTGCGCGGTTGGCGTCCCACTGGGCGCGCTGCACCCGCGTGTTGAAGCGGTAGTGCTTGCGCAGGTCCAGGCGCGTGGCGACGAAGTCGAAATAGCGCATCAGCTCCGGCTGCGCGGCGAAGTACTCTGACCAGCTCCACTCCTGCTCGATTTCGCGGGAGAAACCGAAGCTGTAGTCAATGCTGGGCAGGTCCACGCGTGCGCCGGGATACCGGTTCCAGTACCAGACGCCGCCCACATCGCCGCCAGCCTCGAAGGACTGGATCGACAGCCCCATCTCGCGGAACTTGTAGGTGGCATACAAGCCACCAAATCCGGCCCCGACAACGATCACGTCGAGCAAGGGGCGTTCGGCAGCGGCGGTACGGTCATCGGTCATGGAGGTCTCCTATCGTGTGTGTTTCGTGTTCAGGCACCGGGTGGCCTGGCGGGCGGTCCGGCGCGGTTGATCAGGCCCATCAGGACGATGTCCAGGTACTGGTCGATCACCTCGTTGGCGCGCAGGTCGCCACCGGGCCGGTGCCAGCGGGCCATCTGGTTGAGGCCGGACAGCAACAGACGCCCGGCGATGGCGGGGTTCACCGGGCGTAGCTCCCCACTGGTGATCCCGTCGGTGATGCACTGGCGCAGCAAGTGCTCGTAATCGTCGCGATGCTGCAAAGCCAACCCGCGCCGCCCGGTTGCACCGGCCTGCCAGAACGCGTTGGACCCCGCCACCCACTGGTCGCGCCGCTGTTCCATCGATTCGGCCGACGCTCTGAGAAAAGCCCTGACCTTCTCGGTGGGGGTGTGGGCCCGCGATACCGCCGCCTGCACCTCGGCCAGCAAGGCTGCCATCGACTCGATGACCACACGCTCGTACAGCGTGTCTTTGTTCGGGAAGTAGTAGTACAGCGCAGCCTTGGTGATCTGTGCCGCCTCGGCGATGTCGCGCAGCGAGGTTGCGTCGTAGCCCTTGCGCGCAAAGAGCTGGCGGGCGATGGACAGGAGCTGGGCCTCCCGGCCATCGGACAGGTCGTGGGTGGTGATTTCGGTGGTCATGGCGAGATCTTCGCGCAGACTTCAACGCCCTTTGTAAACGGGCTTGCGTTTTTCCAGGAAAGCCATCTGCGCCTCGCGGGCGTCCTCGGTCTTGGACAGGGCCACGGTGTTGCTCTGCTCGTAACGGTAGGCGTCGCGCAACGGCATGACCTCGGTCATGCGCGCGGCCTCCTTGGCCAGGCGAACGGCCACCGGCGATTTGCTGGCGATCTCGTGGGCGATGCCCATGGCGTACGGCATCAGCTCCTCGGGCGGTAGGCAGGCCTCGATCAGGCCCAGGCGGTACATCTCCTGCGCTGTGATCTGGTAACCGGTGAAGAACATTCGACGCGCACGCGACTGGCCAAAGATGCGCTGCAGGAACGAGACGCCTCCGGCCAGACCGACGTTGATCTCGGGCATCGAGAACACAGCGGTCTCGCTGGCCACCCAGATATCGGAGGCCATCACCAGGCCAAAGCCTGCACCCAGAGCCGGACCGTTGACGGCGGCGATCACCGGCTTGGCGCACTCGGAGATGGCGTTGTGGGTCTCACGAACGCGGCGGTTGTGTCGGCCGTACGCGCCGGGCTGTGTGCCGAGATTCGGGCGCTCGCGGATGTCCGCGCCGGCCGAAAAGATCTTGCCCTGGGCGGTCAGTACCACCGCCATCACGTCGTCGCGGTCGCTCAGCTCATCGAAGAGCGCGGTGAGTTCATCGCGCATCTCGGCGTTCTGCGCATTGACGGGGGGACGGTTGAGGGTCACGACCGCCACGCGGTCCGCTACATCAACGATCAGGGTGTTCCAGTTGCTCATAAATCCTCGCGTTCAGGGGGTGGGAGATGGGGAGACAGGGCTTCGCCGTTCGATCACGGCGTCCAGGCAGGCGCAGCCACGTTCGCGCACCACCAAGGGATTGATGTCCACCGCCGCAAGCTCATGGGCATGGGCTGCGGCGAACTCGGAAAGCTGCACCAGGGCCTGCACCAGGGCATCGCGGTCGACCGCTGGCGAGCCACGCCAACCCGCCAGCAGCTGCCGGGCGCGGGTACGATCGATCAGCGCGTGGGCGCGGGCTGGCGTCAATGGTGCCGAGGCAAAGGCCACGTCGCGGAACAGTTCGGTGGCGATGCCCCCCAGGCCGAACATCAGCATCGGCCCGAAGGTGGGGTCGATCACCACGCCGGCGATGGTTTCGACGCCACCGCGCATCATGGGAGCGATCAGCACGCCGTCCAGCGTCGCATCGGGTCGGTGCCGGGCGGCACGGCGCAGCAATTCGTCGAAGGCCTCGCCAACGGCGTTTGCATCGGCGAGGTTGAGCATCACACCGCCGACCTCGGTCTTGTGGGTGATGTCCGCCGAAAGGATCTTGGCCACCACCGGGTAGCCAATGGCATTGGCGGCCGCCACCGCCGCGTCGCGGGTGGCGCAGGCCTGTTCCGAAGGCACCGGCAGGCCGGCGGCGGCCAGGCAGGCCTTGGCCTGGATTTCGGTGGCCACCGCAGGCAGGGGCGTGTACGCGGGCACTGGCTGCGCCACGCGATGCAGCGCCGCGCGCCGCTGGCGCATCGACCAGCCCGCACCCAGCGCGCGCACCGCACGGCTAGCATCGGCAAACACCACCACGCCGGCCGCGGTCAGGCGCTGCTGTACCTCGGATGTGGCCAGCATCACCACCATCAGTTGCTGCTGCGGGTACTGAGAAGCCAGCTTCACCAGGGCCGCCTCGGTGCCGGCAAAGCGCTGCGGCGACAGGCCGGCATGGGCGAGGTAGGCGATCACGGTGTCGCAGCCGCCCTGGGCCAGCATGGCCTCGACGGTTCGTTCGATGCCCTGGGGCACCGACGTGACCTGGGCCGTGGTGTCGAAGGGGTTGGCCGCCACCGCAAACGGCAGGATGTCTTGCAGCGCCAGCTTCGCCGCCTCGGGCAGCGCAGGCAGCGCGAGGTCCAGCGGCTCGGCCTCGTCGGCGATCAACACCCCGATGCCCCCCGAGCCCGTCACCACGCCAATGCGTGGTCCGGTGGGCAGTTGGGCCGCGGCATCGCAGTACTGGGCGATGTCGAGCATCTCGTCGATGCTGGACGCGCGCACCGCGCCGCACTCTTCAAGAATGGCGTCGAACACCGCATCGTTGCCTGCTAGCCCCCCCGTGTGTGTGGCCGCGGCCGCGGCACCGAGCACCGAGCGGCCAATCTTCATCGCGATGACGGGCTTGCCGGCATCGGCGGCGGCCAGCAGCGCCGCACGCAAGGCAGCGCCGTCCCGGCAGGCTTCCAGTGCGGTGCAGATCACCCGCGTGCCGGTGTCCTGAGCCAGGTAGGCGATGCACTCGGCCACGTCCACATCCGCCTCGTTGCCGGTCGCCACGGCCACCGACAGGCCCAGGCCGCGCAGGGCCGCCGCGCCGTAGGTGGCGCTGCCGAAGGCGCCACTCTGTGTGGCCAGCCCGATGCGACCGGGGCCGGGCTTCAGACCATTGAGCAGGGTGGAAAAGGTGGCAAACAGGCCAATGGCCGGGTTGATCAGGCCCAACGCGTTGGGGCCGATCAGGCGCATGCCCGCATTGCGCGCGATCTCGACCAGGCGACGCTGCACAGCCTCCCCTTCGGGACCGGCCTCGGCGAAGCCCGCGGTGAACACCTGCACCGCCTTCACCCCCTGGCGGGCGCAATCGGCCACCGCCTGCTCGACGGCGGGCAGCGGCACGGCCACGATGGCGTGGTCGACAGGTTCGGCTATGTCCGTGATGCGCTGGTAGGCGCGACGGCCTTGCAGCTCGGCATGACCCGAAGTGTTGACCGGGTAAAGCGCGCCGGCGAAGCCCGCCTCGATGAGAAAGCGCAGTGGGCGGCCGCCGATGCGCTCAGGGTCGGACGACGCACCGATGATGGCGACCGACCGTGGATGGAAGAAGGGATGAAGCGGATGCATGGATGGCATGTTCTCAGAGGCGCGCGGCCGTGGGCTCGGCGGCGAGGCGGTCCAGCTGGACAAAACGGTCGCCCAGTTCGAAACCGGCGCACAGCAGGCGCCGTGCCAGGCGTCCAGCGGGCAACTCGGCGGTCAGACCCATGCCACCATGCAGCTGGATCGAGGTCTCGGCACCTCGGCGCGCCAGTTCGTTGAGGTACAGCTTGCACAGGGCCACATCGCGCGCGGACAGCCCGCCAGTGTTCACGGCGTCCCCCACCAGTCTCGCCAGCAACACGCTAGCGCTCTCGTAGTCCACGTACATCTCCACCACCTTGTGCCGCAGCACCTGGAAGGTGGACAGTGCCACGCCGAACTGCACACGTGTACTCAGATAGGCGATGCATTGTTCGATGGTGGCGCCCAGCGTGGCGGCCATGTCCAGTGTGGTGGCGAAGATGGCCAGGTCCTGTGCACGGGCGGCGGCACCGCGCACAGCGTCTCCTTGTTGCAGGACCGCGGTGGCCGGCAGCAGCAGGCCGGTGAGCACGCGGTCGGCAATCTGCGCCCCGTCGATGCCCACGAAGCGCGCTGCGGGCGGGGGCAGCGCACTGTGGGGCACCAGCAGCAGCTGCGCACTGGCGCACACCAGCACGTGGGTGAAGGGCAGTTCGGCGTCCACCCCCTCGAGCACACCGTCCAGGCGCACGCCGCTATCGGGCAACGCGGTAACGGTGAGTCCGGAGCCATCGGCCACGTCGAGATCCAGCTCGGCAGAGCACAGCGCGCGAAGGGTCTCATCGGCGGCGGCGCTGCCCGCGGCCATCAACAGCGCGGGGGCCTGGACGCAGCGGCGAACCAGCGGCAGTCCCAGCGGGTGGCGGGCACACCCTTCGATCACCGCGCCGAGATCAGCCAGCGTACCGCCAGCCCCCCCAAGGGTCTCGTCCACGAGCAGCGCCGGCCAGCCCATGGCCAGCGCCTGCTGCCAGGCCGCGGCGCGATCGCCGGCCTCCAGGGAATCGGCGGCAAATCGGGTGGCGGCCTCGAAGAGGTCGCCGGGAAACATGGTGTCAGCATTGAACTGCATAGGGGCTCCGGGTTTCAGGCGCCGAACAGTTCGCGCGCGATCACGTTCTTCTGCACTTCGCTTGTTCCGCCCGCGATGGTGCGCGAACGGTAGAAGAGGTAGTTGTGGATCATGTTGCTCTGATCGTCCTCGGCCACCTGCAGCGCACCGTCTTCTGACAACGGCACGAAGCGCGCCGCACGGCGTGGCCCCAGCGCATCGAAAGCGATGCCGATGATGCGCTGCGTGAGCTCGGAGCAATGCAGCTTGAGCGCCGAGCTCTTGGCCGCGCGCAGGCGACCGTTCATCTCGTCGTCGATGGCCGACAGCAGCAGCTCGCGGGCCGCGCGCACTTCGGCCTCGGCCAGCAACAGACGTTCGGCGAACGGTCCCGCGCCGCGCGGAGCGCTCTGAACCTGGGCAGCCACCTGCTGTAACAGGCGCTCGAGGCGGACCACGATGGCCGGCGCCAGGCGCTCGCGATCGAGCAGGAACTTGGCGCATTTCCAGCCGCCACCCTCCTCGCCCAGACGGTTGGCCACCGGCACGCGCACCTCGTCGAGGAACACCTCGTTGACGTGGTGCCACGCATCGATGGTGCGGATCGGCTGGATGCGGATACCCGGGCTGTTCAGGGGGATCAGCAGCAGCGTGATGCCTTCCTGCTTGCGGCCCTCGCTGCTGGTGCGCACGAGGGTGTACATCCAGTCGGCCTCGTGGGCGTGCGAGGTCCAGATCTTCTGGCCGGTGACCACGTAGTCGTCACCCTCACGCACGGCGCGGGTCTTGAGCGCGGCCAGGTCGGAGCCGGCTCCCGGCTCCGAATAGCCCTGACACCACCAGTCGCTCCCATCCAGGATGCCGGGAATGAAACGCGCGTGCTGCTCCGGCGTGCCGAAATGCAGCAGCACCGGACCGATGTGCCCAAGGCCGTGATGGTACTGCGGCGGACAGTCACGCTCAGACATCACCAACTCGAACAGGTAGCGCTGGCGCATGTCCCAGCCAGTGCCACCGAACTGGACCGGCCAACCCGGCGCTGCCCAGCCGTGAGCATTCAGGATGCGTTGCCAGGCCGCGTAGTCCTCGCGACCCAGCTTGGCATTGCTGCGCACCCGCTCACGCAGATCGGCCGGACAGCGGGACTGCGCAAACACCTCGACCTCGAGCCGAAAGGCTTCGTAGTCGACATCAGAAAGTCTGGTTTCAGTGGTCATGCGAAAAATTCTACCGACCGTTTAGTAAACAGGTCAAATAGGGACAATCCCTTGGTGGACAAAATGCAGTCCTGCACGCGACATACCAATGAAATCACCATGAAATCAACTGAGTTTTCTGATCTATTACTAAGGAAAACCCTATAAAAACAGGCTTGCAATGCGCCACATCGACGCCTAGCATTCGCTCACTTACCGACAGGTTAATTTTCTTCACAGAACCCATGACATCGGACGAACGGATGCGCAAAATGAGACGGCAGATTTGCCACCTGCTTGCTGGCGCGGGATTGCTGGGCTGGACCGGCCTGGCGGGTGCGCAGCAGCCAGCACCGGCAACCACCGTGACCCTCGTCGTGCCGTACGCGGCTGGCGGCGTCACCGACACCCTGGCCCGTGCGCTGGCGCGGCGCCTGAGCGAGACCTGGGGCAACACCGTGGTGGTCGACAACCGCCCGGGTGGCGGCACCGTGATCGGAACCGCCGCTGTCGCACGTGCGGCCGGTGATGGCGCCACGTTGCTGGTGACCAGCTTCGGCTTCGTGGGCAACCAGCTGATGCTGCCCAGCCTGCCTTATGCGCCCTCGGCGCTGACCCCGGTGTCCCTGATCGGCGAATCCACCGGCGTGCTGCTGGTCCATCCGTCGGTGCCAGCCCGCACCACGGCCGAACTGGTGGCATGGATGCGATCACGCACCGCGGCCGGTGCCAACCCCTTGACATTTGCCAGCAGCGGCAATGGTTCCAGCGTGCACGTGATGGCAGAAATGTTCGGCGCTGCCGCGGGCGTACCCATCATCCATGTGCCATACCGCGGCAACGCCCCGGCCCTGAACGACCTGATGGGCGGACAGGTGCAGGCCATGTTCGACTCCACAGGAGCGCTGGCCCACGTGAAGTCGGGCCGGCTCCGTGCATTGGCCGTGAGCACCGCACAGCGTTCCATGCTGGCCCCCGACTTGCCCACCCTGGCCGAATCGGGCGTTCCCTCGCTGGCCCGCTTCGATGCGGGCAGCTGGTTCGGAGTGTTCGTGCCCGCCACCGCTGCGCCCGCGCTGCGGGCCCGGCTTCACGCCGACATCAACGCAGCCCTGGTCAGCAAGGACATGCCCGAAGACATCATGAAAACGGGCGTCGAGCCCCGCGTGGTGAGCCAGGCCGCCTTCGCCGACCACCTGCAGCGCCAGCTCAGCACCTGGGGCCCGCTGATCCGCGAAAAGAACATCCGCCCCGACTGAAACAGGAAGCACCATGTTTGGCCTGATGCAAGACCGCCCGCTGCTGATCTCAACGCTGCTCACCCACGCGGTGAACTACCACGGCGAGCAGGAGATCGTGGCCCAATTGCCTGACGGCACACAGCACCGCAGTGACTGGCGCGAGATCGGCGCACGGTCCCAGCGGCTGGCCAACGCCATGGCCGCGCTGGGCGTCGGCGATGCCAACCGTGTGGGCACCCTGGCCTGGAACACCCACCGCCACCTGGAGCTGTACTTTGGCGTACCCGGCATGGGCGCGGTGCTGCATACCGTCAACCCGCGCCTGCACCTGGACCAGATCGCTTACATCATCGACCATGCGGGCGACGAGGTGCTGTGCTTCGACCTGAGCTTCGTCGAGATCGTCAAGGCGCTGGTGCCTCGCTGCCCCAAGGTTCGGCACTGGGTGGCGCTGTGTGACGCTGCACAGAAGCCCCAGATCGACGGCATCGAGGTGCTGGACTACGAAAGCCTGCTGGCCGCGGCGAAGCCGGACTTCACCTGGCCCCTACTCGACGAGCGCCAGGCCTCGTCGCTCTGCTACACCTCGGGCACCACGGGCAACCCCAAGGGCGTGCTCTACAGCCATCGCTCGACGGTGCTGCACGCCTTTGCTTCCGCAGCGGCCGACGGCCTGGGTCTGAACGCGCGCGACAGCGTGCTGCTGGTGGTGCCGCTGTTTCACGTCAACGCCTGGGGTGTGCCCTACACCGGCGCGATGGTGGGCGCCAAGCTGGTGCTGCCCGGCCCCAACCTTGGCGGTGAAGCGATCTTCCGCTTGCTGGTCGAGGAGCGCTGCAACTTCACCATGGGCGTGCCCACGGTATGGCTGGGCCTGTTCGAGTACATCGAGCGCAACCGCGCCGGACTCGATCTCTCCCAGGTCAGGCTCGATCGCGTGGTGATCGGCGGCTCGGCTGCGCCGCGCGCGCTGATTGAAAAGTTCGATGCCATGTTCGGCGCCTTTGTCATCCACGCCTGGGGCATGAGCGAGACCAGCCCCATGGGTACGGTGGGCCGGCTGCTGGCCAAGCACGACGGCCTGCTGGGTGCCGCCCGCCACGATGTGCAGTGCAAGGCCGGCCGCCCGCTCTTCGGCGTGGAGATTGACATTTTCGACGACGAAGGCCGACCGCTGCCGCACGACGGCGTGGCCTTCGGCGAGCTCAGGGCCCGCGGCCCCTGGGTGGCGGCCGGGTACTTTGGCCTCACCGAGCCGGCCATCGACGCCGCAGGCTGGTTCTCCACCGGCGACGTGGCCACGATCGACCGCGACGGTTTCATCCAGATCACCGACCGCGCCAAAGACGTCATCAAGTCCGGCGGTGAATGGATCAGCTCGATCGAACTGGAGAACATCGCCGTGGGGCACCCCGCCGTGCAGGAGGCCGCCGTGATCGGCGTGGCCCACCGCCGATGGCAGGAACGCCCGCTGCTGCTGGTGCACCTGAAACCAGGCGTCCAGACCACTCGCGAGGAACTGCTCGCCTGGTTCGACGGCAAGGTGGCCACGTGGTGCAAGCCGGACGACGTAGTCGTCGTCGACGCCCTGCCCCACACCGCCACCGGCAAGCTCCAGAAACGCACGCTTCGCGAACAGTTCAAGGCCCACCGCCTGCCGACCGACACCGTTTGATCTTTCCCACACCACCAAAGGAGACATGAGATGACACACCGCAACCCTCCCAGCGCCATGCGCAGGACCACCGCCGCCGCCGTCCTCGCGCTGGCATCCGCTGCGCCAGCCCTGGCGCAGATTTCCGACGACACGATCCGCATCGGCATCATGGGCGACATGGCTGGCCCCTACTCGGGCAACGGAGGGCCAGGCTCGGTCATCGCCGCGCGCATGGCCATTGAGGACTTCGGCGGCAAGGTCAACGGGAAGAATGTCGAGCTGCTGGTGGTTGACGACCAAAACAAGCCCGACGTGGGCCTGAACGCCGCACGCAAATGGCTGGACGTGGACAAGGTCGACGCCATCGTCGGAGGCAGCGCTTCGTCCATCGCCCTGGGCGTTCAAAGCTTGATGAAGGAAAAGCAGAAGCCCTACCTGATCGCCGGCACGGTCACCGACCTGCTCACTGGCAAGAACTGCTCGCCCATGTCGGTCCAATTCCTGGTCGACACCTACTCGCTGCCCAAAGCTGGCGTGAAGACCTTGATGAGCCAGGGTATCAAGACCTTTTACTTCATCACGGTGGACTACGCCTTCGGCGCTGCCTTCCAGGCCGCTGCCACCAAGTTCGTCGAGGAAGGCGGCGGCAAGGTACTGGGCTCGGTCAAGCACCCCCTGGGAGCCACCGACTTCTCGTCCTACCTGCTGCAGGCCCAGGCCAGCGGTGCCAAGGCCATCGTCATCCTCAACGCGGGACTGGACCTGTCCAACGCCTTGAAGCAGGCCGCCGAGTTCAAGATCGCCGAGGGTGGTCAGACACTGTCGGTGTTTGGCATGACGATCAACAGTGTGAGCGCCATGGGTCAGAACGTCGCCAAAGGCTTGACCTTCACCAACGCCTGGTACTGGGACCGCACCGATGAGTCCCGCCAGTGGGCGCAGCGCTTCATGCCCCGCTACAACAACCAGCCGCCCACCTACATCATGGCCGGCACCTACAGCGCCGTGACGCACTACCTCAAGGCCGTGCAGGCCGCTGGCAGCGACGCGGGCCCCACCGTGATGGCGAAGATGAAGGCCACGCCCATCAACGACATGACCGCCAAGAACGTCATGATCCGGGAAGACGGCCAGGCGATGCGACCGGTCTATTCGGTGCGGGTGAAGGCGCCCAACCAGATGAAGGGCAAGGCTGATCACTACGAGGTGCTGGGCGAACTGCCGGCCGAACAGGTCTTCCGCCCGCTGACAGAAGGCGGCTGCGACTTCGTCAAGAAGTGAACATCCCGATCCACCCGACCTGGCCAATTTGACCATGACCTCCACCCAGCACCTGCTCTTGCCCTTGCGCGACCAGCTTGGCGAAAGCCCGCTCTGGGACGCGCAGGCACAGGCCTTGTACTGGGTGGACACGAAAGGCCGGCTGGTGCACCGCTGGCAGCCCGCGGCCGGCGGTCTGGTGCGATCGTGGTCCACGCCGCAAGACGTAGGGTCGATCGCGCTGGCCGGACACAACCGCCTGCTGCTGGCACTGGCTGACGGTTTCGCGACGCTGGACTTGGCCAGAGGCGGTCTGACCGATTTGGCCAAGGTGCAACACCCGCGACCTCCCATGCGGCTCAACGACGGCCGCTGCGACCGCGAGGGCCGTTTCGTCTGCGGCTCCATGGTGCTGCAGCGGCACGACCCCGAAGGCTCACTGTACCGGCTGGAGCACGACGGCCGGGTCACCACACTGATCGCCGGCGGCATCGCGGTGTCCAACGCCATTTGCTTCAGCCCTGACGGTCGCACGATGTACTTCGCCGACAGCCTGGCGGGCGCCATCCGGGCCTGGGACTACGCCGTCGACGGCAGCCTCTCGAACGCCCGCCTGTTTGCCGACACACGCGCCCTGGGCTCTGGCCCCGACGGCGCCACCGTGGATGCCGAGGGCGGAGTCTGGGTGGCGCTGGTCCTGGTCGCCCGACTTGCGTGCTTCGCGCCCGACGGGCGTCTGCTGCGAACCCTCGACCTGCCAGTGCCTTACCCCACCTGCCCGGCCTTTGGCGGGCCGTCGCTCGAGACCCTTTTCGTCACCAGCATCCGCGACAGCGGCAACGTGCTCAGAAGCACCGACCCCGCCGCCGGCGCCCTGGTGGAACTGCGTGGCCTGGGCGTGCGCGGTCTGCCCGAAACGCCCTACCAACCTCTCACATGAGCAACGATCCTGATCTCATCCTCGAAGCCACCGATCTCGGCAAGTCCTTCCGTGGCTTCTACGCGGTCAAGGGCGTGAACCTGAAGGTCCGGCGCGGCACGGTGCACGCGCTGATCGGCCCCAACGGTGCCGGCAAAACGACCTGCTTCAACCTGCTCACGCGCTTCTTGCCGGTCAGCTCGGGCCGCATCGTCTTCAACGGGCGCGACATCACCCCACTGGACGCAGCCAGCGTGGCCAAGCTGGGCCTGGTGCGGTCGTTCCAGATCTCGGCCGTGTTCCGCCAGCTCTCGGTGCTGGACAACGTGCGCGTGGCACTGCTGGCGCGCGAGGGGGGCAGTTTTGCCTTCTGGCAATCGGCCCGCGCGCTGGAGCGTTTCACCGGCCGCGCCAACGAACTACTGGAGTCCGTGGGCCTGACCCGCTGGAGCGACCACACCGCGGCGGACCTGCCCTACGGCCGCAAGCGCGCCCTGGAACTGGCCACCACCCTCGCGCTGGAGCCCAGCCTGGTGCTGCTGGACGAACCCATGGCCGGTCTGGGCCACGAAGACATCGGCCCCGTGACCCAGCTCATCGCCGATGTGGCCAAACGGTGCACCGTGCTGATGGTGGAACACAACATGAAAGTCGTGGCCGACCTGTGCGACTGCATCACCGTGCTGCAGTCGGGCGAGGTGCTGGCCGAAGGACCGTACGAGCAGGTCTCCCGCGACCCGCGCGTGCTCGAAGCCTATGTGGGAGGCGCCCATGTCTGAGCCTTTGCTACGTGTCCAGGACCTCGCGGCCTGGTACGGCGAGACGCAGTCGCTGCAGCGCATCGACCTGGAAGTGCATGCCGGCGAAGTCGTGTGCCTGCTCGGCCGCAACGGTGCGGGCAAGACGACCACGCTGCGCGCCATCATGGGTCTGCTCTCGCGCACCCAGGGTCGCATCACCATCGGCGGCCAGAGCGCGCTTGGCCTCGTGCCCGAGAAGGTGGCGCGCCTGGGCGTGGCCTATTGCCCCGAAGAGCGCGGCATTTTCGCCAGCCTCTCGGTGGAGGAAAACCTGCTGCTGCCGCCGGTGCTGGCCCCGGGCGGCCTGGGGCTGGACGAGATCTACGGACTGTTCCCCAACCTGAAGGCGCGGCGCGCCAGTGGTGGCTCCAAGCTGTCGGGCGGCGAACAGCAGATGCTGGCCATCGCCCGCATCCTGCGCACCGGCGCCAAGCTGCTGCTGCTGGACGAACCCACCGAGGGCCTGGCGCCGGTGATCGTGGAAGCCATCGGGCGCACCATCACCCAGTTGCAGGCCCGCGGCTTCACCATCCTGATGGTGGAACAGAACTTCCGCTTCGCATCCCGTCTGGCCGACCGCTTCTACGTGATCGACGAGGGCTGCGTGGTCGAGTCGGGCGACCGTCACGTCCTGACCAACGACACCGCCCGCATCGAATCCCTGCTGGGCGTCTGAGCACACGATGAACCTCTTCGACATCCCCCCCGCCGCCATCGTCGGCCAGCTGATGGTCGGTCTGATCAACGGCTCCTTCTACGCCCTGCTCAGCCTGGGCCTGGCCATCATCTTCGGCCTGCTGCACATCGTGAACTTCGCGCACGGCGCGCAGTACATGCTGGGTGCCTTCATCGCCTGGGCCATGCTGGAATACCTGGGCCTGGGTTACTGGTGGGCGCTGCTGATCGTTCCGCTGGTCACGGCCTGCCTGGGCATGCTGATCGAGCGCACCATGCTGCGACGCCTGCACGGACTGGACCCGGTGTACGCACTGCTGCTCACCTTCGGCCTGGCCCTGCTGCTCGAAGGTGCGTTCCGGCTGAAATTCGGTGCCACCGGGCAGCCCTACGCCAGTCCGCTGGAAGGTGGCATCCGGCTGCCGTTTGCTTACCTGCCCGCCTACCGGGTCTGGGTGATCGTCGCCTCCCTGGTGATCTGCCTGGCCACCTGGTGGTTTGTCGAGCGCACCCGCTTCGGCGCCTACCTGCGCGCCGCCCACGAGAACCCGCAACTGGTGCGCACCTTCGGCATCCGCGTACCGCTGCTGCTGACCCTCACCTACGGTCTGGGGGTGGGCCTGGCCGGTCTGGGCGGCGTCATGGCCGCCCCGATCTACCAGGTCAACCCGCTGATGGGCAGCAACCTGATCGTCGTGGTGTTCGCGGTGGTCGTGATCGGTGGCATGGGTTCCATCATCGGCGCCATCGCCGCCGGCTTCGGGCTGGGGGTGGTGGAGGGGCTCACGCGGCTGCTGGCACCCGACTACGCGGGCATCGTCGTGTTCATCGTCATGTTGCTGGTGCTGGCCTTCAAGCCGGCGGGCCTGTTCGGCCGGGGAGATCTGTGATGTCGGCCACTCGTCCACTGTCCGTCGGCCTCCTGCTGGTCGCCGTCTTTGCCCTGATCGCAGCACCGTTCGTGGCCTATCCGGTCTTTCTGATGAAGCTGCTGTGCTGGGCCTTGCTGGCCGCATCGCTGAACCTGCTGGTCGGTCACGTCGGGCTGCTGTCGTTTGGCCACGCCATGTTCTTCGGTTCGGCGGCCTACATCACGGCCCACGCGGTCAAGGTCTGGTCGCTCGAACCCCTCATGGCGGTGCTCATCGGCAGCGCCAGTGCGGCCTTCGTCGGCCTGGTCGGCGGCCTGCTGGCCATCCGCCGTCTGGGCACCGCGTTCTCGATGATCACCCTGGCCATCGCGCAACTGGTGTACTTCATCGCCCTGCGCGCGCCCTTCACCGGGGGTGAAGACGGCATCCAGGACGTGCCGCGGGGCCGCCTCCTGGGGCTGCTGCCGCTGGACAGCGACCTGACCATGTACTACGTGGTGCTGGCCGCGGTGGGCTTCGGTTTCTGGCTGATTTACAGGACGGTCCATTCCCCCTTCGGTCATGTGCTGGCGGCGATCCGCGACAGCGAGCCACGCGCAATCTCGCTGGGCTACCGGGTCAACCAGTACAAGCTGACGGCTTACGTGCTGTCGGCTTCGCTGGCCGGCCTGGCCGGCGCCCTCAAGGCGCTGGTATTCCAGATCGCCACACTCACCGACGTCAGCTGGACGACCTCGGGCGAGGCCTTGCTCATGGTGATTGTGGGCGGCGTGAACACCCTGGCCGGACCGCTGGTGGGTGCCATCGTGGTGGTGGCGATGCAAAACTACTTCGCCTCGTTTGCCGAGGTGGTGCTCATGCTGCAGGGTCTGGTGTTCATCGTCGTGGTGCTGGTGTTCCGGCGCGGTGTGGTGGGCGAGTGGAAAGCCTGGCGGCAGCGTCGTCAGGCACAGGCAACAGGAGCAACAGCATGAATCTGGCCATGGCGTTTCAAGACCGGCTGGCGGTGGTCACCGGCGCCGGCAGCGGCATCGGCGCCGCGGCGGCGAAAGCCCTGGCCAACCAGGGTGCTCGCGTGGTGGTGACCGACCGCGACGGCGACGCCGCGCGGCAGGTGGCCAACGCGCTGCAGGCGCAAGGGCTGCAGGCCTGGGCCTACCCCCTCGACGTGACCGACCTGGCCGCCGTGCGAGCACTGGCCGAACAGATCGGCGCCGAACGCGGCGACGCGGCGATCCTGGTCAACAACGCCGGTCTGCTGGTGCGGCGAGGCATCGACGATCCGGACGCTGAAGCCATCGTGCACCGCGTGATGGATGTGAACCTGCACGGGGCCTTTGCCATGGTCCGCGCCTTCCTGCCGGCGCTGCGGCGCACCCGCGGTTGCGTGGTCAACGTGGCCTCGGGAGCTGCGTTCTCCGCCCAGGCCAACTGCGCCGGGTATTCCGCCTCGAAGGCGGCACTGCACATGATGACGCAAACGCTGGCGGTCGATCTTGGAGCCGACGGCGTCCGGGTCAACGCGGTCGCGCCTGGCGTGATCGAAACCCCCATGACCGAAGCCACCCGGTCCGATCCCGCACGGCTGGCCGGCTTCCTCAAGCGCACCCCCGCCGGCCGACTGGGCCAGGCAGATGAAGTGGCCGCTGCGATCGCTTTCCTCGCCTCTCCCCTGGCGAGTTACATCAACGGCATCACGCTACCGGTCGACGGTGGCTTTCTAGCGACATGAACACGTTGACATCAACAACAGGACTGCGCGCCATCGTCACTGGCGCAGCACGGGGCATTGGCCGCGCGATGGCGGTCCGTCTCGCCTCCGACTCCATGCGCTGGCGTGGCCTGCCTGCCCAGTTGGTGCTGGCGGACCAGCACGCAGGTGAACTCGAAGCAGTGGCCAGCGAGCTGCGGGCCGGCGGAGCAGAGGTCGTGATCTGCGCTGGCGATCTCAGCGAAGCCGCGGAGCCGGCGCGCATCGTGGCGGCAGCGGATCATTTCACAGGCCTCGATTGCGTGGCCAGCAACGCCGGTATGGCCATGCCCGCTCCTCTGCTGGAGGCTTCGGTGAACAGCTGGGACCGTGTGTTCGCAGTGCATGTGCGCGCGGCCTGGCTGCTCGGCCGCGCAGCGCACCGGCAACTGGCGGCGGCGCGCGGCTGCCTCGTGCTGACCACCAGCGTCTCGGGTAGCCACGCCACGCCGCCGCTGGCGGCCTACAGTCCGAGCAAGGCCGCGCAAATCATGCTGATGAAACTGATGGCCGTCGAATGGGGGCCTGATGGCATCCGGGTCAACGCCCTGTCGCCCGGGCTCACGGTCACGCCGGGCACGGCGGCGGCTTACGAACGCACAGGCGCCCGGGAGATGCGGGAAGCGCGTATCCCCTTGCGCCGACTGGCGCAGGCCGAGGACATGGCCGCGGCGCTCTCGATGCTGGTCGGCCCAGATGCAGGCTACATCCACGGCCACGACTTGGTGGTCGATGGCGGGCTCGTGAACACCTTGATGCCTTCACTCACCCAACCAGCCTGGCAAGGCGCTTGAGGCGCCCGATGGGATCACAGCGAGGCCAGCAAGGCATACCAGGGATCGTCCGGCATTCGGGCACCGATGGGGGTGCGAAGCCCGAAACGCTCGGCCTCCGACGCAAGGGGTGCCGCGCCCAGTGGCTGCACCCAGTCGTACACCACCACCCGGGCCGCAACGCGCCATTCGCTGCCGCGCTTTTCGAAGCGGTCGACGTAGCGCCCCGCCAGGAAGGTCTCTTGTTCGCCACCGTCGGTACCACGGTCTCGTTGCCAGGCCAGGAAATACGTTTCCACTGCTGCCTGGCTGCCGCGCAGCTCGATCGACAAGTTGCCGACATGGTGGATCATGCGGCCGCTCTCGCGCAGCTTGGGCATGGCGATGTCGATGAAACCGCTGGCGCTGCCCTTGTAGGCCCCATGGCTGTCGGTCGCATCGGGCCAGTAGCTGGCGCGCAGCGCCGCCTCGTCAAGCCGGTCGATGCCGCGGCAGTAGCGGAAAACAGCTTCACGGATGGCTTCGCGATCGAGCAGGGTCGTCAGGTCGGCTTCAGAGGTCATGGTCGCTCCATGCAATACACAGGATCGGTGCCCATCCCGGGCGCCGGCGTCGTCAGTCAACCAAGGGTAACGAAGATATGAGCGGAAAACTACAGGGCAAAGTAGCGTTGGTGACGGGTGCTGCACAGGGCATCGGTCGCGCGATCACGGAGCGTTTCGTGGCCGAAGGCGCGGTCGTCGGCATGCTGGACCTTAAAACCGAAAGGGCCGAGGCTGCGGCAGCTGAGGTGCGCGCGCAGTTCGCTGGCGCGCAGGTTGAGGCGTTTGCCGGCAACGTGGCGGACCGATCGACCATTGCCGACGCGGTGGCAGCGCTGGATGCAAAACACGGCCGGCTGGATGTGATGGTGAGCAACGCAATCTGGGTGCGCTACACGCCCATCGCCGATATCACCCCCGAAATGCTGCAGCGCATGACTGCAACCGGGTTCGATTCGGTGGTCTGGGGCATCCAGTGCGCAGCACCGGTGATGGCCCGCAACGGCGGGGGATCGATCGTCAACATCGCGTCGGCCGCGGCTTTCCTGGGCATGCCCAACGCCATGGTCTACGCCGGCATCAAGGCTGGTGTGCTCGGTCTCACCCGTGCCTCCGCAGTGGAACTGGGCCCGCAGCGCGTGCGTGTCAACGCGGTCTGCCCGGGCTCCATCCAGACCGAGGGCGTGCGCATCAACGTCGACCCGGCCATGGCCGCCAAGCGCCTGGCGCGCACGCCGCTGGGCCGGCTGGGTGAGGTCGAAGATGTCGCATCGGCCGCGCTCTACCTGGCCTGCGACGACAGCGCCTGGGTCACCGGCGAATCGCTGCTGGTCGACGGCGGTGCCACCCGCGCCGTGCTGTGAAACGGCTTTCCCTTACGACAACAGGAGACACACCATGACACGAACACACCCGACCCGCCGCGCCCTAATGGGGGCCGCGCTGCTCACGCTGGCCGGTACCGCCGGCGCTCAGCAGGCCGCCAACTGGCCTGACCGTCCGATCCGCTTCATCGTCGCCGGACCGGCCGGCGGCGGCAACGACATCTTCACCCGCATCGTGGCCGACAAGCTGCAGGCTAGCCTGCGGCAGCCGGTGGTGGTTGAGAACAGGCCGGGGGCCAATGGCCTGGTGGGCAACACCGCGGTTGCCAAGAGTCCAGGCGACGGGTACACCTTCCTCTCGACCGCATCGTCGTCCATCGCCATCAATCCGCTGATGATGGCCAAAATGCCATATGACACCGAAAAGGATCTGGTCCCGGTGACCCAGCTGGGCACGGGCGGGATCGTGCTCGTGGCCAACCCCTCCACCGGCCTGAAGAGTCTGCAGGATCTGGTGCAGTACACCAAGACCCGTCCGGGCAAGCTCAGCTACGGCTCCTGGGGCAACGGCTCCACCGGTCACCTGGTGATGGAAGGGATGAAGCGGCAGTACGGCGTGTTCATCACCCACATTCCGTACAAGAGCACGGCGGCCGAGATCGTGGACCTGCTCTCCGGCAGCCTGGACATCGCCTTCACCGATGTGGCGTCGCCACTGCCCCACATCCGCAGCGGCAAACTGGTGGCATTGGGGGTCACCGGCGCAACGCGCGGCCCAGGCCTGCCCGATGTCCCGACCCTGGCCGAACAAGGCTACAAGTTCGATGCCGAAGGCTGGTTCGGCGTGTTCGCGCCCGCCGGCACGCCCAGCGACGTCGTGCAGCGCATGAACGAGGAAATCAACAAGGCGCTGGCCCAGGAAGACGTGCGCCAGCGGTTCATGGCCCAGAACCTGCGAGTGCCACCGGCGCGCGGCGCATCGGCGTTCGCCGACATCGTCAAGTCCGACATCCAGCGCTGGCAAGGGCTGGCCAAAGCCATCAACCTCAAGCCCGAGTGACCGCCAGGGAGACGCAGATTGAAGCCCGCCCACACCGCCACCCTTGCCTCGCACGACCGCGTGCGGCGCGAACTGGACTTCTCCGATCGCCAGGACTTTGACGACGCACGGCGCGGCTTCATCGCCACCCTGCCCGACGCCCACATCGAGCGCGACAGCGGCGGCGTGGCCTGGAGTCAGCGACCGTATGGTTTTCTCAACGGCGAGGCGCCGGACACGGTGAACCCCAGCCTCTGGCGCATGGCTCAGCTCAACCGCGAGCACGGCCTGTTCCAGGTCACCGACCGTATCTACCAGGTCCGCGGCTTTTCGCTGGCCAATGTCACCTTCATCGAGGGCGAGCAGGGCATCATCGTTATCGACCCGCTGCAGTTCACCGAACACGCCCGGGCCGCGCTGGCGCTGTACCGGGAGCATCGCGGCGACCGCCCGGTCAGCGCCGTGGTCTACACCCACAGCCACCGGGACCATTACGGCGGTGTGCGCGGCATCATCGGGCCAGAAGATCTGGCCCGCGGCATACCGGTCTGGGCACCCCATGGGTTCACGGAAGAGTCGTTCTCCGAATCCATGCTGGCCGGCGTACCGATGCGCCGGCGGGCCATGTTCCAGTTCGGCTGGGGCCTGCCGCCCGGCCCCATGGCCCATGTGGACAGCGGCCTGGGCAAAGCGGTGGGTGGCGGTCACGACGGATTCATCGCGCCGACCCACCTGGTGCGTGAGCCCCTGGAGCGACATCTCATCGACGGCGTCGAGGTCGTGTTTCAGCTCACGCCAGGGACCGAAGCACCAGCCGACATGAACCTACACTTCCCTGGCCTGCGCGCGCTGAACCTGGCCGAGAACGCCTGCCACACCATGCACAACCTGTGTCCCCTGCGGGGCGCCAAGACACGGGATGCGCTGGCGTGGTCCAAGTACCTGGACGACGCACTGGACAGCTTCGTGCCGGAGGCAGACGTGCTGGTGGTACAGCATCACTGGCCGGTCTGGAACACGCCGTCGCAGCCGCGGCGAATCGCTGAGTACGTGGCGGGCCAACGCGACCTGTACCGCTACCTGCACGACCAGACCCTGCGCCTGATGAGCCACGGCCTCACGCCCACCGAGATCGCGGCCGAACTGATGCTGCCCAACGCCCTGTCCAAGCAGTGGTTTGCGCGCGGCTACTACGGTGCAGTCACCCACAATGTCCACGCCATCTACGCGCATTACCTGGGGCCCTACGAAGGCAATCCAGCGCACCTGGACCGACTGCCACCGGTTCCAGCGGCGCAAAAATATGTGCAGTACATGGGCGGAGCAGACGCCGTGCTCGCGCGTGCCCGGGCCGACTT
The DNA here is from genome assembly GCA_943372305.1 of Hydrogenophaga intermedia. Classification (GTDB taxonomy): domain Bacteria; phylum Pseudomonadota; class Gammaproteobacteria; order Burkholderiales; family Burkholderiaceae_C; genus Hydrogenophaga; species Hydrogenophaga intermedia_D. The sequence continues at coordinate 52,105 of CALRYD010000001.1, read as the reverse complement.
CGAGGCGGGCGAATTCCGATGGGTCGTCGAGGTGCTCAACCAGGTGGTGTTTGCCGATCCGAGCAACCAGCCCGCTCGCCAGCTCTGCGCCAACGCGATGGAGCAGCTGGGCTACCAGGCCGAATCGGCCACCTGGCGCAATGCGTACCTGCTAGGGGCGAGAGAGCTCAGGGTCAGCGGCGATGACACAGGAAAGCCGGTGAACCTGCCCATCAGCCCCGATGTGCTGGCGATCCTGCCGTTGGACAGCTTCCTCGACTACCTTGCCATACGGCTCAACGGCCCCCGCGCCCAGAACCTGGGGGTGCGCATCGACTGGCTGCTCGAAGACGCGACGGACCCGCAAGAACAACGCATCACGTTGACACATGGCACCCTGGCTCACCGCCCGGGTCGACACCACGAGCCCTCCGATGTGGTGGTGCGCACCACCCGCCAGGAATTGGCGGCCATCTCGTCCGGGCGCAACGCCATGGCCCGCGCGTTGAACGATGGGTCCCTGCGCATCGAAGGAGAGCGAGGCGCGTTCCAGGCGCTGGTAGACGCACTGGACGACTTTGATCCGATGTTCCACGTCATCGAACCCTGACGAGAGCGCCACTCACGATCTGTTTCTGGCGCACACAGGCTCCTCAAGCAATTTCAAATCGGATCACAGGCTACCGGCCATCGATACGCAGACGAAACCAGCTGATGAGCCAGATGGACTGACTTGCCTAAACGGTGCCCAAAACGTCCAGATGGACTTAAGAGGCAAGAGGCGCATCAAAGCCATGGCAACCAGACGTCGCGGGTAAACCCGGTCAATACATTACACATGTAATGTGTAATCTAACAAACATGGTCACCCGTACCACCACACCACGAGTCCGAACCGCCAGCCGTCACACTGACCGCAGTGAAGCCACTCAGGCGCAACTCGTCCAGGCGGCTATCAACGTGGTGCGCTCGCGGGGATACCAGGGCGCCTCGGTGTTCGAAGTGGCCAAAGCTGCCGGCCTCACACCCGGCGCGATCCAGCACCACTTCGGCACCAAAGCTGTTCTGATGACACGCGTGGTGGACGCGCTGCTCAACGCCAACGGCTCCACCGCCCCAGGCTGGCCCGACATCGCACAGCCCCTGTCTGAACGCGCCCGCGGAACATTGCAGCTGCTGTGGCAACGCATCTACGAACCCGAACGATTTCTGGTGGCCTGGCAGGTGTACCTGGGCTGCCGTGCCGACGACACGGTGCTGCGATACATCGCAGACAAACGCCAGCAGCAGCAAGCGCAACTGGCCGAACGCTTCCTCTCCCTGTTCCCCGAACTGCCGGACACGCCCGACACCCACGGACTGCTGGACCTCGTGCTGTCCACGCTGCGAGGTATGGGCCTGGTCCGCCTGTTCGGCCCGGCCGACGCGTCCATGGCCGCCCAGCTCGAACAGCTCGGCGCGCTGCTGGTGCAGCGTTGCCTGAACGCGCCCCTCACATCTGCCCCCTCAAAAAGGAAACGCCCATGAAGTCATTTGCCTGCGCGCTGCGCACCTTGACCGCCACTGCACTGGCGCTGCCCTTGCTAGCCCAGGCAGCCTTCCCCGAAAAGGTCATCACGCTGGTGGTGCCCTACCCGCCAGGCGGCGCCACCGACACCATCGCTCGCAAGCTCAGCGAACCCCTGGGCAAGCGCCTGGGCCAGACCGTGATCGTCGAAAACAGAGCCGGTGCGGGCACCGCCATCGGCGCCACCGCCGTGGCCAAGTCGCCAGCCGACGGCTATACGCTGCTGATCTCTTCCAACACCACGTTCACTGTGAACGCGGCCATCAAGCGCAGCTTGCCGTATGACCCGCAGAAAGGCTTCGAGTCCATCGGCACCATCGGCAGTTCTCCGCTGGTGCTGCTGGCCAACCCCAAGGTAGCAGCCAACAACCTCAGAGACCTGATCGCGTTATCCAAACGCGAACCCAATGGCCTGAACTTCGGCTCGTTTGGCAATGGCACTACCGCCCACCTGGCCGGCGAGATGCTCAAGGTCATGGCCGGGGCCAACCTGGTGCACGTGGCCTACAAGGGCAGTGCCCCCGCCATGACAGATCTGATCGGCGGCCAGATCCCGCTGACCTTTGACACCAACGTGGCCGCCATGCCTCAGATCGCGGCCGGCAAGGTCAAGCCGCTGGCCGTCACATCCAAACGGCGTTACGGGCAGTTGCCCGACGTGCCCACGGTCGCCGAAGCCGGCTTCCACGACTACGAAATGGTGCCCTGGATCGCCATCGTTGCGCCGCGCGGCCTGCCGGAGCCGGTGCGCGCAGCCCTGGGCAAGGCACTGGCCGATACCGTCAAGGACCCGGTCACCCGAGCGGAGCTGGAGAAGATCGGAGTGGAAGTGGCCTACGAACCCGGCAGCACCTACGACACCCGCGTCGCGCGCGAACTGCCGCTGCTGCGCGCCTATGTGCACAAGGCAGGCATTCCGCTGGAGTGAACGGATGTCCCTGGTCCACCTGAGCGCGGTCGAACTGCGCCGACACATTGGCAACAAAGACATTTCCCCGGTTGAGTTGCTCGAAGCCTGCATCGCCCGCATCGAAGCGGTGAACCCGGCGGTAAACGCCATCTGCGCTACCGACTACGAGCGCGCCCGCGCCACTGCCAAGCAAGCCGAGGCGCAGGTGTTGCGCGGCGAGCCTCTGGGGCCGTTGCACGGCTTACCGCTGGGCGTGAAAGACCTGCAGGACACCGCAGGCCTGCTCACCACCTGCGGAAACGTGGGCCTGCGTGGCAACGTCCCGAAGCACGACAACGCGCTCGTGGCGCGGCTGAAAGCGGCTGGTGCCATCGTCACCGCCAAGACCAATGTGCCTGACATGGGTGCCGGCGCCAACACGCGCAACCCGGTCTGGGGCGCCACCGGCAACCCCTTCAATCCGCTGCTGAATGCCGGTGGTTCGTCGGGTGGATCGGCTGCTGCGCTGGCCACCGACATGCTGCCGCTGTGCACCGGCTCCGACACCGGCGGCTCGCTGCGCATCCCGGCCGCGCTGTGCGGCGTGGTGGGCCTGCGCCCCTCGCCCGGCGTGGTGGCCAACGACGCGCGCCCGCTGGGCTGGTCAGTGATCTCGGTGCTCGGCCCCATGGGCCGCACCGTGGCCGACACCGCGCTCATGCTCTCGGCCAGCGTGGGCCGCCACACCATGGACCCGCTCAGCGTGTCCGGCGTCTGCCAGGGCTGGCCGTTGCAGGAGACCGACCTGTCGAGCCTGCGCATCGGCACGGTGGAAGACTTCGGCGTCTGCGCGGTGGACCTGGGCATCCGCCGCAGCTTCCGCCAGCGCGTGGCCGCACTCGCGCGCCACACCCGCTCCTGCGAACCCGTGGAACTGAACCTGAACGAAGGCCACCGCTGCTTCGACATCCTGCGTGCCGAGAGCTTTGTGGCGGCCTTCGCGGACACCTACCGCAACGAACCGCAATCGCTCGGCCCCAACGTGCGCGCCAACGTGGAGATGGCCCATGCCATCACCCTGGGCGACCGCGCCTGGGCCCACCTGGAGCAGACGCGCATCGCGCGGCGCTTTGAACGCGCCTTCGAACATGTGGATCTGATCGTGGCGCCGGTCACGCCGGTCTCGCCCTTCCCCTGGAGCGAGCTGTTTGCCGAACGTATCGACGGCCAGGCCATGCGAAACTACTACGAGTGGTTGGGCCTGACCTACCTGGTGACGCTGGCCACAAATCCCGCGCTCTCGCTGCCCTGCGGCGTGGACGAGCAGGGTATGCCCTTCGGCCTGCAACTCATAGCGCCGCTGCGAGCCGATGACCGCCTTCTGTGCATGGCCGCAGCCATCGAATCCTGCTTCGCGAAGCAGCCCGGACTGCGGCGCCCTGTGCCGCCTGAGGCCGTGCTGAATGAGACGACCCCCGCACTCAAAAGCCTGGTGACCCATCCACCAGTTTTGGGCGGAAGCACACTCGAATCTAATTTCGCACGCACAGCCGTTTGAGTATTCGGCTTCCTGCCCTGGGAGTGTGAAGAGCAAGATACGCAGAGCGCTGTGATCGAAGAGACATCGCGCGTGCCACCGTGAAGCCTCTTCGATAGATGAGGAACGGGTCTTGACTCTGGAGCCACTTCAGGGTTTTTAATCACCGCATCCTGTTCATTTAGGCTTTTCCATGTCTGCCCATTGTTGTGAATACGACTGTCCCGCTCCAGGCCAGATTCCCAACCTTGCACGCCATCGCCGCGTGCTGTGGGTGGCCTTGCTGATCAATGCGGGCATGTTCCTGGCTGCGCTGGAGGACGCTGAAACGGGCACTGCTTGGCCCGACGCGCTTGTCGCAACCCTGATGGCAGGCTTGGCGCTTCACGGCGGCTGGCAGGTGCTGCGCCAAGCGCGGGGTGAGCTGGGCGTCGCCGCTGCGCAGACCGACGGGCATGACCACCATGGCCACGCACACTGAGCCAGAGGCGGAGGTGCCGTTTGACCCGCACACCTTCGAGCGGTTGGTGCAGGCTTTTCACCGACTCGACCACCGAGATGGGGCGCAGGCCTGGCATCTCCTTGAGGCCCTCCACGTGTTCGGGCAAACGCGCCTGCTGCCCCACTTGCGCACGCACAGACTCATGCTCGGGCTGGCATGGCGGACGAGGAGCAGGGCCGAGGTGGCCGGGCAGCTTTTTCGGCTGCTGCTGGTACCAGCGGGTCACCTGCTGGGTCGTCTCCCGCTGGGGAACAACGGACGCGCCCACATCAGTGCGTTTCAGCCCATGCCGGTGACGCCGGAAGTGATGGCAACCATACGCCAGTTCCATCGGCAGCAGCGCTGAACAGCCTGCTTGCCGTCGTGGCCAGCTCTCCGAACCACACCGCACGCCCTACAATCTTCATTCAATGCGCGCCCTTTTGCTTGCCCTCGTGATGCTGTTCTGTTTGCCCCTGCAATGGGCGGGCGCAGCCACAGGCGCGCCTTGTGAGCACGTGCCTTGCGCTGCGCTGCACGCAAGCTTGGCCGATGCGCCCGCACAGGCCGCGGCAGACGACGCCATGGGTGAATCCCACGCACAGCATCCCCACTGTGGAAGCTGTCACTCTGGCGCCATGGCCATGTCGGTCAGCGCAGCCTTTGCCCTGCACAACGGGACCACCCGCTTGCAGTCGGGCTCTAAGTGCTGGACCGAAAAGCTGATGAGCAGCCGGCCCGAACGGCCTCAGTGGACCGCCCTGGTCTGACCAGGGTTCGGCCTCGCTCGCGGCGTCCATAGCCGCTTCCCCACCGACCCCTGTGAAGCGCGCTGGCCTGTGCGGCTGGCGCTGTCCTTGTCTTTCAGGGTGTTTTCATGTCTGCATTTCCCTGGTGGGGTCGCCCCCGCCTGCCCTGGCTGGCCTTGGTGGTCTCGCTGGTGGTCCTGGATCAGCTGAGCAAAGCCTGGTTCGCCAGCACCATCCCCTTAGGCGCAGCCATCGAGGTCACGCCGTGGTTCAACCTGGTCCATGTGCTCAACAGTGGTGCAGCGTTTTCGCTGCTTGCCGACGCGGGCGGCTGGCAACGGGTGTTCCTCATCGTTGTCGGCTTCATGGTGGTCGTACCGATCACCTGGCTGTGCCTGACGCGCCAGGTTGAGCCGCTCGAACGCTTAGCCGGTGCGCTGCTGGTGGGCGGTGGCAGTGGCAACCTCATCGACCGCATCGCCAGTGGTGCAGTCACCGACTTCCTCGACCTGCACTGGCGAGGCCTTCACTGGCCGGCGTTCAACCTGGCCGACGTGTTCATCGTGGCGGCGGCGGGCGCCTGGATCCTGATGTCCTGGCCCCCTGCCAAAGCATCTTTGGAGACGCCCCCATGAACCGTCCGTGGACCCTGCTTCTCCTGGCCTGGATGGTGGCCACCACCGCCACCCTGGGTGCGCTGTTCCTGGGCGAGGTCATGGGTATGACGCCCTGTGTGCTGTGTTGGTACCAGCGCATCTTTATGTTTCCGCTGGTCATCGTGCTGGGGATGGCGGCCTACTTCGACGACCGCAGGGGTGCCGTATATGCCCTCGCACTGGCCCTGGGCGGTCTGGTCGTGGCCGGGTACCACACCCTGCTGGTCGCCGGACTCATACCCAAAGCATGGGTGCCCTGCAGCGTCGGGGTGTCCTGTACAGACCAGAAGCTCGAAGTCCTCAATGGCGTCCAGATTCCATGGCTGTCGCTGGCCGCGTTCATGGTGCTGGCGTTCCTTCTCATCGTTTACCTCAGAAAGCCCTCCCGATGAACTCCAAAAAAATTACCGTCGTCGCCCTGGTCGCCATCGTCCTGCTGTTCTTCTTCCTCGGCATGAACGCCTACCAGAAGCGGGTGCAGAACTCGCAGGCCGAAAAGGTCAGCCAGGTGGTCCAGCAGGCCGGCAGCGAACCCGCCAGCCAGACGGACAACCGCCTGGTCCGGTTCCATTCACCGGTCTTTGGCCCCAGCAATGCGCCAGTCACCATCGTCGAGTTCTTTGACCCCGCGTGCGAGACCTGCCGGGCGTTCTATCCCATCGTCAAGGACATCCTCAAGCAGTATCCGAACGATGTGCGCCTGGTGATCCGCTACGCCCCGTTCCATGCCGGCTCTGATCAGGTGGTCAAACTCCTTGAAGCGGCCAAGCGCCAGAACAAGTACCAGCCCGTGCTGGAGATGATTCTGGCCACCCAGCCGCAGTGGGCCGACCACGGCAAACCCAATATCGAGCTGGCGTTCCGGGCGGCACAGGAAGCCGGTCTGGACATTGCCAAGGCGCAGGCCGACGCCCAGGGCTCGGACATCGCTGCAGTGCTGAAACAAGACATCGAAGACCTGACCGCACTGGAAGTGACCAAGACCCCGACGTTCTTTGTCAATGGTCGCGGTCTGCCGTCTTTTGGCGATCAGCAACTGCTGGCGCTCGTGGCCGAAGAAGTCGCCAAAGCCAGGAAGTGACATGAACCCGCGTTTTTCATCCGCACCTGGCCACCAGTCCATGGACCGTCGGCGCTTTGTGCAGGTCGTACTCGCCAGCGCAGTCGGCATGCCTGTGCTGATGGCCTGTTCACCCGAGGTCACGCCGTTCAAAAGCACCGATGTGACCGGCGCCACCTTTGCCCAGGATTTCCGGCTCAAGGACCACCACGGCAAGCTGAGGACGCTGGCGGACTTCAAGGGCAAGATCGTGGTCACCTTCTTCGGTTTCACGCAGTGTCCGGATGTCTGCCCGACCTCCATGACGACCATGGCCGAGGTCAAGCGTTTGCTGGGTGACCAGGGCGAGCGGCTGCAGGTGCTCTTCATCACGGTGGACCCCGAGCGGGACACGCAGGCGCTGCTCAAGGAGTACATGGCGAGCTTCGATCCGAGCTTCATCGCGCTGCGGCCCGAGCCAGACGAACTCCAAGGCGTCGCGGCGGCCTTCAAGATTTACTACAAGAAGGTCCCCGGATCGACACCGACGGCGTACACCATGGACCACTCAGCGGGGAAGTACATCTTCGACACCGAAGGTCGGGTGCGCTTGTTCTCTGCCTACGGAACCGACGCCGCCACGATCGCGTCGGACATCCAGATTCTTTTGACCAAAGCCTGAGGCGTTTGAAGCCTTGGTCAAGCCATCGAATGACATGACATGCACCCAACCAACAAGCTCCGTTTGACGACACTGATTCAACACCACCGGCGGTCCGTGCTGGCGGTCTTGGGCACCTTGATGCTGGGCACGGGCGTGGTGGCCTTTGGTGTCGCCCCAGCCTTGCCCGAAGCGGCGCAGTGGCCGGTCCGGCAAGTGGTGGAGACCATGGATACGCCACTGGCAGTGTCTGAGCCGACGACATCGAACCCCGAGTTTCTGATCCACCAATCGCAGCTCACCCGCCGCGACGACTCCCTTCAGGCCCTGCTCAAGCGGCTGGATGTCGATGACCGCGAGGCACAGACCTTTCTCGCGCACGACGCCAGATCGCGCCTGTTGTTGACCGGTGCGTCCGGCAAACTGGCGTCGGTCATCCGAACGCCGCAAGGGCGCTTGAAGACCCTGTCTGTGCGCTGGGTGGACACGAGCAGCCAGCGCGTCAGCCGGCTGGTGGTGGAGCAACAAGAAGGTGGCTACCGATCCCGGCTCGAACAGCCGACGCCACGGCGCCTGGAGCAATTCGGTTCGCTGACCATCCGCTCATCGTTCTATGCGTCCACCGACCAGGCCGGCATTCCGGATGCCGTCGCTGCGCAGACGGTCGAGGCCTTTTCCGGGGACATCGATTTCCAGCGCGACTTGAAACGCGGTGCGCGTGTCAGCCTCGTGTACGAGGCGTTCGAACTGGATGGTGAAATCCTGTTCACTGGCCAGTTGCTGGGCGCCGAGATTCAGAACGGCAAAGACACGCATCAGGCCATGTGGTTCCAGCAAGCTGGCCAGAACGGCGAGTTCGTCAGCCTCGATGGAGCGAGCCAGCGTCGAGCCTACCTGGCCTCACCCCTGGCGTTTTCAAGGGTCACCAGCTCCTACGGGCCGCGCATCCACCCGGTGTTTGGGGGGCGGAAAGCCCACAAAGGCACGGACTACGGCGCTCCAACCGGAACCCCGATTCGAACCGTGGCCGACGGCGTGGTGAGCTTCGCAGGGCGCCAGGGCGGGTATGGCAATTACGTCGTGATCCAGCACCCCGACAAGGCCGCGACCGCCTACGCGCACCTGGGTCGCATCGATGTCCGGTTGGGCCAACGCGTGCAGCAAGGTCAGACCATTGGCACCGTGGGCTCCACCGGAACGGCAACGGGTCCTAATCTGCACTTTGAATACCTGGTCAGAGGCGTTCACACCAACCCGGCCACCATCACCAGTGCGCCCGCATCTTCGACGACCGTGGTGGCCAGCTCGCCTGCCTTCAAACAGGCGGCCAAGGCCGTGCGCGAACAACTCGGTATTGCCGCCTCGGTCGCCTTGGCAAGCGCGCAATGATTCGAAAACGCGAGTCCTCTTGCCTGACCGAGCGATACGTGACGCTGACTTCCGATTCGTCCCTCAACCGGCGAGCGCTACTCGCAGGTTCCGCACTGGCAACCACCTCGCTTCTGCTGCCGTTCGCGCAGGCCAGTAGCCAACCCGCTCGCAGCCCGTTGAACGGCGAAGCTGTACTGACCGGGTCTCTGCGCTCTTCACCCGAGGCGCGCCTGATTGCGGTCTACCGGGCCATCGCGGCCGGGGATCGGCAAGCCCTGCCGCTGGCGGCATCGCTGGTGCGGGACGTGCCGGGTTTCCAGCTGGGCCAGCTTGTCTACGCCGACCTGCTGCTCGCCCGCAGCGGGTCATTCCCAGACCTCACTACGGCGACCGATGGTCCCCCGGCGGTTCGGGAGCAATTGCAGAAACTGCGTGCTGAGGCCCATCGGCGTTTGAACGCGCTCAGCGAAATGCCCCCGCCTGGCACAGTGCCCGAACAGTTGCTGCGCTTGGCACCCAATGTCCGGCATGTGGTGGCGGTGGACGCCAGCCATTCCAGGGTCTATGTCTTTGAACAGCAGGCCAGCGGTCTGCAGCTGATTCGCAGCTTCTACGCCTCTGTCGGCCGGGCCGGTTTTGACAAGCGGGTCGAGGGCGACCTTCGCACTCCGCTGGGCGTTTACTTCATCACTAGCCGTCTGGACGACCTACAGGTTGAAGAGCTGTACGGCATCGGTGCGCTGCCGCTGAACTACCCCAATGAGCACGACCGCCGCCTGGGGCGAACCGGCAGCGGCATCTGGTTGCACGGCGTGCCGCGCGTAACCTATTCGCGCAGCCCCTACGCCACCGAGGGATGCGTCGCGCTGGCCAACGACGATATGGCCTACCTGATGGGTGTGCTGGAAACGCGACGCACCCCGGTGGTGATTGCCGATGAAGTGCGCTGGGTCCGTCCCACAGATCAGGCGAGCGAACTGGGCAGCTTTGACGCACTGCTCGGCCAGTGGCGCCAGGCCCGTGTGCATGGCGATGCCCGAATCTTGCAGGCGTTGCAGACGACCGACTTCAATACTCGAGCCAACAGCGCTTTGCGCAAAGCATCGACCAGCGCGGAATCGAGACGCGACTTTGAAGCAGCCGATCCTCGGGCTGACTGGCGCAACGTCTCGGTTTTTCGCTGGAGCCGCCAATTTGACGCGGCCATCGTCAACTACACCGCGGTTGCTGCACAGCAGAACCGCAGCGTCGACCGTCGCCAGTACTGGGTACGTGAACACGGCAGATGGCGGCTGTTTTTTGATGGGGCGATCTGATCGGGTCCAGCAAACGCAGAAGGCAGATCGTGACCAATGAGATCCCGTTCGCGATGAACTTCACCAAGACCTGACAGACTCGGAGCGCTCCCATCGTGAATATGAAACGAAATCCCTTCTAGCCAGCAGACGTCTTGAAGCCTGCCACCGGAGGTAGCATGCGAGACGGCTCCGACTTGATCGGTGGGTGGCCCTGACCCCGCCGTCACGTAGAGCAGCTGGTTCGCAGCCATCTCGCCACCACAGTACACTGCTCTGAGGATACGGCTCGCGGCTGGGTCCAAACATTCACACCGATTCGCGGCAAAGCCCGTTTCCGAATCGACAGCTTGAGCTGGATCACGCATCCCCAGTAGACATCAGCTGCGCATGGTCATTCGTTTCAAAGAATGATCCTTCTATGACCGTCCTCGAGCTACAGCAATTCATACAGGACCATCAGTATTGGGCATATGGACTGATGGTGGCCTATGCACTGGCAAAAACAGGTCCCCTGCCAATGGTGGCTGGCTTTGTTAGTGCGTCCGGATCTCTGGAAGTTATTGCAGTCCTGACTGCCTGCGGCATTGGGACATTGACTGGTGCAAATCTTCGGTTTGCTCTCGGGCACCTGTTCAACACCCGACTGTTTCGATGGGCACCCAAGGCCGCCCCTTGGATTGCCTTGGGTGCTGTCGGCGTCGATCGGCTCGGTTGGTGGCTGCTTCCTGTTTACCGATTCTCCAAGGGGACCTTCACCCTGATCGGCCTAGGAGCCGGAATCACCATGCGTTATCGCAAGTTCCTCGTGCTGGATGCGATCGGCGCCACTCTATGGGCCTCGACGATGGTGGGTATAGGGTGGGGCATTGGATTGCTGGGTGTCCAGCTGCAGCCAAAATGGGCCGCCTATGCGGGGCTGGGATTGATGGGTTCTGGGTTGCTGGCCTTGCTGTTGTTAGGCCGCCGTGTAAGGGTGGCGCTCATGCCGCATGCGTTGCAGGCGCTAGAGCGACTGGCACCCAAAACCGAACACTAAGCCATGACCACATGAGACGCCGCCGACCGTAGTTTCGTTCAAGCCAATGCTGGATCGGGAGACAAGCGCTGAGGGGCGGCCGTCGGCCAGGCTGGAGAGCGAGGGTGGAGCCGAGCCGAAAGATCGCCTTTAACGACTGCTTTCGCCTCAACCAGGTTGTTCGATTCAATCGCCTGAATTCCTGCACTGCTGCACTGCTGCACTGCTGTCCCTCACTTTCGCAAAGTCCGTTCCAGGCTGACAGCGGCCGGCCAGGTTATGCAAACCAATGACAGCTACCGCTGGAACCTGCCGTTGGTGATCCTGCGAGGCGACCGGCTCTTCGCGACCCGGAACAGACCTTCGGCCAACCGATCAGATTGCGCCGAAGCGATCACTGGACGGCGCCAACGATAACGGACCAAGGCCGATAGGTCAGAGGCACTCGGCTGAGAGCTTCACTGCGCCAGGAAGCTTTGCACGCAGGACCCCGTCCATGCATCGACATGAGCTGCGCGCAGCGCAAAGGCCGTCAAACAACGGCTGGCCAACCTCGCAAGCCCGCTTCAAGAGCGGCAATCTATTCGGCCAGGCCGCCACTTTGACTGACCTCGCGCAGCAAGTCGGGCTGCGGTCGGTGGTTCACCACTTCATCTCGCCCTTGTTGACCTTCGCGCCGATGTCCAGCGCGATGCCCAGGCCCGCCGCGGGGTAGGCCCGCTTCATCGCCTCGATCAGCGCCGCGCTGTTGGAGGCCTTTGGAAGCTCCTGCTCGAAGCGTGCCAGGTAGGCCTGGCTCCATGCCAGCTGCGAGGCGTCGTGCTTCTGGCCCGGCAGGCTGTGGCCCGGAATCACCACCGCCGGCTGCAACGCGGCCATGGTGCCCAGCTTCTTCGCCCAGTCGGCGCGCTCCTGGACACTTTGCGTGTCGGCCGTCCACAGGTGCAGGCCGGCAAACACGTTCACGCCGCCAGCGATGGTCTTGATGGACGGGATCCACACGTAGCTGCGGTGCGGCAGGGTGTCGTCGAGACCTTGGATCTCCAGCGTCTGGCCTTCCAGCATGAGGGTGTTGCCCGCGATCGCCTCGGGCATCGGCACAGCCTTCGGTGCATTGGCGCCCAGGCGCGGGCCCCACACCTGCAGCTTGGTGGGCAGCGTGGCCTCGATCTTCTTCAGCGTCGGCGCGGTGGCCACCACCTTGGCATCGGGGAAGTACTGCTTCAGCACCTCGATGCCGAAGTAGTAGTCGGGGTCTGCCTGGCTGATGTAGATGGTCTTGAGCGTCTTCTTGCTGTCCAGCACCATGGCCACGATGCGCAGGGCATCAGCCCGCGTGAAGCCCGTGTCCAGCAGCACGGCGTCGGTCTTGCCGGCCACCAGCACCGAATTGACATGGAAACTGCCGCTGTCGGCGTTGTAGACCTGCACGGTCAGCGGCGAAACCGATTGCGCGGCCGCGTCAGTGGCAACGACGCCCAGCGACAGGGCTGCAGGGATCAGGGCCAGGCCCCAAGTCTTGAAGGTGCTCATCAGGTTTTCCATCAGGTGGTTGGTTGATGGGCAGACTTTATTGACTCAAGATGGATAGATAAACTGTTCGATCTGAAGATATTTGTCAACAAAATCGAGTCAATCCATGGACCGGCTGAGCGCTATCCGCACCTTCATCGAGATCGCAGACCGGGGCAGCCTGACCAAGGCGGCCGAGAGCCTGGACCTGTCGCGCGCCATGGTCAGCCGCCACCTCGACAGCCTGGAGCATTGGCTGGGCACCCGTCTGCTCCACCGCACCACCCGCCGCGTGAGCCTGAGCGAAGCCGGTGCCGAGGCTCTGCCCCGGCTGCGCCAGATGTTGGACCTGGCCGCCGACCTGCAAGCCGTGTCGGGTGCGCGCCGGGCCGAGCCCGTCGGCAAGCTGCGCGTGACCACCAGCCTGTCGTTCGCGCTCCCGGTGCTCACGCAAGCGCTGGTGGACTTCCAGTCGCGCCATCCGCGCATCGAGATCGACCTGCTGACCTTGGACCGTGCGGTCGATCTGGTCAGCGAGCGCATCGATCTGGCCGTGCGCATCACCAACCGGCTCGACGACGGCGTGGTGGCGCGACGCCTGGCCACGTGCCGGTCTGCTTTGTGCGCCGCCCCGGGCTACCTGGCAACCCGCGGCGCACCCACCACACCGGCAGAATTGCTTGGGCACAACTGCATCACGCACGCCTTCGGCACACGCGCAGAGTACCGGCTGGGGCATGCGGGCCGCGTGATCACTCAAGCTGTGCGCGGCAGCCTGTCAAGCAACGAGACTGCCGTGGTGAAGCAAGCCGCCATCGCGGGCGCAGGCATCGCCATGCTGCCGACCTACTTCGTGGGCGAAGAACTCCAGCGCGGCACACTGGTGCGGGTGCTACCGGCCTACGAGCCAGAGACGCTGGGCATCCACGCGGTGTTCCTGTCTCGACAGCACCAGCCCCTGCCGCTGAAGCTGCTGGTCGACTTCCTGGCCGAACGCTTCGGTGGCAACGTTGCGCCATGGGACGGGCCGCTCTAGCGCTCCGGTGCCGCGTCAGGCCGGCGTGCCGGGCGTCTTCATCGGCAGGTCTTCGAAGTCGCCCAGCTTGGCGGCCACCAGGTCGATGAACGCCGACACGGCCGAGGGCAGATGCCGGCGGCTGGCGTAGACCATATGCACCCCGTGCCCCTTGCGGTGGAAGTCGGGGAGCACCGGCACCAGCAGGCCGGCGCGCAACTCACGCCGCGTCAACGAAGACGGCAGCAGCGCAATGCCCAGGCCCGCCAGCGCGGCCTTGCGCAGCACCTGCACCGTGTTGCCGCTGAGCCGCCCAGCCACCTGCACCTCGGCGTCGGTGCCGTCGGGCCCTGACAAGGCCCAGGTCGCGCGCCCGCTGGGGTGCGCAAACACCAGGCAGTCGTGTGCGGCCAGGTCCTGCAAGGTGGCCGGTGTGCCATGCGCCGCGATGTAGTCAGGGCTGGCCACCAGGCCGTCCCGCCCGGCGTCGAGCACACGCCGCGCGAAGAGGCTGGAGTCTTCCAGCACGCCGCCGCGGATCGCGACATCAATCCGGTCGGCGATCAGGTCGGCACGCGCATCGCTGAGCACGAAGTCCACCCGAACCTGCGGGTACTGGGCCAGGAACTCTGCGAGCCATTCCATCGGGAAAAAGTCGAAGAAGTCGGCTGGCGCTGCCACGCGCACCACGCCGCTGGGCGCGTCGTTGCGGGCCAGCAAGGACTGGCCCGCGTCGACCAGATCTTCCACCGCGTCGGCACAGCGGTCGTGAAAGTCCTGGCCCGCACTGGTGAGCGACAGCTTGCGGGTGGACCGCTGCAGCAAGCGCGTGCCCAAGTGCGCTTCGAGCAGCTGCACCCGGCGACTCAGGGTGTTGGGCGGGACGCCCAGGCGGCGCGCGGCCTCGGCAAAGCTGCCACATCGCACCACCTGTACGAAGACAGCAACGTCATTGAGGTCGAGCATGGTCGATTGCTTATTTTTTTGGACGAGTTAAATCCAATTGTGCCTTCTAGTCAATCAATGACGGAATTTTTAAGCTTCCGTCATCGAATCAAGGCACCCCTAACCATGTCCACACCCGCCTCCCTTGAAGCCCTCGCCACCGCCGTCGCGCCATCGACCCGTGCCGTCGTGCACCGCACCCAGGGCAGCACGCACGGTCCCATCACCCGCCTGATGAGCCCTGGCGATCTGGGCCAGGCGCTCAAGCCCTTCATCTTTCTGGACCTGGTGAATTTCGATGCGCGGCACGGCCAGACGCGTTTCGGCATGCACCCGCATTCCGGTCTCGCGACACTGACCTTCATGGCCCAGGGCGATGTGCGCTACGCCGACAGCACCGGCCAGGCCGGCGTGTTGCACGAAGGCGGTGTGGAATGGATGCAGGCCGGCGGCGGCGTCTGGCACACCGGCGAACCGGTGGGCGACAAGCCCGGCCAGGGTTTTCAGCTGTGGGTGGCGCTGCCCCCCGCGCTGGAGAGCGCCCCGGCATTCAGCCGCTACCTGGCACCGTCCGAGGTGCCGCAGGTGGGCCCGGCGCGCGTGCTGCTGGGCCAGTACGGCCCCGCGCACAGCGCTGTCGAGGCGCCGTCTGCGATGACCTATCTCTCGGTGGCGCTGGCGGCGGGTGAACGCTGGCGCTACACGCCGCCCGCCGGCCACACCGTGGCCTGGGTGGCGGTGGCCAGCGGTCGGCTGCTGTCCAGCGAGCCCATTGCGACCGGCGAGCTCGTGAGCTTCGCCCCGGCAGAAACCGCCATCGACTTCATCGCAGAGACCGACACACGCTTTGTGCTGGGCTCAGCCGTGCCGCACCCGCATCCGCTGGTGATGGGTACGTACTCCGTCCACACCAGCGCCGACGCGCTGGCCCGTGGCGAAGCCGAAATTCGCCGTATCCGGCAGAGCCTTCGTGCTGCAAGCCAGCTCGGCTGATGGACGAATCGCAGGTGGACAGCCATCGCCTGCACAGACAGACCCCTGGACGTTTTCCTGTCCCCAACCCCAACCCAACGAAAGACATCATCATGACCATCGGCATCATCGGTTCCGGCGCACTCGGCAGCAACGTGGCCCGCGCGCTCGCCAAAAAGGGCATTGCAGCCACCATTTCCACCCGCCGCGGACCCGAGTCACTGGCGCCCCTCGTGGCCGAACTCGGCGGCTCCATCAAGGCCGGCACCGTGGCCGAGGCTGCCTCGGCCGACATCGTGCTCATCGCCGTGCGCTGGTCCGACCTGGGCACCGCACTGCCGGGCCTGCCAGCCTGGAACAACCGCATCGTCATCGACGGCACCAACCCCGTAGAGTTCCTGGACCCCAACTCGCCCGACGCCAAAGACCCTAGCAACCCGCTGGCCGCCTACGGCATCAAGGCCATCGACCTGGGCGGCCGCTCGTCGAGCGAGGTGGTGCGCGACATGCTGCCCGGCGCCCGCGTCGTCAAGGCGCTGAACCACCTGGACGTGAACGTGCTGGCGCAGCCCGAGGTGTCGGGCGGGCACCGTGTGCAGTTCTATGCCGGCGACGACGCCGACGCCAAGCAGGCCGTACGCCAGGTGCTCGAAGCCATCGGCTACTTCCCGGTCGACCTCGGCTCGCTGGTCGCCGGCGGCCGCCTGTCGCAGCTGCCCTTCGGCAGCCTGTCCGCCACCAACTTCATCAAGATTTGAGAACAAACCATGAACACGGAACAAAAGAACCCTCTCGCCAAAGGCGCCAGCCGGCGGCAACTGATGACAGCCACGCTGGCGCTCGCCGCGTTCGCTGCACCCGCGCAAGCCCAGAACGCAGGCCAAGGTCAGACGGCACCGCAAGTGCTCAAGCGCGCCCTGGATCTCTTTCTGGCCAAGGACATGAAGGGTTGGTCTGAGCTGTGCGACGAGAACGTCGTCGTCGAGTTGCCGTTCTCGCCGGACCCCGCAGGCAGGAAGATCGTCGGCCGCGCAGCCATCTACGCCTTCCTGAAGGACTACCCGAAGGCCATCGACATCAAGTCCCTTCCGACGCTGAAGATCCACGCCACCGAAGACCCCAACGTGGCCATTGCGGAGTGGAGCGTCTCTGGCCGCGTGGTCAGCAACGGCAACCCCTACGAGCTGAGCTACGCCACCGTAGTGACCGTCCGCAACGGGCTGATCGTCAACTACCGCGAGTACTTCAACCCGCAGGCCTTCCTGGCGGCCATGAGCGGCGCTCGGTTCTGAGGGCTCCAGCGCTGCAACCGCGATGACATCGGTCTGCCCTTCGCATCGCGGCTCGCGAACAGCAGCCCCGGGGTCCATGCGCCACGCATTGAGGCCCCGGGTGCCTTGTTCACTTGAGCGCGGCTCAGCCCAACCGTTTTTTCACCCGAACTCATTGAAAAGCACACCATGCCAACCATCCTTCACATCGATTCCAGTATCCTCGGCGATCATTCCGTTAGTCGTGCATTGACCGCCGAGATCGTCAGCCGCCTGCAAAAGCGCCATGCCAACTCGCAGGTGCTGCGCCGTGACCTCGCGGCAAACCCTGCAATGCACTTGTCGGCGGAACACCTGGCGGTTTTCCAGGGAAACGCGGCGGTGAATGAATCACTGGCGCAGGACGTGACCGCTGGCAGTGCGTTTGTCGACGAGCTTTTCGCCGCCGACATCATCGTGATGGGTGCTCCGATGTACAACTTCTCGGTGCCCACACAGCTCAAAGCGTGGTTGGACCGCGTTTCGGTCGCGGGGCGCACCTTCAGGTACGCCACCACTGGACCCGAAGGGCTTGTGACCGGCAAGCAGGTCTATGTGGCATCTGCGCGCGGCGGTGTCTATACCCAGGGCAGCCCGACCGCCCAAATGGATCACCAGGAGACCTACCTGCTGGCCCAGCTCGCCTTTCTTGGCATGACCGATGTCACCGTCATCCGGGCTGAAGGTCTGGCGATGGGGGATGCCAGCAAGGCTGCTGCGATCGCCCAGGCGAGCGCAGCGATCGAAGACGCACTCCCGGCTTGAACGCAACGGCCCCTGTCTGAGCACAGGGGTCTGTACTGGCTTCAGGGTCGTCGAAGGGGTAGCTGACGTTCAAGGTTGCGACATGAGGCGAACCGATACCCGTTGCCTATGTGCAGACCGTGTGCGCGACAGTACGGCCGGAGCGACGCCGCCCCGAGCGAACGACAACTGGTTGACGCGGAGCAGTCACCCGGCAAAACGGCCGCATCCGACCCCTCAAGCTGCAGTGCCTTGCTCTGGTTTGGCCGCTGCAGGCTGGATCCGGACTCTCGATTTTGAAATTGAGTTTTTTCCTCGTTCAGCAATCTGTCGTTCATCGATCTGTATCGCAGACGACCGCACGCCTGCCCAAACCGATCACTCGACCTCGGCCGTCCGCAACAACTACAGGGAACGACTGCTCACGCCGCGGGCGAACTTGTGCTCTCCACGTAGCACCCTGAATGTCGTTCATTGCGTTTCTTGCATCCTCAACATGGGGGATGTACCGCGGTGCCCGCTCCACTACGCGTACTTGAAAAGTGGCACAACTTGTCTTCACTCAATACCTCGGAGGTGTCCAAATGTTTTACAAGTTATTTGTTCTACTCACGGTAGGTATCTTGTCCACTGGCTGCGCTTCGACCGCGGCCACATTTTTTAATCGGCCCGTAGTTGAAGACTCGGTAAAGGGGGCGATTTCCACTGTATCGCTTGCAGCCGATCGCCGCACTGTAGTCGTTGTAACCGAAGGGCCAAACCGATCCCGATTCTGTGCTGAGCCACCGCCTGATACGGCAACCGGCTTGACGACCGAGCTAGAAGCCAAACTTGAAGCCAAGGCCAAATCGGAAAAGGTCCAAGCTGAGATCGAAGGCAATGGCGAATTCAAAGACAAGTCTGAGACTTCCGTTACTGTGATAGCAGAGCGCACCGCCTCGCTGGACGCATTTCGCACCGGCATCTATGCGCTATGCCAGTTGCACCTTAACGGAGCAATCAACCAGTCGGACGTAAAGCCTCTCTTCGAGAGTCTGCTAAGCACTTTCCGGACCATTGAGAAGGCCCGCTCTGCTAAGCCCTGAAATGGCACTGAGGGTAGCTGGGCAGTCAACAAACGTAAGGGATTGGAACATGAGCAAATTTTTTTTAATGCTCACTCTGCTGAGCTTGCTATGGGCCATGCCTCAGGATGCGCAGGCGTTCAAACTAAATCCCTGTCTGCGCGTGCTGACGATCCAAGAAGACAAGTTAGGCCAAAAGCCTATCCTCTGGACAAACCCCTGCCCCTTACTTCCTGATGAACTTCAATCCGCAGTGCATGAACACATGAGCATCGCTGCTATTGCCAAGTACGGGCAGAAAAAAATGTTTCAGAAAAGCGTATGGATGGGTGTGCCGACCCATGAGCTGAACTACATGAGGCCCGATGTTTGGCGCGTAGGTACCGGAAATCAACACGAAACATACGCGATCATCTTTGGCACGTGGTGGAACGACGATCCGAACATGTACCTGCTTGGTGAAGGTCAGGACTTTCGCAAGGGTGTGCAAAAGTTTAGAAATATGTTTTCCGCTACGAAAAGTAGCGTTTTGCTCAGTGACCTGGACAGCTGCTATGTTCCGGCCTCCCAGCATATCGGGTATACGTCGCATTTTGGTGCGCTACAACACCTCCATTTCATGACCTTCTTGGGCAAGGAACACGATGAACGTACTCGGCTGGAGGCAGCTATCGATGATGCGTTGATTTGGATTGAATTTGCCTACAAAGTATCGACCAAAGAGATCAAGGCCTCCGACCCGTTGACCACTGATCACGAGCAACGACTGAAACTACCATCGATAGCGATCAACCTTTGTCTCAAAAATGCAGGGAACGCGAAGGTGCGATCCCTTTTCACACGGCAAGGGCCCTCGACGACCGAGAACCTCAACTATCGCAACGAGATCACGCCGGACATCGCACTCGGTTCAATTTTTCACATTTTGCAGGATTCATTTTCGCCTTCACACGCATGCCGTGTGCAGGTTCAACATGATGGAAAGACTGTGGCTGCTCTTCGTCGAGTTTTTAATTATAACGAGCAAGACCACAATACCCATGCGAAGGGAGATGGCTACCCTGGCTGGCTGGTGGAGCACGTTCGTACAGGAAGGCATCAGTATGCTAACGATCCCGTCACGGTTGGTGCTTGGCTTTTGGAGGCGGTGGACAAAAAAATGGTGTGGTCAGACGTGAGATCACACCTACTGAGCACAGTCTTCGCAATGGCGCCTATTGACTTGTCTGGCACCACAGAGGCATGCATCTAAACGCCGCTATTTGAGACGGCGCCAGTCGTCAAAATGGGCAACTGCTAAGCGGGATCAGCGCAGGTTTACGCGGGCTACTATAGAACATCGAAATGGCAGCTACGCGTACGCCTATCGTCGCAACGCGAAGCCCGAGGCCGCTCAAGGTCACCTTCTTGGCAGCGATATTCGACGCGCTTAGACTGGTGTGTCACCTCGCTGAAGCAGCATGAACGCACCGCCCCTTAGTGACGAGCAACCTGTTCTCAAAGGTATGGGACTCGCCTTGCTCATCGTTGCGATCGCTGTGGTCACATTGATCCTAGTCGAAGGGGACAACTGCTCAAACAGTGGACGAGCTTGTACTGTCCACCGTCGTTGATTGCGTTTCGAATACCCTCAATACGGGGGGTACACCGCAATGCCCGCTCCACCACGCGCACTCGCAAAATGGCACAATTTGTCTTCACTCAAGACTTTGGACGTTGGCCGCTGCCGATTTCATAGACACCTTGTTAAGGTGAAAAATGAAATCGGCATCAGCTCCATCAAGTACCACGAAAGTATGGGCTCAATCAACTAAAACTAGGCCAAGAATTACGCCGCAAGCCCAAGCTTGTGATGCCCAAAACCTGGACCATAGTCTTCCTCATGCAGTTAGATTTTCGATCCGTTTAAAGGCCAAGATCGACGCCGATGTCTTGGGTTCAAGGTTGAGGACGGCATCATTTCTGGGGAGTATCTGGATGGCATCGCGAGGCAAACGATTGGCTGAGAGCCCTACGAAGTCGCGGTCGGCTCGTCTGCCCACAGGAACTTCGATTCAGCGAGCCCAGTACGTCCTTTGCGCGATATGGGGAATCGGTGCGCTACTCGGACTTGGCACACTGGTCGCCCAGACCGCAGCGGGAACATATGGTAGTGACGCCAAGGAGGCTTGGACACTTATCTCCCCGCTGTATGTGTCAACGCTATCGCTATTGCTGGGTGCTATAGCAAGCGGCGCCAAAGTGCAGGACGACGACTTGGAGGAGAAACAGGTACGAACGGGCTACTTCAAAGTATGCTTAATGGTCAGCGGGTTGGCAAACGCCGCCTACCTAGCGTCTCTGTGGATGCAGCCACTGATGATAGCCGCAGGAGCTGCCAGCAGTCACATTGATGCATTGAAGCTGTCGCTGCTGTGGCTTCTTGTCATTCAAGGTCTTGTATCCATTGCGATAGGAGGCCTCTTCGGATCGATTCAGACTGCGCGTAAATAGCCTGATGTCTGCGTAGAAGAACAGGTCGATTGATTCGCACAGTGCCGCGCGGAGATTGGAGAGATGGCGATCTACAGTTTGTGCCTTTGGCTGATCCTGCTTTTCACCACAACGCCTCTGGTCCAAGCGCAGACGGCTGCACCGATGCTGCCGCATTCATTGCTCGGCGGCTGGCTGGACGCCGCGAGAGGTTCGGGTGAAGACTTAAACAGCGATCTTCTGAACATACCCCCTGGGCTCCTTGAGCCCGCCAATGAGCGACGACTGATCGACGCGATGCGAACGGAGCCCGCTCGCGTGCTTGTACCTCTCATTCGATCCCTGGGCGAGCTGGGCGTGTCGAGGGCGCCGGTCGTCGATGAGCTCGTCAAGCTGATCCGACACCCGGAGAGCGAAGTTGCCAGCCAGGCGATTGTGGCGGTGTCCAAGCTTGACGACCGGGTGGAGAAGAGGCTTGTACGGGACGTAATTGAGGTCATTGACTCACAGAGGAAACTGGACGAGGTGTCAGTTGACAGAACCAGAAGCAGGGTATCTGCCCACGCGGAGCTGGCGAGAGAGATCGAACTACTCGGAACTGCGCTGAGGGTGCGTGACGGGCTGAACATCGAAAGGTTCCTCAGTGCGGCAGGCAGGTCGATACAGCGCGTCGATCCAGAAGGCCTGCTTGCGCTCGCGGGCGTGTCTGCTGCGCCGAAGATTCGCGCGCACAGCTTCGGCGATCGATTCTTTGATCGCAGGACTAGAGAGCTAACGCTGGACGTCAGGGATGCCAACAACCACAACGTTTATCGATCAATCGTCGAGCTGCTGCGATTCGTGCTGGGTGACATTCCAACTGTCGATCTGATCAGCCTTGCGTCTGACAGCTCGACCCTCAGTTCCGGGGCTCGCTCTGGAGCCTTGCTTGTAGCGCTGGATCGCTCAGACCTTTACCTGTCATCCGCCGGCCCGAAGCTTATTGGCTTGGTTGCGTCCCGAGAGAGATTGCTTTCGACGCTGGCCTTGCAGATCAGCATGGAGGGACTCAGTGCAATGCACCCTGACTTCCAGCGCGTACTTGTCGCAGCTCGAGGTGGTGCTGCAAGCAGTGAAGCGAACTTGGTTGAATCCAACTTGCGTCTTGTTCGCACAGATCCCTTGTCCGCATTGGCGGTTCTTCATAAACGGCTCAGGCGCGCAGTTGAACTTAACTCCGGCGGGCAGGAATGGGAACAGGTCGCCGTATCCACATACCTCCAGCGGCTCTATGCCGCCGGCGGTTCGATCCCGCGCAGCGTCCGGTATGTGGACGGCGATACGTTTACTTTCCTTTTTGATCAGCTTGACGCCCGGCACCGGAAAGCAGTCATCGCGTCGATGTCGCGGGCGCTCCTAGTTGCCGACTTGGAGGGGGTGCCTGAAGTGGTCTCGAACATTTCAGAGCCGGAAGCATTGAGCGAAAGCGAGGCAATCGAACTGATCCGGAAAGTTTCGATGTCGCGACTGGCAGGGAATGCACTCGTCGGTTCGACTGCTGTGATGCGCATGGCTTCGAGCTCGGAGCGCATCCGTGAGGCATTCAATCTGCTTTTTCCGATGCTAGAAAAGGCTTCGCGTGAGCTGGTCGGGCAGTCGACGCCGCCATTGGAAAGAAAGAGCGATCGAGATTTAAGGGATCAAGAGGCGTTCATCCATAGCCTTGAACAATTCCTCGCGCGTGCCGTACCGGTGCTGGATGCTCACGATCTGAATCGCTTGGAGGTAATCCTGAGGCGGCTGGGGCAGCTGAATGAAGAAGACCTCGTAGACGAGACACAGGTTGCTCTCATACGGAGGGGAGATGAGGTGGCGATCGAAGCCCTGCGTGCCATGTTGCAGACGATGCAAGGCCGGCAGAGATATGGTGAGCCTGATATCTGTAGAGCGCTGTGGTCCGCCCGAACGCTAAGAGTTGCTCAGACCGTGATGGCGCTGTATCGCAACACGACGGGCGCCCGTTGCCCGGGTGCGACGGAGGATGCGCTGGAGAGTGAAGCCATCGAGTCGAGATTCAATGCGCTACTTCAGGTGATAGAGCGTCACAGGGAAATCGAGTTCATCGACGAAATTCTGGTGCTTGACTCGCCAGTGAAGTCAGCTTTCGTATTCGGGGCGATAGTCGACGGCAACTTCGACCGACTGCGTTCGGAGTACGTGCTTCCCGACAGCAAGCTCGGTGAGGCACTACGACGCGCAGCGCGCGCCTATCCTGATTCGGCCATGGCGGCCCTGCGGGACTGTCCATGGGACCAAGTGCGGAATGACGAACACAAGCGCTGCTTCCGCCTCGCCCGGATAGTGCGGAACGCAGGCGCCATCACGGAGCTGGAGGCACTTTATCGGGTCTACCGCAACGACTGGCTTGACCATACCGCGAGGGCATCAGGTGCAGCCGATGAGCAAATGCGGCAGCGACTTTTGGACGAGGGACGTCGGGCCGAATCCGGACAGCGGGCGGTCGAGAGGTTGTTGCCGGACTCGCCAATGATCGCGAACGCTCTTGCGGAAGACGTCTTGAGCGGAACCCATGATCGCCACGCCGCCTTGAGATATCTCAGCGAATACGAAGCTCTCACTCCCGAGCTCGCCGCGATGATCGTATTGGCTGACAAGGCGCGGACGGGTGGCCGGTGGTACGGCCCGGAGGGCATACTTCTGCGCAGCGGAATTGACGAGCCATCGCGGATTGGCCGCCGTGTTGACGAAGGCATCGTGCGGATGGTCACGTCTTTAAGCAAGAAATTGGCAAGCAGTCTTTTCGACCTTCAAGATTTGGAAGGAGCGAAAGGCGGTGCCGGTAGCCCCGATCTTTCCGGCGAGTTCGCGAAGTTACCGCCACTTCGTCCATGGCCGCCGGCGTATTCACACGCAGCACGCCTCGATGATCTTGTCGAGCCCCAGACGCTGATTCGGCGCGGCGACACAATAGGGAGCGTTGTGCAGCGTCTCCGGTCGGGGCTCGCGGGCGTCGACTCCCGCTTCGAGTCTGGGGTCTTTGGAGTGCCGAACGGATTCATCATGCTCACGCGGGTTGAGCGATCCGATGCGGAAGGGAGACCACTGCCCGGGCCGAGTCGCTGGCTAAAGGACACCGAGTTGATTCCACCGGGTTCCATCCGCGAGTACGCCGCGGCCATGTTCAGGCTGAAGCCCGGATACAGCCGGATCTTCGGGTTCCTCTTCGTCGTCCAGGGCGGTCTACCTCCTTCAGCTGGCGGCGTCGTGTCCCTCCCACCACCACGGACCGGTTTGCTGGAGCTGCCACCCTCGCTTGGAACCATGCCGGCAGATCTTTTCGAGCGGTTCGCCTTGGTCTTCTCCTACGAGCGAAAGCCTGGCGCCTTGCCTGAACTGGATACGCGACTGTCCGCAGCAATTCACCTCCAACGCTCCGGCTTCCTGCGCATTAGCAGCGTGGTCGGCCGCGCTACCCCTGCTCCTCCGGTCGATATCCGCTAAGTCGTGGCGAAACAAAGGACTGCTCTGGGTCGATAGCGCCAGTCCAGGTGATGGGGAAGCGGTCGGTGGGGCAGTGCCAGCAGAGCAGCGGAAGTCCTATGCCCGCAGTACTTCTTACATCCGCCATTCGAGCCAGCGCCGGTCGCTGTACTCAACAGCCGCTTCGTGGCAGTCAGCGTGAATACGCATGACACCACCCACCGGCCGCAGTCGCTGCAAAGCGGGCCTACGCCCAACAGCTCGTATGACTTGCGGGCAATCAGTACGATCACCCTGACCAGCTTTCTCCCAACACCTCCGCCTGCTGCAGCACCAGTTCCACAGCAGCGTCCTGCTGGTCCGGCGGGTATTTGTACTTGCGCAGGATGCGCTTGACCATCAGCCGCAGAGTGGCGCGTACGCTGTCGCGCTGGGCCCAGTCCACGGTGATGTTCTTGCGCAGGTTCTCGGTCAGCTCGTGGGCGATGAGCTTCAGCGTCTCGTCATTCAATTCCTTGACGGCCGATTCGTTGTTGGCCAGGGCGTCGTAGAAGCGCACTTCGTCGTCGCTCAGCCCCAGCTGTTCGCCCCGGCTGGCCGCGGCCCTAAAGCGCTTGGCCATCTCCACCAGCTCTTCCATCACCTGCGCGGTTTCGATGGAGCGGTTCTGGTACCGCGTGATCACCCCCGCCAGCAGTTCCGAAAACTTCCGCTGCTGCACCACGTTGGTGGAGAACTTCGCCCGAATCTCGCCCTCCAGCAGCCGCTCCAACAGCTCCACCGCCAGGTTGCGCTCGGGCATGTTGCGCACCTGGGCCAGAAAGCCGTCGTCCAGCAGGCCGATGTTGGGTTTCTCCAGCCCCACCGCGTCGAAGATGTCCACCACAGCCTCGCTCACCACCGCCTGGCCGATGATCTGGCGGATCGCTGCGTCGCGCTGTTCGTCCGTGCGCTTTTGCGCCGAGATCTCCCGCTTGGTCAGGATCACCTTCACCGCCTGCATGAAGGCCACCTCGTCGCGCAGCGCCTTGGCCTCGTCCAGCGTGCAACACAGGCTGAACGCCTTACTCAGCGCCAGCGCGGCGTCGGCAAAGCGCTTCTTGCCGTCGCGCACCGGCTTGCCACTCTTGTCCTTGCTTTGCGACGGCAGGCCCAGCACGTGGTTGGCCGCGCCGGCCAGGGCCTTGTGCCCGCCGCTCCTGAAGCCGCTGTAGTCAAAGCCGTGCAGCATGGCGCGCAGCACGTCCAGCTTCTCCAACAGCACCGACAGAGCTTCGTGGGCGTCCACCGTGGGCTTGCCCCGGCCCTTGCTGGCGGTGTACTCCTTCATCGCGGCCTTCAGTTCATTGCCGATGCCGATGTAGTCCACCACCAGGCCGCCCTGCTTGTCCTTGAACACGCGGTTGACGCGGGCAATCGCCTGCATCAGGTTGTGCCCCTTCATGGGCTTGTCCACGTACATGGTGTGCACGCAGGGCGCGTCAAAGCCGGTCAGCCACATGTCGCGCACGATCACCAGCCGTAGCGGGTCCGCCGGGTCCTTGAAGCGCTTTTCCAGCCGCTTCTTCACCTGCCCGCTGTAAATGTGGGGGCGCAGCAGCGCCCTGTCGCTCGCGCTTCCGGTCATCACGATCTTGATCGCGCCCTGCTCCGGGTCGTCGCTGTGCCAATCGGGCCGCAGCTTCACGATCTCGTTGTACAGGTGCACGCAGATTTCGCGGCTCATGGTCACCACCATGGCCTTGCCGTCCTGGGCTTTGTTGCGCTCTTCGAAGTGCGCCACCAGGTCGGCCGCCACGCTGGCCACGCGCGGTTCAGCGCCCACCAGCTTTTCCAGCGCGGCCCACTGGGTTTTCAGGCGCGCCTGGGTGCTGTCCTCTTCGTCTTCGGCCAGCTCGTCCACCTCGTCGTCGATGTGGGGCAGTTGCTCGTCCTTGAGCCGCAGCTTGGCTAGCCGGCTTTCGTAGTAGATCGCTACCGTAGCGCCGTCTTCCTTGGCCTGCTGCATGTCGTAGACATGGATGTAGTCGCCAAACACCGCACGGGTGTCGCGGTCGGTGCTGCTCACTGGCGTGCCGGTGAAGGCCACAAAGGTAGCGTTGGGCAAGGCGTCGCGCAGGTGCTGGGCATACCCGGCCACGTACGCTGCCACGTCCTGCGTCGTGTCGCCGGCTTCGTAGGCCGGGGGCGCGTACTCCGCCTTGCCGGCGCCCACCGCCACCTCGCCGTCGCCCGTGGTCAGGGCGCCCCAGCTGGCTGGCCGGGCTTTGCGGGTCTTGAGCTTCGCTTCAAAGCCGTACTGAGTGCGGTGCGCCTCGTCGGCCATCACCACGATGTTGTGCCGGTCCGAAAGCCGGGGAAACATGTCCTCGTCTTCGCCTGGCATGAACTTTTGGATGGTGGCAAACACGATGCCACCCGAAGGCCGGTTGGCCAGCAGTTGCCGCAGTTCCTGCCTTGTGCTGGCCTGCACCGGCTGTTCGCGCAGCAGGTCCTGCGCCAGGCTGAACACGCCGAACAGCTGCCCGTCCAGGTCGTTGCGGTCGGTGATCACCACGATGGTCGGGTTCGCCATGGCCGGCTCCTGCATCACGCGGGCGGCAAAGCAGGTCATGGTGATGCTCTTGCCACTGCCCTGGGTGTGCCACACCACCCCGCCCTTGCCGCGCTGCGCGGCGGCGCTGTCAGGCCGCGATGCCGCCACCACATGGCCCATGGCCGCGCGCACCGCGTGGTACTGGTGGTAGCCCGCGATCTTCTTGACCAGTTGCCCGTCGTCCTCGAACAGCACGAAGAAACGCAAGTAATCCAGCAGCACCGTCGGCGCCAGCACACCGCGCACCAGGGTCTGCAGCTCCTGGAACTCGCCCAGCGGGTCCAGCGCAACGCCGTCGATGGTGCGCCACTGCAAGAACCGCTCGGCATTGGCCGACAGGCTGCCCATGCGCGCGTCCGACCCGTCCGACACCACCAGCATCTCGTTGTACTGGAACACGTCGGGCACCTGCTCCTTGTAGGTCTGGATCTGGTCGTAGGCCTTCCAGATGTCAGCGTTCGTGTCGGCCGGGTTCTTCAGCTCGATCAGCACCAGTGGCAGGCCGTTGACGAACAGGATGATGTCGGGCCGGCGCGTGTGGTGCGGCCCCTTGATGCTGAACTGGTTCACCGCCCAGAACTCATTGCGCGCCGGCTCGGCCCAGTCCACCAGGCGTACGAAGTCGCCCACCGTTTCACCGTCGCGCTGGTACTGCACCGGCACGCCGCCCACCAGCAGCTTGTGAAACGCCCGGTTGGCCGACAGCAGCGCCGGCGTGCCCAGGTCCAGCACCCGCTGCAGCGCGTCTTCCCGCGCGGCGGTGGGCACCTTGGGGTTCAGCCGCTGGATGGCCTCGCGCAGCCGGAACGGCAGCAGCGCCTGGCGATAGTTCGCGCGCTGGGGGTTGGTACCGTCGTGGGCGATGTCGGGGCCGAAATGCACCGCATAGCCCGCCTCGGCCAGCCAGCCCAGCGCTTCCTGTTCCAGTTGGTCTTCCGTCATGCCGCTCCCTGCTCTGCTTCTTTCATGTCCACCCCAGACTCTGTAACGGTAAACTCTACAGCCAAGTGGATTGGGGGCTCCTGGTCGGCGCTACAGCCTCGGTGGGGTCACCGGGGCTTTTCGCTTTGTGGGTTCATCCACCATCGATGTCATCTGGAATGTGCCCGTTTCCCATGGCTTGAAGCAGGTCCAGCTTGAGTCCGTCCGAAAGGTCATCGTCCTCGATCAGGGACACGACAACCCGGTGCAGCAAGTCCTTGTTGATGGAGCCGTCGGCCACGGCCACTACGATGTTCTCCATCTGCAGCACATACTGCGGCACACAGTAGTCATAACCGTTCAGGGTCAAGAAATAGGCCCCCAAAGTCAGGCTGGATCGCTTGTTGCCATCGTTGAACGCATGGAACTTGTTGATCGCAAAAATCAAATGCGTCAGCTTGACGTCGAAGGTCGGGTAATAGTCATCGTTCTGAATGTGCTGAAGAACACTTTCCAGCTGCCCCAGGTCCTTCAATCCCGGCAGGCCGCCAGATTGTTCAATGATCCAGTCGTGCACATGCACCGCATGCTGGGCATCGAAATACAGCGTCAGGTCCGCCATGGCGTCAGCGGTCCTTCAGCCGTTTGAGCACCGCCAGCAGCTTGGGGTCCGACAGGCGGTCTTCCAGTGCCTGGCTTCGCTCGCCCAGAAAGCGCTCGAAGTCCGCTTCCGGTACGGCTTGAACGTAGGCCTCCAGTTTCTGGTGAAGCGCCTCGCGAAAACCTAGATCACGGCTGGCCATGCGGGTGCGGGCATCGTCAATCAACGGCTTCAGATAAGGGCTGGCGGCAGCCTCTGCCAGCAACGCGTCGACCTCTGCAGATTTGAGCTTTCGCCCCAATTGCTGCGCCTGCTGCTGAATGCTGGCGGCCAGGCCACTCTCAAAGGCAGCCAGGGTTTTCAGCACCTCGGCATACATGGTGTCGCGCGTGCTGTCGCCATCGGCCAGACGCAGCACCTGCTTGTACTCTCGGGCGTTTTCGCAAAAAACCGCTTGGTAGATCCTGTCTGTGAACACCGCGTACTTGTGATTGCCCATGTCGACATGGTCGCGCAGGGCATTGGTGAACTGCTTGCGGTAGCTGTCCTCCATAAAGGCTGAGGGCAGGTAATCCTGGTCACGCTGATTGATGAAGCGGGTGTGGCCGCCCGTGCGTTCGGCCACCACGTCGAGCACGATGTCCAGCATGCGGCTGCGGATGGCCTTGGCCCGCTCACTCTCCGTCACCAGCATGGCGAGGTTGAGCACCGCCCGGAACGAGAACGCCCCCAGAGCTGGGACCTTGGCACCGATCAAGTCGACGACATTGATGTCGTCGACTTGAGCTAACTTCATGTTTTTTAAAGACTTTCCCTTAAGAACTCGGTACCCGTTCTGTTTGAGTTCCGGCTCATGGCTGGCCAGGTAACGGTCAATGGTGCGCTCGTCGATGTCCAGTAATTCGGCCACGTGCGACTTGAAGAAGACCACTTCTCCCTCGATGCGCAAGCCGCCCAGCGCCAAATGCTCTTCAAGCTTGCTCAGGGCATAGCGGTTGTTGAGGACATTGCTGCGTGCCACCGCCGAGGTGGTCAGGTCATTGTTCATGGGAGGGCTTCCTCCAGTTGGGTTTGGACCTCGGGCAGGCGGAGCTGGCCGGAGATGAGGCGGGGTAGCAGGGAGTCTCGCAGACCAGACAACACGCCGATTTGCGACTGGTTTTCATGAATGCGCGCCCAGATGGCCTGAACGACCTCGTCGAATCGCTCCCTTAGTTCAATGGGTGGAACGAGCACGGGCAGATCGGGGAAGGATTTCAGGGCAAGGCGATCCACCGTAGCCCCTTGAATCGTGTGTTTGACTAAGAGGCGCTGGAACGGCTCTGAGACAAACTGGTGGTACCAAAAGTGCGGTGTGCCGGCATGCTCGTTCGGCCGCACCAAGGCCAGACGGCGCCCCAGGCAGCAACGCAGGTCGGGCGGAATCAGGGCGAAGAAGCCCAGCGTGGCTTCGTAGCTGAACACAATATCGCCCGCACGCGGCGTCACCCGTTTGGTCCAACGCTCCCAGTCGGCTTCGGCAATGTGGCGCACCTCGCTCAGGTCGAGCGCGGTTCCCGTCAGGTTCTTGATGCCCAGGAACACCGCGCCTTGATCCGCTTCGGGCGGCGTTGCGTGCGGACCATCAAACACACCGGCCACCACCGAGCGGATGGCTTGCTCACTCCAGCCCTCTGGCAACACCCCGGCGGTTGTCTCCTGCATGGCGCCGGAGAACAACGCCGCCGTGGCCTCGTCCATGCCTTCGGGGGCGCGGCCTTCCATCTTGGCGCGCACGGGGTCGAAATCGACGAACCACGATTTGAACAGCGCCTGCGCGATGGCTTCGAGGGTGGCGTTGGTTTCGCGCAGGAGGGTGATGCGGTCTTCGAGTGCGTCCAAGGTTGCTGCGATTTCTTGTTGAACCTCAATCGGCGGCAACAAGAACTCGTAATCGCAGATACGGCTCGGTGATGTGTGCTTCACGGTTGAACCGGTCGCCGTTGAGACCACCCAGTGCCGATAGTCTGAACTGCGCATCAAATAGTGCAGGAAATCCTTCGACGCATTGGCGCCTGACCTGAGGAGGACCAAGCCGACACGTTGATTGTGGAGCCACGTGCACCCGGCAGTTGACGGCACCTTGGCCGCGTAGCCCAAGGTGTCTGCGGCCTTACTCAGGTCTGTCATCGTTACCAAAAGGTCGTCAGCACTCAAAACGAAGTCGCTGGGAACAGGTCCGTTGTAGTACTTGACTTTTTCAGACTGAAATCCGCCACCGATGGCGAAGTTGCCGGGAGTTGTTAACTGATAACTGGTTGGTGCCTCTGAGAAGAATTCGCCCTTGAATGCAAAGCCATGCTTAATCTCAACCAAGTTTTTTAGTTTAGTGAGACGCCACTCAGAACTCATACCCGAGCCCCCCCAGCTTCTGGCGAATCAGCGCGTCCAACTCCGCGCCCTTGGCCATCTGCTCGCCCAGCTTATCGGTGAGCTTCTGCATCTTGTCGGCGAAGGCATCGCCGTCGTCTTCCACCGCCTCGGCGCCCACGTAGCGGCCGGGCGTGAGCACATGGCCGTGCCGGGCGATTTCGGCCAGCGGCACGCTGCGGCAGAAGCCGGGCACGTCTTGGTAGGTGGTGACGGTGGCGCCGTCGTCCACCTCGCCGCGCCAGGCGGCCACGGTGTCGGCAATGCGGGCAATGGCCGAGTCGTCCAGTTCGCTCTGCACGCGGCTGATCATTTGGCCCAGCTTGCGGGCGTCAATGAACAGCACCTCGCACTTGCGCCGCTTCTGTTTGGCTAGGAACCACAGGCAGGCGGGGATCTGGGTGTTGAAGAACAGCTGCCCGGGCAGGGCTACCATCACCTCCACCACGTCGGCGTCCACCATGGCAGCGCGGATCACGCCTTCGTTGTTCTGGCTGCTGCTCATGCTGCCATTCGCCAAAACAATTCCAGCACGACCGCTCGGCTTGAGGTGGTGCAGCATGTGCTGCAGCCAGGCGTAGTTGGCATTGCCCTGCGGTGGGTCACCATATTGCCAGCGCGGATCGCCTTCAAGGCTGCCGTGCCACCAGTCAGAAATGTTGAAGGGCGGATTGGCCAGTACGAAGTCGGCCCGCAGGTCGGGGTGCTGGTTGCGGGTGAAGGTGTCGGCCGGCTCGCGGCCGAGGTTGAAATCGATACCGCGGATGGCCAGGTTCATGGCGGCCAGGCGCCAGGTGGTGGGGTTGCTCTCTTGTCCGTAGATGGACACATCCCCCAATTTGCCGCCGTGCGCTTCGATGAACTTTTCGCTCTGCACGAACATGCCGCCCGAGCCGCAGCACGGGTCGTACACTTGCCCCTGGTGCGGGGCCAGCACTGCTACCAAGGTCTTGACGATGCTGGCCGGCGTGTAGAACTGGCCGCCCTTCTTGCCTTCGGCGCTGGCGAACTGGCCGAGGAAGTATTCGTACACCTGCCCCAGCACGTCGCGCGCCACGGAAGGGTTGTCACCAAAGCCGATGGTGGAGACCATGTCCACCAGCTCGCCGAGCTTGCCGTCGGGCAGCTGGGCGCGGGCGTAGCGCTTGTCCAGAATGCCTTTGAGCTTGGGGTTCTCGGCCTCGATCAGGGTGAGCGCGTTGTCGATGAACTTGCCGATCTCGGGGGTCTTGGCCATGGAGCGGATGGTTTCCCAGCGCGAGCCTTCGGCCACCCAGAAGACGTTGGCGCTCTTGTAGTAGTCGCGGTCCTCCAGTTCGGCAGCCAGGTCTTCGGGCGTGGCTTCGGCAAAGTAGAACTCATCGGCCGGGTCTTGCAGGCGGGCCTGCACCTCGGCCCGGCGGGCGTTGAACGTGTCGGAGACGTACTTGAGGAAGATCAGGCCGAGCACCAGATGCTTGTATTCGGCGGCGTCCATGTTGGCGCGCAGCTTGTCGGCCGTGGCCCAGAGGGTTTTCTTGATGTCGTCGAGCATGAGGGGTGGGCACCAGGGCCACAGAATCAGTTGGCGATGATTATGTTGCGCCCGCGTCGCTGCCCTACCCGGGCGTTGCTGCCTGGGCCACCTGCGCGCACTGGGTACGCCGGGCATCGCACACATAGGCCCGCCCACTAGCGCGATGTTCTTGCACCAGTGCCGAGCCCACAGGCAGGTTGAGTGGGTCGCGCAGGGCAACGAAACCGGTGCTGGTCTTCAGCAGCAGCACCACAGGCTTGAAGCCCCGGGGGCTGTGCACCGGGCGCAGGTCCAGCAGAGTGCCGATGGGGCTGCGGCTGACCACCTGAGCATTGCGGTGTTGCTCCCACTTGTAAACCGCAAGGCCAAGGAACGGCATGCACAACGCAATCAGAAACAAGCGCTTGAGCGACCGCATGAGCGAGTCCATTTGAGCCTCTTGTCTGGCCTGCCTAGCCCGCCCTGTCGCACGCCAGGGAACGGGATTCGGGGTTTTGGGGTCTTGGTTCATGTGAGGCGGGTCAGTCGTCCTGGTCATCGGGTTGGGTACAGAACCAGCCTGCGGCGGGAATCCACAGTTCGTTGAGCCGCAGTTGCGACAAGTGCAGGGCTGTGCGCAAGCGCGCCAGCTTCTGCGCCTTGCAACCTTCGATTGCGCCATCGCCGATCAGGGCTCGCATCAGCCGCCCTTGAACGGCGCTGACGCCACGCATGGCCTTGATGGCATCGTCCACCAGTTCCGCGCTCATGTCGCGCGCTTGTGGCAGGTCCTCCAGCCCAAAGCCCTTGCTTTTCACGGACGGGTGAGACAGGTGAAAAATCCCTGCCGGCCAGGCCCAGGCCGCCACGTAAACCAACTCGTGATCCGCCGCGTGGTTGCAGAGGGCATATGACCTGCGTGCTTTTTCGGCGGCGCGTTTGGCCTCCACCCAGGGCAGGGCTTCGAGCCGACGGCCGATGCGCTGGAACGCCAGGCCCAACGGGTCTTGCCGAACCAGCGGTTGAAAGTAACTTTCGACGATCAGGTCATCGGCGAGAAAGGTTTCGACGAAACGGGCTGTGGCTGGGTAGGTCAATGGCCCGATTTCCTGCAGGAGGTAGCCACGCAGGGTGTTGACCGCCAAGGGATGGATCCGGCGGGGATCGTCTCGCCGGAAAAATTCCGGCAGGCTGTTGATGTCCAAAGACTCGGCCTGGGCTCTGCGTTCGGGGAATGGCTCAGAAAGAAACGTCATTCGATTCACCTGTATTGCTTTCGATATCGATTTCCATCAGGCAATGCTCCGCCTCACCTTGATATCAAGGTTGCTGAGCAATCTACTGAGGAAGGAGTACCCGGTGTGAAAAACACCGGCAAGCGCTATCAGCCGTTCAAGGTGAACGACAATGCAGTGAAGAGCGGCTGAATGGGTTCATGAGAACAGCATCTCATGAATCCCAAATAGTTCAAGCCCCCTTATCCAGACTTTCAAGCCGGGCGTTCACGATGTGTTTGACCCGGTCTTTGATGGCTTGCTGAGATCCACCGGCAATGTGAATTGCCAGCATGCTTTCAACTTCCGCCCGGGGCCATCTCACAGACCGCTCGCCAGTTTTGACTGCGGGAGGCCAAAGACCATCTGAAATTTTTTTGTATACGGTTGACCGCCCGCACCGCAAGGTAGCCATCACGTCGTGCAACTTCAACATTTGCATAACCAGATCCTGAAAGAAGAAAACCAAATCTTGCAATAACCACACCCAAAAACAGGGCATACAAACCGCTCTTTCGGGGGGTTATCTCTTGAAGAAAAGCAGATTCTTTTCCCACCGGAATTTGTTGATGACTGCTGTGCCATAAGTCACGGCATGCAATCAATCCGGAGGGAAAAGTTCAATGCTTCAGCCCCCAACGCTCGCCCGCCAAAGGCCGACGAGCTCCAGGCGCTCACCCTGCTCCTGCGCCCCGTTCGGCAGCAGGGCCTCTCGCAACAGGCAGGCGGGGTACCCGACTGCCTGAGACGCTGCGTCGGCAACCGCCATGGCCATGGCTGCGATGCCAAGGTCCGAGTCGGTCTGGTTAACGGCGGGCTTCGACTCCGCCCGGTAGGCCAGGATCCAAGAGCCGCGGATGGGTTTGCCGGCTGCCGCGGAGCCCACGACCCACCAGCTGCAGGGACCACAAGCCTTCACTGCGCCCAGCACGGCAGTGTTGTTTTCCAAGCGGCCTGTCAGCCAGTTGAGGTTTTTGCGCTGGGTGTAGTCAAGATGGCGTTTGGATCCCAAATAAGCTGCGCCCGCATGCTTGCGGCTGTGCCCCAACTGCTCTGATGTGATTTGCATGGCGCGACGCGCCAAATCCAGATCATCAAGCCTGCCACCATTGACTGGAGCTTCGACCCCTGTGGCTTCTTTGTAGACACTCCCAGCGAACTCGTGGCGGAGGCCGTGGAGCGTGACACCAAGGCCGTTCTTGCAAATCCCCACCTTCCGTGTGAGGTAGTAAAAACGTGCAATGGCCCTATTGAGTGACATCGACGGCTTATTAGAAAGAATGCCACGCGAGTTGCCTCGGGCGATCGTCTTGGCCTGCTCGAGCAACGCCCGCTTCTCATCCGTGTCGATGGGCACCATCCGCGCCCGCCCGCCCTTGGTACCGTCCGTGACAAACAGATTCTTACCCTGGTCGGCGGCAATCGGTTTGAGCATCACTGCCTCGCGCGGGCGAAGGCCGAACGCAAGCTGCAGGCGCAACTGCAGGCCAGCCACAGAGCACTCCAAGTCCATACGCTTGAAGATCTCATCAGGATCAACTCCGTTGGCACTCCACGCCTTGCTCTCCACGGCGGAATAGCTTCGCTTCGACCTCGTGGGGTCCGACACCAGATCGCACAGCCTAGGGGTCATGTCGGGCTTGCCGATCCAGGTGCCGAACCGACGCAGGACCGTATTTTTTTTCTGGAGGCTGGATGCCGACAGACCTTGTGCCTCGTAGTGGCGCGTCAGAGCAGCAACATGGCGCGTGCTGAACTCACTGAGGTTCTGTATCGGCATGTTCAGACCTCGCAGTTGCTTGACCATCACCCGCATCTGCACACCATACAGCTGCTCGGTTTTGATGCCCACCGTGCGCTTTCGGCCAGTGGCAGCAGGGATGAAGAAATCAGCGAAGAACTCATCGACTTGCCTGAGGGGATTGCCTGGGTGGAGTTTTTGCACTCGATCTAGCACCTGTCGGCCCATGCCAGTTTCCTTGCGGATGAGCTTGAGGATGGGCGGCCCACCTCGGGTGTAGACCGCGGTTGCTTCTCGCCCGCGCCCCTGCGTCGTCGAAACAGACTTCAACTCGTTTGCGTGTGAGCCATCTTTCAGCAGCTCAGTTTGTTGGGGATCAACACTTTGCTCTGCACTGGCACACCCAGGTGCCGCTTGGTCATGCGGCGGCCCGCCCTCGACGGGCATTTCATGGTTCGAAAAGTTGGTTTTAGACATGGTAAGTCAGTTGATATTGATTTCAGATCCACACGACCTGGCAGCCAACTACAGGCGGCCGGGGGCGAGAGGGCAAACATCTGGCTCAAAGACAAAAATGGAAACAGCAGTTTTGGGGTCCCCGTGCGCCGCGAAGCCAAGCTTCTGACCAGCCACGAGCGGGAGGTGTCGTTAGCACGCCGTCCTGCAAACCGGTTTCCAGCCGGTTGCCTCTTCCATCCAACTAGGGAGGAAGACACCTATGGCCAGATGCTCTGGCCGCAGGGGGTTGTTGATCTCTTGAAGGCGATCAACCCTGCATCACCCATCAGAGGGGGTAATGGATGCATGTGTCTCCACCGGCCGCTGCCACGACCCGGTGCGCTGGTCCCATTGGTACGCCGGCCCCGCGGCGGCACGCACATAGACATGCCTTGGGGGTAGCTTTCGCGGCAGGTCCGAAGGATTCACCTCCGGCCTCCATCGGAATCAATGGGTAGGGACGACAACACAAAATAAGAATGTCCACGGGGAATGCCATGGCCAAGCTTCCCATCCGCAAGCCAGATATGGGCGGACTGGAAAGACGGAGCTACATCGCTCCTAGCGTGCTAGCGCTCAGCCGCCAAAAGACGACCAAGGCGTGCGCTGCGCCCGTAAAAGGGCAGCAATCGCGGCCGCGCGATGAATCGCGGGGCCTAGGGACGATATGTCCCTGGACAGCAACGGAGGCGGCCGTCCGATTGAAAACCGCCGGCATCTACTGCCAGACGGTTTGAGGCTGATAAACGTCAGCAGCGTCAGGCTTGCGCCCGGGTGTCTTGCGACTTGCACATTTAGTGGAGGCCGTGCCGCCTACATTGGCTCAGTTTGCTCTTGCGAGGCGGGCTGACTCAGCTGCCCATTCGGCCGTGTGGCCAAGCTGGCGAGAGTGTACGCCAATCAAAGCGTAATGTGCAAGCAACCATGTAGCCTTTCCAAAGGCTGCTGTCGTTTCAAATTTTTTACCCTTTGCATTGTTCGTTTTGAAACCGGGTCGCGCAGCCAGAGTTTGTGGGGGCTCCGCCGTTTCTCCCTCCAGGTACCCCATGTGAAGCTTAATGCTTAAGCAACGGAGCGCCCCCCGAAAAGCGTCCACTAGAGACGCAGCCTATTCATCCAGGAACGACGCCTGCACTGGAGCAAGTCGCCACTGAATGCAGTTTTCTGATGTCAGGTTTGCCGAGTCTTGAGCTGGAATCCAGTTCCCCATACCGGCTTTCTTAAGATCGAATTACCAGCGACCCTCTTCGGGCAAGTCTGCCCCAAACCATCCCTTTCTGGTCCAACTTGGCCCGAATGCACCCAAGCCGGACCCACGCCCTTGAATTAGCCTATCCAACAGCCCCGGCTGGACCCACTATGTCCCGCTTTGTCCCGTGCTGGTCTTTTTTTTGGACCGCTCAACGGCACGCCCATGGACCAATGCTGCATTCAGCATCCCGTTCTGGCTCAGCTTGACCCGGACTGGTCCAATCCGGCCTTGCCGAGAGGCGATTTGGGGAGGCGCTGGGCCGAAAAAACTCCATTTTCGACAGTGCGTCCGGAGATAACAGCCTTTAAGGGCCGTTTGTTTCCCCCTCCAGAGCGGGTGTGCTCCTGACAATCAACACTCCCCCAGCAGCAGAAGGATGCACATGGCACAAAAGAAAACTGCCCGCTTCGTTGAAGTGCGGGCACGACTGCGCTTTCACGAGGACCTGGACACCGGCCTCTATGAGCTCATCAGCAGTACGCCCGAAAGTTTGAGGGGCGAACTGCTACACGCGCTGCTGACCCGGGCCGCACCGAGCATGGGTCTGCCGACCAAGATTCCGTCATCCAAGCCCTTTCAGGCGCCCCCACTCCAAGTGGCTGCTGCGAGCCCGCAGGTTGCCGCGACGCCGGAGCCCAAACGGAGTGCACCGGCACCAACAAGCTCTGCGCCTGTGGAGGAAAAAGAGCACTCCACCGCCACTCCCGAACAGCCTTACGTTGGTTTGGAGGTATTGGGTATCCGGACCCAGGCCGACTGGGATGACGCCTTTGACTACAGCAAGCCGCCCAGTTGAGAGAGTCCACTTGAACTTTTGACGAAGTGTGAGATGTTGGTTTTTATGAAAACCCAACTCATCCACCCTTCGTCCCAGCAGAGTCCAGCGCAGGTCCACCACGTACTGCTCTGCAATGACTGGAAGCGCCAGTTCCGCCTGAACACGCTGGATCTAAACCCCCTGCTGCAGAACACCACCATCGAAGGACAGCCCTGGGCGTGCAAAGAACCGCAGCTCCTACGGCTTCTCCAGCTGGCGAGTGACGAAGTCACCTCACTCAATGCCCTGCTCCGCGCGGCCGGAGAGCAAGTGCTGCCTTGCGGACCAGCGGACCTGCTGCACCTGCTCGGCGTGGCGTCGGTCAGGAAACCGAACACCTGGCGGAGCAAGCTGCGCTTCTGTCTGCAGATGCTGATCGGTCTGGCGCGCCTGGTGAGTCTGACCAGCTCCGCGCGTATGGAACTGGCAATCCGTCAGCCCGCCGTGCGTTGAAACCTGGGACACGCTTGCCATGAACAAAACGCTGCACAGCATGCCCAAGGCCATCTACAGCTCGGCTTTGGCCGCCAGAGACACCTGGTACTCACGCCCCATCACGCGTTGCGCCGAATGGCTCGACTATGCCTCCCTTCTCACCAGTGCCATCTCAAAGTGGGTGGTCGGCTTCTGGTGGTTGCTCGGAACCATTCCCCCTTTGGCTGAGACTTTCGCAGCCTCACGCGGGTACATCCTCGGCTACTTCGTCGGCCTCGTGCTGCTGGCCTTCCTGGCCTTTGTGTGCAACATCGCCATACGCAAGCCGCTGGCCGAAACGGGCTGGCCTTGTGTGGCGCCGATTGAGCCGACGTTTGCCGGCAGCTTGCGAGTCAACGGACTGCGTGAGGCCTTTACCGCCGGCGCGGCGTGGCCAGCGTTGATCTTTGGCACCCTGCTCATGTTTTCGGCCGGGTACGCCGCCAAGGAGGGTAACCCCATCGTCTGGGCTGACGTCGGCTACGCAGCAATGTCTTTGGCGATCGCTATCGCGGCCATTCTTCTGGACCTGTTTCCACCAACCTTTGGCGTCAAGATCCCGAGCTGGAATGAGTTCCATGCCGCCAGGGCGGAACACGAACGCCGACGAACCGAAGCGCAGCCGACGCAGACCAACAGCCCCGCACGGGACGAGGACTACCACCTGCCTGTTTCAGCGAAGCAGGTATCCATGCGCTTTGCAGACATCTTTGGCATGCAGCCCCTCAAAGACAAACTCCTGCACCCTGCCCGTGCCGTACTGACAGATCGAGCGGACGCGCGGGAGGCGCCACGCAATGGCATCCTCTTGCACGGGGAACCTGGCAATGGAAAGACGGTGTTCGCAGAGGCGCTGGCAGGTGAACTGCAAGTCCCGTTCATTCAGCTGACCTATGGGGATGTGTCGTCCAAGTGGGTGGGCGAAATGCCGCGCGTGATCTCCAACGTGTTTGCCTATGCCCAGCGCTCTGCGCCGTGTGTGCTGTTCATCGATGAGATCGATTCGTTCATCACCTCACGCGATCAGGGCAGCGGCAACGCGGAGGATCTCAAAATTACCAATACGCTGCTCACCGAGATCGTGAACCTGCGCGCCCACCGGGTGGTGTTGGTCGGCGCTACGAACTACCTACAGAACCTCGACGCAGCAGCCATCCGCGAGGGCCGCTTTGACTTCAAGGTGGAAGTCACGCCGCCGGATGAACCTGCACGCTTGGGGCTGCTGGAGCAGGGGCTGCGAAAACATGTTCCTGGTGCACTCGCAGATGCCGAGGTACTGCGTTCCGTGGCCAGGCGCTGGAATGGCTTTTCTGTCAGCCGCATCGTGGCGGTCACGAAAGCCATCCCATCGGTACTGGGTGCTCCGCCGGACCAGACGATCACTTACGACCATTGGATGGCGGCCCTGCGAGAAGTACAAGGACGAAA
Organism: Hydrogenophaga intermedia; assembly: GCA_943372305.1. Lineage (GTDB taxonomy): Bacteria > Pseudomonadota > Gammaproteobacteria > Burkholderiales > Burkholderiaceae_C > Hydrogenophaga > Hydrogenophaga intermedia_D. The sequence continues at coordinate 11,843 of CALRYD010000001.1, read as the reverse complement.
CGGGCGCGTGCCCACCGACACCAAGTCGTTGGGAGGACTGATTCTGAACACGAACACCCGTGGTGCCCTTGAGCTTGTGGCCACACGGCTTCGCGACGCCCACAAGATCGAGACCCTGGGAGGGTCGCTGCCGACTGGCGTGCTTTTCCATGGCCCGTCCGGCACAGGCAAAACCGCGGCAGCTCGAGCATTGGCCAAAGAAGCGGGCTGGGCTTTCCTTTCAGTGGCGGGCCCCGACCTGCTCGCCGATCGCAAGGCGCTGGACAAGCTCTTCGCCGAAGCCAGAGACCTTCGCCCGACCATGGTGTTCATCGATGAGGCAGATGATGTTCTGCGAAACCGCCAGCTGTCCGCTACACCCGAGCTGTGCAACAAGCTTCTGGTTCTCATGGACGGCACGGAAGATCGAGTCAAAGACGTGGTGGTCATCGCGGCGACGAACCACCCGGACCAAATCGACCCGGCCCTACTGCGCGCCGGGCGCTTCACCGAGAAGGTGGCGTTTTCTGCTCCGCCAGCCCAAGAGCTGCCCAGGTTTCTTGCCGACTGGATCAAGTCCAAGCGAGCAACTTTGTCCGCAGAGCTGGATGTCTTTGACCTCGCGGACTTCTTCCAGGGTCACACAATTGCAGACATTGAGGGTGCCATGCAGTACGCATTGAACCTGTCCATTACCCAGCACAAGAGTGGCGGTCAGCCCGACATTCAGTTCACGGACGTCCGCATGGCATGCCAAGTGGTGCTCGGCGAAAGCGACGTGAGCTCGGGCGCCAGCCGGCCTATGCACGCGAACAACAGAAACACGTGAACAAGTCCAGGATCTGGACAGCTCGCTCACCGCCGACCACTTTTGGACACTTTTTGGACACCAGAAAGAAAAAAGGTCTTACAACGAATCGTAAGACCTTGATTTCATTCACTTTTTTGGTGGGCGGTGCAGGGTTCGAACCTGCGACCCCTGCCGTGTGAAGGCAGTGCTCTACCACTGAGCTAACCGCCCGAAAATCTTGCTGGCTTTTGGTTTTGCTGCCAGGTCCGATCGTTCGGAAGCCTCAAATTATAGCGTGCCTTTTGGCCTCTTCAGATACTGCGTTGAAAATTTTTGCGCAGCACCACAACCTGCTCATGCTGCCTGAAGCTGACGCCACAGCGTCTTGCCCTTGCAGGCCTTGTCCAGGTCCACCAGAGCGGCCTCGTGCGCCAGTTGCTCCTGCGCATTGGCGCGCAGCACGGGCAAATCGAAACGGCTGAGATCGACTTGCTCCACCACCACGCCGGGGGTGCTGTTGTCACCCGCCTCAATCAGCAGCGCATCCTGCCCGCGCGTCATGTTGATGTAGACATCGGCCAGCAACTCGGCGTCCAGCAAGGCGCCGTGCAGCGTGCGGCCCGAATTGTCCACTTCCAGGCGGTCGCACAACGCGTCCAGGCCGTTGCGTTTGCCCGGGAACATTTCCTTGGCCATGACCAGGGTGTCGGTCACGCCAGAAACGATCTGGGTGATCTTTGGTCGGCCGAGCAGGCTCAGTTCCTTGTTAAGGAATCCGATGTCGAACGGTGCGTTGTGGATGATGAGCTCGGCACCGTCCAGGTAGGCCAGCAACTCGTCGGCGATCTGCGCAAACTTGGGTTTGTCGCGCAGGAACTCGTTGCTGATGCCGTGCACCTTGAGCGCGTCTTCGTGGCTGTCGCGCTCGGGGTTGACATAGTGGTGCAGATTGCGACCGGTGAGCTTGCGGTGGAGCAATTCCACGCAGCCGATTTCAATGATCCGGTCGCCGTTTTCGGCGGACAGACCGGTGGTTTCAGTGTCAAGAACGATCTGGCGCATGCACCCGATTATGCGGGACGCCCACCGACATCGGCACCGGGTCAGGGGGCCACCAGGCGTGAAGACAAGGTCTCGAGCACAGCCCCGACCTGCGCCTTGGCGACGGCTTCAAACTGGTCGGGATCGGCCCGAAGTTCCTGCTTGCGGGAGTTGTTGATGACCGCTCGCCCATGGCCCGATGCTGCCGAGAGGATGGAGAACGCCGCCAGCGCGATATTGCCCGCGGTTTCGGCGGTGCTGGTTACATCGGCCAGCTCGCCAATGCCGGCCTCGGCGATCAGCGGTTTGTCCAGCGAGACGCGGGCCACGGCACCGTCGCCGGCGGTCACGAGCAGCCGGTTGGTGAAGGCCGGCAACATCAGCGCGGCGCTGGACTTGGTCTCGGAAGACGTCGCAAAGAACCCGCCTTTGCTGGCGGTGACACTGCCCGGGGCCAGTACCAGGCGCACGTGCAGCAATGGTGCCTGCTGCGACTCGGCCAGCGTCTTGATCAGCGGCTGCAGTTTGGTCATCTGGAAACCCACGCCCATCTTGCCGCCCAGGGACACGTAGTCGTCGTCCACCTTGGGCCCGCCGAACAACCCGCCCGAGCTGCGGTGCAGCCAGCCCATTTCAGACACGTGCAGCAGCGGCAGACCTTTGCCGCTGTACACCGTGCCCTTGCCGCCGGCCGCGTCGAACGCCAATGGAGCCGGTTCGCCCGCGGTGCGCCAGGCCTCCACCGCAGGCCCGCCGCCTTCAGTGGGCAGTTCGACCACCGTCACACCGCGCGCGCGGATCGACTGCACGGCCTGAGTGCAGAGCTGGTCCGCCATGCCCTGCAGGCGGGAGGACTCCAACCCCACCACTTTGAGGTTGGCACTGGTCATGGCGATGCTGCCTTGCGTGCTGCCGCGCTGCGCGGTCGATCCGGCGTCGAATTCCTGCAGCACATACACGCCGCAGCTGGCGAGCACGACCTTGCTCAGGCCTTTGAGTTTGTCGCCGTTCTCCACATGGGCTGCGGGCGCAGCGTCGGCAGAAGACTGCGCATGCGCGATCGGTGTCAGGCTCAGCAGGATACCCAGAACCAGGGGGTGGAGGCGATGGGAGGCGTTGTTCATGTGCGGGCCTTGGTGGTCAAGGAATGGCCCGCAGTCTGGCGAAAACCAACGCGCCTTACACCCCCCCGAACGTGGGGGTCCGCTCCGCGCGACGCCGTTTCAGTGGTTTTCTTTGGCGTGGTTGATCGAGTACTTGGGGATCTCGACCGTTACGTCCTGCTGGGCCAGGATGGCCTGGCAAGACAGGCGCGAATTCGGCTCCAGACCCCAGGCACGGTCGAGCAAGTCTTCTTCTGCTTCATCCAGCTCGCCCAGGCTGTTGAAACCTTCGCGCACCACCACATGGCAGGTGGTGCAGGCACAGCTCATGTCACAGGCGTGCTCGATGTTGATGTGGTTGTCCAGCAGCGCTTCGCAGATGGAGGTGCCGGCTGGCGCGCTGATGCTGGCGCCCTGCGGGCAGTACTCGGGGTGGGGCAGGATTTTGATCGTGGGCATGGTGTTCAGACTTCTTCAACTTTCCGGCCGGCCAGGGCCTGCTGGATGCCGCGGTTCATGCGCTGCGCGGCGAAGGCTTCGGTGCCTTTGGCCAGGGCTTGCGTCGCGGCCTCGATGTCGGCCGCGCTGCCTTGGCCAGTGGTGGCGGCCAGCGCGGCGATGAGGGATTCAACAGTGCCACGTTCGGCTTCGTCCAGCAGGTCGCCATCGGCCGCCAGCGCACTGCGGGTGGCGGCGATCATGCGGTCGGCGTCCACCCGGGCTTCGACCAGCGCGCGCGCAGCCATGTCCTGTTGGGCGGTGCTGAAGCTGTCCTGCAGCATGGCGGCGATCTGCTCGTCCGACAAACCGTAGGCGGGCTTGACATCGATCTTGGCTTCGACACCGCTGCCCTGCTCTTTGGCGGTCACCGCCAGCAGGCCATCGGCATCAATGGTGAACGTCACGCGGATGCGCGCGGCGCCGGCCGCCATGGGTGGAATGCCGCGCAGCGTGAAACGGGCGAGGCTGCGGCAATCGGCCACCAGGTCGCGTTCGCCCTGCACCACGTGCAACGCCAGCGCGGTCTGTCCGTCCTGGTAGGTGGTGAAGTCCTGCGCACGGGCCGTGGGGATGGTGCTGTTGCGCGGCACGATGCGCTCGACCAGGCCACCCATGGTCTCGATGCCCAGGGACAGCGGGATCACGTCCAGCAGCAGCAGATCGCCATCCTTGCTGTTGCCCGCCAGCGCATTGGCCTGGATGGCGGCGCCCAGCGCCACCACCTCGTCGGGGTTCAGGTTAGTCAGGGGTTCGCGACCAAAAAACTCGCCCACCGTGCGCTGGATCACCGGCATGCGGGTGGAGCCGCCCACCATCACCACGCCCTGCACTTCGTCTTTGGTCACGCCTGCGTCGCGCAGCACCTTGCGCACGGCGGACATGGTGCGCGCGGTCAGTTCGGCGGTACAGGCGTCAAAGTCTTCGCGGCGCACCGTCTGCTGGACCGCCCGACCTTCGATCTCGGCGCGGAACAGCACGCCGGCATGTCCCGTCAGCTGCTCTTTCACGCGCCGCGCTTCGTGGTGCAACGCAGCCCGCTCCGCAGCGTCCGTCACCGGACCCAGGCCCAGGTGTTGCAACACCCAGGTGGCAAGTGCCTGGTCGTAGTCGTCACCGCCCAGGGCCGAATCACCGCCGGTGGCCATGACCTCGAACACGCCGCGCGTCATGCGCAGGATGGAAATGTCGAAGGTGCCGCCGCCCAGATCGTAGATTGCGTAGACGCCTTCGGAACCATTGTCCAGCCCATAGGCGATCGCCGCGGCTGTGGGTTCGTTGATCAGGCGCAGCACGTTGATACCCGCCAGCTGGGCCGCGTCTTTCGTGGCTTGCCGCTGGGCGTCGTCAAAGTACGCGGGCACCGTGATCACGGCTCCGAACAGTTCGTCGTCAAAGCTGTCCTCGGCGCGAAAGCGCAACGTGGCCAGGATCTCGGCACTCACCTCCATGGGTGTCTTGCGCCCGGCCACGGTGTCCACCACGGCCATGCCGTTCTCGTCCACCACCGTGTAGGACAGCCTGTCCACATCGGCCACCTGGTCACGGCGTCGGCCCATCAGTCGCTTGACCGAGCTGATGGTGTTCGCCGGGTCACCGATCTGGGCGGCCAGCGCGTCAAAACCGATCTGGCGCCCGGCACCACCCAATGCGGGGTCAAGATAACGGACCACGCTGGGCAGGATGGCCTTGCCGTCGAGCGCCGGGAGGCATTCGGCCACGCCGTGCCGCACGGCCGCCACCAGCGAATGCGTGGTACCCAGGTCGATACCCACCACCACCCGGCGCTGGTGCGGGTCAAGGGATTGGCCGGGTTCGGAAATCTGCAGAAGCGCCATGAGCGAAAGGATCCAAGGTACGGACAGAAAGCGGGGACAACCCACTATTGTCCCAGTTGATCGAGGCGCTCCGACACGTCGCGAGCAAAACGCTCAACGAACATGAGGGCTCTCACCTGCCCGGCCAGCGCCGGCCAGTCGCGCCGCACATCGGCGGTCTGCTGCAGGTCGGCCAGCATCTGCTTTCGGGTGGCGGCCACGTCGTCGGCCATGTCTTCCAGTTGCGCAGCCGTGGTGGCCTCGTCAAGCGCCTCGCGCCATTCCATCTGCTGCATCAGGAAGGCGGCTGGCATGGCCGTGTTGTTCTCGGCCTGGATGGGAGCACCTTGCAACTCACACAGGTACGCAGCGCGTTGCAGCGGGTCCTTCAGGCGCTGGTAGGCCTCGTTGATGCGCACCGACCACTGCATCGCCTGGCGCTGGGTCTGCGCATCAGCGGCGGCGTGGCGGTCCGGGTGCACCTCGCGCTGCAGGTTTTTCCAGCGCTCGTCCAGTTGCGCGCGGTCCAGCGCAAAGCCCACGGGCAGCTCGAACAGTTCAAAATCGTTGGATTGCAGGTTCATGGTGGCACCAAACAAAAGCCGCCAGTGGGCGAACCCGCTGGCGGCACTGTACCGAGGCGAGGTCAGCGTCAGACGCGAAAGCTCTCGCCGCAACCGCAGCGGTCGCGCTCATTGGGGTTGTGGAACTTGAAACCCTCGTTCAGACCTTCACGCACAAAGTCCAGCTGGGTGCCGTCGATGTAGGGCATGCTCTTGGGGTCGACCAGCACCTTCACGCCGTTGGCCTCGAACACCACGTCTTCCGGCGCGATCTCGTCGGCGTACTCCAGCTTGTAGGCCAGCCCCGAACAACCGGTGGTCTTGACACCCAGGCGCACGCCCACACCCTTGCCCCGTTTGGCCAGGTAGCGCGTGACGTGTCGGGCAGCAGATTCAGAAATCGTGACGGACATGGCGGGACTTCAGTTCGCGTGCTTCTTGCGGTAGTCGTCCACCGCGGCCTTGATGGCGTCTTCGGCCAGGATGGAGCAGTGGATCTTGACCGGCGGCAGCGCCAGTTCTTCGGCGATTTCGCTGTTCTTGAGCGCCGCCGCTTCGTCCAGCGTCTTGCCCTTGACCCACTCGGTCACCAGCGAACTCGACGCGATGGCCGATCCGCAGCCGTAGGTCTTGAAGCGCGCGTCCTCGATCACGCCGGTCTGGGGGTTCACCTTGATCTGCAGCTTCATCACGTCGCCGCAGGCGGGCGCGCCCACCATGCCGGTACCGACAGACTCATCGCCCTTGTCGAACGAGCCGACATTGCGGGGGTTTTCGTAGTGGTCAACCACTTTTTCAGAGTAAGCCATTTCAATCTCCTGTTCTCAACAAGCGACACCCCAGCGAGGTGTCTTACCCAGAACGCCGCGGAACCGGCTTTGCCGGGCCGCCAGCGTTGCCCCCTGGGGGGTGACGCACAGCGGCGCGGGGGGAATCCTCAATGCGCTGCCCACTGGATGGTGGACAGGTCGACGCCGTCCTTGAACATTTCCCACAACGGAGAGAGTTCACGGAGCTTGGCGACGTTTTCCTTGATGGTGGCGATCGCGTAATCGATCTCCTCTTCGGTCGTCCAGCGACCGATGGTCATGCGCAGGCTGCTGTGGGCCAGTTCGTCGCTGCGGCCCAGGGCGCGCAGCACGTAGCTGGGTTCTAGACTGGCCGAGGTGCAAGCCGAGCCCGACGACACCGCCAGGCCCTTGATGCCCATGATCAGCGACTCGCCTTCGACGTAGTTGAAGCTCATGTTCAGGTTGTGCGGCACGCGCTGCGTCTCGTGGCCGTTGATGAACACCTCTTCGATGTCCTTCAGGCCGGCCAGCATGCGATCGTGCAGCGCGCGGATGCGAACGTTCTCGGCGTGCATCTCTTCCTTGGCGATGCGGTAGGCCTCGCCCATGCCGACACACTGGTGCGTGGGCAGCGTGCCCGAGCGCATGCCGCGCTCATGGCCACCACCGTGCATCTGCGCTTCGATGCGGATGCGCGGCTTGCGACGCACGTACAGCGCGCCAATGCCCTTGGGGCCGTAGGTCTTGTGACTGGTCAGGCTCATCAGGTCGACCGGCAGCGTTTGCAGATCGATGTCCACCCGGCCGGTGGCTTGCGCGGCGTCCACGTGGAAGATCACGCCCTTTTCACGGCAGATCGCGCCGATAGCGGCGATGTCCTGGATCACGCCGATCTCGTTGTTCACGAACATGACCGAGGCCAGGATGGTGTCGGGGCGGATCGCAGCCTTGAAGGCGTCCAGGTTCAGCAGGCCATCGGCCTGCACGTCGAGGTAAGTCACCTCAAAGCCCTGGCGCTCCAGCTCGCGCATGGTGTCCAGCACGGCCTTGTGCTCGGTTTTCACCGTGATCAGGTGCTTTCCCTTGGTCTTGTAGAAGTGCGCAGCACCCTTCAAGGCCAGGTTGTTGGACTCGGTCGCACCGCTGGTCCAGACGATTTCGCGCGGATCGGCATTGATCAGGGCCGCCACCTGCTCGCGAGCGGTCTCGACGGCTTTTTCAGCTTCCCAGCCCCAGGCGTGGCTGCGCGAAGCCGGGTTGCCGAAATGCTCGCGCAACCAAGGGATCATGGCGTCCACCACCCGCGGGTCGCAGGGGTTGGTGGCGCTGTAGTCCATGTAAATGGGAAAGTGCGGCGTGCTCATGACGGCAGGTTCTTTGTATGGGAATCGTGGGATCGGGCCGGGGCCGTCCTGCAAACAGGAAGACCAACAACCCATCGGAACCGGTGCGGACACCGGCATCGCTCATTTGGACAGCGCAACGCCTCCGAGGGCGAACACCGAGTTCGGCGCGTTCACGCGGATGGGCTTGACCACGGGCGCGCTGGAGATGGCGCGTTTGATCATGGGCATGTTCTCCACTACCACGCCCTTGGCGATCTGCTCGTCCACCAGGGATTGCAGCGAAACGGAGTCGAGGAAATCGACCATCTTGGCGTTCAGCTGTGCCCACAGCTCGTGGGTCATGCAGCGGTTGCCTTCGCCGAGGCAATTTTCCTTGCCACCGCACTGGGTCGCGTCGATGGGCTCGTCCACCGAAACAATGATGTCCGCCACGGTGATGTCGGTGGCCTTGCGGCCCAGCGTGTAGCCGCCCCCCGGACCACGGGTGGATTCCACCAGTTCGTGGCGGCGCAGCTTGCCGAACAGCTGCTCCAGGTAAGACAGCGAAATCTGTTGCCGCTGGCTGATGGCAGAAAGCGTGACTGGTCCGTTGTTCTGGCGCAGGGCCAGATCAATCATGGCGGTGACCGCGAAGCGGCCTTTGGTCGTGAGGCGCATTTCAAGCTCCTGGTTGTGTGGCTTGACTGTCGTAGGGTGGTCTTCGGGCACATCGCCCTGAAAACCGCTTCTCCGCCCACCCACCACGCTGAGCGTGGTTCTCTTGCCGAAGTTTCCCGACTGTTTTCGTCGAGTATACCGCTAAACCCAAGTGATTTGCTCGGCTACCTTCATTGTACGCCCGTTTGTCCTAGACAAACAAACATCACTGTGCCGTCGGCTCCACGCCCGTGCCGAACACAAAGGTCACGCAGGTGCCGGGTTGAATCGATGCAAAGTGCACCGTGGCGCCGATCTCCGCCGCGCGCAGGCGGATGTTGCCGATGCCACGGCCGCCGCCGCGGAACACCACATCGGGCGTGACACCCAGCCCGACCCCGTTGTCGGCCACGCTCAGGCAGATGCGACCGCCCTCCTCCCAGGTGCGTACCGTCACGCGCGTAGCGTGGGCATGCTTGACCACGTTGGCAAACACCTCCTGCAGGCAGCGGAACAGGTGCATCACGCCACGCGCCTCCAGTCCAGGCACAGCGGACACCTCCTCCACCTCCCAAACCAGCTCGATGCCGGCCGCCTGCAGCGCCGGCCCTACGCGCTGGCGCAGCGTGCCCAGGATGGTGGGCAGATCGCCGTCCATGGGCTCCAGGGAGTCCAGGGTCAGTCGCAGTTCATCCAGCGCGTGGTGCAGCATGGACGCCACTGCCTCGCTCTCGATCCGCTGGCCACTGCTGCGCACCATGTTGAGTGTCTGCACCAGTTGGCTACCCAAGCCATCGTGCATGTCCCGCGTAAGGCGCCTGCGCTCGGCTTCGAGCACGCGCTGGCTTTCCACCGACCGCAACCGGTCGAACACCGCGTGCAGCTCCTCTTCTCGCTCGCGCACCTTCTGCGCCAGTTCGGTGTTGTGCCGGGCCACCTGCTCCAGGGCCACCGCCGTGCGCCGCACCAGCACCCAACCCATGGCAAACATCAGCACCAGGCTGCCCGGCGTCATCCAGCGGATGTCGACATCGCCCGGCAGCCCCAGCTGCACCACCAGAAAGTCGCGCAGGCCGGTGACCATCACCGCCAGCCCCACCACCACCATCATGCGCTGGTTGACGTTCATGCCCCAGCGGGCGCGGTGGATCACGGCCAGCAGCGCCGCCACACAGACCAGCACGATGACCCCGGTCCACAGCCGGTAGAGCTGGTAGTTGGCCGTCCACTCCAGCGCGGCCAGCCAGAACGGGCCCAGCGCCATCATGGCCACCACCAGCCGGCGCACGATGCCCTGGCGGAAGTCGAACAGTTCCGACATGAACAGGTACACGAAGCCGCAGTACCAGGTGAAGCTGAGCTTGTGCGTGTAGTCCCAGAACGCGAAGGATCCGGGAACGAAGATGGGCGTGGACAGCCACAACCGCACCGTCAGCACCAGCAAGCCGCCGCCGAGCAGGCCAAACAGCCGTTCGGTGGTGCGCACCCAGATCAGCATCGACAGCAGGCCCATCATGAAGGCCGAGGCGGTGACCATCCAGGTCAGGTCCACCTGCCACCAGCTGAGCCAGCGGTAGCGCTGGTTCAGCGTTTCGCGCGGACCGACCCACACCGGCGACAGACCACTGATGCGCAGTGCCTGCCCCTGCAATTCGATGTCGATGCGGTTGTCCGCCCAGGCCGGCGCCATGAGCGCCACCGGCAAGGCCACGAAATGCGCGTGCGTGCCGGCGTCGCAATAGCCCGGGCCGCGTCGCCAGCATTCGGCAGCCACTTCATGGCCGTTGAAGAGCACCCGGAAACGCACCCCCACGCGGGGCAACAGCAAACCCAGACCATCGTCCAGCGAAGCATCACCGAGCGAAGATGGCAGGGTCAGGCGGTAGGTGGAGCGGCCCGACCAGTCGCGCCGTTCGTTGTGCCACACATGGGGCAGCGCAACGGTCTGCGCGGCGTTTGCAGCGGTGGCCAGCAGCTCGGCCCGGTCCACGATGTGCGCACCGGGCATCTGCCCCACACGGGTGACGAGCGCCAGCACGCCCAGCATGCCCACCACCAGCACGGTGGCCCACAGGTAGGCCGGCACCCTGGCCAGTGCCTGCAGAGGCCGCAGCAGTGGCCTCACAGCAGGCCGCGCTCCTGCGCGGCGCGCACCACCTGCACCCGGCTGTGCACCGCCAGCTTGCGGTACAGGTTCTTGATGTGCGTGCCCACCGTCGCCGGCGATATGCCCAGCTTCTGGGCGATTTCCTTGTTCACATAACCCTTGGCCACCAGCTTGAGTACGTCGGTCTCGCGCTCGGAGAGCAGCACCTCGCCGACCAGATCGTCGGGCGGGTGGTCGGGCAGCGAATCCTGCACCGAGCGGAACTGTTTGAGCAGGAGGCGCGCGAGCAGCGGCGAAATCGGTGCACCGCCATCGCTGATCTGTTCAATCGCCTCGATCAACTGTTCACCCGAACAACCCTTGAGCACGTAGCCGGTGGCACCCGCTTCCAGTGCGCCGACCAGGCGCGACTCTTCGCCGAACACGGTGAACACCAGCAGTTCTGCATGGGGCTGGTGGCGGGCCAGCAGCCGCAGCACTTCTTCACCACGGCCATCGGGCAACCCCAGATCGACCAGAAAGACATTGGCGTCGCACAACAGCGCCTCTTGCCGGGCCTGAGCCAGGCTGCCCGCCTGGCCGATCAGGCGCCAGTGCGGACGCAGCAGCAAGGTCTGCTGCACGAACTGCAGGATGGTGGGATCGTCCTCAATCAGGTAGATGCGCGTGTCCTCGGTCGGATCGCGCTTGCCTTGCACGGGTGGCGTTGCTTGCATGTTGGAACGGGTGACCTTGTGTTGCGACCCCGTCCAACCCCTGGGGGGTGTTCCCTGCGCGGTCGCCTGTAGGCCGATTGTCCGTCAGGCGACGTGGTCCAGGCCGGGTGCACCGAGCACCCTTTCCTTCAAACGGTGGAGCTGATCGCGCATCTGCGCGGCCTTTTCGAACTCCAGGTTGCGCGCGTGTTCGAGCATGAGTTTCTCCAGCCGCTTGATCTCGCGCGCCATGTCCTTCTCGCTCATCTCGTCCACGCTGGCGCGCAGCGCGCTCTCGGCGGCCAGTCGGTCGGCTTCCTTGCCCGCTTTTTCGCTGTAGACGCCGTCGATCAGGTCCTTGACCCGCTTGTTCAGCGCCTTGGGCGTGATGCCGTGCTCGAGGTTGTAGGCGGTCTGCTTGGCACGGCGCCGCTCGGTCTCGTCGATGGCCTTGCGCATCGAATCGGTGATCCGGTC